>JAVBRB010000014.1:0-95219 GCA_031548515.1 Rikenellaceae bacterium | reverse complement strand
ACGCGGATCGTAGCCGTCTTTATGCCCGATTGCCATGAAGATGCGCGCCTTGCCCTTGCGGTCGACGTTGATCGAACGTATCTCGGGATAGCTGTTCTCGCTCAGCTCGTCTTTGAAAGCCAGGCGCAGCAGTGCGCTCAGTGCAATTTCCGGCGGATAACTTTCGAGCAGCTCAGCAGCCATGTCGTTACACTCGAGATAGTTCTCGCTCTCGACTATATTATAGAGGTCTTCCTTGATCTTGTTGCGCTTGGTGGCGATAACGTCGGCTGGCGTGGGTAGTGTTTCGAGTTTGATGTCGGCATTGATATCCTTTTTCAGGAAACCGAATTTGCGCATCTCCGACGGCGAAATAAACGTGATCGCCGTCCCCTGGTTCCCGGCGCGGCCAGTGCGGCCGATGCGGTGAACGTAGCTGTCGCTGTCCTGCGGGAGCGAATAGTTTATTACGTGCGTGAGGTTGTTGACGTCTATTCCGCGCGCCGCCACGTCGGTTGCGATCAGTATGTTGGTCTGCCTGCGCTTGAACTTGCCGAGGATCTTTTCGCGCTGGGCCTGCGAGATGTCGCCATGAAGCCCTTCGGCCGCGTATCCACGTTCGATAAGGCGGGCAGTGATATCGTCGGTGCCGACCTTTGTGCGCGAAAAGACTATGCCGTAGAACTCCGGCTCGACGTCTATTATGCGCGTAAGGGCGTCGAGTTTGTCGCCCTCGCGGACTTCGAAATATATCTGGTTGGTGAGGTCGACGGTTATGTTCTTCGATTCGACCTTCAGGATGTCCGGATCGCGCATGTAGTTCTTCGCCAGCGCAGCTATACGGTCTGGCATCGTGGCTGAAAACAACAGCACGCGCCTCGACGACGGCATATCCTGCATGATCGCTTCGATGTCCTCGATAAAGCCCATGTTTAGCATCTCGTCGGCTTCGTCCAGCACGAGATACGCGATCTCCGAAAGGTCGAGCGTCCTGCGGCGTATATGGTCGAGGATACGTCCGGGCGTCCCGACTACTATGTCAATGCCTTTTTTCAGGCGGCGCAGCTGCTCCTCTATAGACGCCCCGCCGTATATCGGCGCGATAGACAATCCGCCCGTGTTGAACGACTGCATCTCCTGGGTAACCTGAAGCGCGAGTTCACGCGTGGGAACCAGCACAAGGGCCTGGGGAATCTGCTTCTTGGTGTCGAGCAATTGGATGATCGGAAGGCCGAACGCGGCGGTTTTACCGGTACCGGTCTGGGCCTGCGCTATGATGTCCTTATCGGTGTTGAGCAGGTGGGGAATTGTGAGGCTCTGGATGGCCGACGGGGTTTCGAAACCCTTTTTCGAGATGGCGTTAAGTATATCGTCCGACAGTCCTAAAGCCCTGAATTCTTCTAATTGATTCATCAAAATATTTTATAAGCCGCAAAGGTACGCTAAAAAATCGAGTCGGAACGCCGACGGCGGTTTATTTGACAAAATTTACTGTGACGTCAATACCACTTCTTTACCTGCCTTTATTGTGGATTTGTTTCTTATTTTCTGTGTTTTTTGCCAAATTTCCATTGCTTGCCGCAGTCCCAACACTGGTATGTCCGTTTGAAGATGGGAAGCACAAGACCGATCATATAGCACATTATGACCGCCGCCGGATTTGCCTCCTTTGTTTTCGATATCTGGGGCGAGCCGCAATAGGGACAGTGCGCGCGGTCGGCAACGTGGACAACTTCCGACTCCGGCTCAGGCTGGTAATCCTCGGGACGGATATAGCCGCCCTCGACGAGCAGTTGGCGGCTGCGTTCCAGGTCGGAATTATGTACCAGCAACTTAACCCCGCCGATAGCCGTCGACGCAAAGTTGTAGACCTGGGACATAAGTTCGTCTCTCACGAACGTGGTTATACCATCCGACTCGAGCAGATTCCTGACCGGATAAATATCCTGAGGCAATGTCGCCACATAAACTACACTCCAGTTATCCATACCTTATTAAATGCAGATGCCTAACTAACGGTCGCAATGGCGGTGGAAACGTACCGGAACTAAGGAAATTGCATAAGAAGAGGGATTTTTAGGCAAACGAGGAGCGAGGAGCGGGGTTTACTGATCGTAAATGAGCATCCGAGCGACGACGTTTAACGCCAAAATCACCTTCCTATGCAGTTTCCTTGCCGTGGCACTGTTTGTACTTCTTCCCGCTTCCGCAGGGGCAGGGTTCGTTGCGACCGACCTTTTGAGCAGCCTGCACAGGCGCCGGCTTACCCCTGTCGCCGGCACCGGCCTGACGGGCGGCATCCATGCGCGAAGCATGCAGGCGGTTGACATCGACCTTGGCACGCTCCCTCTGCTGCTGCAACTGCGACGGGTCTTCTGCGCCTCCGCGAACCGGGATAAAGCTCTTGTTGACAATGGCCAGCACTTCACGGTTGACCTTATTGATCATCTTGCTGAACAGCCCGAACGACTCGAATTTGTAAATCAACAGCGGGTCTTTCTGCTCGTATGTGGCATTCTGCACGCTCTGGCGCAGATCGTCCATCTCGCGCAGATGTTCGCGCCAGTTGTCATCTATAGTGGTGAGCATCACCAGTTTGCTGAAAATCTTATATACTTCGGCAGAGTTGGTTTCGGCGGCCTTTTTCAAGTCGACCGAAACGTTGTAGCCCAGATGTCCGTTAGTAATGGGTATGCGGATATTCTCATACTGTGCGCCTTGTTCCTTATATACTTTCTGGATAATGGGGTTTGCCGCCTGTGCCACATTCTGCGCGCGGCGGTCATAGGTAGTACGCAGGTCAGCGACGATCAATTCGACAAGCTCGCTCCTGTTGCCCTTTTTGAACACGGCTTCGTCGAATGACGGATGGACGGCCGCAAGACGCAGCAACTCGAAAGTGAAGTCTTCGAATTCGGTATCCGAGTAGTTTTCCACGAAGTCCTCGGCGAAATCCCACATTATGTTGTTGAGGTCTAGTTCGACACGTTCGCCATACAATGCGTGCTTGCGGCGGGTATAGATAACCTCGCGCTGCGAGTTCATTACGTCGTCGTATTGCAGGAGGCGCTTGCGGATACCATAGTTGTTCTCCTCGACCTTCTTCTGTGCACGCTCGATGGCGCTGGACATCATTTTGGCCTGGATCACTTCGCCCTCTTCGAGACCCATGCGGTCCATCATCCCCGCTATACGGGCCGAACCGAACAGGCGCATCAGGTCATCCTCCAGCGACACGAAGAACTGAGACGAACCGGGGTCGCCTTGGCGGCCGGCACGGCCGCGCAACTGGCGGTCGACACGGCGAGATTCGTGGCGCTCCGTACCGACGATGGCAAGACCTCCGGCGGCTTTCACTTCGGGCGTCAGCTTGATGTCGGTACCGCGGCCCGCCATGTTAGTGGCTATGGTAACCTGCCCTGCATGCCCTGCCTCTGCAACTACCTGAGCTTCAAGCTGATGCTGCTTAGCATTCAGGACATTATGCTTGATACCGCGCAGTTTGAGCATTCGGCTCAGAAGCTCGGAGATCTCGACCGAAGTGGTACCCACCAGCACCGGACGGCCCGCCCCGACGAGTTTCGCGATCTCGTCGATAACTGCATTATATTTTTCGCGCTTGGTCTTGTATATAAGGTCCTGACGGTCATCGCGGACAATAGAGCGGTTGGTCGGGATGACGATAACGTCCAATTTATAGATGTCCCAGAACTCGGCGGCCTCCGTTTCGGCGGTACCGGTCATACCGGCCAGTTTGTGGTACATGCGGAAGTAGTTCTGCAGGGTGATAGTCGCAAAAGTCTGGGTCGCAGCCTCGACCTGCACCTTTTCCTTGGCCTCGATAGCCTGATGCAGGCCATCCGAATAGCGGCGTCCCTCGAGGATACGGCCGGTCTGTTCGTCCACTATCTTTACCTTGTTGTCCATAACGACGTACTCAATATCCTTTTCGAACATACTGTACGCCTTAAGCAGCTGGTTGACGGTGTGCACGCGCTCCGTTTTGATGGAGTAGTCATTCACCAGTTTGTCCTTTTTATCCGCTTTTTCCTCGGCTGTGATGTCGGCGGCTTCGAGCGATGCTATTTCGGAGCCGATGTCCGGCAGCACGAAAAATCCCTCTTCCTTGAAAGTGCGTGAAAGATTTTCATGCCCTTTATCAGTCAGTTCCACCGAGTTCAGTTTTTCGTCGATCACGAAATACAGGTCGTCGGTGATCTCCGGCATGCGCTTGTTGTTGTCCTGCATGTATGTATTTTCCGTCTTCTGCAGGAGCGATTTAACTCCGGTTTCGCTCAGGAACTTGATGAGCGGCTTGTATTTCGGGAGTCCCTTGTGGGCGCGCAACAGTTGGATACCTGCTTCGTCGTTTTTGTTCTCGCCTAAAAGTCTGCGGGCCTCGCTGACCATTTTGGTCACATCGGCGCGTTGCAGGTTATAGAGCTGCTCAATTGGGGTGCGGTACTGCTCGAACATCTGGTCGTCACCCTTGGGCACAGGGCCGGAGATGATGAGCGGCGTACGGGCATCGTCTACCAGCACGGAGTCGACCTCATCGACGATAGCAAAATGATGTTTACGCTGCACAAGATCGTCGGGCGCAATGGACATATTGTCACGCAGGTAGTCGAAACCGTATTCATTGTTCGTCCCGAACGTGATGTCCGACATGTACGCCTTGCGCCTTGCAGCCGAGTTGGGCTGGTGTTTGTCGATGCAGTCAACTGAAAGTCCGTGGAATTCGTACATCGGCCCCATCCACTCGGAGTCGCGGCGTGCGAGGTAGTCGTTCACCGTCACCATGTGGACGCCTTTCCCGGCAAGGGCGTTGAGGAACACCGGCAGTGTCGCCACCAGCGTCTTGCCCTCACCCGTGGCCATTTCGGCAATGTTGCCCTTGTGCAGGGCCACCCCGCCGAACAACTGCACATCGTAGTGCACCATGTCCCACGTTACCATATTCCCGCCGGCCATCCAACGGTTGGCATAGAGCGCCTTGTCGCCTTTTATCGTCACGAAATCTTTAGCCGCGGCCAGGTTGCGGTCGAATTCGCTGGCCGTCACCTCGATGATTTCGTTCTCCTTGAAACGGCGGGCCGTGTCTTTCATAACCGCAAAAGCTTCGGGCAGAAGCTCATCGAGCTTTTCCTCGATCTTCTCGTCAATCTTTTTAGTGAGGTTATCGACCTCTTTCGCCATGGCCTCCTTGTCGTCGATCGAGATATCGGGCGTATCTATATCCGCCTTTAGTTCGGCGATCCGGTCCTCCTCGGGCTTGATGTATCCGGCTATCGCCGCACGCATCGCGGAGCTGCGTTCGCGGAGTTGGTCGTTTGTCAGCCCTTCAAGCGACGGGTATATTTCAAGAACCCTCCTGACGTAGGGTTCGATCATTTTACGGTCGCGGTCGGCTTTGGATCCGCCGAAAAACTTGATCAGTGATGTTAAAAAGCTCATATTGTCGGTCTGTTATTTCTTGAAAAATTATCCGGTAAAGTTAACTATTAATTACGTAAGTCAAATGCTGCAAGGCCTTTTTTATTTCAGTGCGCCCGATGTGGCACCGTGCACAGCCACCGCCGGAACAATATTCATCGCCCAGTTGCAGCAGAGCCTGGCTCTCGAAACTATTCTCCGGCACGCATCCGCGCACGTACCAACCGTTCAGTTTTTCGTTCTTTTCGGCCGGAATGGTACCGAGCAGATCGAGCGCATTTTCACACAGTTCCTCGCTGCCGGTCTCCCTGCCATAGGCGAACATAAGCGGCGCGACGAGGTTTATCCCGATCAGGCGCGCCTTTATTTTTCCGATGCGCTTCGGAGCCTCTTTGGAAACTTCTCCGGGCTTGTAATGCGTCTTCCAATACTCAGACGCTTCGGCGTCGAACAGTCTTTCGACATCCTCCGACTTCCGGCAGTGCAGCATGCCGTCGAACATAAACTCTTTCTTAGAGAGCAGCGCAGCTATCCCCGCCAACCTCACTGCGGGATGGTTGGCGGGATAAAGCTTCCTCAGGTCCCATTCTGCGGGCCTAAGCGGAACTATCGAATATTTGTTTGCCAGGTGTCGGAATTCATCTTCGAGCCGTAGCGTATAAGCGTCTTTCTCAGTAGCGGCATAAAGGAATCCGGACGCTCCAAGAAGCAAGGCCTCTACCCTCTCCTGCGAATTTTTCTCACGCGAAATAATCGCCCCCGTCGCTTTCGACGCAAGTTCCACAAAAGCCTCGCGGTTGCGGTTGCCGCCTATAGCCCGGAAAAGCATCACATGGAAAGTTTGGTTCCAATCCTTCTGCGAACCGCGGAACACCTCCATAACGTCGCCTGCCTTGCGCCGGAGCCTGTCGACGAGCAGTTTCGTGTAGAGGTCTGTTCGGCGAAGCGTATTCATTCCGTTTATCAGCGAGGCGCAGTCATATTTTGCCGAACCTGCACGCAAGGCATCATAGCACCCGATAATTTCAGGCTCTATCCCATACCCTATCTGCGGTATCAGCCTGTCGTCGAGTCCCAGGACAGAAGGAACGTATCCATGGACCAGGCGCAAAATTGCCGGTTCCGGCACATCCGTTTCTTCACCGACCGCAACCATTCCCCTGCGGCGCTCGCCGTCCACGACGATCTCTGCGCCGTACCACATACCCGATTCCTCATCGTACTCGCCTGCGGAAACGACCGAGACTTTCTCCCCCGCAACGGCTGTGAAATCCCGCCCGGCAAAGTATCCGGCCCGCCAAATGAAGTTTAGAAGATCGGAATAGGACATTACTTATTGACCATTAACCATTATAAAAGTCCCAGTTCCAGTTTCGCTTCATCGGAAAGCATCTCCTTATCCCAGGGAGGGTCGAACGTCAGCGTGAGGTTAACTTCTGTAACACCCTTGACCTTCCCCACCTCGCGTTTCACGTCATCGACAAGCATGTCGGCCATCGGGCAGTTGGGAGCAGTGAGCGTCATGGTGATATTTGCAGTGCCTGCCGGATCGAAATCCACCTCGTAGATAAGCCCCAGATCATAGATGTTTACCGGAATCTCCGGATCGAATATATTTTTGAGTGTCAGGACGATATCCTGTTCCACCTGTAATATTTCCTGCGGTGTCATCGGTTAATCCTTTTTATTGGCAAACGCCAGGGCGTAGAGCCTCATCTGCTTTATCATTGCCAACAGGCCGTTGGCCCTGGTGGGGGAAAGGTTTTCACGCAGGCCGATACTCTCGATGAAATACAGTTCTATGTCGAGTATTTCCTGCGGCGTACGTCCGTTCAGCACCTGAATCAGAAGCGAAATGATACCCTTGGTAATTATCGCATCGCTGTCGGCCCCGTACCACACTTTACCTTCCTCCATGCGCGCATCGACCCACACCCGCGACTGGCATCCCTTGATAACGTAATTATCTGTGCGGTGCGCCGGGTCCATCGGAGGCAGTGTGTTTCCGAGTTCGATAAGGTAGTTGTATTTATCCAGCCACTCGTCGAAAAGCGAAAAATCCTGTATGATCCGTTCCTGTCTGGGGTCTGTCATTTTGTCACTTTTACTTTAATGCCGTATCCATATCACGCAGAATGACGCCGTCGGAGGCTGTCGGACGGCTTATCTGCATAATACGTGCCAACGTCGGCGCTACGGAAGTCATATCGACCGGTTCCGCAACATTGCGTACCGGCACCTTCCAACCGAAAACGATAAGCGGCACATGGGTGTCGTAGTCGTACATCGAACCCGGAAGGCTCTTCACACCAGGACGTTCTTCTATCCAGCCAGGCATGAAATTGAGCATCAGGTCGCCCGCCCGCCTCGGGTAAAAGCCGTTCTGCATACGCTGGCCGTAAGAGGCGCCGAAATAGCCGTTGCTCATGGCAATCGAGGTCAACACATGCGATACACCGCGGAACTGCAGTACAAAAGCTGCGGCGCGGTTCTGCACGTCTTCAAGACTCAGGTTCTTGCTGTAGATAAGGTTATGATTCAGGTACACCTGCCTGTCGATGTAGTCCACCACCCAGTCGCCAGTGCCGAACTGCACCCCTAGGAAGCTGTTGAGAATGGTTTTGAACTGATTGACATTGAAGCGGTCCTGCACCACAGGACCCGCGTCCCACGAATCGCTCGCGCCATGGTCGGAAGTGACGACGAACAGCACATCATTGATATGCACATTCGCCGTTATCGCCTTGACGATCGACGCGATATCAAGGTCGAGGCGGTAGAGCATGTCTTCCAATTCCATCGACTCGCTCCCATATGTCTCGCCTATATAACGGGAAGCGTCGAAACAAATATTCAGTATATCGGTATCGTCGTCTGAACCCAGTTTTTCATTAAGGACGACCTGCTTTGCGAAATCGGCCACGAGCGTATTGCAGTATGGACTGCGCAGCAGTCCGTCGTAGTCGGTCAGATTGCCGTTCTTGAATGACAATATCCGGCTTGCCTTGTCGCCGCTGAATATGGTATTTCTTTGATTGACATATTGTTTGCCCTGACGGGCCGGGACCCAGCCCATTGGGACGTAATAATTCGCCGGGTGCGTGTCGTTGTATTTGGTCACCCAGTCGGGCAGACGGCTGGTATAGCATGTGGACGAAATCCACACGGCACGCATATGGTCCATCCAATAGGCCGTCCCCGTCTGTCCACTCATTACTATTGCCGAAACGGGATTCTCGGCAATACTGACGACCTTGCTCGCCGGCGATTCCGCCAGGAGTTTGTCGCCCAGGGTCGGCATCACTATATTCTGGCGCGAATAGCATCCGCTCCCCGGATCGCAGTTAAGCCCCTGCACCGCCTTGTCTTCGATCAGCGACACGCGGTCGCCCGTCACGTAGTCTATCCACGAAGTCGAAACCACGCCGTGCATCGAAGGGTTCACTCCGGTAGTCAACGTGGCCAAAGATACCGGCGAAATGGTCTGCATATAATTGTAATATGCCGACGAATAGTTTGTCCCTGTCAAGGCGAAATATCTGAATCCTTCATCCGAAAGGTTGTCCTGGAACTTCTCCAACCAGTCGTAGCGCAGTTGGCTGACCACGATGTTTACAACGAGCTTGGGCTTATGCCCAATACGTTGGGCACGCCCGGCAAACGGGACTGCAAGCACCAGCGCCAGCAGTGGAATTATGGTTTTACGCATAAAAGTTTTGGGTATGTTTTTAAAGTGGTAAAGATAGTAAGAATAGCAGAAGCACCTACAGGCCGCCGGAGAAAAAATCCATCTCCCGAGTGAAATCTATCTCCGGATGCGCCGCATGCAGCTCACGTGCCTGCCGCAGCATGGCTTGGCGAAAGCGGGAGTGCGAGTCTGTGTCTTCGTTGAATGGGCGGTGGTCGGCGGCGCGGACTATATTTTCGATCTGTGGTATCAGCCTGGCGGTTTCATCGCCGAAAGCCGCGGCAGAAAATTTTCCCCAGATATATTCTATTGCGACATCGGACGGATGCACAAGGTCTTCAGCATAAAAGCGATAATCACGCAAGTCATCGACCAGTATCTCATAGGCAGGAAAATAATGCGAGGCGGGGTACCTGTCGGCCAGTTCCGCGGCAGCCAGTCTCAATATCGCCTTACTGAGGCTGTTCTCCTCGAAACCGTCTTTCAGGTGCCTGACAGGGCTGACCGTGAAGATTACCTGTTTGTCGTGCAGCGGTCTCTCCATAAGCGTCGAAAAACGCGAAACGATTTCTCCGACTGTCAGCCTGCGGCGGGTAAATATCTGTGCAGGCTGTTTATGGCAGTTGGCAACCACCCGGCCGCCGAGTTCATATACCCACGCGGTACCGAATGTGATTATGACATAGTCGGCTTTTGCCAATGCCTCTGTACCTCGCTGGGCCGCTTTATTTATTTTCGCGAGGGTTTCATCGGCAGTCGTCGACGAAAAACTGCCGTGATGGCCGTAGCTGAACCACAGGCCGCCCTCATGCAACAGTTCATTCTTATCCCACACACGTCCCGCAGCCAGCGACTCCAATGCATCGGCTATCGAAAAGGGATTGTACAGGACACCGAACGGATTACTCTCCAACGGGAATTTATACCGCCGCAGTTTATCCGCCATCGACTCGGCAAAGCACGAACCGATAGAAAAACCGTGCATTCTGTGATCGATCTTTCCAGCAAACGGAGCTGCATCTATTTCAGTACGAAATTTGAGCATGCCGCAAAGTTAAGAATTCTTATTAATTTTGTTTCCGTTATGGAGTTAAAGGCAAACTGCAAGATAAATCTCGGACTGCGTGTGCTGCGGCGCAGGGCAGACGGTTTTCACGATATCGAAACCGTGATGCTGCCCGTGCGCGAACTGTGCGATGAGTTGAGCGTCATACCCCATCTCCCGAACTCGGTACTGAACGTTGCGGGCATCGGCGTGGACTGCCCCGCCGAAAAAAATATCTGCATGCGCACCGTGCGCCTCATGCAGCGCGAATACGGCATAGGCGAGGTTAAAATCCGGTTACGGAAAAACATTCCGACAGGCGCAGGACTCGGAGGCGGCTCTTCCGACGCGGCTTTTACGCTCCGGGCGCTGAACGGGGAGTTCTCGCTGGGGCTTTCTGATGAAAAACTCGAAGAATTTGGTGCGGAACTCGGCAGCGACGTACCTTTTTTTATAAGGAACATCCCGCAACTGTGCACCGGACGCGGAGAGATTATGTCGCCTGTGGAGGTTGCGTTATCGGGAAAATGGATCGTCATACTGAAGCCTGAAATATCCGTCCCGACCGCGGAGGCTTATGCGGGGATAACGCCCGGCGATAAAGGAGTGCCGGTTGCGGAAGTTCTTGAACAGGGTATCGGCGAGTGGCGGAAATTGCTTGTAAATGATTTTGAAAAAAGTGTCTTCGCGAAATATCCGGCCATCGGGCGGCTGAAAGAATTATTATACGACGAAGGAGCGGCGTATGCGTCTATGTCGGGTTCTGGCTCGGCCGTTTTCGGAATTTTCGACCGCGAGCCGCCGTTGGACGTAGAATTCGACTCCGACAATTTCGGACCTGTCTTCTTCCACAAAGAGGTCGTAACGACAACGGCGATTTAGTTCCCCTCCTGCGTAGGGATTGTCTTTTTCATTCTTCAATCTTCAATTCGGCTAAAAGACCTCCACAGGCATCTTCCAGCAGGTCAAGTACTTTTTCGAAACCCTCGGCTCCCTCGTAATATGGATCCGGCACATGCTTGGCATCCGGATTGCGGCGGCAGAAGTCGGTCATCCGGAAAATTTTTTGCGCCGCTTCGACGGTCGGAGCCAGGCGATGGACGCGCTCGTAGTTACTGTCGTCCATGGTGATTATCATGTCGAATTTTTCGAAATCGTCGCTGCGGAGTTGGCGCGAAATGCTCTGCAGATCGTAACCGCGGGCAGATGCCGCACGGCGCATCCGGCTGTCGGCCCTCTCGCCCGCATGCCCGCCGTAAGTCCCGGCGGAGTCGCACAATATCCGGTCGCCGAGACCTGCAGCCTCGACGAAATTCCGCATCACTCCTTCGGCCGCAGGGGAACGGCATATATTGCCCAGGCACACGAAGAGAAGTTTGTATTTATTATCCACCATATTGGCTGCAAATATAATCTATCGGGAAGAATAAACCGAGAAATTCTCCATAAGTCCATAATTTGCAAGATTATAATCGCTGCCATGGGCCTGTTTATGGACACCGTCCCAGTGCCACGGCCCGTTGATGCCGATATCGCTATTATAGTGCGGCCCAAAAATATTTTTAAGGCTTCCGATGACCCTGACCTCGATTTTGTTGTCGCCCGGTTCGACATACGGCGTAAGGTCGAATTCATACGGCTGATAAGCGATGATGCCCGCCTTCTTATCGTTTACATAAACTTCCGCAACCGTACCGTTCCATTCACCCAATTTGAGCGAATATCTTGCCGACGGATCGTCTAACCGGTAATTCCTGCTGTATGAAACGTTCCATGAATATTGGGGACATCCCTGCCCTCTCCAACTCCCGAGTTCCAGCTCCTTTATCTGATTCCCCACGATCCATCCCTCGGAAGCTGGTTCCAGTGAGAAATCGCCCAGAAGATAAACAGGCGATACTTCGGCGAATATGCTCATCGGGCCGACGCCCAGCTCCACCGTATTTTCCCCCTGCTTTACATACCGTGCGATATCATACACGCCCCAGCGGCTGTCGAGCCAGTACTCCCCGCCGACAGAGGAAACGGGATTCCCGTTGATCTTCACCTTCCAAACGCCGGGCTGCTCGGCTACCAGCCTGGCTTTCATCTTCGCGGCATCGCCATCCACTGTAAAATGATATCTCACCTGTATGTCGCCTGTTTTTATCGTATCCTGTTCTACCACCGTCCGGCGGTACTGGATGGCGGAATTCCACGGGTCGTCCAATCCGAAATGGCTGAACAGTTTGATGCGGGCCTCCACCGTATACAGATTTTTTTCAGCCTTGCCGTCTATCACGAGATCGCAGAAATCAAGATTCATGGCGTTGTCCTGCAGTCTTTTTATCTCCAACGGGCTTTCTGCAGTCATCAATCTAGCACGGGCGATCTCAGGCCTTGCAGGATATTCGCCGCTCCCGGACGAAGGGCAGAACAATATGATGCTCCCAGCCGGGGGAAGAGAAATTTCCGCTTCCGCATACTTCCCGTTACGCCGTGAGGGATAGCCGAACCTGTCACCCGACATACCGTCGATCTCTATCAGGTATTTGCCTTTAACCGAAAGAGTCGTTTTCGCAACCTGTGTCAACGAAGAATTGACCAGGAACAGCAATTCGCCGTCGTCGTATGTCCGTCGCTGGTGATACAGGTCATTGCCGGAAACATGGCCGAACCTTATCTTATCGTTCGTTAACAGTTCGCCGATAACACCGTCCGTCAATTCCGTCCGGTTAATGATGCGTGATACATTGTCCCTGAAGAAACCGACAAGCTCCGCGCTCTCTTTACCGTCGACCAGCGAGGGGGACGAGAAAGCGATGAGCCGGCCGCCCTCTCTGACGAATTTTTTCAGAAGTTCGAAAGTCGCGGCATTTATATTCTCCGTAAGCGGAGGTATAACGACTTTGCCGTAGGCGCGTTTGCCTATTACGAATTTTCCTTTCGCGGCGCTGCCATGGTCTTTTATGATATTTTCGGAACCGAGGTCGTACTCGACCTGGGCTTTTTCCAGTTTAGTCACGAATTTCTGGAAATCGACGCCTATATCCATCGTATACGGCGAGCCTTTCACATAAGAGTAATAAAGCCATGCGGTGGTTGTCGGTTCCAGCACAAGTATGTCGTTCATCTGCTCCCCCTGGCTGAGCAGCAACGACAGCCTTGCGAAATAATCGTTTTGCACGCCATAGCTGTCCCACCATGGAGAAAGCGAAGTGAACACCGGTGGATAGTCGTACTTGCGCGCTCCCACTATTGTCATGTGCGACAAGTGCTGGTTCATGAAATTCACACCCAGGACGTATTCCCAGTCGCCGAGCCGTTTGAAATCCTCGAAAGTTTCATCCCAACCTCCGCCTCCGTAGGTTTCACTCAGTGTACGGGTATATCCCATCTGGTTGGCGACGCTGCGCAGTTCCTTTACGGCCCTCACGTTCCCGAACTGGGCCTGCGGGCCGACATCGTTGAACTGGTTGAAAAGCATGTCGATGGCAGGCATCTGGTGCCATGCGTACATCGCCATGTTATCGCCTCCATGGGACATGTCCGGCCAGCCGTGTTCCCAATAATGGCCGGTCCACAGCATCTTGTTTTTTTCGCAGTACGCATGCCACGGTTTGGCCCACCGGTCGATGAACATTTGAGTCAGCGTCTCCATATAATTATGCCGCACCCGCTTCCACTCGCCGGTTTGTTCCCCCAACAGCGGCAGCACGCTTTTAAGGTCGTAACCCCATGTCCGTTCGAACACATCGAACAAGTCGGGCGTCCAACGCAGGCCTCCCGGGGAAGACACATTCGGCTCGTCGGTGAAAATCCCCTTGATAACGGGTCCCAACTCTTTCCCGAACTCTTTTTCATACCCAGACATAGTGACATCTATGAACTTTTGAGTGACTCCGGGATACAGCAGGTCGACATAGGAATACCCTCCGTGCCACTTGCTGTTGCCGTAATATGTTTTCCTGTACAGCCAGTATTCGCCTTTAACGCCCGCGTAATCGCCTAACGACCGGGTTATATCCCTGTATGCGTCTCCCTCTTTTTTCAGGCACAAATAATAGTCCGCGGCATTTTCAGGAAGCACTTCCGTTACGGTCGGTGCAAGTCCCTGCCCCTTGTTGTAAGACTCGGGCATTTCTGCCGGAACATGTCCGCCTGCAAATCCGCTGGGGTATGAATTCTCGTCGTATATCCAGATGTCCAATCCTATAGTCTTGCCCTTTTCGACGCTGTAGCGGAACAGTTCGAACCATTCAGCCGAAAGATAATCCGTAACGAGTCCCGGGCGCGGGTGCACGAAAGCGCCTCCGAAACCCTGCTCCTTCAACTCTGCGAGCATCCTGTCGATATCTGCACGTGTGACGTCGGTATTCCATACCCATAATGGAGCCGAACGGAACTCCTTTGAGGGATCTTTCAGTTCCTCACCCAGTTTTCCGAAATTCATCTCTCTTTTCTGCTGTGCGCACAGAGCGGCAGCAAAGAGTAAAAAAAACGACAGTAGAAAGGTTTTGGCGAATGTGTTTTTCATAATGCGTCCGTTAAGTTCGGGATCCGATATTTTGAGAAGCAAGATACTCCATAAAATAATTAAAACTGCACATCCTGATTGAAAATAGTCGGAATATTACATATTTTTGTCACTTTATTATATGGTACGTATTTTGTTCGGTTAAGGGAAAACAAAAACATCAAACTATCATGACAAAAGATAAAAAAGAGCAGAAGAACGCGGAAGATCAAGACTTTACGACAGACAATGGCTTTGCAGGAGGAGACGGATACTCCAACTGCGACGGAGAAGCGTGTGTCAATATGGCAGAGGATGGTGACACGGAGACAGCCGGTGATAGCAGTATCGACGAAGCCGCCGTATGGAAAGACAAGTACATGCGCCTGTCGGCCGAATACGAAAACTACCGCAAACGCACCCTCAAGGAGAAACTCGACCTGATAAATACCGGCGGCGAGGACGTTGTCAAATCAATGCTGGAAGTGCTCGACGACATGGACCGTGCCTTGGCCGCCATGGAAAAAACAGAAGACATGGAAGCCGTCCGCCAAGGCATAATCCTTATCGACGACAAACTGCGCGGCACGCTCAAGAACAAGGGACTGTGCGAGATGCAGTGTCTCGGACAGGATATCGACGCCGACCTCCATGAAGCCGTCGCGCGCATCGAAACCGCAGAAAAAGAGATGAAAGGGAAGATCGTCGACGTTATCCAGAAAGGCTACAAACTCAAAGAAAAAATAATCCGCTATCCTAAAGTAGTGGTGGGACAATAAGAAACCATATTCAATGGCTAACAAAAGAGACTATTACGAGGTACTTGGCGTCGCCAGGAACGCCAATGAAGAGGAAATAAAGAAGGCATACCGCCAGGCGGCCATAAAATACCATCCCGACAAGAACCCGGGCGACAAGGAAGCCGAAGACAAGTTCAAGGAAGCTGCCGAGGCCTACGACGTACTCAGCAACGCCGATAAACGTGCCCGCTATGACCAGTTCGGGCATGCCGGGATGAACGGCGCGGGAAGTGCCGGCGGCCCCGGAGGTTTTGGCGGCGGGGGCGGTTTCACGATGGACGACATTTTCCGCAACTTCGGCGATATTTTCGGAGGGCACTTCGGAGGTTTCGGAGGTTTCGGCGACTATTCCGGAGCATCCGGCGGACGCATGGTCAACCGTGGTTCCGACCTGCGTGTAAAAGTCAGGCTCAACCTGAAGGAAATAGCCAATGGAGCCACCAAGAAGCTTAAAATAAACAAATTCATCCCTTGCGACAAATGCGGCGGTACAGGTGCCAAGGATTCTAATTCCTACAAAACATGCCCCACATGTAACGGCAGCGGAACCGAAACGAAGATCGTCAACACGTTCTTCGGGCGTACGCAGACCATGCAAACATGCCACGAATGCCGCGGAGAAGGCAAAATCATCACCACCCCGTGCGACAAGTGCCGGGGAGAAGGGATCGTTAAAGCCGAAGAGGTCGTTGAGATTAAGATACCTGCCGGAGTCGGCGAGGGCATGCAGCTTTCAGTCAGTGGAAAAGGCAACGCCGCCCGCCACGGAGGAATCAACGGCGACCTGCTTGTGGTGATAGAAGAGGAGCGCGATCCCGAATTGCAGAGGGACGGCAACGACCTTATACACAACCTCAACATCACCATCCCGACCGCGCTGCTCGGAGGTTCGGCAGAGATACCTACCGTCGACGCAAAAGCCAAGATAAAGATCGAGCCGGGAACGCAGGCCGGGAAAGTCCTCCGCCTGAAAGGCAAGGGATTGCCCGACATCAACGGCTACGGCAGGGGCGACCTGCTGGTGGTTATAGACATTACCGTGCCGGCGAAACTTTCGTCCGAAGAGAAAAAACTGGTGGAAGAACTGGCCGAAAAACCAGGCTTCAGGAAAGCGGAATCCTCGAAGACACAGAATATTTTCGAACGTATGCACAGCTTTTTCCGGTAAAAGCCCTATCTTTGAACGAATCTACCTCATAAAATCGGCAAAATGGCATTGTTTTTCAACCACCGCAAACCACGCCCTTTCAACTATACGCCGCGCTACTATGATCCTGAAAAAGAGGCTCGCGAGGAACGCAAAAAAATAGTTCTGGGCGAAAAATACAAGACACCGGGCGAAAAGGAAAATAATGAAGAATATGTGCCCGGATCTTTCATCCGCCAGCAGGTCAGCGCACGACGCAACAATACCGAAAACGAAATTTTCAAGCGCCGCAAGCGCAAACGCAAAAGCATGACGATGCTTGCAGCCATCCTTGCACTGCTGGTCCTGATCGTGTGGCTGATGTATTTCAGAAAATAACCCGCGAAATGGCCGGACGCATAAAACTCCTTCCCGATTCGGTCGCGAACCAGATAGCCGCCGGCGAAGTGGTCAACAGGCCCGCGTCGGTGGTCAAAGAACTTATGGAGAACGCCGTCGATGCCGGAGCTGCATCGGTCACCGTCAACTTCCGCGACGGGGGGCGCGAACTGATCCAGATCAAGGACGACGGAAGCGGAATGTCGCCGGCCGATGCCAGGCTCGCATTCGAACGTCACGCCACGAGCAAAATAGGCTCGGTCGACGATATCTATTCCCTTATGACTTTCGGGTTCAGGGGAGAGGCGCTCGCATCGATAGCGGCTGTCGCCCAGGTCGAACTGCAGAGCCGCATGGAGGAGGATGAACTCGGCACGAAACTGTTTATCGACGGCGGTGCTTTCCGCGACCAGTGCGCGGCGGCCGTTCCGAAAGGCACGCAGATATATATCCGCAACCTGTTTTACAACGTCCCGGCGCGCAAAAAATTTCTCGACAAGGGATCTGCAGAAGCAACGCATGTCATTACCGAATTTCAACGTGTGGCGCTGTGCCATCCGGAAATCGCATTCCAATTATACCGCGACGACGCACCGGTCTACAATCTCCCGGCCTCGTCGCTGCTGCAGCGCATAATCGGCATTACGGGTAAAGGCTCGGGAGCAAAACTGCTGGAAGTGTCGGTCCAGACATCGATAATCCGCGTGTATGGATTCACAGGGCGCCCTTCGTCGGCCAAACAGCGCAACAAGGAGCAGTTCATGTTCGTGAACGGACGCTATTTCCGAAGTCCGTTCTTCCATAAAGCCATCATACAGGCCTACGAAAAACTTATTCCGGCGACAGTACAGCCGTCGTATTTCATATACCTCGATATCGACCCGGAGTCGATCGACGTGAACGTCCACCCGCAAAAAACCGAGGTGAAGTTCAGCAACCAAAGCGCCATCTGGCAAATCATCAACGCTGCTGTGCGTGAAACCCTTGCAAAATCCGGCGCAGTGCCTATGATGGACTTCGACTCGGAAGACAGGATAGATATACCGGTGTTGGGAGGATACGATTCCCCTCCTCTGCGCGAGCCGGACACGGTGCGTTCGCACGGCTACAATCCGTTCACTAAATACGAAGACGGCAACGCCGACATATCGGACTTCACTCCGCCGCGCCGGCGGGATGAAGAGCCTGTCATGACATACGACGAATCGGAGTTCGAATACATACAGTCGGCCGACGAACCTGTGCAGCAAGCATTTGGGCATTTCGAAGAGGCGAAAACATTCTCGGCCCCGCTTCTGATCGGCGACGGTTATGCGGCGGCGATGTATGGCAGCGTTTTTGTTGCTGTCGACCTGAGGCGTGCGCGCGAATCTGTGCTGTACCACCGTTTCAACGCCATGCTGCAAACACACAGAAGCGTTTCGCAGCAACTGCTTTTCCCGGAACGCATGGCGCTTTCGGCCGATGATTTCGTGCTGCTGAAAGACAATGCCGACGAATTCGCCGCATTGGGATTCGACCTGCATTTTACGGATGATTTTACGGTAGACATTGCCGGAATGCCCACCGACATGCCGTTGGAAAGGATAGACGAGGTGATTTACGAAATATTGGACTCACTGCGCGACGACGTTTTCACGGGAGAAGAGGCACGGCGCGCGAAACTTGCGGCGATCATGGCAAGGACCGGGGCAGGCAACGCCCCTCTGAGGCTTTCGACTGAAGAAGCCGGGAACTTGCTTGCGACGCTTGCGGCTACGGACAATCCGAGTTACACGCCGTGGGGAAAACCGGTCATGGCCGAAATAACCACGGAAGAAATAAGAAACAGATTAAAGTAATTCATAATAAAGAATAGATAATACAATACGAGAGAGATTATGCAGATGATGAAGCAACGGTTCTCAACCCCTCCGGTGGTGCTGAACCTGGTAATAGCGAACACTGTACTGTGGCTGGCAATGACACTGCTACCGCAGAATGTTGAAAATTTCCTGGTCGGGAACCTGGCGCTTTTTCCAGTGGGTAGTCCGTTTTTCCATTCGTGGCAGGTAGTTACGTATATGTTCCTGCACGGCGGATTCACACACTTGTTCTTCAACATGTTCGCCCTGTGGATGTTCGGACGGACGTTGGAATACGAACTGGGCAGCAAACGTTTTCTGACATACTATATGGTGTGCGGGATTGGCGCCGGACTGATACAGATGCTCGTATGCTGGCTCGTGGAGTCGCCGCTGGATATCCCGACAGTAGGTGCTTCAGGTGCTATTTTCGGGTTGCTGTTGGCATTCGGCATGATGCACCCCAACGACGTCATCATGCTCATTTTCCCGCCCGTCGCGCTCAAAGCCAAATGGTTCGTTATGATCTATGGTGCGATCGAACTTTTCGCGGGAATCCGCAGTTTCGATTCCCTTGCCGACAATGTGGCCCACTTCGCGCACCTGGGCGGCATGCTGTGGGGGTTCATGCTGCTGTGGTACTGGAAGAAACGGGGTAAAATTTATTACTAATCAAAATAAGCCCTCCCCTATGGTCATGGGAGGGTTCGGAAGGAATGGAATATGCCGCGAAGGGAACGCTCATATTACGATGCACCACGCAAAGAGTCGAGGGGGAAAAAAAACAGGCGGAATTTTTCGGCGGCCGATTTCGTAATGTTGGCCGTGTCGGCAGTCATTGCGGTATCCGTGCTGCTTTCGTGGGCCGCGCGTTGGATAAATCCATGTACATACGGACTCATGTCGGCTATGGGGCTGATGATGCCCGTGCTGTTCATTGCCAACTTCATATGCCTGCTATACTGGATCATACGTTGGCGGTGGGGAGTATTCGTACCGCTGGCGGTATTCATAGCCGGAATCTGGGGTGTCACCATGTACTGGCGTCCTCAACTGACCATGAGTTACGCCGATAATTCACGCGACCGTTCGCTCGTAGATATTGTGACATACAACGTGCGCGGCATGATACGGGAAGTCGATCACGAGAACCGCAGGTTCGTTTCCAGCATGAACGGCATAATTTCGGCCGTTGATTCGCTCGATCCGGGCATTCTATGCATGCAGGAGTTCCAATCGACCCGCAAATATCCCCGTAGCCATTTCGAAGAGGCGCTTCCGCAACTGCCATATAAAAGGGTGCGCTATAACATCGGTGGCGAAGAAGACTTGGGATGGGGCGTGGCTATCTACAGCAAATATCCTATAATCGGCTCGGGGCATATAGATTTTCATGGTACGAGCAACTCTGTGATATGGGCCGACATAGCTGTCCAACGCGACACCGTAAGGGTTTTCAACGCCCACTTGCAGACCACTTCCATTACAGCGACCGATCAGGAATATATCGAAAATATGGATTTCGTGGGAGACAGCACACGTTCGGCTAAGATGAAACAAATCATCGGCCGGATGAGGGACAATTATGTAATACGCGCCGGACAGGCAGACAGCCTGTCCGCCAATATAAAAATTTCGCCCTACCCCGTCGTCGTGTGCGGAGACTTCAACGATACCCCTATGTCATACGCCTACCGCAGGATCAACAAACAGCTGCGTGACAGTTTCCGCGAGGCGGGGAACGGTTACGGTTACACCTACCGCGGCTTTTTCGATATGCTGCGCATAGACTACATTATGCATTCCAAAACTATCGAATGCGTAGAATATGCCTCCCCGTCGTTCGATTGGTCGGACCACAATCCTGTGGCCGTAAAAATAAGGCTCAACGGCAATAACGCAACGCAATAAAACCAGGCGGCTCATAACGGGTCGCCCGATTTTTGACCTGACACGTCATGCTTTTCCCGGCTGATGTTTATATTTGAAAACAAAAGCGAACACTAGCGCTACCACAAGCGCATAACCGGCGAAAATATACCATGCCGTACTCCAGCCGGCCACCTGCCCGAGAGGCGTATCCTGCGAATAAACGAATTTGTTTACAACCGCCTGCGCACCCAGTGTCCCGATTGTAGCGCCTATCCCGTTGGTCATCATCATGAAAAGCCCCTGCGCACTCGAACGTATAGAGGCGTCAGTCTCCTGATCTACGAAGAGCGAACCTGAGATGTTAAAGAAATCGAAAGCGATGCCGTATACGATCATCGACAGGACGAACATCCATACGCCCGGCCCCGGATCGCCCGCGCCGAACAGCCCGAAACGCAGCACCCATGCGAACATTGCCATCAACATCACGTTCTTTATGCCGAACTTGCGCAGGAAAAACGGTATGAGCAGAATACATAGCGTTTCCGATACTTGCGAAAGCGAGATCAGTGCATTGGCATTGTTGGCGCCAAAAGTTCCTGCGAACTGCGGTATCTCCTTGAACGTGTTGATGAAAGGATTGGCGAAACCGTTTGTTATCTGCAGTGAAACGCCGAGCAGCATCGAAAAAATGAAAAATATCGCCATTTTCTTCTGCTTAAACAGCGTGAATGCCTTCAGCCCCGAGGCCTCTATGAACGATTTTTTACCGTCTACCTTGTTTATCCTTATCGCAGGCAGCGTGAAGGCGTACAGTCCGAGGACAACCCCGAGGATACCCGAGAATACGAATTGGTACGGAAGCGTCTGCATCGAGGCTCCGCCGAATCTGATGAAGTTGGTGCCCAGCATGGCGCAGATGAATCCGATGGTGCCGAACACGCGGATGGGTGGAAAATGCTTCACCGTGTTGAGTCCGGCCTGCCCCAGCGACGCATAGGCCACCGAGTTAGACAAAGCGATCGTCGGCATGTAAAATGCCACGCTGAATGCATACAGCGGGAACAGTATGCCGAATTCCACAGCCGGACCGGCTGTGATCGCATAATACCCGGCCGCAGCCATGAATCCTGCGGCAAGCAGGTGGCATATCCCCAGCATTTTCTGCGCCGGAACCCAACGGTCGGCTATTATGCCTATCAGCGCAGGCATGAACAGCGACACGATGCCCTGCATGGCGTAGAAAATACCGATATTCCCGGCCAGGCCCACACCCGCAAGATAGGTTCCCATCGATGTCAGGTATGCCCCCCACACCGCATACTGGAGGAAGTTCATGACGACAAGTCTGACTTTTAAACCCATATCATATCACATTAAAGATGTATTCATTCAGCAACACGCCATCCGCGGAAAGCGTTGGATTAGTAAAGATATAAATTTTCTGATAAAAACTTTGCAGGAAAGAAATAAAGCCTTAATTTTGTATCCGCAACAGTGAGCTATGGTGTAATGGTAACACTGCAGATTCTGGATCTGCCTTTCTTGGTTCGAATCCAGGTAGCTCAACAACAGAAACGGAAAACCCCGAAAGGGCCGGAACGAAAACAACAAGACCGCACAAGTTCGCTTGGATGCGGTCTTGTTATTTTTAGATCGGAGTTCCGAAGGAATTTTTCCGTTTCTGTTGTGATGAGGCCCGCGGCAGCGGCAGGATCACGCCGCTCCTTAAATGAGCGGCGTAACCCAGGTACCTCAACCCAAGGCCGCTGATATTCAGCGGCCTTTTTTAATGATAATGTAACAATACATACGGTATTATTTCGTTAACTTTGCAGAGAATTAAGTTAAATTATAACCGCGCCTGAAACGCAGGCCGCAATCGGATGCAAAAAAGAGATTTATTTATGGAGAGAACTAAGAAAAGAGTGGCGCTCGTCGCCCACGACAACCTCAAGCGCGACCTTGCCGACTGGGTATCGTGGAATTGGGAGAAGCTGCTCGAACACCATCTCGTCTGCACCGGAACCACCGGCAAGATGGTCGCCAAGACGCTGCTCGAACAGCGCAACGGCGACATGGATAATTTTTTCGAGATAACGATGCTGAAATCGGGACCATTGGGTGGCGACCAGCAGTTGGGTTCGATGATAGCCGAAGGAAAGATCGACGCTTTGATATTCTTCTGGGATCCCATGCAGGCACAACCCCACGATGTGGACGTGAAAGCACTGCTCCGTCTGGCCGCACTGTATAATGTTCCGACAGCGATAAACCGCTCGTCGGCCGACTTCATCATTTCGTCGCCACTGTTCGACAGCGACGACTACCGACGCGAAGTACGCGATTACAGGGATTACATCGAACGCGCCCTTAAGTAGCGTACCGACATAATACTAAAGCAAATCCCCTTCTCTCGTTGAGCAGGGGATTTTTCGTGACATCCAAATTCTTACATCGTCACGGCTGTTCAGTTTTATATTCCCGGTAGGCGATGTTGTCGAGACAGACATAAGTGGGAGTCTTTATCCCGTTCTCAGGATCGTTGTCGGTAGACGTGAACGTGAAATCGAGTTTGTTGACAGCACCGAGCGAGGTGAGGTTCATTTTCGTCCACTCAGACATTATGGAAGGCTTGGCAGCACGGTAATCAGCAAGGAAAACATCCGCAGATCCGGTCTTCTCCCCTGCCGCATCGTATCCTGTAATGGTTAGTTTGAACCAGTCATCGTCCGCCGTGCTGAAAGCCTTGCCGAAACCGTCGCCGTCCCTGACTGAAAGGTATGCATAGGTCGAATTCGCAACCCAGACGGACTCTATTTCGCGCTCTATGCCATCGTCGAAAGCACATTCGGCGGGACCGTCCCACAAGGAGAAATAGACCACCCCGAACTGTGCAGAACCGCCTGCTCCGCCGCTGCCGTAAACGCTGAATTGATTGGCATAGCCGGCGGTGGTTTTGTCAGTATTGTTAGATACGGCAAAACCGCTCCATGAAGTGGTTCCACCCCAATCGGTAAAATACTGGGTAAAAGTCATGCGCTGTTCGGTATAGGCATAATCATCTTCTACAACGTACCCGGCCGCAGGCAGGGACTCGTCTTCGAAACCTATGACGCGCAATTCATAAGGGGATTCGGGACCGTCTCCCTCATCGCAGGAAGTGAAAAAAAATGCCGTGATCGCTACAGCCGCGAACAGTGGAAATTTGAGTTTTCTCATGATAATTCAAGTTTTAATAAATAAAGTATTCCCGCTTCGGCTCTTCGGCGGAAACGGGAATAACGGTATGAGAAAACACATGCGGCACGGAGATTCACATGGTATTCTTCCTGCTCTAACTCCCGAAAACGCAGAAGATGATTCGAGTTCGCAAGCAAACTCTTCGAACCGACCGGTCTTCTGACTTATCGCTTCGGGCCTTCCCGGGACTTTCGACTGCCTGTTCCATGCAAAATCAGCCTCCTTGAATGACCCCGCGCATCACAGCAACGGGTATTGTTCCGGATTCCCACCGGATTCCCTTCTTCACCGCTTGACGGAATGTGTCCGCCGCGGCATTCGGTTACTGAGACAAAGATAAGGATTTTTTAGGTAAACGCCGCTATCCGGAATAAAAAACCGCCCATTAGCAGGGCGGCAAGACTGCAGAGCGGCAGGGCTTAATACATCCCGGCGAAAATGAACTCCATGATATCGGGCGGGGTCCGGTTCATGTCGAAATCCGAATAGCGGATAAGCACCCTGGCCCAACCCTCCTGAAATTGTGCTGAAATATTTTCAGACCACAGATAACCGTCGTCCTCAGTATGGTATATTGTGGTTTCGAGCGTCTGTCTGATCTCATAACCATCATCCTTATACCTCAACATGAGTTGATACAAGCCATCGCCGTTGATCATCTCTCTGTCTAATTGCGGAATCTGCAGGTCGAAGAAATAGAACGGCCCTATGATATCGTCACCGGTTTGCCATTGGTTTTTCAATACCTTCAGATCGGAATTCCAAACTTTATTTACCTTTCCTGCCGGACCAACAGGCCCCATTGGTCCTTCGCATGATACAGCGAACGCCGCGACGATCATAAGTAAAAATAGCTTTTTCATGATATGTTGTTTTAGTTGTTTAATCTAATTTAGTCATTTCGCGCTATTGGGTGCTGCGTCCCTCTGGCGAAGCGGAATTTCAATCCGCCCAAACGCCGTTTTCAGCCTCCGAACCGAACGGCAAGATATGAATAAAAACAAAAACCCGACGGAAATGCCGGGTTTTGTTTTCAGTATTATAGAAAAATCTATTCTTCTACGGAGGAGGCTTCCTCAGCGGCAGCTTCCTTAACTTTCTTTTCCTTCTTTGCAGGAGCGTTCTCGTCTTTTTCCTCAGCTACCAGTGTGCCTTCCGGCTCAATGGTGAAGTTGATCGCACCTTTTACGAGTTTGTGGAGGCGGATTTCAGCCTGGTACGTGCCGAGCGTTTTGAACGATTCGACCGAAATATTCTTCTTGTCGAGTTCAATGCCTTTGGCTGCCATGGCGTCGGCGATCATCTGCGAAGTGACAGAGCCGAAAATTTTTCCGCCTTCAGATGCTTTCATCTTGAAGACCAGCGGCAGGTTCGCGATCTTGTCGGCCAAAGCCTGGGCGTCCGCCTGGATCTTGGCGTCCTTATGGGCACGCTGTTTGAGGTTTTCGGCAAGGATCTTCTTCGCGGCGGCGGTAGCGGCCTTAGCGTATCCCTGCGGGATGAGGTAGTTATTTGCGTAACCGGGCTTCACTTCGACTATGTCGTTTGCATATCCCAGTTTGTCTACGTCTTTGATAAGTATGATCTGCATGATTCTCTCCTCCTCTTATTTCATCATGTCGGTTACGAAAGGAAGAAGGGCGAGATGGCGCGCGCGTTTAACGGCCTGGGCCACTTTCTTCTGGAATTTCTGCGAAGTGCCGGTCAGGCGGCGGGGAAGTATCTTGCCCTGCTCGTTGAGGAACTTCTTGAGGAATTCGGGATCCTTGTAGTCGACGTATTTGATGCCGAGTTTTTTGAACCGGCAGTACTTTTTCTTCTTCACATCCACAGACAGCGGATTGAGATAGCGTATTTCTGATTGTTGCGGTGCTGCCATGGCTTATTCCTCCGTTGTTTTAGTGGTTTCTTCCGCGGCGGGAGCAGCGGCTGCTTCATGCTGTTTGCCTGCGAGTTTGGCGCGGCGGCGTGCCGAGTACTCTACGGCGTGCTTGTCCTGCTTGAAAGTAAGGAAACGGATCACGCGTTCGTCGCGGCGGTACTGCGTTTCGAGAGCCTCGATGATCGGGCCTTCGCCCGTGAACTCGATGAAGAAGTAGAACCCGGTTGTCTTTTTCTGAATCGGATATTCGAGTTTTTTCAAACCCCAGTCTTCCGAATTCACGATCTGACCCCCGTTCTCGGTGATGACACCCTGGAATTTGCCAAGCAGCTCTTTGGTCTGTACATCGGACAGCACCGGCGTGGCAATGAAAACGGTTTCGTAATTGTTCATGAAATGGTTTATTATGGTTTTTGCGCTAAAAAGCGGGACAAAAGTACAAATAAAAATGAAGAATGAAGAATGAAGAATGAAGAATTTCGATTTTTTTACATTAATCTGTCAATATTTCAGCGCAAAAACCTCTTCAACGTTCTATATGTTTGGTAATAGTTGTTGTTATATGTTCTTCGGTAATATCGGCGAGCGTGGTTAGAAATATGTATTAATTCCGGGTTGATCAATTGATTTACAATATATAAGATCTGTTCGCTGCTTAATACCCTATGTTTTCGTGTGATATAGTTAATGCAATTATCTTCCGTAAGTATTTCGACATACTGAAATTGGTTGTCTACCGATGCGCCCATCATTAACAACACATTTGAGACAGGCACCTTGTATTCCGTAATGTTTTTCAGAATAATATGCATTGCAAATCCACCCCTTCTTACCTGCTTTATCGGGGAGTATAAATCATCTCTTTCTATTGATTTCTTACTCCAATACTTTGTCTCTATAACGAATATTCCAGTGGGACCGATCACTACGTGATCGAGTTGTGTCGAATATATCCAGTCGTCTTCACTTTTATGATATAAAGGCGGGTTGAACGATTTTTGGAAATCATTAATAATGTAATAATCGTCCGGTAATTTTCGTAAAAGATTTATGGCTCTCAATTCGCCAACAGCTCCGTAAATAAAAGAAGAAAGATTGTCCAGCCCGGAAATGACACGTTGAACCTCCCTTACCAAAGGCTTTGATCTGCGCTCTGTTTCTGTGCTCTGATCGTGGGACAAGCGATAGATTAGGCTTTCATTCTCATCGATTTTAGACATGTAGTCTTTTATCGGTTTTTCTACGATCCGGTCAAAATTAGACTTCAAATAATTAAGTCTCTTTTGGACGAACAGGTTTTTTATTTTTGAGAATATATTGGATGTGAGAGATGCAGATAGCAGTGTTAGTCGCTCGATTTTTTGACTAAGAATTAATATCTGCTCTTCTTTCAGTATGTTATATTGATTAATAAGAAGACTGTTTTCTGTCGTTAAAACCATTATTTCTACATTAATTTCATCTTCTATTTTAGCTTTTACGTTTTCAATTTCATTCTGGTAACTTCGTTTATATTCTATAATCTCATCGACAGAGTTAAACCTGTGGATAGACCTGTTTCTCAGAATTCGAAACAACTCCGTTACCGCTCCCGAATCATTGAAAACATTCGAGTTCATTTTATTTCATCAACTTATCTATTTCGGCGCAGAGGGAAGCGAAAACCTCGGGCTGGGGCCTGCTGCCGTCGATGGCGACGTACTTGCCCTGCTCGCGGTAATACTCCGCCACAACGGCCGTGTGGGCATTGTAAACCTCTATGCGGTTGCGTATTATCTCTTCGTGCATATCGTCGGCACGACAACTGTCGTGGCCGCGGAGCAGTATCCTCTGAACGAGTTCCTCTTCCGGAACCACCAACTCCAACATCAGATCGATTTTCAGACCGTGCCCGGCAAGTATTTTATCAAACGCCTCGGCCTGTGGAATGGTGCGCGGAAAACCGTCGAAAATATTGCCGTGACTCTCCCTGTGAGTCAGCATATACTGCTCGATGATCTCGATGACGACGCCGTCGGGAGCCAGTTCGCCGCGGCCGATCGCCTCCTGAACCATAAGTCCCAGATGCGTCATCTCTCTGATCTCCTGACGGATAATATCGCCAGTGGAGATATGGTTGAAATCGTATTTCTGTGTAAGTTTGCCTGCCTGGGTGCCTTTGCCGGCACCGGGAGCGCCGAAGAGTACTATATTCGTCATATGCGGATTAATTGTTTTTGTAATTGTGAAATATAGTGAAAGCCTGGCGACATCAAGCTTGCCTGGATGGCTGAGGCGCATCCTATATTCCAAACAAAATTAGCGAATTATTTTTATTCGGACTAAATTTGCAGTAAATTCGTTTTTGCATATGGAGAAAAAACAGCGGACAGAGATAGCTGAACTCGGCGAATTCGGCCTGATAGAGAGGCTGACTAAAGATATTGGGCCGGTCAATCCGGGCACCGTTGCGGGCGTGGGCGATGACGCGGCGGTCATCAGCGCTAAAGGCGCTAAGGAATACACGCTTCTTTCGTCCGATATGCTGCTGGAGGGGGTGAATTTCGACCTGACATATTTCCCATTCAAACATCTTGGTTACAAAACGGTGACCATCGGCTGCAGCGATATCCTGGCGATGAACGGCCTGCCGTCGCAACTGACGCTTTCGCTAGGCGTTTCGGCTAAAATCTCAGTGGAAGACCTCGACGAATTCTATGCCGGGGCGCGCAAGGCGTGCAATGAGCTTGGGGTGGACATCGTGGGCGGCGACATCACGGCGTCCGTGACGGGTTTCGCCATAAACGTGAGCGTCGTGGGTTCGGTCGCGAAAGATCGGATAGCCTATCGCCGCGGAGCGCAGCAGAACGACCTTATATGCATCACGCGCGATCTCGGGGCGGCCTACCTGGGCCTGCACCTGCTGGAACGCGAAAAACGCGCCCTCTCGGAAGTGGAGAACCCTCAGCCGAAGTTCGAAGGCTATGAATATCTTCTGGAACGCCAGCTGAAACCCCGCGCACGTAAAGACGTGATCGACGCATTGGCTGAAGAAAAGATCATTCCCACCGCGATGATAGACATTTCTGACGGCCTCGCCTCCGACATGCTGCAGATATGCCGCGCTTCGAAGTGCGGTGCACGGATATACCTCGACCGGCTGCCCATCGCACGCGAAACCTATGCCTTGGCCGATGAACTGCACATAGACCCGGTGGTCGCGGCGCTGAACGGCGGCGACGACCACGAACTGCTTTTCACGGTCCCGCTGGGGATGCAGGAAAAAGTGGCAAAGCTTGGACTCGGCATCGAGATCATCGGCCACATCACCCCGGAAAGCACCGGCACGGCGCTCGTAACCCCCGACGGCAGCGATATTCCCCTGAAAGCCCAGGGATTTCGTTGATGCTATTTGCAATATTTTCCTGTCTCATGTAAAAAACAATCCGGTTATGATAGACATAGACACATTACTCGCCCTACAATCATCTCCCGCCCCCGACAGTTGGCAAGATATAGCAGAAACCCTGAAAGGCATCCATACAGGCATTCAGAACAACAAATCGCTACTGTTTTCCCTGATAGGCATCATAATCGGCGGATTGATAACCCTGTCGGGCATATTCATATCGAGAACCACTAGCGCAAGACAGGAACGCAAAGCCCTTAAAGGCATCCTGGAAGACTTATACCGCCATTTCCATGCCAATATTCTGGTGTTGGACAAGATAGACCTCGATAAGGGCATCCCGAGCCGGTTGTATCTCGGCCGTTTCAAGGTGGACGATGCGTCGATGGTGTTCTGCGACGACATTTGCAACAGCATCAAGAGAAAACACCTGCACGAATTCAACCAGTTGAGACTGATCTACCGCAACGGTAACATAGAACTGGACGTCGTCTGCGAATATCTGGTAAGCGGCAGGTATGACAAGACAGTCATGCGGCAATATATGGATCTGGTGCGTATACGGCAGGAGCGCCTGAGGAAAGCCACCCGTAAGTTCCGCATATCTATGGAGAAAGGAAAGGAAGACCGGATCAACTTCATGGATGCGGTACCGACGCCCGATGAAATAGTGTACGAAGAGCAGAAACAAATACTGTAGAGTGGATATACGGATCCCCCGCTATATGTAATTGCAGGGATCATTCATGACGCCGGTTGCCGATTCGACGGTTTGCGTTTTCACATGCCGCAAAGCGATTTTCACTACCCGCTTATCCTGTCGCGCCATGATTGAGGCACTTCGACGGTGCGTTGTTCCTTGCGGTCGAACGTCACGAGGATCGTTTCGCCGGCCGTGCGCACCTCTTCCGTCCCGTCCTCCAGGCGGCAGACTATCTGCTGGGCGACAGTGACGCTCTTGGTGCCGACGGCCTTCACCCAAGTCTTGATATAGACATCGTCCCCGTAGCGTATCTGCCCCAGAAAATCGGTCTTTATCGCCACGATCATCAGCGTCACACGGTCGAAATGGACGTCGAAACCGATAACCTGATTGTAGTAATCTGTCTTTCCGATATCGAAGAACTCCTGCTGCCGGATGTTGTTGACATGTCCGAAAATGTCGACGTCCGCGAACCGTTTCTGTATCTCTGTAATAACAACTTTGCTCATTCCCGTATAATTTTAATTTCGCCGCCCTGCCCTACCATTATTATCGACGACGGCCGGCGCGTCGGATGTCCCTCGAAACGGAGGTCGACGATCATGTCCACACCTTTCTTAATCTCGGCCGGAATTTCGTCGAACGTGAGCGGAGTGGATCCGCCAGAGATGTTCGCTGATGTCGAAACCAGCGGACAGCCCAGGCGGCGCAGCAATTGGTGGCAAAAATCGTGCTGCGGTATGCGGATACCGATTGTTCCGGTTTCGGGAATCAGGTTCGGGGCGACCCCACAGCCGGTCGGCAGGATAAGCGTAAGGGGCTTGTCGGCCACCTCGAAAAGCTGCCACGCGACTTCCGGAACGCGGCGTACGTAACGTCCTACGTCGTCCACCGATGACACCAGAACGGTCATCGCATGCTTATCCTGAGACTGCTTGAGTTTATATATGCGGTCTACGGCCTCCTCGTTGGTTGCATCGCACCCTACGCCCCATACCGTGTCGGTCGGATAGAGTATCACCCCACCCTTTTTCAGCACTTCGACGACTTTCAATATCTCTTCCTTCATATTTCCCATTATTTAAGACAGGCAAAATTACTTTTTTTTATAATTTTACGAAAGATTCATCTTTCGTGAATATAGGCGGCGCCTCGGAAAACTGCAAATATGTTTTGCGTTTTCACTCGGCTTGCACTATATTTGCGCCACAAAATTGAAACAAAGACTCATGGGAAGGGCATTTGAATTCCGCAAAGCGCGAAAACTCAAAAGATGGGGCAACATGGCCCGCGTATTCACAAAACTCGGCAAGGAGATAGAGATAGCCGTCAAAGCCGGAGGTCCCGACCCGTCGGGCAACACCCGCCTGCGCGTGCTTATCCAGACTGCCAAGTCGGAGAACATGCCCAAGGACAACATCGAAAGGGCTATCAAACGTGCGACTTCGAAAGACACGGCTGATTACAAAGAGGTCATCTTCGAGGGTTACGGCCCGGGCGGCATCGCGGTATTGGTCGAAACCGCAACCGACAACAATACCCGCACCGTCGCCAACGTCCGCAGCTACTTCAACAAGTTGGGCGGATCGCTCGGCACCAGCGGCAGCGTGTCGTTTATGTTCGACCATAAGTGCACGTTCAAGTTCGCCAACACAAAGGGCGTCGACCCCGAAGAATTGGAACTGGAGCTTATTGACTTCGGCGCAGACGAAATGGAAGTCGAGGACGATGGCATCACCATCGAAGCCCCGTTCGAATCTTACGGAGATATCCAGAAATACCTTGAAGACAACGGCTACGAGATTATAAGCGGCGAATTTCTGCGCCTGCCGACCGAAACCAAGGATGTCTCGCCAGAGCAGCGCGAACAAATGGAGAAACTTATTGAGAAACTGGAAGAGGACGACGATGTGGTGAACGTCTTCCACAATATGAAAGAAGAGGAATAATCTCTTCGAAATAAAAATTCAGGGGGCGCTGTTAACACATTCAGCGCCCTTTTTTATTCGACTCTAAAAACGAAAGGCATCCCAAACCGTGACGCCCATATAAATAACAAAAGGCGCCGCTAACCATGGCGCCTTTTTTATTAAGTAATCGAGAGATCCCCCGCTTACTTCGCAGCGTCTACAGACACTTTGCGGAATTCCTTCAGGAGCTTGGAGAGTTCCAGAGCGGCCTTACGGGCACGGGTTCCGGCAGCTTTGTTACCCTTTTCGAGCTGAAGGGCTGCATTGGTCTGGAAGTTTTCGATTTCAGCGTTGATCTTCGGTACTAAGTTTTTCATAATCGTTATTATTAAAAAGTTAATTGGACTTTAGCTTACGTGCAAAGTTGATTCAAAAAAATGTATTTTCCAAATAATTGCAATACAAAATGATAGATTCTTCAGAGTAGAATCGCGTCCCGAATGCCTTCCCGACAGGTTTTTGGCTATCCATTCAAAAGGCAGTCAACATAAAATGAACCGTAGAGCGCATGGACACATAAACATAATAAATTAACAGTCAAGATATTACACGCCATGATTTATTCTCTGCGTATATTCCTAAAATGTAAAATGCGGCAGATAAAAAAGTTAGCATGCTTTTCTGCCTGCGACATGATGCCAGTGAAGAATACCTGATAATAGTGATGCCATGGTGTGAAAAAAAGTTAACTTTGCATCCGGCGCGCAAGGGCGGAGACTACCCATAGCTGCGTGAACGGTTTATTTTTTCGACGACACAAAAAGCATCTTATTCGGATGAGGCTTTCGGATCTGGAAACAGGCCAGTCAGGCTATATTATAAAGGTATTGGGACACGGAGGCTTTCGCCGCCGCATCATGGAGATGGGATTCGTGCGCGGCCAGAAAGTCGAAGTGCTGCTCAACGCACCCCTTAAAGACCCGATCAAATACAAGTTGATGGGTTACGAGGTGTCGCTGCGCCGTAATGAGGCCGCCATGATCGAGATCGTCGCCGAAGACGAAGCCTCCTCCCCTGAAAACCACGGGTCTACTGCCGATACAGGAGAGCGCTCACTCCATAAACTCATCACAGAACGCAAAAAGCAGATAAACATAGCCCTCGTAGGAAATCCCAACAGCGGCAAATCGTCGCTCTACAACGCCATCTCCGGCGGCCACGAACATGTCGGCAATTACGGCGGAGTGACTGTCGACGCCAAAAGAGGAATCTTCCATTACAAGGATTACAAGTTCGTGATCTACGACCTGCCGGGAACTTACGCGCTCTCGCCGTACACCCCGGAAGAGCTTTATGTCAGGCACCATCTGACGGAGAACATTCCCGACGTCATAGTCAACGTAGTCGCTGCATCCAATCTTGAACGCAATCTATACCTGACCACCGAACTGATCGACATCAACCAGGACATGGTAATCGCTCTCAATATGTACGACGAGCTGGAAGAGAGCGGGGCCAAACTCGACATAGCCCAGTTGGAGACATTGCTGGGTACGCCGATCGTCCCGGTAGTGGCAAAAAAAAACAAGGGGATCAAGAAGCTGCTGTCCACCGTGATAGACGTTTACGAGCACCGCTGCGGCAAGACCCGCCATATCCACATAAACCACGGCCAGGCCATCGAGCAGGCTGTCGACAACCTGAAAGAAGTCATGAAAGAGGACTTCGGGCTATTCCCTAAACAGTTCTCGCACCGGTATATAATATTGAAATTCCTCGAAGGAGACAGCGATGTGGAGAAGTCGCTCGAAATATGTCCTCACTATAAAGAATGGCTTCCGGTTCGCGACCGCGAGGCCCGAAAGGTGGAAAAGACGCTCGGAGAGGACATCGAAACCGCTGTTACCAACGAGAAATACGGTTTCATAGCAGGCGCCCTTAAGGAGACCTATTCTCCCAGCACCAATGACCAAATGGCCCTCACTCATGCAATCGACGCCATGGTGACGCACAAATTGTGGGGATTCCCGATATTCTTCCTGCTGATGTGGCTGATGTTCGAAGCGACCTTCCGCATTGGACAGTATCCCATGGAATGGATAGAAAAAGGCGTCGAAGCCCTGGGACTCTGGATCAGCGGAATGATGCCGGCAGGGCCTTTCCGCGACCTGCTGGTCGAAGGGATAATCGGAGGCGTCGGCAGCGTGATAGTCTTCCTGCCCAACATCATGATACTTTTCCTGTGCATATCGTTCATGGAGGACTCGGGATACATGGCCCGGGCGGCATTCATCATGGACAAAGTGATGCACAAGATCGGTTTGCACGGCAAGTCGTTCATCCCGCTCATCATGGGATTCGGCTGCAATGTTCCGGGCATCATGGCGGCGCGCACCATCGAAAGCCGCAGCAGCCGTATCATCACCGTGCTGATAAGCCCGTTCATTTCATGCAGTGCGCGGCTGCCAATTTATATACTTCTTATCGGGACTTTCTTCCCAACTCGGGCCAGTCTCGTGCTGATATGCATGTACGCAGCAGGAATAGCCGTCGCTGCGCTGACGTCCGTGCTGTTTCGCAAAACGATGTTCAAAAAAGACGATACGCCGTTCGTAATGGAACTTCCTCCCTACCGCCTGCCGACAATGGGCACATCGTTGCGGCACATGTGGGATAAGGGCAAGCAGTATCTGCGTAAGATGGGTGGCGTGATACTCGCGGCAGCCGTCGTCGTGTGGGTGCTGAGTTACTATCCACAAGGAACCGGGGATATGACGCATGCCGAACAGAAAGAGCATTCGTACCTGGGCCGCGTCGGAAAATTCGTTGAGCCGGTGATGAGGCCTCTGGGTATTCCTTGGAAAGGAAGCGTGGCGTTGGTTGCCGGAGTGGGGGCGAAAGAGATCACGGTCAGCACGCTCGGGGTACTCTATTCCGACAGCGACTACGAAGCCGAAACTGAAAACCTTCCGGAAAGGCTGAAGCAGCCCGATCCGGTCACGGGAAAACCCGACTGGACTCCGCTTTCGGCCCTGTCGTTCATGATATTCGCCCTGCTGTATTTCCCATGCCTCGCGGCGCTTGCGGCCATACGCAAAGAGGCCGGCGGGACAAAATGGGCGGCGTTCTCGGTCGTTTACAATACGGTCGTGGCATGGTTGGCCGCGTTCCTTGTATATACAATAGGTAATCTTATCGTATAAAACGTGGATTGGCAATTCATAGCGATGTGGCTCGCAGTAGGTGCAGTGGTCATCTGGATCGCGGCGAAACTATTACGCAAATACGTGTTCGGCGGCAAAGGCAGTAAGAAAAACGATCCTCCCTGCTGCGGTTGATTATTCCCTGTTCTGCAACAGGTGGAAATCTATTTCGTCGCAAAATTCCTCTATCGTCGGGCCGAGATCGGGATTCCCTGTAAATTTATCTGTCAGCCATTTCCGGAAATCGTCAGCCGACGGTTTCGAGTCGGCATAATATTCATACGCTATGGCCGAAGCGAATCTCTGCATGGTTCCGGACTGCTCGTTGAGATAATACATCACATATTCCGGATCTGATTTCAGTATTCTCAGGCAATATTCCCCCATAACTTCGCTTAATGCTCCGTCGGCGTTTTCGAGTATCCGGTCGAAAATATGGATGTAAAGCGCCCTTTTCTGCCAGGGAGGAGTAATGTTCGACACTATTTTCAATACATCGAAAGTCGCCTCGTCGTCGGAAGGCTTTTCTGTGCGGAAATAATACTCACGCACATTTGCCGGCACATATGAGGAGCGCAGAATCCCAGCCTGCTCTTCGGGAGATATATCGTCCCAGTAGATCGTGATCGTTTCCCAACCGGGCGCAGCAAAGATCATGGTTGCCGCGGCAACCATGTTAATAATGAATGTCATGGTCCTGTCTTTTAAGATTCGACATCAATCTATGTACCTCCCGCAATTATTTCGCCAGAATTTTTCTGCATGTCAAAGCCAGCATTAAAAACAAAACGGAGACCATAAAAGCCTCCGTTCCTGAAATTCACATGACCGGTCAAAAACCGAAGTCGATAGCGCTTTCGTCGCGGTCGAATTCATAGTCAGTCACTGTCCATTTGCCGTCAGCGTCCTTTTCGAGATCGACCTCGCCTTTACCCTCCCAGTCGGGATTGCCCTTGGCTGTAAGTTTATAACATATATCGGCTGCGCTTTCAGCAATCGCGCTGCTTTCAGCGTCGTATTCAAATCTATAGCCGTGCGCTTTAGCGTGATCAAACAGAATCTTGACAAACTGTTTTTCGAGGTCGTTCATCTCGTCGGCCGCGGGAAACTCTTCGAGCAGCTCTGCGGATACGAACCGGCGCGAAGCCTCCAGATTCATATCCACGAAAAATGTTTTGGCAAATTTGCCGGCGACGTCCTGCGGGCCGGCATTCTTCGATCCGCCGCACGATACGGCCAGCATGGAGACGAACACGACGGAGAGAAGCAAAGGTCTTTTCATAAGTGTTTATTGGGGAATTATCGTTTGTGGAGTAATTTTCCCAGTACGGGAGTTATTATGCGCTCCATTTCGTCGTATCCGGCCGACGTGGGATGGACGCCGTCGCCGGACAGCGCCTTGGGCAGCCCCCCGTCGCCGTCTTCCATTTCGGAGAAATAATCCACATAGGTACAGCCGTTTTCAGCCGCCCAAGCCTTGAGCATGCCATTAAGTTCGGCGATCTTCTGCGGGACTTCCGTAACAGCAGGCCGCCATGAATAGTTTGCGGCGGGAAGCACCGAACATATTACGACCTTAATTCCGTTGGCCTGAGCCAACTGCGCCATCGAAGCTATGTTCCCGGCAATATGCGGTATGGAAATATATCCGTCGTTCTGTGCCAGATCGTTCGTCCCCGCAAGTATAACAACGACTTTCGGTTTAAGTTCCAGTACATCGGAGCGGAAACGCGCGAGCATCTGCGCAGTGACCTGTCCGCTTATCCCCCTGCCAAGGTAGTTGTTCGCAGTGAAGAAAGCCGGATGTTGTTCGGCCCACCCCTGCGTGATGGAGTTACCCATGAAAACCACGTCAGGAGTCTTTTTAAGTTCGGCATTTGCCTTTCCGTAATGCCTGTAGTTAGCCCAGTCGCGATCGGCATCCTGCGCACTGGCCGCCGCAACAACCGCCGCGATACAAGCAAAAAGCATGATTGTTTTCTTCATAGTACCGGTTTTATTCACATCTCGACTGTTCAGTCTTTTCCTTGGTTTTATATTCAGACAAATGTAATCAGAATTATTGAGGCAAACAAACAGCTCTCTCCATGAACTACCCAGCCACAAGCGGCGGGGAATCGACCATTTTGGTTATCTCCCTCGCAAGATGCCTCTTCCGGCCTGCGGCCGACGGGCGGCACTCGGTCGATGATTATTTTGCGAAGCAAAACAACTGAAAGGAAATAAACTACCTGGCAGCAAAGTTTCAGGAAATGTACCCTGTTTTATGACCTTCTTCGGCGAACCCGGCAAATTTCGGCTTGCCTCGGTTCACCAGCCTTTTTTCCCGTTTTACCCTTCTTTTTAAGACATTTTCTACAACATTGGCATATATTTGTATGATACGCCGCAAACGGCGGGGAATTAACCCTTAGTGATTAAACCCAATGACATATGCCCCTCCCGAAGAAATATAACGCTGTCGCGATCAACGTCCTGCTGGCATTGGTAATAAGCCTGGTGATAAACTTTTCCTACCTGCTTGCGATCCGCGAACAGGATCGCCGCGATTTCGGGACGCCCCACTGGCAACCGGAAGGCGGAGAAGAAACCCCTCATAAAGGGACCCTGCATGTAGCGAAGGACGGATACGGATATGTCATCTGCGAAGGCTACCTGGACGAAAGCCACGGCGACAGCATCTATGTCAATGCAGGGGTGATACGCCGCCTCGAACTGCAGAGCGGCAGCACGCTGACCGTAACAGCACGCGATTCCCAAACCCCGGGAGCCAACAAATTCCTTTGGAAAGTGCTTGAAGTCAACGACGAACCGTTCGATTACGGCGCTTTATACAACCGTCCGAGCGACAATCTGGTCATGGGCCTTCAGTTCGGATATTATTTCCTGTTCGCGCTCATCATGCTCTGCGTGATGACCATCGGCGGAAGGAACGATCTAGGCCTGAGATTTTACCTGAAGCGGGCGGTATACTGCATCATTATCTCCGCAGGACTCTATTTCCTGCTTCCGGTCATGAAATACCGCACCGGGGAACTAATCATCGAAGCCATGAACATCTATAAGGGTAAACTCGTGGCGGACCCGATAGACGTCATGAAATGTTCGTTCGTGCTGGTATTCGCCCTGCTTTACGGCCGTACATACCAACTCATCTACCAGAGGGAGGATATCATGCTCGAAAACGAACAGCTCAAGAATGAGAACCTGAAAGCGCGCTACAACACGCTTATCAACCAGATAAACCCGCACTTCCTGTTCAACTCGCTCAATTCGCTGTCTTCTCTGGTGCGCGAGGGCGAGGATGAAGCGGCCGTCACTTACATAGACCGGCTTTCGGACACTTTCCGCTACACCATACAGAACGAACCGCACACGACCACAACGCTGCACGACGAACTGGAATTCGTGAATGCATATAAATATCTGCTCGAGATACGCTACGACGAGAAACTTTTTATAGACATAGACATAGAGGAAAGAAAGCTGGACTGGACGCTGCCCACTTTCTCGATACAACCGCTCATAGAGAACGCCGTGAAACACAACAGTATCACACGGTCGAAGCCTCTGCACATCTCGATACGCACCGAAGGCGGCTACCTCGTCGTGTCGAACCCCATAAACCCGAAGATCGATCCCGAGAAAGGCACCGGCATAGGGCTTGAGAATCTGTCGAACCGCTGGCTGCTGCTGACAGGGAAAAACATAGAAGTTACGAACGACGGCCAAACATTCACAGTCCGCCTGCCGTTCATCAATACAACCTCCGCATGAAAGTCGTTATAATCGAGGATGAAACCGCTGCTGCGCGCAACCTCCAGGCAATCATAAGCAAAGTAATTCCATCGGCCGAAGTTCTGGCCACGCTGGAAAGCATCGGTGACACCGTCGAATGGTTCGGTGCGCACCGTTGTCCCGACCTGTTGTTCATGGACATACATCTTGCCGACGGCGAGTCGTTCCGCATATTCGACCGGATAGATATCCCCTGCCCGATCATTTTCACCACGGCATATGACGAATATGCGCTCGAAGCGTTCAAGGTCAACAGCATCGACTACCTGCTCAAACCTATCAAGGAGGCGGAACTGGAACGGGCCATCGAAAAACTGGAGCGCCTGTCGAAAACCGAGCTTGACCAACGCAAGGAAGGCATAGTCGAGATGGCGCGCAACCGCGACGAACAGAAGGTTTTCCTCATACCGATCCGAGACAAGATAGTACCTTTGAAGATAGAGAACGTGGCTCTCTTCTATACGACCGACGAAAAGGTCAGGGCCTTCGATTACGAAGGCAACCCGTTCCCGATGGACCGCAGTCTGGACAAACTGATAAAGACACTTTCAGACACGGATTTTTTCCGAGCCAACCGCCAGTTCATCGTCGCCCGCAACGCTATCAACGACATTTCCGTATGGTTCGGCAGCAGGCTCTCGCTCAACCTGAAAGTCAAGGCTCCGGAACGGATCGTTATCAGCAAGGACCGCGTGCCCGAGTTCAAGCGTTGGTTCATGGGCGTTTAACATCACTTCGCCGTCAGTTCGGCCGCCCGTAAACGCCGGTTCGCCGGAACATTAGGGCGATTCACAGAAAAACCCCGTCCGAATCAGGGAACGGGGTTTTATATTTGTACCATACAACAGAACATAAACGATAAAATCAACAACTTAAAATTATGAAAAGGATCATCGGTATTGCAATGTGCGCCATAATGCTGGCGGGAGCCGCACAGGTATCGGCACAGAAAAAGAACTCCGGAAACAACAAGCAGAAAACCGAACAAAAGAGCGGCCAACAGAAATCCGGACAAAAACCGGACCAGCAGAAACAGGAACCCAAAGACGGCCAACAAAGGCCCGGCCCGGCGGGGGGCGACCGCCAGTTCACACCCGAAGACATGGCTAAAAGTATGGCCGACCGGATGAAAGAACAGCTTTCGCTGACCGACGACCAGTACACAAAAGTGCTCGAACTGAATCGGGAACAGACAAAACAGTATGCAAATATGCCCCGTCCGTCGCGCGAGGAGATGCAAAACATGACCGATGAGCAGAGAGAAGCACGCCGTGACGAGATGAGGAAATACCGCGACGAGTATAATGCGAAGCTGAAAAGCATCCTCACAAGTGAGCAATACTCGAAATATGAGGAAAACATGAATTCCACCCCCTACGGCCAGCGCGGGCCTGGTCCTCAGAGAGGGCCGCACAGCGGCAATTAAACGATCAGCAATAGTTTCAGGTAAGACAATGTTGGGTTAACAGGATGTATCAGGTTAGTGAAGAACAGGGGTGGACGATCCGCTGATGCGGTTGACGCCCCTGTTTTCCGTTTACATCCATCAGCAGCCCCGTGCCCGGAGGTTCCCGAGAGTTACCCCGCTTTAACGGCGCCGGCCTTGCGGCTTACTTACCTGCTACCGTCATGAACTTGCGCCTAAAGGCGTACGGGAAGTTACCTCCGTCGGCTTTCCCCGCACTGGCCTTGCTGCCGACTTGCGGGCCTCTGGCGGTGAACTCGCACCCGGAGGCGCTCGGTTCACAACTTGTTTTTGCCGTTTCACCCGAAACAAATAGGTATGCATGCGGTTTATAACTACTTTCGCGCATCCGAAAAACCGATTTTGAGAAAAGGATTTATGAAGAGATTATTCACACTGACGCTGCTGGCGGCGGCGGTCACAACAGCAAATGCCCAGAGAAAAGCCACAGTGAGCGGCGTTGTGGCGGATGCCGACACAAAACAGACACTTATCGGAGCACTCGTGGCTATGGCGCCCGTATCGGACTCGGTAAAAACCAGCCATATCGTTACCGGAGCCGGAGGGACTTTCTCGACCGGACTTACGCAGGAGGAATACAGATTCGAAGTTTCACTGCTGGGATACGAAACGCTCCGCAAACGCATCAACGTCGTTTCGTCGAAGATGGCACTCGACACGCTCTTCCTGAGCCAGGGAATCGTGATCGACGAAGTGGTGCTGAAAGCAGTAGCTATGCGTACCTCGCTGGAGGGCGATACGCTGATATACAACGCCGATTCGTATAAAGTATCATCTGATTCCGACGTGTCGGGCATGCTTCAGAAAATGCCTGGCATCAAAGTCGAGGGCGGAACAGTCGAAGCGCAGGGAGAGAAGGTAAGAAAAGTCCTTATAGACGGCCGTGAATACTTCGGCGAAGACGTCAATGCGGCCATCACTGCGCTGCCGGCCGAAGTCGTAAAGTCCATCGAAGTGTTCGACAAACTCAGCGACAATGCCGAATTCACCGGTATCGACGACGGCGAAGGCTACAAGGCCATCAATATCCGCACGAGGGAATCGATGCGCCAGGGTGTTATGGGCCAGGTGTCGGCTCTCTATGGCGTCGAACCGCCGGATAAGAACGATGATTCGTGGAATCATTACGGGATGCTATCGGGCAACGTCAGCATATTCCAGGGCGACGCCAAGATATCGGTTGGAGGAACCCTCAACAACCTCAATCAACGCAATTTCACAGCGGACGACTTCCTTGGCGCTGGCGGAGACGACGGCATCGCCAAAGTCGGTGTGCTCCAGACCAATTATATAGATACCTGGGGCAAGAAAAACGACTGGAAGATCGACGCGACATATCGCTACAACAATACCAACTCTTCCGATTATCAGCGCACCGAGAGGGAGTACTACGAAACGTCGACGTCGAATTACTCGGACTACACCTCGGATTCACACAGCCAGAGCATTAACCAGAACCATTCGTTCAACGCAAGGATCGACTACAAACCGAACAAGTTTCAGGAACTGCGCATCCGTCCGTCCGTCCGATACCAGAGCAACGAGAGGGAACGTAACAACTATGAGACCTATTTCCCGCGTGAAGCCGGTTTTTTGCCTGTACCGCTCAACAGCTGGAGCAACGGCGACAACACCGGTTGGAACACAGGCCTGAATGTTAACTACCGTGTACGGTTGGGCAAGCCCGGGCGAACCCTCTCCCTGTTTTTCAACGGCGGATACAATACCAATAACCGCGGAGGCGAATCATATTCGGAGAAACAGAACCGGGAACCGGTACAGCAGCGCACCCCGACATACAATTACGGCTACAACCTGATGGGGGGAATGACGTACACCGAACCGGTAAGCGCCTATTCACTCGTAAACCTCGACTACAGCATAAGCTACAACTTTTCAGATATCGACAAAAAGTCATATCTGTACGACTTCACACTCCAGCAATACGATCCGGATTACGACGAATCATATTCCGGGATATACAACAGCGGCTACCTGATACACAGAGCAGGCCCGGGCTACCGCATGCAGAAAAAAGAGACGACACTGTCTGCCGGTGTCTTCTACCAGTATTCCACCCTTGCGAGTACCAGCATACTGCCGACGCAATATGACCTGAAAGCCGATTTCAACAATGTCACATATTCGCTGATGGTAACGTCGAAGTTCGGCAAGAAGAACTCGTCGCTGAGGGTATTCCTCAATTCATACACGCGGAACCCGTCGGTCGGCAACCTGCAGGATGTCGTGGATATCTCCAATGTGCAGAACATCACCAAGGGCGACCCCAACCTTAAGCCGTCCTACGGAAACAGGCTTTACACGCGCCTGATATTCCCGAACGTAGAGAGAGGACGTACTTTCGCACTGCACCTTACGGGAGCCTACACCTTCAATTCCATAACTTCGTTCACAATCAGGGACAGCGAGGGTTATCCCGTCACAGATTCCGAAGGCAATGTGGTGGAGACTCTCGACGCTGTGGGAAGATATTCGCAGCCGATAAACATGGACGGTGAATGGTCGGCCAGCGCGGGCGTGAGTTACGGCTTTCCGCTCACATTCATGAAATCCAACCTGAATCTGGACGCGGGCGTCAACTACAACGCGGCGCCTGCCAGAATGGGGCAATGGAACGTTTCGGAAGGCCTTACCACATACGACAACCATTCGCGCAATATGGCCACCAGAGGCGGGGTGAGCCTCAGCAGCAACATCAGCGAAAGGATCGACTTCCGCATAGGTTACGACATATCGTACAACAACGTACGCAACACGTACTCTGCGATGAGCAACAGCGATTACCTGCGCCACATTCTCAACGCCAACTGCAAGTTCGTGCTTCCCCTCAGTTTTACCATAGCCGCCAATTTCAATCTCGACTCCTACAACTCGGTTAAGGGGGAAGACCTGAACCGCAGCTATTTCATTGCGAACGCGAGCATCGGGAAAAAGATCTTCCGCAGCAAGCAATGGGAAGTGAATCTGTTCTGCAACGACATATTCAATCAGAATACCAGTTTCCGCAGGACATGGCAGTCGGAGTATATGCAGAACCGGACTAATTTGACCATCGGACGTTATTTCGGAGTGAAACTCACATGGAATATCCGTAAGTTCGGCAAGAACGGCTCCCAGAATCCGGATATGTACCGGAACTCCGGAGACGGCGAGCGTATGGGACCTCCGGGAGGCGGTGGCGGAGGCTATCGCGGAGGTGGTGGCGGCTTCGGCGGCGGTTTCGGTCCGATGTAATTTGTTATTCTTATCCCGAATCCACGTTAATATACAGAAAAGGCTTGCAGCACTGCAAGCCTTTCTCATCTCAGCCGGTTGCGCAGGAAGTGCGGGGCGACGTATGTTGCAAACCAGAAGATCGACACGGACACAAGGGCTATGTCGACATAATATATAGTCTCAAAACCACAGCTCTCGGCGATATGGCCACCGAAGAACATTCCTAGTCCGATACCAACGTCCCACCCCGTTAGATATGTGGCGTTTGCCGTCGCACGACGGTCGTTCGGAGCGAGGTTTATGATCATCGTGTTGTAGGCCGGAAAGATCGTTCCGTAACCGAACCCTATAAGAAAAGCCGCGGCAAAATACAAGGCATATCCCGCCTGCAGGCTCCGGCCCGCCACTATGCCGAGGAACGCCTCACACAGTATACCGGCGAGGACTATGCACATTCCCTGGAATATAACCTGGGTTATCTCCCCCCTGTCGACACGCTTGCCGGAACCGATGCGCGAAATTATCAGTCCGGCCGCCATAACGGTAAAAAAATAGCCGGTGTTCTCGACCATACCCAGTTCCTTGGCGTACATGGCTATAAAGGTCATTGTCATGCCCCAGGGAACCGCCAGAAGCAGCAGCGATCCGCAGGCAGGCAGGCCTTTCTTTAACACGAAACGATCGAGCGATATCCCACTGTTGCTTGTCCTTGGGATTTTTCTTCCGGCTTTTATCAGCGAAGCGAAGAGCAGTCCAAGACCGCCAGAAGCGAGCGCAGCGTAGAATATCATGTCGTAGTTTCCCGTCGTGGCGATGAAAAGTCCGGCCATCGGACCCACGCTCATCGCAAGGTTATTCATCACGCCGTAGAACCCCAACCCTTCGCCTCTGCGCGACGAAGGCATGATATCGACTGCCAAAGTATTTCCGGTAGTGCTCACCATACCGAACGCCAGCCCGTGCATCACTCTCAGGACGCCGAACATCAACAGCGTTCCGGCCGCAAGGTAGCCTACGAAAAATGCGACGAAAAAGAAATAAGCTATGAGATATATCGGCTTGCGCGCAAAAGTATCGGCCAACCAGCCCGAGAACGGCCGTATGACCAGCACCGCAACGGTATAGATAGAAAGTATTATGCCTATTGTGGTCCTGCCCGCCCCGAAAACCTCTCCCAGGTAGAAGGGAAGCGTCGGAACAAGCATGTAGAAAGCAAAACAGATCAGGAAATTAGCTACACAGATAAATACATAGCTTTTTGTCCAAAGCCTCTCCCTGTAGGCCTGCTCCGCCGGGACAACCTCCGTGTTCATAACCCCTGCACTATCGAAACATGTCCTATGCCGGAACGGCGGCTTTTAAGCCGCGACAAAGTCCTGCCTTTGAAGGAAGGATTCAACGAAGTTTTCCTCTTTCGCGCCTCGCCCATCCAAGCAAGCGCGATGGCACTCGGCTTGGGGTCGGTTAGGAGAGGTAATGGTAAGTATGCGGCTTTTTTAAAGCCACTAACATGAATTTGGGATAATAACCTATATAATAACGATATCACAGGAAAGTTCATTATATTCAAATCATTATCCCTGATTCATATTATTGCAGCAAATGACTGTTGATGCGGATGACATCGGCGGCAAACGCATCAAGTTCACAGACTTCTATGCCGGCCACCATGAGCTTCTGCGTGGCCTCGCACCTGACGAACCTGTCGGGTTCCCTCAAAGCATAGACCACACGTTTGAAGCCATGCCTTATAATAAGGTCTGCACATGGTTCGGGTTTCGAACTGCGCCTGGAACAAGGCTCCATGGTACTGTATACAGTAGCTCCCTTCAGGTCGGCTCCCGCGGCCGCGGCTTTGGCGATCGCCTCTTCTTCGGCATGGTTGTTCGGACCGTTCTCGTGGGTATAACCGTCGAATTCCTGTCCGTCGCGGGTCAAGACCACTGCGCCCACCCTATAACAAGTGTTGCTCGATTCGCTCTTCAAGCTATTGTGCAGCGCCCTGGAGATGTAAGTGCAATCCTTGCGGTACTGCGAACGGTTTATGAAATGGAGTACAGCGGTCTGGCCGAGCTGTTCGGTTTTCACCAGTGTCATCGGCGGATATTCACCGTCGAGCACCAATCGTGGCGCTTTCTCATCTCCAACAAATATAGGAGCTATGCCCAGGCGGAATTCATCCCAGCTTTTTTCCTTGAGGAACATGGACAGAACGGCACTCCCGCCTTCCACCATGAGCGTCCCCACGCCCATCTTCCGCAGTTGGTTGAGTATGATGGTCGCCGTAAGTTCGGGACGGCTGATAACTGTGGATATTTCGGAAATATCATTCGAAACAGTCCCCATGGTGAAGATCACTTTCTCGCCTTCACCCTCGGTAAAGAACCTCAGATTGGAGTCGAGCATGCCGCTACCGCTGACCGCGACCTTCATGATATCGGGCGAGCGTCCCTCGGCCTCGCGTCTTTTACGCAATTCGGGGTCTCGGATAACGAGCGCCGGATTATCCTCCCTGAGTGTACCCGCGCCCACGAGTATGGCATCACATTCGGCCCTAAGGGCATATATGGCTCTCCAGTCTTCGGGGGATGAAAGTATCAGCCTTTCCCCTTCTACGGCATCGTCGAGGTAGCCGTCGGCAGATATGGCGGCAGAGAGAATTATTCGCATCGCTTCAGTTTAAATAGAGTTAACTCCGGGGGTGCGCCTATACGCATAGGATACCCCACACATCCTATGCCATCATTAATGTACAAGGTATATTTCTTTGCTTTATTTTCAATATAACGGCCACTCCACTCACTATAAATGTATTTGGCCGGCGACCACTTACGCCTGCCAGGGCCTAGTTTTATCTGCATCGCATGCACGTGCCCCGACAGAGTCAGGTCGCCGAAGCCCGCCGCAGTGATCTCGCGCCATACCTGCGGGGCGTGCGACAGTACGATACTGAATACCTCAGGTGAAAATCCGGCAAATGTCTTACCGATGTCCGCACCGCTCAACGTCGAATTATGACCGTTGAGATTACCGTCCTTCGGATAGTTTATACCCGAAAGCAGTATAGAGTCCCCCCGGCGTCGTATATAGGAAGATTCATTGGTCAGTGTCCTCCAGCCCAGATCACGGACTTTACCCGAGAGTATCGATATGTTTTCACTCAGAGGCATGGAAACCGTGTCTTGGATATAGAAACCCAGGTCGTGGTTTCCCCACACCGACCAGACTCCGTCCCGCGCCCCGATCCGCGACAGTCCGGACATGATTTCCGGCGCAAGGTCGGCATGGCTGATATTTACCAGGTCGCCTGTGTTGACAACCATATCCGGCTCCAGTCCGGCGATCTTTTCAGCAATTCGGGCCACACGTTTCGCAGCATTGGGCATAGTGCCTATGTGCAGGTCTGAGAACTGGACGATGCGGTAGCCGTCGAATCCTTCCGGAACGAGGGCCGAGCATATTTCGACTTCGTTTACCTTTATTCCAGTGCGCCCTGCCGTCGCGCCGTATATCATCATTACCACGGCAACTGCGGAAAGGCATACCGCAACAGTACGAAAGACCAGGACACGCTTGCGGATGACCAACGAAGAGACACAATCGAGGAATCCGCCTGCGGCAAAAAGCAACTTAGGGAGAGCTGTGACAAAGAATATCCAGACCATCCACATGACAGTCATGACGGCGGTCGGCCCCTGCCCGGCGGCGGCACCATAAATGATGAAGACGGTGAGCGCCGCTCCGTCGGTAAGGACGGCAAAGATTATATACGCAATTCTAGCAGGAAGACGCTTGAAACAGTTGCATATCACACTGCGGTAGATATAGATATCAGACAGCAGGGCCGCAAAAAACAGTATGAATACGATCCATTTCATTCGCAAGTTTCGGTTTCGAAGCACAAATGTAATAAGATTCCGTCTAATTTGCACATTTCATAAGAATGATTTTTGCTTCAGAATACCCCTATTGATAGTGTCCTGAGGCCGGTTATTAAAAATTTCACAAAAAAGCTTTGGAATTTAACAAACTATTTCTACATTTGTGGAGTCGCCTCTTTATAAAGACGGCGCAAAAAAGCATGAAACGGAACGAGAACATACAGAACTGGTGGTGGCAAACATTGACGACGAGTAAACAATGATTGTTCTGCCGGTTTGTGCATAATACCCAGGAAGCCCGTTGTTTACCAGAACAGCGGGCTTTTCGATTTCAGACGAGAAAACATAACATTATAAATTTTCCACTTAACGACTTTACGATTATGAGTGCTACGAAAAAAATCATTTTGCCGGACAGCGAAATGCCAAAGCAATGGTATAACGTGGTGGCCGACATGCCCACCAGGCCGCTGCCGCTCCTCCATCCGGCTACAAAAGAGCCTGTAACCAAAGAGATGCTCAAGCAAATTTTTGTGGACGAACTGGTGGAGCAAGAACTCTCCACCGAGCGCTACATCGACATACCCGACCGGGTACAGGACCTTTATAAGATCTGGCGCTGCACTCCCCTCGTAAGGGCTTACCAGCTCGAAAAGGCGCTCGACACCCCGGCCAAGATATATTTCAAGAACGAAAGCGTATCCCCGGCAGGGTCGCACAAACCAAACAGCGCCGTCCCGCAGGCCTACTATGCGGCTCAGCAGGGCCTGAAGCGCATGACCACCGAAACAGGCGGCGGGCAGTGGGGATCGGCCATGGCCATGGCCGCCGCGATGTTCGGCCTCGACCTCCGCGTCTACATGGTGAAGGTGAGCTACGAGCAGAAACCATACCGCAAACTGATGATGAACACATGGGGCGCCGATGTATTCCCCTCGCCCAGCGATACGACGGAGGCCGGACGTGCGATCCTCGCGCAGAATCCGGACGACGGAGGCTCTCTCGGCACGGCGATCTCGGAGGCAGTCGAGATGGTGATGAAAAATCCCGACGCGCGCTACTGCCTGGGCAGCGTGCTGAACCACGTCATCCTGCACCAGACCATCATCGGCGAAGAGGCCCTGCGCCAACTCGAAATGGCGGGCGACTATCCCGACGCGGTGATCGGATGTTTCGGCGGCGGAAGCAACTTCGGCGGGATCGCCTTCCCGTTCCTGCGCGAGAACCTCACGAAAGGCCGCAAAACCCGCCTTATAGCCGTCGAACCTGCAAGCTGTCCGAAACTGACGCGAGGCGAGTTTCAGTACGACTTCGGCGACATCGCAGGGTTCACTCCCCTGCTGCCTATGTTCACTCTGGGCCACGATTTCCATCCGGCGGATATCCATGCGGGCGGACTTCGCTACCACGGCGCAGGTACGGTCGCAAGCCAACTGCTGAAAGACGGCCTGTTCGAAGCGGTGGACATACACCAGGTGGAGTCACTGGCGGCGGGCGTGCTGTTCGCCAAGACCGAGGGTATAATCCCCGCGCCCGAATCGACCCACGCCATTTGCGCCGCCATCGACGAAGCGCAGAAGGCCAAAGAAGCGGGCGAGGCGCGCACCATCGTATTCAACCTTTCGGGGCACGGCATGGTAGACCTTTATGCCTACGAGCAGTACCTGAGCGGGCAACTGAAGAATTATGACCTGTCGGACGAGGAGATCGCCAAAACCGTGAAGACGCTGGAAAAGATAATCTGATAAAATTCGGTAATTTTCAAAGAAGACGCCCTGCGTATCATGCAGGGCGTTTTCTTTTCACTATCTTTGTTTTTTATAATATTTTTGCAATGGAACTCATCACGTCACACAACCTTGCCGGCATAATCATAGGCTTCGGCACTTTCCTGATAATCGGACTTTTCCATCCGCTAGTCATCAAGGGCGAATACTACCTGGGGACCCGCTGCTGGTGGCTGTTCCTGTGTGTGGGACTCGCGTCAATCGCCGGGGCGCTGCTCGTGGAGAATATCATCGTTTCGGCGCTGTTGGGTGTGACTGGTTTTTCGGCATTGTGGGGAATAACCGAAATCTTCGACCAGAAAAAGCGCGTCGAAAAAGGTTGGTTCCCCCGGAATCCCAAACGATCGTAATTTTTTATTATCTTTAGCACAGCATGAAATAGCTGCAAATGAGCAACAGACCACTGGCCGAGCGTTTAAGGCCGCAGACGCTCGAAGATTACATAGGACAATCGCACCTCGTCGGGAAGGACGGGGTGTTCCGCCGTTTCATGGAAACGGGCAACGTGCCGTCGTTCATATTGTGGGGTCCCCCGGGGGTCGGTAAGACCACCCTCGCCCGCCTTGTCGCGAACACCCTTAAAAGGCCGTTCTATACGCTTTCGGCCGTAACTTCGGGCGTGAAGGACGTACGCGAGGCGATCGACAGCGCCCGCAAGCAGCAGTTCTTCAATACCCCCTCGCCGTTCCTGTTCATCGACGAAATCCATCGATTCAACAAGAGCCAGCAGGATTCGCTTCTCGGCGCAGTCGAGCAGGGTACCATCACACTCATAGGCGCGACCACCGAAAATCCGTCATTCGAGGTCATTTCGCCGCTCTTGTCGCGCTGCCAGGTCTATGTCCTGAACCCGATGAACGACGCGGAGCTGCAGACGCTGCTGGACCGGGCCATCACGACGGACTCAGAACTGAAAGAGCGCGGAGTGGAGGTGGTCGAGACCGAGGCGCTCTTCCGCTTTTCGGGGGGCGACGCCCGAAAACTGCTCAACATTCTCGACATCATAGCGGCGTCGACCGACGGCAAACTCGTGATTTCGGACAAGAACGTCACCGACGCCCTCCAGCAGAATATCGCCCTCTACGACAAGAACGGCGAACAGCACTACGATGTAATTTCGGCGTTCATCAAAAGCGTCCGCGGAAGCGACCCCAACGCCGCCATATATTACCTCGCGCGGATGCTGGCAGGAGGCGAAGAGCCGCGATTCATCGCCCGCAGGCTGGCTATACTCGCGGCCGAGGACATCGGCCTGGCCAATCCCAACGCCCTGCTGATGGCAAACGCCTGTTTCGACATCGTCCACAAGATCGGCATGCCCGAGGCGCGAATACCCCTCGCCGAAGCGACGCTTTACCTCGCCAATTCGCCCAAAAGCAACTCGGCTTACATGGCCATAGACCGGGCTATTGGCTTCGTGAACCACGACACCACCAACCGCGCCGTGCCGCTCCATATCCGCAACGCCCCCACCAAGTTGATGAAGGACCTCGACTACCACAAGGGCTACAAATACGCGCACGATTACGAAGGGGGCTTCACTGACCTCGAATTCCTGCCCGCGGGACTCGAAGGGACTAAGTTCTACGAACCCAACGTGCAGAACGCCGCCGAACAGAAATACGCCGAGCGCATCGAAAAACTCTGGAAAGGCAAATATTGACTTATTTATAGCACCTGCATGTTGTATAAATATTATTTATATTTTTGCATATAATAACTAACCGTACAAAGTTGAGGAAATGACAATCGTACAACTCGAATACCTTCTTGCGGTGGCCAACTGCGGAAGTTTCTCGCTCGCGGCCGAGCAGTGTTTCGTGACCCAACCGTCGCTCAGCATGCAGATCAAAAACCTCGAGGAGGAACTCGGGGTCATACTGTTGGACCGCACGAAGAAACCAGTCATCCCGACCGAAGCAGGCGAAGTGGTCATCAGAAACGCTCGCGAAGCCATCAAGGCTTACAATTACGTCAAGGAATCGGTAAACGAACTTAAAGGCGAGATATCGGGAACGCTCCGCCTGGGAGTGATACCCACGATAGCGCCCTACCTGCTGCACAAATTCATTCCCGGATTCATAAACAAATACCCGAAGGTCGAACTCGAGGTCCGGGAAACAGAGACCATGCAAATCTGCAAGGCGCTGGAAAAGGACTCGCTCGATGCCGCCCTGCTCGCCGGAGGAACCACTCCCGACGGCATAATGGAATTCGAACTTTTCAGCGACCGTTTCCACGTCTACGTTTCGCCGTCCAATGATTTATACGAACGTTCGAATATACGCGTCGAGGACATCGACCCGAAGCACCTTATCCTGCTGTCGCAGGGGCATTGCCTGCGCGACCAGATACTTGAACTGTGCCAGGGAAGAACCGGCGGACATAACCGGTATAACTTCGAATGCGGGTCGCTGGATACGCTGATGCGCATGGTGGACTGCACCAACTCCATGACGGTGATCCCCGAAATGGCGGCAGAATTCATTCAGGAAGAGAGGATCAGCCAGTTGAAACCGCTTGCAAAAGGGGCGGTGTCGAGGAAGATAGCCCTGGCCGTACGCCGTACATATGTCAAACACTCCATCATTTCCGCCTTGCGCGATTCGGTTATAGACTGTATGGCGGTGCGAGCCTGACACCTTGTCATGAAAAAGATGTTTACGCAGTTCCGGCATAGGAATTGCCTGAATTTTTGCGATGGTTCCAAGTTATTTCGTACCTTTGTAACATGGTAAAATTTGCATAGAAAAGAATCAACAGACGATATATGGATAAACTGCTCGAAACTATAGTCGAAGCGATAAAAGACAAAAAAGGAAAGAACATAGTATCTCTCGATATGACCGGAACGAGCGGAGCGATATGCTCGTATTTCGTAATCTGCAACGCAGACTCCACCACGCAGGTCGGGGCCATAGCGGCCGGAATCGAGGAAAAAACCGAGAAAGAACTCAAGACGCGGGTGTGGAGGATCGACGGTGCGGCCAACGCGCTGTGGATAGCGATGGACTACGTGGATATTGTCGTGCATATATTCCAGACCGAAATGCGCGGTTTCTACAAGTTGGAAGAGTTGTGGGCCGACGCTCCGGCTACGCGGTACGAAGATGAGGACAAGTAAATGCGGTAATTCAAAGAAAGGCAAAAAATCGATGGAAAACAATAATAAACACCAATCCGGCGGCGGATCGAACCAGGGAGGACAAAACCATAGGCCGGCGCCGCAGCCGCAGCAATCAAAAATGATGAATCCGCGAAGCCCTTTCATGTGGGGTTGGGTCATAATTCTGGTTATTCTTTTGGCCTGGTCGCTATTCGGTGGACGCGAGACCGCTGTCACCACCAACTGGGACACCGTGGAAACCATGATAAGCAAGGGCGATGTCGAGAAAATAGTAGTCGTCAACCGCGAAAACGCCCAGGTTTACCTGAGAAAAGAGTCGATAGAGAAGTATAAAACACAGGATGCATATAAAAGCATCCCGACTCAGGGCGTGCAGTTCGAGTTCGTAATAGGTTCCGTTGATACTTTCCGCGCCGATCTGGACCAGGCTAAAGTGCAGTACGGGCAGGATATCCCCCTTTCCTATAAGAATGAAAAGAATGGCTGGAGTACCTTTCTGATCGGTTTCCTGCCGTGGATACTCATAATAGGCGTATGGATATTCATGATGCGCAGCATGTCGGGCGGAGGAGGCGGAGGCGGAGGCAATGCCGTTTTCAATGTCGGCAAAGCCAAGGCGCAGGTTTTCGACAAAGACACCCAGGTAAAGATCACGTTCAAGGACGTGGCCGGACTCGAAGAAGCCAAGGTCGAGATTATGGAGATAGTGGACTTTCTAAAGAAGCCTCAAAAATACAAAGACCTGGGGGGTAAAATCCCAAAGGGCGCGTTGCTCGTAGGTCCTCCGGGAACTGGCAAGACCCTGTTGGCAAAAGCCGTCGCAGGTGAAGCCAACGTTCCGTTCCTTTCCATAAGCGGGTCCGATTTCGTCGAGATGTTCGTCGGTGTCGGCGCATCGCGTGTCCGCGACCTTTTCCGCCAGGCCAAGGAGAAAGCGCCGTGCATAGTTTTCATCGACGAGATCGACGCCATAGGGCGCGCACGCGGCAAAAATGCCGGATTTTCAGGTAACGACGAGCGTGAAAACACACTGAATCAGCTGTTAACCGAAATGGACGGCTTCGGTACCAACGCCGGCGTCATCATCCTTGCGGCCACAAACCGCGCGGATATCCTCGACAAGGCGCTGATGCGTGCCGGACGTTTCGACCGCCAGATCGAAGTTGGCCTTCCAGAATTGAAAGAACGTGAAGAGATCTTCAACGTGCACCTCAAGAACCTTAAGCTGGTTCCCGATCTGGACCGCAGCTTCCTCGCAAGGCAAACCCCCGGATTTTCGGGTGCGGACATAGCCAACGTATGCAACGAGGCCGCACTGATCGCCGCACGAAACAACAAAACGGCTATCGACAAGGAGGATTTCCTTGCCGCCATCGACCGCATCGTCGGAGGCCTGGAACGCAGGAGCCTCGTTATGACGCCCGAAGAGAAACGCCTGACGGCGTTCCATGAAGCCGGGCACGCCGTAGTCAGTTGGATGCTGGAGTACGCCCATCCCCTTATAAAAGTGACCATCATCCCGCGCGGACGTTCGCTCGGCGCGTCGTGGTATCTGCCCGACGAACGCCACAACACCTCGCGCGAACAGTTCATGCACGAAATGGCTTCGCTGCTCGGCGGACGCATGGTGGAGGAGATTTTCTTCGGAACGACCGAAACGGGCGCTCTGAGCGATCTCGAACGCGCTACGAAAATGGCCTATGCAATGGTGACCTACTACGGCATGAGCGAAAAGCTGGGCAACATCAGCTACTACGATTCTTCCGGTAACGACAATATGGCTTTCACCAAGCCATTCAGCGAAAAAACCGCCCAGGAAATAGACTCGGAAGCAAAAAGCCTGCTGACAGAGGCTGAAAAACTCTGCCGCAAAGTTATCGGGGAAAACCGCGAGGGGATCACGCGCCTTGCGGAAAGGCTGCTCGAAAAAGAGGTGGTATTCACCGAAGACATGGAAGAGATCTTCGGCAAAAGCAAGAAAGACCTTAAAAAGACCAATAGAGAAGCCGAGGCCGCTGCCAAACAAACAGCAGAGGGTACAACCCTGATTGCCGAAGCGTAGAAAAACCGGCGGCCGCGACCCTCAGCCTGAAATGATATCGACTATTAAGCATGAACGATAAGACACATAATCTGCTTGTCAGGAGCGGTACAGGGATAGTATTTGTAGTTGTCGTGCTTGCAGCCCTGCTCCTTGGCCGGCTGACATTCGCCATACTGCTGTTCTGCGTAACGGCCGGATGCATGTGGGAAATGTATGGACTCTCGGAAAAAACAGGGGCGAGACCGCAAAAAACGGCTGGTACGCTGATCGGGCTGTCGATAGTCGGCATCAATCTCGCACTGGTCGAAACGGTGATCAACAACATCGCGTTCCTCAAATACCTGGGCATCGCGGCCGTACTTGTCATACTGCTGACAGTGACGGTATTTATCCTGGAAATATGGCGGCAGAAAGGCAATCCGATGCATAATATCGGGGCCACGTTCCTCGGGGTGGCCTATGTGGCACTGCCGGTGTCGATGATCGCGCTTTTCCCGATAATCGGCAATAAAATGCTTTTCCCATGGAATCCGCTGATAGTTCCGGCATATATACTCATAGTGTGGGGCAACGACGTTTTCGCATACCTATTCGGCATTACATTCGGCAAACACCGGTTTTTCGAGAGGCTTTCGCCAAAAAAATCATGGGAAGGCTTCTTCGGAGGACTCGCCGGTGCAGTCGCTGTTGCGGCGGTCGTCGGGAAGTTCCTCGTGAAAGGCGACATATGGCTGTGGACGGGACTCGGACTCCTCATAGGACTTACAGCAGTGCTGGGCGACCTGGCCGAATCGAATTTCAAACGTTCGGCAGGAGTGAAAGATTCGGGAAACCTGCTGCCCGGACACGGAGGATTACTGGACAGGTTCGACGCAGTGCTGGTATCGGCGCCGTTCGTATTCATATTCTTCATTATTGTACTGTTAATGAACAGTGGCAACTTCTTACAAAACCTCACAGGACTTTTCTGACGGCATGAAAATAAGCGAGGAAGGGCGGGTGATAATTCCCGTCGCGGCGTTGATACTCGGTGCGCTGGCCGCAGGAATAATAATGCTGTTCATGCTCGCCGACTGGTACGGCCCGTGGATCGCGGCATTCTGGATCACAGCGGCGGTGACAACGTGGGGGTTCGTGATCGCGTTTTTCCGCGTCCCTAACCGTCCGCTGCTGGCAGACGATGATGTGATCTTCGCTCCATGCGACGGGACCGTGGTCGTTGCCGAAGATGTGCAGGAGACCGAAGTCCTGGGAGACAAGCGCATACAGTTATCCATCTTTATGTCGGTAACCAACGTCCACATCAACTGGTTCCCTGTAGGCGGCAAGGTGATTTACTTCAAACACCACAACGGCAGGTTCATGGTGGCATGGCATCCGAAATCGTCGGACGACAACGAACGTACCACCACAGCCGTCGAGACCGTCCACGGTCCGGTAGTTTTCCGCCAGGTTGCCGGAATGGTAGCACGCAGGATAGTTTCATACGCAAAAGAGGGTGAAGAGGTCACGCAGAACACACCATGCGGATTCATCAAATTCGGCAGCCGGGTAGACCTCTACCTTCCGGCTGACGCCGAAATATTGGTCAAACTCGGACAGAAAGTACGTGGTTCGCAGACACCTGTAGCTCGATTCAAAAGAAAATAAACGATGCAGAAAACACCGAAATATCTTTTAATAACCGCGGGGATTATCATCCTGGCTCTGCTGTTGTGGTATTTCCGCTCCATTGTTTTCTACGTCCTGATCGCGGCGGTGCTGGCCATTATCGGCACTCCGCTAATGAACCTGTTCCTGAAGATACGTATCAAAAAGTGGCACCCTCCGCGCTGGCTCGCGGCACTGGTGACGGTCATTATAATGTGGTGCGTGATACTGACGTTCTTCTTCACATTCATCCCGATCATAGTCAACAAGGTCGACATGCTGATGTCAGCCGACGCGAGCGTGTTCCCCGACTCGTTTTTCGATCCCCTCTACGGCATACAGGAGTGGATACGCGATACTTTCTCGTTGGGAGCGGACTTCTCGGTCTGGGACGAAATACTGAATTTCATCAAAGGGCTTCTCGACCCGGCCACGGTTAATACCGTAGTATCATCGGTTGTGTCGGTCGTAGGCGGAGTCGCCATAGCCGCTTTCTCCGTCACATTCATCGGTTTCTTCTTTCTGAAGGAGAACGATATGTTCACCAACATCATAGTCACCGTAAGTCCTGCAAAATACGAAGAGAAGATACGCCATGCCATGGACTCCGTGTCGCAATTGCTGAAACGTTACTTCATCGGCATCTTGACCGAATCGACCATCATGTTCACCTTCGTTTCGGCGGTGCTGATGATCTGCGGGCTGGCTCCGCGCGACGCTCTGTTCATCGGCCTTACCGTAGGCGTGATGAACGTCGTGCCATATGTGGGTCCCCTTATCAGTTGGTGTATCAGCGTTATTATAGGCATCATCTCGCCTATCGCCGGAGCATCGATACTGACTATGGTACTGATAGTCGGCATCACCGTCATCGTCGCACAGGCCATCGACAACCTCGTTTTGCAACCGGTGCTCTACTCCAACAGCGTGAAAGCGCATCCGCTCGAAATATTCATCGTGATACTGATGGCCGGAAGTGTGGGCGGGATCTGGGGTATGCTCCTTGCTATACCTGCGTATAACGTACTGAGGGTATTTGCAAAAGAGTTCCTGAGCCGGTTCCGGGTGGTGCAGAAACTGACGGAAAAGATATGAAGATCAGCGGGCGTGTGGCGGAAGGCAGCAGGATAGGACGCGGTCTGGGCTATCCGACAGCCAATATCCCGGTCGGGGAGGATTTCGCGGCCGCCAACGGAATCTATGCCGCCGCAGTTGAATACGGAGGACGGCGCTACGGCGCAATGGCCTACCTCGGCGTGAAGCCGACCTTCTCTGGCGGAACGCGTATCCTCGAACTTCACCTGCTGGACTTCTCAAGCGACCTGTACAGCGAAAATCTCACGGCCGAACTCTTGGAATTCATCCGTCCCGAGCGTAAATTTGCATCGCCGGAGGAACTACGCGCGCAGATCGAAAAAGACAAAAAAACAATAACCGAAATATTAAAGGAACGAAAATGTATTTAGACCTGACCATACCTTATAAGGTAGCAGACATCACGCTGGCCGGATGGGGCCGCAAGGAGATAGAGATAGCGCAGCACGAAATGCCGGGATTGATGTCCCTGCGTGCGAAATACGGACAGCAGAAGCCGTTGAAAGGCGCACGCATAATGGGTTCGCTGCACATGACGATCCAGACGGCGGTGCTGATCGAAACGCTCGCCGAACTGGGCGCAGAAGTGCGCTGGTGCAGCTGCAACATATTCTCGACGCAGGACCATGCCGCCGCCGCGATCGCCGAAGCCGGCATCCCGGTCTTTGCATGGAAAGGCGAATCGCTACCCGAATACTGGTGGTGTACGGCCATGGCGCTGTCGTTCCCGGATGGAAAAGGCCCCAACGTGATAGTCGACGACGGCGGCGACGCCACCCTGCTCATACATAAAGGTTACAAGGCCGAGAACGACGCCTCGACACTCGAATACGCGCCGGGCAGTTATGAGGAAAAGGTGATCCTTGAAACACTCCGCACGCTGTTGGCCGAAGAACCTCGCAAATGGCACGGCATGGTGCCCGAGATCACGGGTGTTTCCGAGGAAACCACCACCGGAGTACATCGCCTGTACCAGATGAAGGATGCGGGCGAATTGCTTTTCCCTGCCATCAACGTCAACGACTCGGTGACCAAAAGCAAGTTCGACAACCTGTACGGCTGCCGCGAATCGCTGGCCGACGGCATCAAGCGCGCTACGGACGTGATGATCGCCGGGAAAGTGGTCGTAGTGTGCGGCTACGGCGACGTCGGCAAAGGTTGCGCACGAAGCATGAAGTCATATGGAGCGCGCGTGATCGTGACCGAGATCGACCCTATCTGCGCCCTGCAGGCCGCGATGGAAGGTTTCGAGGTGATGAGGGTCGAGGACGCGCTGCCCGAAGGCAACATCTACGTCACGACCACCGGGAACCGCGACATCATCACGCTGGACCACATGCGCCGGATGCGCGACCAGACCATAGTGTGTAACATCGGCCACTTCGACAACGAGATCCAGATGGAAAAACTCGAAGCTGACAAGAGCGTTACTAAACTCAATATCAAGCCGCAGGTAGATAAATACACCTTCGCCGACGGCCATTCGATCTTTATTCTGGCCGAAGGGCGCCTGGTGAACCTCGGCTGCGCGACGGGACACCCCTCGTTCGTGATGAGCAACTCGTTCACCAACCAGACGCTCGCCCAGATGGAGCTGTGGCAGAACCGCGGCAATCTGGCGGTCGACGTCTACCGCCTGCCAAAGCAGCTAGACGAAGAGGTCGCCCGCCTGCACCTCGCGAACCTCGGCGTACGGCTCACCGAATTGACCGACGAACAGGCCGCATACATAGGCGTCGACAAGAACGGCCCCTACAAAGCAGACCACTACAGGTATTAGTGATTAGCGATTAACGATTAGAGATAAGTGATCAATGGTTAAAGAAAAGATTAAGGACAAAAGTGTTGTGAGGCAAATCACACGAGTCTGCTTTGTCTCTCTTCTACTAATCACTAATCACTTATCGTTAATATCTGCATTCGCGCAGCTTGCGCCGCCGGAGCACGGGACGTGGTGCGCCGCGCCGGTGCTGGTGAACGCATCCCCCCGTGAAGCCGGGATAGACAGTGCATACCTCTACCGCACCGTCGATTCTATCGTCGCGGCGGCCATCGCGAAACACGCTTTCCCGGGCTGCCAGGTGCTCGTCGCTCGCGGCGGCAAAGTCGTAATGGAACACAGCTACGGCTGGCACGACTATTCGGAACTCACGCCAGTAGAGAACGACCATATTTACGACCTCGCTTCGATCACAAAGATCGCATCCTCCACCCTCGCCCTGATGAAACTTGCCGAAGAGTGCCGCATAGGACTCGACGAGCCATTCTCGAAATATTACAGGCCGTTCAGGGATACCGACAAAAAGGATATCACATTTCGCGAGATGCTTGCCCATCAGGCGGGTTTTCCCTCCGGAATACCCATGCTGCGCCTGATGAAAAGCGACGCCGAGGAGGAGGAAGATGCCAAAAAAGCGGAGAACAGCAAGTACAAAAAGACAAAATGGGAAGAATGGGCGTACAACGAGGATTGTTTCAGCTGCAGCTACTCGGTGCGCTATCCGGTCGACGTTTATTACGACATGTACATCAACCGCAAGTACCGCGACATGCTGTTCGACCAGATCAGGGATGTGGAACTCAAGCCGAAAAAATACCGCTATTCGGACATTCCGTTCCTGCTTTTTCCGGAGGTCGTGGAACAGGTCACAAGCCGCGGGTTCGAGGAGTATGTGACCGATGAATTTTACAAGCCTCTCGGGATAGGACTGAGATACAATCCCTACAAAACGACAGACCTTGAAAAAATAGTCCCCACCGAGAATGACGAATGTTTCCGTCACACCACTGTATGCGGATATGTCCATGACGAGTCTGCGGCGATCATGGGAGGGGTTTCCGGCAACGCCGGTCTTTTCGGGACCGCTCACGACCTCGCCGTGGTGATGCAGATGCTTCTGAACGGGGGTATCTACGACGGGAAACGCTACCTGAGGCCTGTGACGATCGCCGAATGGACGCGGATGCAGTATCCTAAGAACGACAACCGCAGGGCGCTCGGCTTCGACAAGCCCTATCCCGGCAACGACACACTTAAAATGAAAGACGCCTACCCCGCCCCGGCGGTCTCGGCGTCGAGTTTCGGGCATTCGGGATTTACGGGAACTTTCGTGTGGGCCGACCCGGAATACGAGTTGATATATGTACTGCTGACAAACCGTACCTATCCGACGCGCGACAGTAAGGTTTTTTCGGAATCGATGGCGCGCTACACCATCCAACAGGCGGTCTACGATGCCATCAGCCGTTTTGACAAGGCAAAGGCCAAGGGCGCGGACGGTAAAGCTGGTCTCTCAACTGCGGAGTAAAACCCGCCTCGCGGATCGCGGCCTGTATCCCGGCGGCATCGAAACGGTTGGCCGCTCCGGCCGACGACACCACATTTTCCTCTATCATGATCGAACCCATGTCGTTGGCTCCGCTGTGCAGGGCGATTTGGGCGGTCTGTTTTCCCACTGTCAACCACGACGCCTGAATATTATTTATATTATTCAGTATCAAACGACTCACTGCAATCACACGCAGGTATTCGAGCGGTGAAAAACGCGTCGTGAAACCCTCCTTTTCAAGCTGTGTCCCATTGCTGCGGAAAATCCACGGAATGAATGCGACGAACCCGTGATTCCCCATAGGGACTTCGCTTTGCAAATCGCGTATCTTTATAAGGTGTTGGATTATGTGGCGCGGAGTTTCGACATGGCCGTACATCATGGTGGCCGAAGTCGGCAGGTTCATGCGGTGGGCTTCGCGCATCACGTCGAGCCATTGCTGTGCCGAGGGTTTTCCAGGAGATATCGCACGGCGCACCTCGTCTATGAGTATTTCAGCACCTGCACCCGGCAGAGAATCGAGTCCGGCGGTAACAAGTCTTTCGAGCGTTTCGCGCACCCTAAGGCCGCTTATCCGGGCTATGTGAGCGACTTCAGGCGCTCCCAGCGCATGCAGGCGGATCTGCGGCCAGCGGCGTTTCAGTTCTGAGAACAGCCCTTCGTAGAAATCTATCCCGAGGCGCGGATGCAGCCCGCCCTGAAGAAGCAACTGGTCGCCGCCGAGGGCAAGCGTTTCCTCTATCCTGGGCGCGTATTCGTCGATGGAGAGTATGTAAGCCTTATCGGTTTCGCCCAGACGGCAGTGGAAGTTGCAGAATTTGCAGGCCGAGATGCAGACGTTGGTGATGTTGACGTTGCGGTCCACTTGCCACGTCACCACCGACGGGTCCGGAACGACGGCACGCCGCACCGAATCAGCCGCCATCGCAAGGTCAGGCAGCGGTACGCACTCCCACAGGAACATCCCGTCTTCTTCTGTCAGCGTTTCGCGGCGCAAAGCCCTGTCTAAAATATCATTCTGCTTCATGGCGTAAATATAGTGAAAGCCGGGAGCCATTGCAAACTAATTTACAGAATGGCTGAGATTCATCTTATATTGGATTTATCCAAAGCCAATAAAAAAAGCCGCCCCGAAAGGGACGGCCAAACGGTTTCGAGGATTTCCCCTATTCCGGGCTTATAGCCTCTACAGGGCATACGCCTGCGCATGCTCCGCAATCGATGCAGGTGGAGCCGTCGATAACGTAAACGTCGCCTGCAGATATCGCTTCAACCGGACATTCGTCGATGCAGGTACCGCATGCAGTACACAGATCGGGATCAATTTTGTAAGCCATGTTTAATATTCTTGTAGGTTAAAAACGTTAGCAAATATACACAATCCATGCCGATTGTCCAAAGAAACTATCTAATAATATCGAACTTCGTGTAAGGACGCAGAACTTCGGGTATCATGATGCCTTCTGGCGTCTGGTAATTCTCGAGCAGGGCGGCCACTATGCGCGGCAGGGCCAGCGAGCTTCCGTTGAGCGTGTGGGCAAGCTGCATTTTCTTGTCGGCATCGCGGTAGCGCAGACGCAGACGGTTCGACTGGAATGACTCGAAATTCGACACCGAAGATACCTCCAGCCAGCGTTCCTGTGCCGCCGACCACACTTCGAAATCATAGGTGAGTGCCGAAGTGAAACTCATGTCGCCTCCGCAAAGACGCAGTATGCGGTACGGCAGGCCGAGTTCCGCAACCAGCGATTCAACGTGGGCGACCATTTCGTCGAGGGCCGCGTATGAATCTTCTGGTTTTTCGAGGCGCACTATCTCCACCTTGTCGAACTGGTGCAGGCGGTTAAGCCCCCTCACGTCCTTGCCGTAGGAGCCGGCCTCGCGGCGGAAACAGGGTGTGTAGGCCGTGATCTTCACCGGAAAGTCTCTCTCTTCGAGGATCACGTCGCGGTAGATGTTCGTGAGGGGAACTTCCGCGGTCGGCACGAGATAGAGGTTATCGACGGTCGCGTGGTACATCTGTCCCTCCTTGTCTGGAAGCTGTCCCGTGCCGAAGCCGGAGGCCTCGTTGACCATAATGGGCGGCTGTATTTCGGTGTACCCGGCCGCTGTGTTGCGGTCGATGAAATATGCTATAAGCGCGCGCTGCAGGGCCGCACCCTGTCCTTTATAGACTGGGAAACCCGCGCCAGTCAGCTTCACGCCCAATTCAAAGTCTATAATGTCATATTTTGCAGCTAACTCCCAGTGCGGAAGCGCGTTCTCCATCGGTTCTGGATAATCCTCGCGTATCTTAACGACCACATTGTCTTCGGCAGTACGGCCTTCAGGAACCATCGCAGCCGGAAGATTCGGCAACACGACTATCGCTGCATTGAGTTCGTCCGTCACGGTTTTCAACTCTTCGTCAAGGCCCTTCGAAAGTTCCTTGAGTGCGGCTACATCGGCTTTCGCCTGCTCGGCTTCATCGCGTTTGCCCTGCCCCATCAGTTGGCCGATCTGTTTGGCAGCCTGATTCTGACGGGCCAGCAGGTTGTCGAGTTCGGTCTGTATGGCCTTGCGGCGGTCGTCCAGCAGTTCGATCTTTTCAATGACCGGAGCTGCGTCGAAACCCTTGACCGCAAGGCGCGCTATGGTCTCAGCGCGTTCGCCCCTTATCTGTTTCAGTGTAAGCATAACTTATCCATTTTATAGAGGCTCCAAAGATAGTGAAAAGTGATCCCTTTTTATAAAAATTAATTAAAAAATCAACACGCATTGCCAATTCATAATCCATAATCCATAATTCATAATTCAGTTTTCGTATCTTTGTACGTCATTTTTACCGAAAAAACGATGAAATACGCCATAGCATCGCTCCTTTGCGCCGTGTGCCTGATCGCTTGCGGCGGACGCAGCGGCAATATGCAAAAAAAGTCGCAGACGCGGAACAATCCCGAAGTGAAAACAGCGGAGCCATACGGTTACAGGATAGTCAAAGCCTATCCGCACGACACGGGAGCCTATACCCAAGGCCTGTTCTGGCATGACGGGTTCCTGTACGAAAGCACCGGCGAGTATGGCCACTCATCCATGCGAAAAGTCGTCCTGGAGAGCGGACTGCCAGTCAAACAGGTTTCGCTCGACGCCGCTTATTTCGGCGAAGGGGCGGCACGGCTGGATGGCAAAATATATCAGCTCACGTGGCTCGAAGGCAAGGCTTTCGTCTACGACGCCGAAACTTTTGAAAAAATACGTGAATTCGGATATTCGGGCGAAGGCTGGGGTGTCACTACCGACGGTACAAAACTCTACATGAGCGACGGTTCGCCCAATATCGCGGTCGTGAATCCGGAAACTTTCAAAACAGAACGTACCATACAGGTGCGCAACGGCAATAAACCGGTACAGAATATCAATGAACTGGAGTGGATCGGGGGCAGGATATGGGCCAACGTATATATGACCGAGAACATTATTATAATAAACCCCGAAACCGGCGCGGTCGAAGGTGCAATCGATTTCAGGGGTATAGAGTCACAACTCGTGGTTACGCGCAATACAGACGTGATGAACGGCATAGCTTACGATCCCGCAACCGAACGTATTTTCGTCACCGGCAAAAAGTGGAACAAGCTGTTCGAAGTGGAAGTATTCAAGAAATAAATGCAAAAATATTCGATATACGAAGAGGCTGAACGGCGCATTCTCGTCCTCGACGGCGGGATGGGTACAATGGTGCAGCGTCGCGGACTCTCAGAAGAGGATTACCGTGGAGAGAGGTTCGCGCAGTGGTCTACCCCATTAAAAGGGTGCAACGACATACTCGTCCTGACGCGCCCGGATGTGATCGCCGGCATACACGAAGCGTACCTTGCGGCCGGTGCGGACATCGTTTCGACCGACAGTTTCAACGCCAACGCCGTCTCGATGGAGGACTACGGCCTGCAGGAATATATCTACGAGATGAACCGCGCGGCAGCCGGCATAGCTCGTGCCGAGGCCGATAAATTCACACTGCGCAATCCGTCGAAACCTCGTTTCGTTGCAGGTTCTATGGGACCTACGAACCGCACGGCGGCCCTTTCGGCGAATGTGAACGACCCTGCAGCGCGCGACGTCACTTTCAGGCAGCTCGCCGATGCCTATTACGACCAGGCGCGTGGACTGCTGGACGGCGGTGCAGACATACTGCTGGTAGAAACTATTTTCGACACGCTCAACGCCAAGGCTGCCCTTTTCGCCACAGGCCGCCTGCGCGAGGAACGTGGCGTGCGGATACCCGTAATGGCTTCGGGGACGATCGCCGACATTTCGGGCCGGACGCTTTCGGGACAGACCGTCGAGGCTTTCTACACTTCGTTGGCTCATGGCGACCTGCTTTCTGTGGGATTAAACTGCGCCTTTGGTGCGCGGCAGATGCGCCCCTACCTTGAACGGTTGGCTGCGGTGGCCGAATGCCGCATCTCGGCACACCCCAACGCCGGACTCCCTAACATCGCGGGCGGCTACGACGAAACCCCGCAGATGTTCGCCGGCGACGTCGAGGAATATCTCAAACAAGGTCTTATCAACATCATAGGGGGATGCTGCGGCACGACTCCCGAACACATACGGCTCGTGAGCGCGGTCGCCGGGAAATACTCTCCGCGTCCCCTCCCCGAAAAACGGCATATCACAGTGTTCGCAGGACTCGAACCGCTTACCATTACTCCCGAAAGCAATTTCGTCAACATAGGCGAACGGGCCAATGTGGCGGGTTCGGCAAGGTTTGCACGGCTGATCCGCGAGGGTAAATACGAAGAGGCCGTGGGCATCGCCCGCGACCAGGTGGCCGACGGGGCGCAGATCGTGGATGTCTGCATGGACGACGGCATGATCGACGGTCCGGCGGCGATGACCCGCTTCATGAACATGGCCGCCGCCGAACCGGAACTGGCGCGAGTACCCTTTATGATAGACTCGTCGAATTGGGACGTCCTCGAAGCCGGATTACGCTGCACTCAGGGTAAAAGCATAGTCAACTCGATCTCGCTGAAAGAGGGCGAGGCAGAATTCCTGCGCCGGGCCGCGCTTGTAAGGCGTTACGGCGCCGCGGCTGTGGTGATGCTGTTCGACGAACGCGGACAGGCCGACACATGCGCCCGCAAGATCGAGGTCGCCTGGCGTGCCTACAAATTATTGATGGACAACGGCTTTCCCGCCGATGATATAATTTTCGACCCCAACGTTCTGGCCGTCGCGACCGGCATCCCCGAACACGACAACTACGGCGTGGATTTCATCGAGGCTGTGCGCTGGATCAAGCAAAACCTGCCCCATGCCAAAGTAAGTGCAGGGGTGAGCAACCTTTCGTTCTCGTTCAGGGGCAACAATACTGTGAGAGAGGCGATGCACTCGGTGTTTTTGTACCACGCCATCGCGGCGGGACTCGACATGGGAATCGTCAACGCCGGGATGTTGCAGATATACTCGGACATCGAACCGCGTCTGTTGGAACTTACGGAGGATGTCGTACTAAATCGCCGCCCGGATGCCACCGAAAGGCTTTCGGCATACGCAGAAGAACTGAAAGCGAACGGCACTGACACAAAAAAGACCGAAGAAAAAGAGTCTTGGCGCACTAAACCGCTGGCCGAACGCATCTCATACGCGATGCTCAAGGGCCTCGACGAACACATAGGCGAAGACGCTCTGGAGGCATACCGCGAAGCGGGTTCCCCGCTGGCCGTCATCGACACGATGCTGATGCCTGCAATGGGCGAAGTCGGGGAACTGTTCGGAGCGGGCAAGATGTTCCTGCCGCAGGTGGTAAAGAGCGCCCGCGTAATGCGCCGGGCGGTAGACGCGCTGAGTCCATATATGAAAGGCTGCGATACGGCCGTAAAATCCAATGGGAAAGTGCTTATTGCCACCGTCAAAGGCGACGTACACGACATAGGCAAGAACATAGTTTCCGTGGTTATGTCGTGTAATGGCTACGAAATAATCGACCTCGGCGTGATGGTCGAGTGCGAAAGGATTGTGGACGAGGCCGAAAAGAACAAGGTGGACGCCATCGGGCTAAGCGGACTGATAACCCCGTCTCTCGACGAGATGATAAAGGTTGTGCGCGAACTCGAACGGCGCGGGCTTCATATTCCTGTAATAATCGGGGGTGCGACCACATCTAAACTTCACACCGCAGTGAAGATAGCGCCTGAGTACACTAATACGGTAATACATTCGCGCGACGCTTCGGACAATGTGCGAATACTCGCGCAACTGCTCGGCCCGGACCGTGAAAAATTCGTCGCTGAGACCAAAGCGCAACAGCAGGTCGAGCGTGAACTTTTCAGCGTCACTGTGCAGAACCGTCATCCAGTCCCGTTGGAACTCGCGCGCAAAAACCGTTACATTAAACCGGCCGGAGGCATCGTCGAACCTCAACACATTGGTCGCATCGTTTTTTCGGACTATCCAGTCGAAAGCGCCGAGCCTTACATCGACTGGACATATTTTTTCGCGGCATGGGACATCAAGGGAACCTGGCCGCAGATCTTCGACTCGCCTGAAAAAGGCGCCGAGGCCCGCAAACTTTTCGATGACGCGCAGTCGTTGCTCGCGCGGATAAAGACCGAACATCTGCTCATCCTAAACGGCACTGCAGGGATTTTTCCGGCACGCAGGAATGGTGACGATATAATAATAACAGGCACGAAAGGCGAAGAGGTCCGTCTGCCGCAACTGCGGAACCAAACTCCCGGCAAAACTGTGAACCTGTCGGTCGCCGATTATATATCCGACGAAGGGCAGGATTATATAGGGGCGTTCGCCGTGACCGCAGGTATTGGGCTGAAGGAATTTGTCGAAAAACTGCGCGCAGAAGGCGACGACTACAACGCCATCATGGCCAAATTGCTGGCCGACCGCCTCACAGAGGCTTTCGCCGAGGCCGTCCACGAATTCATGCGCCGTGTGGCGTGGGGCTACCAACAAAAAGATATCTCCCCGCAAGACGCTGTTCGCGGAAAATACCGGGGCCTGCGCTATGCTTTCGGGTATCCGGCCACGCCCGACCACTCGCTCAAAGAGGAAGTTTTCGCGCTGCTGGCCGTGCCGCAGACCACAGGAATGCGCCTGACTGAAAATTACATGATCGAACCGGGCGAAGCGCTGTGCGGATTGATGGTCGCCGACCACGAAGCCGAATATTTCACGCTCGGGCCGATCGGGGAGGACCAGTTCGAGGATTACGCCCGCCGCCGCGGAAAACCCGCGAACGAAATAAAGAGACTTATCAGCAGATTATGAAGATCATAGATATCATAAAAAAAACACAGGCCGGGGGCGGGTGCCGTTTCACTTTCGAACTGCTACCTCCGCTCAAGGGCGATGGTACGGAAGGGGTTTTCGAGGCAATAGACACCCTTGCACCGCTCGATCCGGCTTATATAAACGTGACATTCCATCGCGAAGACGTCAAATACACGGAACAAACCGGCGGACTCCTCGAAAGGCATCTGGTGCGCCACAGGCCCGGAACCGTGGGCATCTCGGCAGCCATCATGAAGCGTTACGGAATCGAGGCCGTTCCCCATCTGATCTGCGGCGGCATCTCTAAATACGACATCGAAGATGCGCTCATCGACATGGATTTCCTGGGCATAAACAACGTGCTGGCCCTGCGCGGCGACTGCCGCAAAGGTGAAATGCGCTTTGAACCGCACCACCAGGGGCACAGCTACGCTTGCCAGCTGGTGGAACAGATTGCCGACATGAACCGCGGCATCTACATAGACGGGGAAGGCAGGAGCGGCCACTGTACGGACTTCTGCATAGGTGTGGCCGGGTATCCCGAGAAGCACGCCGAATCACCCAATCCCGATACGTGCGTCGCCAACCTCAAACGGAAAGTCGATGCCGGGGCCGAGTATATCGTCACGCAGATGAGTTTCGACAACGACAGCATACTGCGATTCATCGACACATGCCGTGCGGCCGGAATAACCGTCCCGATAGTGCCAGGCATCAAGCCGGTATCCACGAAATCGCACATGACCGTGCTGCCGCAGACCTTTCATGTCGACCTGCCGCAGGATCTGGTCCGCGCCGTCGACGCCTGCCGCGACAACTCCCAAGTGCGCGAAGTCGGTATGGAATGGGCCGCCATGCAGGCCGAGGGGCTTAAAAAAGCGGGGCTACCGGTCATACATTTTTACTCGATGGGGCGGACGGACAACATCGCCAGGATAGTTAGAAAAGTTTTTTAGGGGATGATGCACGAAATCATCAGGCAGGCGGAAGCAGTTTTCGGGAAGGCGCAGGCTTTCCGCCGGTATCTGCATGCGCATCCCGAACTTTCGTTCCGCGAGATGGCGACGCAGGCTTATATCATCGCGTCACTCGAAGCCGAGAATATTCCATGTGTTCCGATTGCCGGGACTGGCGTTCTCGCGCGTATTGAAGGGCACGGCGACCTGCGGCAGGCTATAGTCCTGCGTGCCGACATAGACGCGCTGCCGGTGACGGAAGAGACAGGCCTCGATTTCGCGTCGCAGAATCCCGGCGTGATGCACGCCTGCGGACATGACATGCACGCTGCGGTATTATTCGGCGCACTGCTCCTGCTGAAAGAACACAGAAAAGAGATACACGGAACCGTTTTTGGGCTTTTCCAACCGGGCGAAGAGCGCAATCCGGGAGGCGCATCTCTGGTACTCGCCGAAAATATATTCAGGGATTACACCGTGAGAGCTTTTATAGGGGAACATGTCGAACCGGAACTGCCGACCGGTGTTTTCGGTTTCCGGCCGGGGAAATATATGGCTTCGAGCGACGAAATACGCTTCACAATACGCGGACAGGGAGGTCACGGAGCCATGCGCGCCGACCTGAAAGACCCTGTCGCAACGGCTGCAGAACTAGTCACCACCATGTTGGCCCTGCCTGGCGAAAATCCCGACAAGGCGCTTCCGTCGGTGATATCCATAGGTCGCGTCATCGCAAACGGAAGCACCAACGTCATTCCCGACAGCGTTTACCTGGAGGGGACTCTGCGTGCTTTCGACGAGGCGTGGCGCGAAAAGATCAAGGAACGTATCCTGGAAATATGCACCGAGATCGGACAACGCCATGGCACGACTGTGGAAGCGGATATCGACAAGGGATTTCCGAGCGTCGTCAACGATTTCCGTTTGACCGACAATGCGGCTCAGATCGCAGCCTCTCTTTTCGGGAGGGATGCCGTCCGGGAACTCGACATGCGTCCCACAGCCGAGGATTTCGGATTCTACACACAGTTATATCCATCGGTATTTTACCGCTTGGGAGTCGGTGCGGTTGAAGGGCATTCAAGCAAACTGCATACCTCGACATTCTGTCCCAACGAGAACGCCCTCGTCTATGGCGCCGCCATGATGGCCGAACTCGCCCTTGAATTGTTTTGCTGCGCAAAACAATCACCGCCCGAGCGCCGATCATCGGCCGCAGGCCGGTGAAGGCATCATGCGAGGGAGGTAACTAAAAGGGTCCATTCCCCGAAGCTCTGCTTCGACAACACAAATTAATTCCATCCGATACCTCGTAGCTCTGCTGCGAGAAGGTTTATCTTTAATCCGGAGCATTTATAAACACCATAAGTACTTTATAAGCGCTGCACATCGTTTATATGTTTGGTATCAAGGATTTTTTAACTATTTTTACCACATACAACACCCCTGAACAATAAAGCATATGGAAAAGAGTGCAACCCTTTATGCGCTGCGGCTGTCCGATGCCAAAGCATGGCTCATGGCCGGAATTTTCGTCGCAGGCAACATAGCCCTGCCCCAACTGTGCCACATCATACCTCAGGGAGGGCCGATCCTGCTGCCGATATATTTCTTCACGCTCATCGGGGCATATAAATACGGACTGGGAGTAGGACTCCTGACCGCGGTGCTGTCGCCTCTGGCGAACCACCTGTTGTTCGGGATGCCGCCGGCCGCGATGCTTGCGCCGATATTGATAAAGTCTGTAGCACTGGCTTTTGCGGCTGCCTACTCGGCTAAATATTTCGGAAAAGTATCTCTGCTCGCAATCGCCATAGCTGTGCTGGCCTACCAGATTGTCGGAACTGCCGCAGAATGGATCATTTCGGGAAGTTTTACGACTGCCGTGCAGGACTTCAGGATCGGCGTTCCTGGAATGCTGATCCAGGTATTCGGGGGTTACGGGGTACTCAAAGCGATGCAAAAAATCTAATATCGTGGCCGGAAAAAGTTTCGAAGAGGTCCTGGAGCGGTTCCGTACCATTCCCATTGGCGAGCGGTTCGACATGATAGTCGCAATCGCAAACGGGGGAATAGTGCCCGCCGGAATACTCAACCAGAGGCTCGGCATCGAGATGAACCTGATAAAAATAAACCTGCGCGATGAGCGCCAGCAACCGAAATACGACGCGCCGCAATTGCTTTCCCCTATCGACTTCGACTTCAGGGAAAAACGCATCCTGCTGGTTGACGACCGCATAAAAAGCGGTTCGACGATACGATTGGCAAAGGAATTGCTGAAAGAAGCCTCCGCAGTAAAGACATTCGCGGTTAACGGTACGGCTGATTATGCATTATACGACGAAGAATGTTTCCGATTTCCATGGATAATGTAAATTAACAAATTAAGATGAAAAAACTACTCTATATAATGCTAATGGCCAGCCTTGCTTCCTGCCTCAACGGCGGAGAGGAAGGCGACGGGATAAAAAATTATGTGACGGTAGGCAGCACCGTGCCTTCGTTCTCGGTTACCAAAGCGGACGGCAATACGGAAGAATTCCAGGCATCCCGGTTCGTTGGGAAACGATCTGTCGTAGTATTGTTTCGCAGTTCGTGCGGCGACTGCCAACGCGAACTGCCGAAAGTATATTCCGCCTGGGAGGAATTGCAGGACGAAGTCGATTTTATCTGTGTGTCGCGCGCGGAGAACGCAGATGCGGTTGCCTTGTATTGGAACAGGTTCGCGTCCATGCCTTACTATCTCGACCCGGATGCGGTTGCTTTCAATAAATTCGCGAACAGCTATGTTCCCCGTATTTACCTGGTAGGCACCGACGGCAAGGTGAAACATTTCGAGATCGAAACATTCAGCTTTGCAAACGGAGCGGAACTGGTGGAACTGATAAACGAGAAGATATGAAAATAATGGTCCTCATAGGCGGAATCAGTGCGGATTCGCTGAATAAACGCTTTTTCGCGGCGGTCGAAAAACTCGGCGTCGCATCCATCGAATTCACGGTCGCCGACATCGCATCGCTGCCCTTCTATTCTCAGGATATCGAAGCCGCGCCCCCGCAAAGCGCAGTAGCATTGAGAGAACTCGCCAGGGAGTCCGACGCTGTGCTGATAGTGACGCCCGAATACAATCGTTCTATTCCAGGAGTATTGAAAAACGCCCTCGACTGGGGTTCACGCCCCTACGGGAAAAACGCATGGGCGCATAAGCCGACAGCGATAATCGGCGCCTCGCCAGGCCCTATCGGTACATTCGGGGCGCAGCAGCATCTCCGCAATATCTGTTCGTACCTGGATATGCCGGTCATGAGCCAGCCGGAGGTTTATTTCAATGCATCGACCGGAATGGACGGCGACAGCCTTACCGAAAGTTCGGCGGCATTCATGCGTAAATTCATTGCGGCGTTCGAAAAGTGGATAGGAATATTTAAAGACGGCTATTCCAGATAAGAGTTGTAGTAATCTTCGTATATCCGCTTTTTGTTTTTCCAGAAGCGGGGATTCAGCACCATTGAGACCCCCACCCGATGATGCCCTAGCCAGGGTTCCAGATCGTTACTGGGAAAGAAGCTGTATCCGTAGTATATCTCCGCGTAGACGAACGACAGAAGCAGACGCGGTGTGATGGCCAATGCATCGCGGCGTCCGTCCGTATACCACGAGGTTTCGGCACCGACGGCCATTCCGAAAACATTCGTAGACATTATAAACTCCAACCCGGCTTTCGGACCGCCGATCGTCTTGTCGCCGCGCATCATGATCTCACCTGAAACATACGGCCTGATATTGCGGTATCCGAAACTGACGAACTCGCTAGCTTCAGTGTAGCCTATACGGTAAATGTCGAGGCACAACCCAATCTCGGCGAAAAATTCCTTTTGCCATGCGAGTCCGAAACGCGGCGCCGCGTCTATGAAGCGGCGGACGATCGTTTCACCGGCCTCATGAACATGTTCTTCATCGCAATCATCTCCAACCACATGGACGTGGACGTGCTGCGCCTGTGCGGAAACAGATGCAAAAAAAACAATTATAACGAGGAGTTTCTTCATGTGGAATACCCCGCGAAGATAGATATTCGTCACGATTTACGCAAACGCCGCTCCTTCAGTATTCCGTTTCATTTGTTTTACAATTTATTTGTATGTAAATTAGCATCGCTACAACCGAAAGGCGAGAAACCCCGGCAGACCAATAAAGCATCCTGAATTCTCCGACCTATTACACGCGCATGAAATTTTGAATACCCCAAATATCAAATACTTACCTAATGAAAAAATTTTTATTTATCCTTCTTTTATTGTACTCCGCCCGCATATATGCGCAAGAAGTTACACATTATCTTCCCGACTACGACAGGATAAACTATGAGGAACTGGAAGAAACTCTGTATCCGTTCGATCCGGAAGCGGAGGCTGCGGTAATCTGTAATTTGGGTGATTACAGATTCGTATATTCAGAAAGAGACAATTACAGAGGAATGGAACTGCTTATGGAGTTCAGGACCAAAATTAAAATATACAATGAAGCAGGTCTGGACTACGCAACATTCGAAATACCGTATTATTATCCGCCTCAAGACCCCGAATCTGTTACGATAGAAGGGATGACATATAATCTTGTCGATGGGGAGATAACCCGCACGGATCTGCCGGAGTCCAACATATACACTGAAAAAATACATGACGACTATTATGCGAAAAAAGTAGTCTTCCCCAACGTACGCGTCGGTTCCATCGTGGAGATTAAATACACCATACGTTCCGCTCACCATTTCAACATGAGGCCATGGTGGTTTCAACAAAAGATACCTGTATATTACAGCAGGCTGTGCTACCGTGCGACACCTCTCTTCGACTATGCCATCATAGCAAGGGGGATTACGGAATTCGACGAACAAGACTCGACATCTTTAGACTACGATATGCACTTAGGCCGATACAGCTACAGGGAGCGCGATTATACTTACGTCATGAAAAACATGCCGGCCTTTCGCGACGAGGAGTTTCTGTCCAATACGAACGATTACATGGCCAATATTAATTTTCAAATGGCAAATCACCTGTCGTTCCGCAGCGGGACCATGATACGGGTTATGTCGACATGGCCGGAATTATGCAAGGAACTGCTGCATCACCCCGATTTCGGGAAATATGTCAATGCATCGGCAAGAGCCGCAAAGACCGTACTTCCGGAAATTGGACTCGAAGGCAAAAGCGACCTGGAAAAATTCGAGGCGATTTGCGACTATGTGAAATACAAATACGTATGCAACGAGAGGATATCGAAATTCACCGAAAAAGATCTGCCGGAATTTCTGAAGGATAAAACCGGCAATTCGGCCAATCTCAACCTGTTCATGGCCGGGCTTATGCAGGCAGCGGGACTGGACGCATGCCCCATTGCGTTCAGTACCCATGAAAACGGCATAATATATAAAAACTATCCTTTCTTACAGTTTATGAACAATGTTGCGGTAACGGTGAACATAGACGGAGTTAATTACTTTGCAGATGCCTCTGAGCCGCTCACACGGTACGATGAACTTCCAGCCCAATGCACCAACGTCGAGGGACTGACAATACGGAAAAAAGACCAGCAATGGGTGATACTCGAACAAAACGAGGAATCGGAGGATTTTAAGGAGATCAGGATGAAGGTACTACCGGCGGAAGGCAAAATAACGGCAGAAATGAAACAGACCCTGAAGGGTAATGCCGCGTCTAACAAGCGGCGGATATATAACGGGAATATCGAGAAGCTGAAAGATGAATATAGAGGCAACGAAGGCATGAGCGTCCTGGAAATCGGAACTGAAAATTTCCAGGAAACAAAAGAGCCGTTCATTGTAAATATGAAATATGATATCCCGGCAGGGCCGGCCGGAAACGAACCAGACAAAATATATTTCAATCCCTTGCTATATCTTGCGCCTTCAGAGACTCCTTTCAAACAGTCCCTGCGCACCCATCAGGTCAATCTGATATTCTCGTCTGTAAGCAATTTCCAGATAGAAATAGAGATACCCGAAGGATATGGTGTCGAGTACCTTCCGGCTGCCTTTATACACAACAGCAAGATAATGAATGTAATATATAATCCTTCATTCGAAGGCGGCAAGATAAGGCTGGCTGCCGGATTCGCCATGAGGGATTTGTACGAACCGGAAGAATATGCCGAACTTAAAACGGCGTATGAAAATATGGTGAGAGCTTTCTCGGAGGTCATAATACTGAAAAAAGAGTAATATCTGGCACAGGCCGGCATGATGCGGGCCTTATTTTTCTTTTAAACAGCGCATTTCTCCCCGGACAAAATATTGTCCGGCAGTATTGTTGTGAATGTTTATTTCCTACATTTGTCTCGAAATTTGCGCGTATTTTAAAGCCATCTATGAATAGTGTCATTATACTTCTGGACAGCCCCGGCGACTGGAAGCCTTATTATGAAACAAGCAGCGTGCTGACCGTACCCGACTACCTCAGGCACAAATCGGTCGGACGCGAAACCAGGCTCGTCATAAACCTCAGCAATGACTACAGCTACAACTCCGAAGGGTATTACTGTTCGCTCCTGGCCCAGGCCCGCGGACACAAGGTTATTCCAGGGGTTGAAATAATCAACAAGCTCGAGACCGGTACAGGCATCCGCATGGACCGCAGCCTGCAAAAGCTGTGCTGGCAGTGGATCCAGAAAAACAATATTGAAGGCGACATCTGGTACCTGAACATATTTTTCGGCACATGCAAGGAGAAAGGACTCGAAAAGATCGCGCGGTTCATTTTCGACAACTACCCCTGCCCCATCCTGCGCGTGGGATTCAACACCCGCCAGAGGAACCAGATAGAGACCGTGCAGGCGCTGCCTCTAAACCAGCTGACGGGCTACGAACAGGACTATTTTGCCGAAGCGCTCGATAATTTCAACAAAAAAGTATGGCGCTCGCCGCGTTCTCCTAAAACGTCGCGATACAACCTTGCTATACTCTATGATCCGGAAGAGAAATTCCCTCCCAGCGACCGGAAAGCTCTCAACAAATTTCTTGAAATATCGCGGCGTATGAATGTCCATGCGGAACTCATCACCGAAGAGGACGCGACACGGTTGATGGAGTTCGATGCGTTGTTCATCCGCACCACCACCTCACTGAACCACTATACTTTCCATCTGGCGCAAAGGGCTACGCAGAACGACCTTGCAGTGATAGACGACCCTCTGTCGATAATCCGCTGCACCAATAAGGTCTACCTGAACGAGCTATTGGAAAAGGAAAAAATTCCAGCTCCCGCATCGATGCTGGTTTTCCGCTCCAACGAGAATTCGTTCGAGAGCATCAGCGAAAAACTGGGAAGCCCGTTCATCCTGAAGATTCCCGACGGTTCGTTCTCCCACGGGATGAAAAAGATCTCGAACGAAGAAGACCTGCAGAAGGCTTTCGAGGTGCTGTTCGACAAGTCGGCCATATTGCTGGCACAGGAATTCATCCCCACGGATTTCGACTGGCGCATAGGCGTGCTGAACGGCGAGCCGCTTTTCGCATGCAAATACTACATGGCTAAAGGCCACTGGCAGATATACCTGCATGGCGACAACGGCAAAAGTACTCCCGGACTGGTCGATACCATACCTATCTACCAGGTTCCGGCCCAGGTTCTGAAAACGGCCGTCAAGGCCACGTCATTAATCGGAAAAGGACTGTATGGAGTCGACCTGAAAGTGGTGAACGGCAAGGCTGTGGTCATCGAGATAAACGACAATCCCAGCATCGATCATGAGATAGAGGACGCCATTATTGGCGACGAACTCTACTACCGCATTATAAACCACTTCGTCCGCCAGATGGACATGATGCATTATTAACGTGTTCTGCGGGGAATGAATTTGGCGAAGAATCCCGAAAACAAATAGTTTGCTGAAATTCATTCCCCGCAGAGCACGTTAATCCGTCTTTTTCAAAGCCGGCTCCTGCGTGATCACCCATCCCAAACCCTCCCCTGAATATGGGAGGGCTTTGTCGCGGTCATAAAGACCGCTCAGCTTAATGGGAGTCCGGCAGTAAGGGAAGCAATTCTTCCTCGAATATCCTGCGGCTCACGATGCGGTAGTGCGGCGAGTAAGCCTTGCTGAAAGCCTCGCTGTGATGCCCCACGTAATCACCTTCCTCCAAGCGCCGCCATATCTCCGCGCTGTCCACTTCATATCCCGGAATGTCGGGGTTCATCGAACCGATAACACCCTCGATCCTGGCCCATTCCGCTTTCCATTCCTCAAGAGACACAGGCTCGATGCCGTTCACACTACGGACAAAAGCGTCCAGAAAAACGCCGCAGGGGATACTTCCATCCTTTACCACCGACAGGTTCACACGGTAGAAATTACGCTCCCATCCTGTCGGTTCGGCCGCCGCGCCCGAAGTTTCGGAATACGAGGCAAGTTCGCGTCGCAGGTAATTTCCCGCAGCAGCGGTATCCGCAATGATGTGGCCCGGGCCGAAACGGTCCTGGAAAAAATTCTTATAAATGTCTTTCAGTGTCGACTCAGGATAGGCTTCCATCTGCCACATTACGGCTTCGCGGACAGCTGTCTCGAAATCCTTTTGGAGCGTGGAACAGGCGGACGCGGCAAGGGCCATTAAACAGAATACGCGGATCATTTCAGAAATCTTCACGCTGTTTCAGCAGTTCGGCATACTCGTCAACGCGGCGCATCTCCTTGGGAATGTCGATGTTCTGCGGGCATTTCGGACGACACACTTCGCACCCGGTGCATCTGTTGGCCTGTCGCAGTTTCGGAACACTACGGTCGTAGCCTATCAGGAAATCGCGGCGCGCGCGGCGGTAGTTTTCGTCATTCGAACTCTTCAACAGCCGGCCTGCACTCACGCAGTTGTTATAGTGGGCAAAAACACCGGGAATATCGAGGCCATAAGGGCAGGGCATGCAGTATTCACATGTGGTACACTGTATATATTCCGAATTGACCAGTATCTCCGTCACCCGGTCGAGCATTGCGTACTCCTGCTCATTCATAGGTTCGATGGGTGCGTAGGTGCGTATATTTTCCTGCAGGTATTCCATATATACCATTCCGCTCAGCACCGTCAAAACTGTTTCGGGAGTTCCTGCATAACGGAAAGCCCATTTCGCCGCCGTGTCTTCGGGATGCATCTCCCTCATCATGGCAAGGGCCTGCGCCGGAACCCTTGCAAGGCGTCCTCCCAGCAGAGGCTCCATGATGATGGCCGGAACGTTTTTCGTCACCAGTTCTGCAAGCAGGTACTCGGCATTTACGTTGTTTCCGCCTGCATGACGCCAGTCCTGGTAATTAAGTTGTATCTGACAGAAATCCCATTGTATGCCATCGTATGCAAGGACATAGTCGAAAACCTCGGCCTTACCGTGAAAAGACCAGCCCAGATTGCGAATACGCCCCGCCTTGCGCTCGGCGAGCAGGAAATCAAGGAACCCGTTCGTGATATAGCGTTCATGGAAACTTTCGATGCTGCTGCCGACAGAATGCAGCAGGTAGTAATCCAGATAATCGACCTGCAGATTGGCCATCGAACGGTGGTACATAGCGATACATCCGGGCAGGTCGAACGGCCCGCGCGGATTGGATGCCTTGGTGGCGACGAAGAATTTTTCGCGCGGATGGCGTTTAAGAGCAATTCCGGTGGCCGTTTCCGACCAACCGCGGATGTAAACCGGTGCAGTGTCGAAATAATTGACTCCGTGTTCCATGGCGTAATCCACGAGTCCGTTGACGGTTTCCTGGTCGATCTCCTCCCCGCCATCGGCGGTCTTTCGCAGCGGCCAGCGCATGCAGCCGTACCCCAACAGCGAAACCACGTCTCCCGTGTGAGGATTGGTGCGATAGGTCATTTTATCGGCAGGAACCTCTCCTATCGCACCGCCTTCGGCTGAAACTGCGTTGCGCGGTTTGCATCCGGCCAAAGCCGCAGCCGTAACGACCGTGCCCGCGCCAGCGGCCTTGAGAAAATCGCGGCGGTTCATACCTTTTTTGTCCTTTTTTTCCATGGCGTCAGACCGTGTGGTGTTTTACATTTCCCTCGACATATATTGCGCTGAACGGACGCGCCGGGCAGACGTACTCGCACGCCCCGCACCCGATACACAACATATTGTCAATGACCGGTATCTTAAGCGACCTCCTGTCGTCCGGATCGACGGCGACAAGTGCTATCGCTCCCGTCGGGCAATGGCGTTCGCAGGCGGTACAGGTATGCTGATCGGTGTTGACAATGCAGTTTTCCTTTATCCAGTAGGCCTGCCCTACCGAGATACCCGCCTTATCGGCAGGAGTTATCCTGTTTATGGCTCCCGCCGGGCATACCTGCGAACACTCCGTGCATTCCGGACGGCACCAACCGCGTTCGTAAGTCAGTTCTGGCTGCATGAACGTCGCGAGTTTCGACGAAGGCAGTATTATGTTATTCGGGCACGCCGACACGCAAAGCTGGCAGGCCGTGCAATGATTTTTAAGATGTGCGGCACCCCCTGCTCCCGGAGGAGCGACCGGGGTTTTGCGGTCGGGCCGTTTCTTATTCTCGATCTCGGCCAGTCCGCCGTCGACCTGCAACTGCTGAGCCTTCAACGCATTGGAAAAAGCGAACAAGGCGGCGATGGAAATAAACTTACGGCGTGAAACACCCTTTGCATGAGTTTCTTCGTCGGATCCGGACGGTGCGGAGACCGTCTTCTTTTTCGTCCCGAAACGATGCATGCGGTATTCCATAGCACCGAACTTGCACTTCTCGATGCAATTAAAGCATGCTACGCAGCGGCCGGCGTCTATTGCCAGACGGTGTGAGTCGATGCACGATGCCTTGCAATTTTTTTCACAGAGGCCGCATTTAGTGCATTTCGTCCCGTCGAACGCGGGACGGAAGAGAGATAAACGCGACAGCAGGCCAAGGAACGTCCCCACGGGGCAGACGGTGTTGCAATATGTGCGTCCACCGCGCCAGGCAAGTATTCCAACGGTAACCAGCATGGCGGCGGCAACTCCGAAAACGGCCCAGCTTTTGACGAAAACGTCGGTCGAGTAGAACGCGTAGCTGTCGGCCCTTTCGGCGATCCATGCTAACAGGTTGTTGCCCCATCCATAAAGCGGCGCCAAAAAACTCGAAGCCATACGTCCGAAAGCGGCATAAGGATCGGCCAATGAAACCACTGCCCCTATACCTGCGACAAGGCAGGCTGCGAACAGCGCAAGCATTCCCCAACGCAGCCACGACACGGCCCGGGAATACCGGAAACGGTTCTTACGGCCCTTGCGCCTGGCCGATATGTTCGAAATGCCATCCTGCATGACGCCCAAAGGGCAGACCACCGAACAGTACACGCGGCCGAACAGGAGTGTGAACAACAGGATCGCACATATTATGACGGCGCTGTGTGCAAGAATTGCCGGAACGAGTTGTATTTTCGCCAGCCATCCGAACCATTTATGAAGCGTTCCCGTAAAATCGAGGAACAGCAATGTAACCGACAGGAAAACAATCGCTGCAACGGCTACCCTTATCCTTTTTAACATCTTGTAAGCCGGTCTTTTGGGTAAGATTCCGCAATATACGATATTCCGTTGAAAATCCGGCGAACCACCCTGAAAATAACGCGGAAGACCGGTATGGTCTTCCGCGTGGTGAAAAACGATCTCCGGGAGTAAGAGAACTACCGTTCAAAACTGAAAACCCTGGCGAAATCGTTTTTCATATCCACCACCGTCCATCCTTTGGCGCGCGCTTCGTCGAGAGCCTTGTCGAGCCTCCCGACTGAAGATTCGCGATCGTAGGCGTATTCGCGCACCTCATCGGTATGGTGAAGCAGAAGGACCATATTTGGACGCTGATTGGTGGATGTCCATTGCAACATCTGCAGGTCTCCGTCGGAATTGCCGAACGCAAGTATCGGCTTGCGGCCTATGAATTGGTAGATGCCGACCGGTTTGCCCACATTGTCGTCGATGTGATACACTTCCGGTTTGAGCACTACGTTATAGCTGTCGCCCTGCGCCACAAACTCCGCCTTGAACATAGTACCTATGACCTGCCCCGACGGTATACCATAGGAGTCGTCGCTGAATGCACGTATGAACATGCTCGACCCGCCCGAAACAATGTAGGTAGTAAAGCCGTTGCTGCGCAGGAAATCCAACAGTTCGACCATCGGCTTGTAGGTCAGTTCGGTGTATTTGCGGTCGAAGCGGGCATGCTTTGCCGTATCGAGCCATGCTTCGGCATTTTTTTCGAACCGGTCGATCCCCACTGCCGTATGCGAAATGGCGAACGCTTCGAGCAGCCCCTTCTCGCCGCTTGCCATGAAAGTCTTCATATCCCCGTCGGCTAAAGCCTTCAGTTCGGCCTTTTTAAGCAGCGCAGGGGTTTCGGCCACTATGTCTTTCATTGCGGCCAGCGAATATATGAATTCGAAATACACAGGCTGTTCGCACCAGAGAGTTCCGTCATTGTCAAACACAGCGATACGCTCTTCCACAGGTACAAAGCCTGCACTGGTGGAATCGGTGATGCTGGTGACAAAATCGAGTATAGCCTGTTTATTGGCCGTCGCGTTCCAGGACGGCAACGGATCGATCGCGGCTACGGACTGGGCTTTCGGAGCGCATCCGGCAACCGATATGACGGCCACCGCGATTATAGACAGATATTTCCTTTTCATTATCAACCACTTATTAGACATCAGTATATGAAAACACAAATCCCGTTCCAGAAACAAGGACAGCTGCCCGCCAAACCGGAAATACATACAACTCGCAAACACTTCAAGAAAGTGAAACCGCCTCAAAAAATAGTTTTGAGGCGGTTTCATTAGTTGCAAGCATAGTCGATTACTTCTGCGGCAGGCGCATACGGTAGAATGACCTCCAGACAAAATAGAGACCCAGCAAGAGGAATGGAATGGCGATCCATGTCGAGTAATCCGTACCATCGCCGATCTTCATCTCAATGCAGATCTCGGTGACAAGCAGACCGAACAGCGTCGAAAACTTGATGATCGGGTTGAGCGAAACAGAGGATGTATCTTTGAACGGATCGCCCACAGTGTCGCCGATCACGGCCGCTTCATGCAGGGGAGTATTTTTTTCTTTCAGCTCCACTTCGACGATCTTCTTGGCGTTGTCCCAGCTTCCGCCCGCATTGGCCATATAAATGGCTTGGAAAAGACCGAATACCGCGATAGAAATCAGGTATGCCACGAAGAAGTTGGGATTGATGAACGCAAATCCGATGGTCAGAGTGATCAGGGCCAGGAATATGTTCCACATACCCTTTTGAGCATATTGGGTGCATATCTTAACTACTTTGACCGAATCCTCGATATCCGCTTCGCATTTATCCATGCGGAAACTCTTCTTGATGAATTCAACTGTGCGGTATGCTCCGGTGGTTACGGCCTGGATCGATGCACCGCTGAACCAGAAGATCACGGCACCGCCGCAGATAAGCCCCAGGATGACCGGCGCATCGGTGAGCGAGAGGTTCAACAGACCCACTTTCTCCAACAACAGGATGATCGAGAATATCATCGTCGTAGCGCCGACCACTGCCGTACCTATAAGTACCGGCTTGGCGGTCGCCTTGAAAGTGTTTCCGGCCGAGTCGTTGGCTTCAAGCAGGTGCTTGCCTGTTTCGAAGTCCGGTTTGAAGCCGTAATTTTTCTCTATATCCTTCTCTATACCGTCGATCTGTTCGATCTGCGAAAGTTCGAATACCGACTGTGCATTATCGGTTACCGGCCCGTAACTGTCCACGGCAATGGTCACGGGACCCATGCACAGGAACCCGAAAGCGACAAGGCCGAAAGCGAAGATCGACGCGTGCGGCCCCATGATATCGGTCAGGCCGAGTTGGGCGGTAAAATAAGCAACGGTCATCAGACCGACAATCAAAAGGCCCGTCCAGAAAGCGCCGAAGTAACCGGCCACGATACCCGAAAGGATATTGAGCGAAGCGCCGCCCTCGCTGGAGGCCGTAACAATGTCTTTGACGTGGCGCGACTTGGAACTGGTAAAGAACTTGGTAAACTCGGGGATGAGCAGTGCTGCCAATGTCCCGCAGCTGATGATCACAGCCAGCTTCCACCAAAGGGTAGGATTGGGCAAATCGCCCAGGAGCAGATAGCTCATACCAAAGCTGGCCGAAATGCAGAGCACGGCGGCAATCGTGAGCAGACGCATAAGCGGAGCCTCGAAGTCGAATTCCTTTTTATTACCGTATAGCTTTTTCGATATCGCCTGATTTACGAAGAACGCGCAGCCCGAAAGGAAGTCCATCAAAAAGCGCATGCCGAAGATCCAAACGATCAGTTTGGCCTGCATGTCGGGGTTGGGCACGGCCAGGGTGATAAAGGTGATCAGCGCCACTCCTGTCACGCCGTAAGTTTCGAAACCGTCGGCTGTCGGACCTACGCTGTCGCCTGCGTTGTCGCCGGTGCAGTCGGCCACCACGCCGGGATTACGCGGATCGTCCTCCTTAACACAGAATACCACTTTCATCAGGTCGGAACCTATGTCTGCGATCTTGGTGAAGATCCCGCCTGCGATACGCAATGCACTGGCACCCAACGATTCGCCGATGGCAAAGCCCAGGAAGCAGATACCCACGATGTCGCGCGGTACGAACAGCAGTATAACCACCATCAGCACCAGTTCGAGCGAGATCAGGAAAAGCCCCACACTCATACCCGCCTTGAGAGGGATATTGACCACATCGAGCGGACGGCCCCTGAGCGAGGCGAACGCCGTGCGCGCATTAGCGTATGTGTTGACCCGGATACCGTACCATGCCACGATATATGATCCCGCCATACCGACTATCGAGAACAGCAACACCTGGAGTACGACGCTCATCGATTGGCCCGCCAGACCGAAGAAGTAGACGCACAATACGATGGCTACCAGACCGAAAAGCATCAGCAGGAATTTGCCCTGCTGAACCAGGTATGTGCGGCATGTGGTGTAAATAGTCTGTGCCACATTAAGCATAGAGGTATGCGCCGGTAGTTTCTTTACCTGACGGAACAGAAGAAGGCTGAACGCCAGGGTGCCGGCAATGATCAGTGCTCCCCAAAAAAGGAAGTTCCATGAAGTTACCTCTGTTCCGAACAGATGGAAAGTTCCGGCATGCAGATCCGGAATAGCCAGATCGGCCTCACTCGCATATGCACTCAGAGTACTTGCTATCATAGCGATAGACACGAGAAGAATGTGTTTTGTGTATTTAATCTTATTCATCAGATATTGATTGGGTTAAAAAAATTGATGCGAAGTTAGTAATTTTTTTTGATTAACTTTTTAAAATCAAAGAAAAGTAAGATATATCTGCCGTTTTAGCGGTATGAATAGTCTTTTCCGCCCGGATATATTATGAAAATTCCCCGGCGTTCTTTTTATCCGTCTGCACGATTTTTTGTTTATACCCATATCTTAATAAATCGGGTTATTCAATTGTTTTGAGCAGCAAAATAATCATCTCCCAAGCGCCGACCGTCGGCTGCAGGCCGGTGGAGGCATCTTGCGATGGAGATAACTAAAAGTGTCGGTTCCCCGTTGCTTGAGGCGGAGTAGTTCATTATAAAAGGTCCAAGCGGCAAACACGGTAAAAAGACCGCCTGAAAACGATCGAAAGAAGCCGGTGAAAAATGGATGGGAAACGGGCAAAAATCAAGCGCAAATGGCAGTGTTAAGATTTGGGTTTTGCAACAAATTGATATACAGCGAATAACAAACCAAGTGTTAAGGTCTCAAAATAGGCGAAAGCCGATTTTTTCTCGTTTGCTGGAGTTAATTTTATAGTGTGAAAAAAGAACGTTTTTTCGGCCTGAAAAGAACATTTAATAATACACTATGAAAATACTGATCCGGAAAAAACTCCCGGCATTCTCGCTGTCGGAACTTTTAGTTGTACTTGTAATAATAGGTATACTCGTACTTATAGCCCTGCCGAATCTCATGCCACTAATCTCACGCGCCAAAAGCACCGAAGCGCAGCAGCAGCTCACATTCCTTCATACACTCCAGAAAAGCCATTTCTACACCCATTCGCGCTATTCGGAATCTCTCGAAGAACTTGGATTCGAGCAGCAGAAACTCGTCTCAGACGGAGGGTCCGCCAACTATCTTATAGAAATAGTGGATGGTTCCGAGCATGGATTCACAGCCACCGCGACTGCCGTAGTCGATTTCGACGGCAACGGGGTGTTCAACGTCTGGGAGATAAACCAGGACAAGGAACTCCGCGAAACCGTGAAAGACTGATACTCCCATGGCCACTATCATGGAATATCTGCCCCTACTTATGCTTGCTCCTTTATCCGTCCTGATCGTAAGCGATTTCCGCAGGCGGGAGGTGTCTGTCATGTGGCTGCTTATACTCGCCATAGGAACTGTGTGCATCCCGATGATACAGGATGGGGGATCGGAAGTGCTTGAACGCAGCTGCTTGAATCTACTATTGATATTGTATATGTCGACCGGCATTGTGCTGTGGGGATGGGTGAAGGCACGGAAGTTCGTAAATCCCATTAATGTCTATATAGGACTCGGCGACTTCCTGTTCTTCCTGACACTCGTGCCGCTGTTCCCTGTCAGGCAATATGCCTGGCTGTTGGTAGCTTGTATGGGATTTTCACTTGTTTGGTGGGGAGTCGCGGCTATTTTAAAGAATAAATCCCCTAAAAACGTCCCTTTCATCGGCACATCGGGGATAGTTCTGGCATGCGTCATCCTATGTAAGGTCCTTTTCGAATGACGATTCCCGATTGCATACCCACGGAACTGATCCAGCGCTTCACGTCACAGCAAGCCTGGGAGTATATGCTCGTACCTTTCGAGGCGCAGGGCGGCGGGATAATATGTTTCGGCGAGGAGTCGCGCGATTATGCGAATTCGCTGCTTGAAATAGAAGTTATATACGGCCTGAACATAGCTGTCGAAAAGATTGCGGCGGCCGAACTTCAGAAGCTGCTGCGGAGATACTACCGCTCGGAAGGGGAAACGATGCCGGGGCAGGCGCGCTCCATTTCGGAGATCAGCAGCGGTCAGGGTTTCCTGATGGGGCTGATCGAGGAGGCTTTCGACACCTACGCGAGCGACATCCACATCGAGGCTTACGAGGAGCGCTGCCGCGTGAGGTTCCGCATCGACGGCAAACTTATCGAGAGGTATGTGATAGAAAAAGGCAACTACGCATCGCTCGTCAACCAGATAAAGATCATCGCCAACCTAGACATTTCCGAGAAGCGGCTTCCGCAGGACGGGCGCATACTGTACAACCGCAACGGCAAAAAGTTCGACGTGCGCGTGTCGTGCCTGCCGACCATATACGGCGAAAAAACAGTTATGCGCCTGCTGACGCGCCATATCGAACTTCTGGAACTGGCGAATCTGGGCTTCAGCGAACGGCAACTGGATGATTACCGCAAGGCGATAGAACGTCCACACGGCATGATACTGATCTGCGGGCCTACCGGCTCCGGCAAGAGTACCACGCTTTACGCGACTCTGCGCAGGCTCAACAAACAGACCAGCAACATCCTGACCATAGAAGACCCTGTGGAATACACACTCGAGGGGGTGAACCAGGTGCAGCTTAAGGAGGAGATCGGGCTGACGTTCACCAGCGCCCTGCGCACTTTCCTGCGGCAGGACCCCGATATCATAATGTTGGGCGAGATCCGCGACGCCGATACCGCTAATATGGCTGTACGTTCTTCGCTCACCGGCCATCTTATCTTTTCCACGATCCACACCAACACCGCGTGGGGAAGTATAGCCCGTCTGAGCGACATGGGCATCCATCCCTATCTCGTGGCAAATACGCTGGTTATGTGCGTGGCGCAGAGGCTGGTGCGTCTGCTATGTCCCCACTGCAAGGCGAAAAAGAAGGCGAACTACGAACTGCGAACAGTGTTGCCGGATGCGGATATCAGGCATCATTATGCGGCCGTAGGGTGCGACAAATGCTACTACACGGGCTACAGCGGGCGGCGCGCCATATACGAGGTAATTCCGGTGGACGACGAACTGGCTGCGGCAGCCCGGCGCGAAGAGACCGACATTGGGGATAAACTGCATGAAAGGAACATCATCTTGCTCCGCGACGCCGGCATCGACCTTTTCCGGCGCGGTGACACGTCCCTGGAAGAAGTAATACAACTGCTAAAAAGCTAACCTGAAATGAAAAACCCGATACTACTAACCCTAACCCTTATCTTTCTTTCCGTCCAGTTCCTGTGCGGCCAGAGGATCGTCAATCCCGACGCCGGACAGGAGCGGCTGACGGAGGTCGGCCTTAAACTCTCCAACCTGTCGGTGCTCGATCCGACCTATATAACGGAAGTCGATATATCCGTAGGGAAGATACCGTTGTCGGAACTTCTGCGCAACGTCGCCAAGGCGGCGGAGGTCAATCTTAGCGTCAAAGGAGCCGAGAACATCCAGGTTACATGCAATTTCAGCCGGGCTAAGATCACCGATCTCGTTTATTTCCTGTGCAAGGAGTATAACCTTGATATAGATGTCGTGGGGAATATCGTGGCGATATATCCGGTCGCCCCTCCCCCTCCCGAAGCCAAAATACTGGGCGTGTTATATAAGATCGCCGGCAACAGCCTCAGCTTCGACCTCTCGGGCGACAGGCTGTCCGACGTGACGAAGAAGATAACCGACCTGACCGGAACCAACTTCTTCCTTCCCCAGGCCATTTCCGAGCAGAAGCTCTCGGGTTACATCAGGGATATGCCTTTCGGCGAGGCGGTCCGGAGCATCGCGGCGATGAACGGCCTTGAAGCCGAGCGCGGCGAGAACCACGTGTGGACGTTCTACGCCGCCGAACCTCCCTCGCAACATACTAACGGCCAACCGGGCACGGGTTCAGCCCCGCTATACCAGCGCCGGACGCCATTCTCCCCGACGGAGCTGTCGGTCGACAGCCTCGGCATGATAACGGCGCAGATCGGGCGCGGGAACGTGCAGGATATGATCGTCGACCTGTGCGAGCAACAGCAGCTCAACTATTATTTCCTCTCGCCCGTGACGGGCCAGACGAGCATATATGTGCGCGAAGTCGATTTCGAAACCCTTCTGGACGTCCTTCTGCGCGGAAGCGATTTTTCGTACTACTACGAGGACGGCATCTACATATTCGGTGCGGCGGCCTCGGGGCAAAGTTCGCTCGTGGCCGTGGAAAAAGTCGTTATGCACAACCGATCCGTGAATAAGGTTTCGGAAGTGATCCCCGATGTTCTGAAAACCGGCATCCAGGTACGTGAGTTCCTAGACCTTAACAGCGTCATCGTTTCGGGCGAGCGGAAGCAAGTCGCGCGCATCAAATCGTTCCTGCGCTCGATAGACAAGCGGGTGCCGTTGGTCACCATCGAGATCATGATCGTCGACGCCACAAAGCAGCGGATCATGGAGATAGGCATAGAAGCAGGATTCGGCAAGAGAGGCGTAAAATCCGAGGGGACGCTCACGGGCGTCGACATCATGCTCAACGCAAACTCTGTAAACAAGTTGATAAATACCTTCAACGGTTTCGGGGCGATCAATATGGGCAAGGTGAGCGAGGGGTTCTACCTGGGGCTTCAGTTTCTCGAGGACAACGGCGTCATCGAGATGCGCTCTACCCCAAAACTCTCAACACTGAACGGCCACGAGGCCACGCTGAAAAGCGGCGAAACAAAATACTACAAGGAGGTTTCGAACAATTACTACGGCTCACAGACGCCCGTCTCCTACGAATCCTACACATGGAAAAGCATCGACGCCAACCTCGAGATCAAGATAACCCCCTATGTGAGCGAGGACGAGCATATTACACTCGACATCCAGATAGACCAAACCGAATTCACCGCCCGCGAAGAAGCAGAAGCGCCTCCGGGAACGGCCACGCGCAGTTTCAAATCCCAGATCAGAGTGCAGAACGAAGAGATGGTGCTGCTCGGCGGAATAGACCAGAACACCAAAGAGAAATCCAACCGTGGGCTGCCCTGGATATCGCGCGTGCCGGTACTGAGATGGTTCTTCGGCAAAAGCAAGGACAACAAGACCGAGCATAAGCTCAACGTGTTCATCAAACCGACACTCGTAGAATAAAAACATCGCACAATGAACACCCTTTCCAAAATATTGAACAGACTCAGAGTGCTTCACATAAAGTTTGGCAGCGAAGGTGAACCTGCGATGGAACTTGTCCCATACCGTGTGCGGAAGGGAAAGGTCGAAACCGGCGAAACTAGGACCCTTTCAGGTATAGAAGCGGAAAAAAGCGTGCTTAACAAAGCGCCGCTGATTGTGGCCGTCTCGGGCAAGGGGGTTATAACCAAAGATACTTCTGCTGGCGGGATAGCTGAAACCGTGATGTCCGACACTGAAACTTTCGTCTGGACGAAATCCGGCGACGGAAGCGTCTCTTTCGTAAGGCGCAGCCAGTTTGCAAAGATACGGACGGAACTCCACGAGGCGGGTGTCACGCCGCTGTACACTGAATGCCTGTCGGACGGAAATGCCGAACATTTGGCCGCAGTCGCATCAAGGTTTTATGCGGAACACATGAAATGGAAGATTGTACTGAAACCCACCGCAGAAGGTTCCCGGTTGGCGTCGCTTCTCGCAAAACGGATACAACTGCCAATTCTGGCAATAGTGCTGTTGGCGCTTATGGTCAATTTCATGCTCTCATCTGGTGGGCACGAAGATTTCCAGTCGGCAAGCACCGAACTCGCCGCGCTCCGCAAATCGGCATCCTCCGCCACCGCGAGCAGCGGCCGCAGGCAGGCCGCGCTCGAAGAGTTCTCCCGCACCCTGCCCTACCGGTTCAGTTGGCTTTCGGACAGGATCGCAGCGGCAACGCCCGAAGAAGTGGTCCTGAATGAACTCTCCATCGCCCCCGTCACAAAAAATATCGAGGCTGGAAAACCAGTGCAGCAAAACGTGCGCATGGTCGTAATACGCGGCGAAACACCGTCGGCTGAATCAGTCGCGTCGTTCGCGGAGTCGCTGGGCGGATTGGGCACCGTCAGGCTGGCAGCAGTTGAGCAGGACCGCGAACAGGCCATCCTTACATTCAGAATAGATATGAGACTATGACGTGGCTGGCTAAATACAAAGGCATCGCATGGCTGGCGCTGGTAGTGATGATCGTCCCCCTGACTGTCTACCGGTATGCCATAAGCGGTACGGTGAACCAATGGCGCATGACCGGAAAGTACCGCCAAGAGATAGAACAACTTCGCAGTACCCGGTCCCTGTCGGCAAAACCGCAAAGCGTGAGCACGACCGATACCGAAATGATCCTGAGCGGTTTTATGGTCGCCGGACTGTTGCCGATCATAGAATCCGAAGATATGCGGATCGAGCATTTTTCGCCCTGCGTCACATCGGATAAAGACGGCATTATACTGACCACCGGGCAGTTGTCCGTTCAGGGTTCGTTCGCCGCTATAGTGAAACTACTCTGGCATATCGAACATGATATGCCTTACGGCAAAATAATATCCGCGCGCTACTGCACAACTAAACCGCGTAACCGTGGCAGCACAAAGACGCTCACCTGTACCATTTATATCCAACAGATAATGACAGACTAACCCCAATGATGATTATGAAAAAAACACTCATACTGCCTGCATTGCTTCTCATGTATGCCTGCGGCGATATTCTCGAAACCGACATTTCGGGCAAAGAGGTGCATGTCACCGCCCCTGTGGATAACGCAGGAATCACGGAAGGCAATATGCACTTTCTGTGGGATGTGCTGGACGGAGCCGAAAAATACCATGTCTCGGTCGTCACTCCCGATTTCGAGCACGCCGTCACAGCCATAAAGGACACGCTAGTTTTTCCCGACAGCCTCGCGGTGAGCCTCGGGTTCCGCATGAGGTTGGCCGCAGGGAAATACCAATGGAGTATGCAGGCGTTTAATTCGGCCTGCGGATCGGTCAGGTCGGTTTTTGACCTGACAGTGATCGCGGAGCCGGACGAAGCGGCTGCACCGGATGAAACCGAAACCCAATGAAATCACGCATAACGACATATGTTCTGATTGCCGCCGCGGTCGCAGTGTGGGGATTCATAGCATGGAAAATATTCTTCGCAAAACCGGACGACACTTCGGCCGCCGTGCAGCGCGTGCCAGAGGCCAAACCCGAAAACGATGAAAAGCCGCAATTGCTGCTGGAATACAAGGATCCCTTCCTGAAGAATGCTGCCGCAAAACCACACACACCGCATGTGTCGAATATATCAAAAAAAAACACTGCCGTCCCGTCCAGAGAACCTAACCCAGAATCCCCGCCGGTAAAATATACCGGTACCATCAGGACGGGCGGCAGGGTCTTATATGTGTTCGAGCATGCCGGGCTGCAGCAGATGCTCTCTCCAGGCGAAAAACTGGACGGATACCAACTGTTCGAAACCTGGCCGGACTCGGTCAGGTTCGCAAAAAACGGGGAGCTTTTTACTGTCCATCTCCATAATTAAGCTCGTGAGACAAATAGCGCATGTTTCGGGGGCGGTACTTCCGACAGTCATGGTCATATCCGTATTGATGCTGCTGACAGTCATGTCGCTTGCTTCGTTGTGGGAATCCGACTTCCTGTTTTTCTCGAAGCATCGATACGACGCGATGCAAAGGGCGCACATAGAGTCGGGCTTCACACTCTACGGAGAGTATCCCGAAAAAGTCATGCAACGCCTGGATGAGGATAGCTCCCTTCTGCTTTACGAATCTGTCGCACATTCCAGCATCAGGATAAAGCGCAGGCCCTGGGGACTCTACGAGATCGTCACAATCTACGGATACGACGGCGCAATCCATTCATCGAAAATCCTCGGCAGGCGGTCGGCTTACAAAGAAGACATCGCTTTTTTCTACCGCAACAACAATACAGCCCTGGCACTGACCGGTAAAACCAGGCTGAAGGGCCTTGTACGCGTGCCGCGCAACGGTATCGTTTACGGCCAACTGGGCTCTGTATTCTTCGACGGAGAAAAGATGGGTTCGGCCATGATGAAGGAGAGCGACAGGGAGCTGCCCGGGCCGGAAAAAGAGGCTGCCGCGGTTGTCCGGAAACTGCAGGAACTGCTCTTGCGCGAGCAGTCCAACCTACCAGGTGACTCGTTACGGTGCAGTTTCCGGGAAAGCGAGCCTGAAATATTTTCAGTCAACGGCCGATTGGAATATCTCGATCTGTCGGGTAACATCATCCTGACTGGGCATGATATCGAGATCGACTCATCCTGCAGATTCAACGATATTATCGCGGTCGGGAAAAAAATCCGGATCAGTAAAGGTTTCATAGGCTCGTTGCAGGCATTCGCCGCGGACAGCATTTACATAGAAGAGAACGTCAGGCTGGATTATCCTTCCGGCCTCTATTCCGAAAAATACATAGGCATCGGAGATGGCAGCAAAGTCAATGGGTACGCCATAGTCAACATGAAAGACGAGCTGAACGTGAGGAACGTCAACTACGAGCAGTCGCGACTTGCCACCGTCCGCGGCCTCGTATATATCTCCGGCATTGCCCAGTTCCAGGGTATCGTTTCCGGTGCCGTATTCCTGAACAAAGCGGTCTACTACTCCCCCCGCGGATATTACGAAAACATGATCTGCGACGCTACAGTGCTCGAAAACTCCGAGATGGCCGCACCGCTGTGGCTCCCAGGGCCGCAGGAGAGAAAGGAGGCAAAATGGGTCTACTGAAACGGCAACTGCCCGGCTCCACCATTATCGAGGCGATCGTTGCCTCGCTGATCTTCATGATGGTGTTCGCCATATCGCTTTCGACCGTCACCGGCTTCACCCTGCGCGAACACGAAGGCTATGCGCTTCTAGAAGCCGAACGGCAGCTCACCGCCTGTATCGACCGATACTGCGGTGGGATATGGCCGGAAAGGACTTATGGCGAGGAGTATGAATGGGGAAAGATCACGATAAAGATAACTCCATATGAAAGCTTCGAGAACATGCAGGCTGTAACACTCACCGCGTGGCTCGCGGGCAGCCGCAAGACCATCGAATACCGGCAATTGACAGTTAAACGCAATGACTAAACCGAGACAAATACCCGGATGGACTCTGTCTGAAACACTCGTAATGATGATCGTTGCCGGAGTGATATTCCTTGCCGTAATGGACGGACTGGTGGTGTTCAACCGCTATACACAGCGCAAGACGGCAGAAATAACCGCCAATATGCGCTTGTATGATGGCTATTACCGCCTGCAATACCTGGCCGCGACTGCCGACAGCGTTTCTTCCGGAACAGGCTCTGTCAGGCTCTTCTGCCAAGGCAACGGATTCGCCGATCTGGCAGAAATGGACTCGTTGCTCATTGCCAGCCTGGGTCCAATGGCAGATACCCTGATAACAGGAATATCCCGGCTGAGAATCTCCGACAGCCGGCAAACGACGGGTGCCGACAGCATATGCCTTACCATAGCCGCATCTTCAGGCGATTGCCTGGAGATCTCATTCCCTGTCAAACCGCCTGTCGACAGGCAGATCATAGAAAATCTACGTGAACAGGAAACCCAATATGCCTATGAAGAACTTTGACCTCGCCGAAATCATCAAAAAACTATCCGAGAAACCAGTAAAGGACGCCCGTAAGGAGACGCTCTTTTCGGAACTTCATTCGCTGCTCTCGTCCGGACTCGATTTCTCACACGCCTTCGGACTGCTTATCGACGGCGAAACAGATAAAAACATTAAAAACATCCTGGGGCGGCTCTACCGTGAGGTAATAGCCGGATCGTCGTTGTGGCAGGCTATGGGAGGCTGTGGCAAATTCTCGGTGCTCGACTGCGGCGTGGTGCGGATCGGTGAGGAAACCGGCCGCCTCACCGATTCGCTCGCCTTCCTTACCGACTATTACCGCAAAAAGATTCAGCAGGCTCGGATGGTATCGTCGGCCGTTAGCTATCCCTTCATTATCATGATTATGGCCGTCGTGGTCGTGATATTCATGCTGGCCGTAATAGTCCCGATGTTCGAACAGGTCTACTCGCGCATGGGCGGCGAACTTCCTGGCATGACACGGTGGATAATCACAGTCTCGAAACGGTTCCCCTATTACGCCGCGTCCGTGGCGCTGGCAGTTACCGGTGGCGGGGCACTTCTATACATGTTCAGGGATACGCCGGCCGTGCGTTCCGCACTCTCCGGGACCGGCCTTGCTGTACCTGTTGCCGGCGATATCATCCGCATGAACCACCAAGCCTCTTTTTGTAAACTGCTATACCTGCTTACCAGCTCGGGCGTGCCCCTGCTGACTGGGATACGGATGCTCCGATCCATAATCCGGTTCTGGCCTTACGAATGTTCGTTCGACGCCATTGCAAAAGGACTCGAAAAAGGCGAACTGTTCTCCGCCAATCTCGAGAAATACCCACGCCTTTACGAGAAAAAGCTTACAACCCTGCTGCGTGTCGGTGAAGAGACCAATCGCCTGCCGGAGATGCTCCAGAAACAGGGCGAAGACCTAACCAAAGAGCTTGAGCACCGCCTGTGCGGCCTGGGTAATATCCTGGAACCTGCTCTAATACTGATTGTCGGTGCACTCGTCGCCATAATATTGATCTCCATGTACCTCCCGATGTTCAAGCTCGGAGGGATCATGGGATAAACGGACTTCTTCCCACTTTTTTGCCAACTACGATGACCAAACATATAAAAAAAAGAGTAAAAGGCTATCTCACAATGCAGTTACCGGCACATGCCCTGATCCTTTTGTTCTTATGGATAATATTGAACTTCCGGATATGGATAATATTCCTGTATGCCTATCTGGCAATCATTTTCGGCGCTTTTGCGTACGAAATCTTCGTTGCGTGGCGTTACAAGCGCGAACGCGTTTACGCCAAGGAAGCACACCGATTGATGCTCCTGCTGCGTAATATGATCGATAATGCTTTCATTTACGACGAAAATCCGGCAAAATTTCACAGCAAATTTCTTGAAATGGTCAGCGTCGAATCGCTGCGTGCGCATGGTATTATAGATCCGGACGCATTGCTGCGAACTCCGAAATACAACAGGACGTGTAAAGAGTTGAGATGTGAGGACGCAGAATTGTGGACCTTCTTAATGGCGGGTTTCAGCAGCCGCGAACTGAAAATCATCTACGGCCTGACAAATCTCAATTCTGTTTACGTGAAACGCAACCGCCTAAAGAAACGCCTCAATAAAAAGATGCAGGAATTGCTCGTAGATAGAAATTTTTGAGGCCGAAAGCACCCGTGACGTTCATCTCGCCCGCCCTTTTGCTGCCAGCCCCATTCGGGAATGTTGCCGGTAAAGCTTGGCGAGGTGCCTTTGGCGGGATTGTAATAGCGCATAAAAAACAACGTGATTATATGTCATTCCGGTCTGTATGGATGCAAAAAAGAGATTCAAGATTCGGGAATCGGCGGTGTTAAGATTTTCATTATTTAACAAATTGTTTGTCAGCTGATTGTCACGGCGGTGATAAGGTGGTTCCGGTGCGGTTTCCTGTATTT
>JAVBRB010000001.1:0-183630 GCA_031548515.1 Rikenellaceae bacterium | reverse complement strand
ACTGGTGGTCGAGTCTAATGTTGCGAACTGGACCGAATACACCATAAATCTGAAGTACCGTTCACTGGACCGCGTTCCCACTCACATCGTCGTTGTGGCCAGTGCCAGTATGTACGGCGACTATTTCGCGGGAAGCACTTCGAGCATAATGTACATCGACGACTTCGAACTCATATACAACGACAACATTACTTTACAGGAATAGTAGTTTTTTGAACATGATTAAAAAAATAGTTTTGCTTGCAGCCTGTGCCGCGGTGTTTTCCGCGGCGCAGGCTCAGCAGTTAGAAACGGCCGCCGGCCAGACGACAACCAAGAAAACGCGCGCCGAAAGATTCGACAGGGGCCTTGCCTTCGACACCAAAACGCCGATCATCCCGAAAGGCCTTTGGGTGGTCGGACTCAACGGTTCTTACTCACAGCACGATAATAAGGATTACAACCTGCTTATTGTCAATGATTTCAACAGCAAAGGCCATACGATCAACGTGGGTCCCATGTTGCATTACGTGTTTGCCAACAACCAGTCCATCGGGGTGCGTTTCCAGTACCGTCGCAGTTGGTTTAAACTGGACAGCATCGACCTCAACCTGGGTTCGCTTACCGACTCCGACGAGCCGCTCATCGACCGCTACCAGTATATGAATCACAATTACATGGGATTCCTTTCGTACAGGTACTATGTGCCCCTGGGTTCCAGCAAGCGTTTCGTGTTCTTCAATGAGATACAGGCGGGCATCGGCGGCGGACAACAGAGGGAGGATAACGGTACGGCAGACAACGGCACCGATTATAAGACCTCGGTTTACCAGAAATCGCTGAACTTTAAACTCGGGTTCGTTCCAGGTGCTACCGTGTTTATTACCAATTCTGTCGCTATCGAAGTTCAGATAGGGCTGCTCGGATACGAATGGAAAAAATTTACGCAGACCGGAACGAATGTCGCACAGGATGCCGGACGTAAAACAAGCAATGTTTCGACCAGATTCGACCTTTTGTCAATAGCATTCGGTATGACGTTCTATTTATAGAGAGCATATGATGCAAAAAAGATACAACCTGTTTCTCAGTATGGTCATCGCGGCGTTTTGCGCGGCGACCGCCAGCTCATGCATAGACAAAGATATCCCCCCTGCCGATGTGAAAGGGGTTTTCATAGAGTTTGAGGCCGAAGGGCAGAAAAGCGCCGTGATCAATACGTATGAAAGTACGGTGGTTGTGGACCTGCTCGAAACTGCGGATCCGAAAAATGTGAAGATATCGAAAGTGGTGCTGCCGGAAGGGGGCGTGTGCGACATAGCGGCAGGCAGTGTCGTGGACCTTTCTTCCCCGCTTCAGGTGACCATAAAGACGGTGGCCGAGTACAAATGGACCATTTCGTCGACCCAGACCATAGAACGCATTTTCAAGATCGGGAATCAGGTGGGAACTGCCTGTTTCGAAGAGAGTTCCCGCAGCGTTTTCGCCCAGGTCCCCATTGGAACGGATATGTCAAACATCACTGTCGAAAACATTAAGCTGGGGCCTGAAAGCACGCCTGTGAATAAAACTGTAATGACACCCGACTTGAATGGGCAAACTGTCAGTTTCGTGGAATCCACACGCGGCGACCAATTCCGCGTGCGCGAGGTGAAAGTGGAGTATAGGGGCGAGTCCGAGATATGGAATCTCTATGTGGCAGAAACGGGAACCGGTACGAACGAGTTGTCGAGGAGCAATATCTGGGCTACCTTCGCTAAGGTCACCGCCACGGTCCTGGAATCGGATGCGGAGGTTGTCGAGTTCGGTTGGCGTAAGTCGGGAGCCGGTGAGTGGGCGTATGTTCCGGCTGCGCAGGATGCTGAATACGACTATTCAGGCCGGATCACGGGCCTCGAACCAGGTACCGGATATGAAGTTTGTCTTTCGCTCGATGGAGAATTAACAGGCAACCCGGTCGGGTTCACGACCGAAACCGCTGCACAGCCGAAGAATGCCGGTTTCGAAGAATACGGGTATTCCAGCAGCGGCAATCCGAAACTCGGATATTATTTTTATAAGGATATAGCCGACAAATTCTGGGATTGCGGAAACCAGGGTTCCATGACGTTGAACAAGAGCGTTACGACTGCCGAGGAAGAGGCCCGTCCCGGTTCTGCAGGCAGAATGTCGGCAAAACTGCAGTCCGCCTATATCGTCCTTAAATTTGCGGCAGGGAACATGTATTCGGGCGACTATGTCGAAACCGTGGGAACGAACGGCAAGATAAACTTTGGCAGGGAATTCACGTCGCGTCCCTCCTCGATGAGTTTTTGGTATAAGGCCAATGCGGGGACTGTGAATTATTCTGGCGGAGGCGGGCTGGCCAAAGACGATGCCGATATATACAGGGTATTTGTTGCGCTGACTGATTGGAGCGCCCCGAAACAGATATTCACGAAAGAGACATCAACATTTATCGACTGGTATGCCGATCCGGGGATTATCGCGTTCGGGGAACTCCAGAGTTCGGCGGCCGTTGACGACTGGACCCAGTATACCATCGACTTGAAATACCGCTCGCAGGAACGTGTACCTACCCATATCGTGATCGTGGCGAGTTCAAGTATGTATGGAGATTATTTTACGGGTAGTACCAAGAGTTGGATGTATCTTGATGATATAGAGCTTATTTACAATGACGAAATAGTCCTGCAGGATTAGTTCGCCGAAGATTTTAAAGGAAATGATGGGGAATTTGAGATTTGTGATAATTGCGGCAGCAGCCTTTGCGGCTGTTTCATGCGGCCGCGAAGGGGGCGATGCCCTGCCGCAGGATGCATACGGAACACTCGACCTTGCTTCGATAGCCGTTTCGACTGACGAGACAGACGTTCCTACACGCGCCATTGCGACAGAGGATTTCATCTTGCGCGTATATGATTCCGGAGGCCAACTCGTCGAAGAATGGGACCCGTTCTCGCTCCGCCCGGACGATTATAAACTTGAAGCGGGCACATACACACTTGAAATATGTTCGCCCGAGCCTGTGGATGCTGCCGGATGGGAAACCCCGTGGTATGCTGCCTCAGAGGAGTTCGAGATATCCGGAGGAGAAGTTACATACGTCGGTCCAGTGACCTGTACGCTTGGCAATATCAAGGTGACGGTGTGTTACAGCGAGGGGATGCAGGAGTATCTGACCGATGCCGATGTGACCATAACCGTCGGCGGCGGGCAACTGGTTTTCGGCCGGAATGAATCAAGGGCAGGATACTTCCGCACTACCGGCAGTGAGTCGGAAATGGAAATTACACTGACGGCCACGATCGACGGCGAAGACTATACCTTGAACAAAACGCTTGTGGGTATCAAAGCCGGCGAATGGCACATGGTGCGTTTCGCTTATAACGAAGCTGCCGGAGCGCGTACCTATTATATCTATTTGGGTGAGTCCATCATCGGACAGATCGCTCCCGGAGGTAACTGGGGCGTTTTTTAACTGAAACCGTAAAACCAAATAAAGATCATGATGCGTAATATTGTAAGATACGGTTTAGGAGTGTTTGCGGCGGTTCTGTTGGCAGGATGCTCATACGACGGTGAAGATACGGCTGTAGCCGGATTAGAACCCGGAGGGGAAAGCGGAGGAAGCTATAGTTTTTCGATCAATGCCGGCCAAGGCTCTACCCGTGCCGAACTCGGCACCGACGGCATTTTCCGTTGGAGTCCTTTGGACGAAGTGGGGTTCTATATGGTTCCTGCGGGTACGTCCGCTCCTTCTGCATCCAACGTTAAGTTGAAAAATGTCAATCTGTCTCCATCTGCCTCTGCCGATTTCGATGGCGAGATGAAGGAGTGGCAGATGCCGCACAGCAATGCCGGCAAGTATGACTATTATTCCTATTATCCGTACACCGAGGATACCGGCTCTACATTTCCATACGTCAAGGTAACCCTCCCGGCAACGCGGACTGTCAGGCCCAACGAGTTGGATCCCAACGCAGTGATGGTGGCTGATAAGGTGTCCTACAGGGAACCGGTTACCTGGCTCGATGCTAATGGTGTACAGAGATTCGGCGAAAAGGCCGGTTTTTCCTACAGCCACGTTTTTTCGTATGCCAAGATATTCCTGGCCTGTAATCTGATGTCGCCGCAAAGGATAACGCAGATGAAGATTACCGACAATGGCGGCGCTGCGCTTTCGGGGGACTGCAGTGTCGATATCACTACCGGAGACTATACGATGAGCAACACCAGTTCTTCGGTGACGATCAATATCGAAGGTGGTTTTGACATAACTGACGGTTATATCTACGTGCCGATGCCCGTGGCGGACCTGTCTTCGCACACTTTTACAATAGAACTGACGACCGATCAAGGAGCTTCCGTAACAATGACATTGAATAAAGGTGTCGATTTCCAGAGGGCGCAGGTACATAAACTTGGCTTGCTGGTGCCTTTCTACGTGGATTTTACGCAAGGCGTTACCCAAAGCAGCTCGTCGTTCATATCATGCGGACATACTATTACGAGCAATTCGAAAGTCTCGATAAACAACGACGGCGGCAATACCAGTTTGCAATTGGCGCTCAAGTTGGCGGACAGTGACCGCGGATGTATCAAGCTGCCGTTCCTGAACTATAACACCCATCCCGATTATACTCCCGCCAGCCGCTATGCCAGAATCGCGATAGATGCTTCAGGTCCCCAAAGCGCATCTGTGGATTCATACAGGCAAATGCGTTTTGCAGCAGTCGGTGCGGGTAATTACAACCTCTCGTCCACCCCTTATTTCCAGATGCAGGAGAACCTTACAGGCTACGGTTGGAGAGTGTTCGACGAAGCTAACGGCGATGCCAAAAACGGCAGTAGATACAACATCCAGTTGGGCGACGGAGTTTATGTTACGTTTCATCCGGTTTCGGGTACTGTCGGTTATAACAACTGGATAAGGAAGATCTGGGTTTATCCCAATTTCGAATATGTCCCTTAATCTGGATTTTTGCATATAAAGAGAGCCGCTTTTTCAGAGACGGCTCTTTTTTTTGTCTCGGCTCACCTCCTGATTTTTCCGTTTTACCGGATTTGTAACACGATGTTTGCGGCCGTTTAACCGAAAATCGGTATCTTTGAAAGATGCCGGAATCTCCCCCGTCCGGAATAACGATATTTACCATGAAAAAGAGTTACAACAGATGGATAGCCGTCGGCGTGATAGCGCTTCTGGCCGCCGGCGTGGTACTGTATAACCTGTTCTGGAAAGAGAAACCGCTCGAACATGGGCCTGTCGCAAACGGACGGCAACAGAACATACTGCCGGTGCGCGGCATTATAATTTCCCAGCAGCCGCTGTCGTTCAGTCTCGATAATATACAGACTACCCTAATTCCCGACGAGGAAGTCGACCTGTCGTTCGAAACCTCGGGGAAGGTCACACATATTTACTTTGCAGAAGACAGCGCTGTGCGTAAAGGCGACCTTTTGGCGAAGATCAACGATGAACCGCTGCAGGCGCAGCTCAAAAAACTTGAAGCACAGGTGCAATTGGGCGAGGACCGGCTTTTCAGGCAGAGCGCGCTTCTCGAGAAGGATGCCGTCAGCCGCGAAGCATATGAACAGGCCCAGACCGACCTGGCGATGCTCTATGCCGACATAGATCTTGTAAAGGCCAACATTGCGCAGACGGAACTGAGGGCGCCGTTTGATGGGATCATTGGCTTTCGGCACGTCAGCGAGGGCGCGTATGCAACTCCGAACACTGCTGTAGCGAGGTTGAGTAAAGTCGTGCCGCTGAAGTTGAGTTTTGCCGTCCCTGAAAGATATATGGACGCTGTCCGCCGCGGCACTAAAGTCCATTTTACGGTCGATGGGTTCCTTGAACCTTTCCATGCCGAGGTCTATGCTGTGGCGTCGGAGGTCGAACTCGGTACGCGGCAGCTGGATGTAAAAGCGATTTTCCCGAATTACCGTAATCAGTTGATGCCGGGCCGTTCGGCAAATCTTAGCATCGTGCTGTATGAACTCGATAACGCCATAGTGGTTCCGGCCGAGGCGGTTATAAAGGAGATGGGAGTCGACAAAGTGTACGTCTATCGCAACGGGAGCGCCGAACCTGCGGCGATACAAGCCGGTGTGAGGACCGATTCGCAGGTCGAGGTCGTAACGGGCCTTGTTCCGGGCGACACGCTTATCACGACAGGTACGTTGCAACTGCGCCAGGGATTACCCGTCAAATTGGAAAATTTGTAAATTACGGATTCGGTCTGCGCCTCATATCTGCAGATCGTAATTAGAATTAGTAATTTTCAATTCGTAATTAATTCATACAAAGTATGAATATTTCAGAGTTAAGCATAAAGCGGCCTGTCCTCGCCACGGTGTTTACGTTGGTGATCCTGTTATTCGGATTCATCGGATACTCCTATCTGGGCGTGCGCGAATACCCCAGCGTCGACAACCCGATAATCACGGTCAGCACGTCGTATCCGGGCGCCAACGCCGACGTCATCGAGAACCAGATAACCGAGCCGCTCGAACAGAATATCAACGGCATTCCCGGCATCCGTTCCCTGACCAGCGTCAGCAGCCAGGGGTCGAGCCGCATCACGGTAGAGTTCCAGCTTTCGGTCCCGCTCGAGACGGCCGCCAATGACGTGCGCGACAAGGTTTCGCGCGCGCAGAGATACCTCCCCAGGGACTGCGACCCGCCGACCGTTACGAAGGCCGATGCCGACGCACGCCCCATCCTCATGGTGGCGGTGCAGAGCGATACGCGCTCACTGCTGGAGATAAGCGAGATCGCCGACCTTACGGTCAAGGAGCAGCTGCAAACGATCAATAACGTCAGCGGTGTGGAGATATGGGGTGAAAAACGCTATGCGATGCGCCTTTGGCTCGATCCGGTGAAGATGTCGGCCCACGGTGTTACCACTATGGACGTCAAAAGCGCCGTCGACCGCGAGAATGTGGAACTTCCCTCGGGCAGTATCGAAGGCAATACCATCGAATTGAGTATCCGCACACTCGGCCTGATGCACACGGCCGATGAATTCAATAATCTGATAGTCAGGACGGATGGTAAGCGAGTCGTGCGCCTGCGCGACATCGGTTGGGCCGAACTGGGACCCCAGGACACCCGCAGCTATATGAAGATGAACGGCGTGCCTATGGTTGGCGTGGTGGTGATCCCGCAGCCGGGGGCCAACCATATAGAGATAGCGGACGCAGTCTACGAACGCGTCGAGGCGATGAAGAAGGACCTGCCTGACGACGTTACGACGACATATGGTTTCGACAACACACGTTTCATCCGATCTTCGATAAGCGAGGTGGTCGAAACCGTGTATGTGGCTTTCATTCTCGTTATTGTTATCATCTTCATGTTCCTGCGAGACTGGCGGGTTACGCTTATTCCTGTCGTGGTTATTCCTGTTTCGCTGGTCGGTACATTTTTTATAATGTATGTTGCGGGATTCTCTATCAACACCCTCACAATGCTTGCAGTGGTGTTGGCTATCGGTCTTGTGGTCGACGATGCGATCGTGATGACAGAGAACATCTACATACGCATAGAGCGTGGTATGTCGCCACGCGAGGCGGGAATAGAAGGGGCGAAGGAGATATTTTTCGCCATTATTTCGACTACCATAACGCTCGTGGCTGTCTTCCTGCCCATAGTGTTCATGTCGGGTATGACGGGAAGGTTGTTCCGGGAGTTCAGCATGGTGATAGCGGGTGCGGTGGCCATATCGGCGTTCGTGGCGCTGACGTTCACCCCCATGCTCGCCACAAAATTGCTCAAAAAGCGTGAAAAACAGAACTGGCTCTACCGTAAGACAGAACCTTTCTTCGTGTGGCTCAACAATATCTACCACAACAGCCTGGCGTGGTTCCTGCGCCGGCGTTGGATCGCCATACCTGTCGTTCTGACGATGGCTGGGATTATCGTATGGCTCTGGAACGCAATTCCGGGCGAACTGGCGCCATTGGAGGACCGTTCGTCGGTTTCCGTACGCACCACGGGGCCGGAAGGCGTCACCTATGAATATATGCGCGACTATACGGAAAATATAAATCTGATGGTGGACTCGCTCGTTCCCGAGGCGGAATATGTCACGGCCCGTGTGGGGGGCGGCTCGGGAAATATCCAGGTTCAGCTGGCCGACATCAGGGACAGGGAGCGTTCGCAGATGGAGATAGCCGACGAACTTTCGCGCGCCGTGCGTTCACGGACGGCGGCCCGCTCGTTCGTGCAGCAGCAGTCGACATTCGGCGGCGGCAGGGGAGGTATGCCCATACAGTATGTCCTTCAGGCTACCAGCATAGAAAAGCTTCGCGAAGTGCTTCCCGGATTCCTGCGGAAGGTGGACGAAAGCCCTGTCTTCCAGATGTCCGACGTGAACCTGAAATTCACCAAACCCGAGGCGCGTATATCCATCAACCGCGACAAGGCCAATTTGCTGGGTGTCAGCACGCAGAATATAGCACAGACGCTGCAGTACGGCCTGAGTGGACAGCGCATGGGATATTTCTATATGAACGGCAAGCAGTACGAGATACTGGGAGAGATCAACCGCCAGCAGCGCAATAAGCCGGCTGACCTTAATTCCATGTACATTCGCAACAACAGCGGAGGTATGATCCAGATGGACAATCTTGTTTCAATCGACGAAAGCATTGCGCCGCCTCAGCTCTACCGCTACAACCGTTTTGTTTCGGCGACCGTTTCGTCAGGGTTGGCCAAAGGTTACACGATAGGGCAGGGGTTGGATGAAATGGACCGCATCGCCAAAGAGGTTCTCGACGACACGTTCCGTACCGCGCTATCCGGCGAGTCGAAGGAGTTCCGCGAAAGTTCATCGAGCCTGATGTTCGCATTCATACTTGCGATAGTTCTTATCTACCTGGTGCTCGCCGCCCAGTTCGAAAGCTTCAAGGATCCGTTGGTTATAATGCTGACAGTGCCGCTGGCGGTTGCCGGGGCGCTCGTATTCATGTATGCGAACGGGGGCACCATGAATATTTTCAGCCAGATCGGGATAATTATGTTAATCGGTCTCGTAGCCAAGAACGGCATTCTCATAGTAGAGTTCGCCAACCAGAAGCAGGCTTCCGGCGAGGATAAGGGGCATGCCATTCTCGATGCTTCCCTGCAGCGCCTCAGGCCCATTCTTATGACAAGTTTTTCGACCGTATTGGGGCTTGTTCCGCTTGTGTTCGCATCGGGCGAAGGTGCGCAGGCCCGTATCTCGATGGGTGTGGCGGTCGTGGGCGGCATGATAATATCGACACTTATGACGCTTTATGTGGTTCCCGCAATGTACAGCTATATTTCGACCGACCGCGGGAAGAAAGCGGAACGGAACGGTGCCAAAGAGGGCGGAAAAGGACGCAAGGCGGCCGTTGCAATGCTCCTGCTCTTGCTCCTGGCCCTGCCTGCCAAAGCACAGGAGAAGAACTACACTCTCGGAAGTTGCCTCGAGACTGGACTCGGGCAGAACTATTCGGTGCGGATTTCGCGCAACAACCAACAGATAGCGGCCAACAACGCCACATGGGGCAATGCCGGTTTCCTGCCCGAAATAGGGCTGACCGCCGGGTATAACGCCGCACTCAACGATACTCGCACCGAACTCTCAGGTGGAACCTCGACGGAAGAGAACAACGCCCTGAACCAGGCTTTTTCAGCCGGTGCTGACGTCACATGGACGATTTTCGACGGGTTCAGCGTGCAGACTAACTACAGGCGGCTTAAAGAACTGGAACAAATGGGCGAACTCTCGGCCCGCATCACCATCGAGGATTTCGTAGCCTCACTCACAGCCGAATACTATAATAATATACAGCAGAATATCCGGCTGCGCAATTACCAGTATGCCGTTAAACTGTCGAAGGAACGTCTGCGCATAGTCGAGGCGCGCTACCTGTTGGGCAGCGGTTCGAGGCTCGATGTGCTGCAGGCTCAAGTCGATTTCAATGCCGACAGTTCGAAATACATCAACCAGAAGGAGTTGATAATTTCCTCGAAAATACGGCTCAACCAGTTGATGGCAAACGACGATGTAGACGAGTCTTTCGCGATACGCGACTCGGTGATCGAGATAAACGAATCGCTGCAGTGGAACGGGCTGTACGACCGCATGATGGAGGTGAACGCGGCGTTGCTGCAGGCCGAAAGGAACAGTGCGCTGGCCGGGCTGGATCTCAAGACCGTGCAGTCGCGCAACTACCCCTACCTGCGCCTTAACGCCGGTTATGGCTATGCGCTCAATACCTATAATAGAGGGGGTACGCGCAACCGCCACCAGTGGGGTCCCGATGCGGGAGTCTCGTTCGGTTTCACTATTTTCGACGGTAACCGCCGCCGCGAAACACGTAATGCACGCATAGAGGTCGAGAATGCCCGTCTGCGCGAAATGGAGGTGGAAACTTCGCTGAAAGCCAACCTCTCCACATTCTGGCAGGCTTATCAGAATAATCTGCAACTGCTCGGATTGGAGCGGGAAAACCTTGTTGCGGCTAAATTAAACTACGAAATAGCAATGGAGCGTTATCTGATAGGCGACCTTTCGGGTATCGAGATGAGGGAAGCGCAGAAAAGTCTTCTGGATGCCGAAGAACGTATTCTGGCAGTGCAATACAATACTAAAATCTGTGAGATATCGCTTCTGCAGATTAGCGGACAGGTACTCGGCTATCTGGATATCCGGTGATATCAGGCCGCAGGCTGTTCGCATATCGGTGTCCAGGAATTAATTTTGCAGTAGCGGCGGCGGTTGGCACGGCAATTGGATTTACATATCCGGTACTGAAAGTCTAACTATTAAAAACTTTATTATGTATTGGTTATGGTATATACTCATAGGGCTGGCGGCCGGATGGCTGGGCAGCCTGATCGTTAAAGGGAGCGGTTCGGGACTGCTTCTGAACCTTCTGATAGGTGTAATAGGCAGTGTATTGGGAGGTTGGCTCCTGAGAATTGTGGGGATAGATGGCGCAGGTGTGGCATGGACCCTGCTTTCGGCTACTGTCGGCGCTGTGGTGCTGCTGCTTATCGCAAGCCTTTTTACCCGCAAGAAAGCATAAACTTTGATTGTTTTGCTGTTTGCGGAACAGATTGTTTCCACGCTGAGAATTCCCCGGGATGAACCATCCCGGGGAATTCTCTATTATCGCAACAAAAAAGCCGGTTGTTTTATTTAACATGGATTTTGCTTAAGCGAAACCGAAAACCATTGATGGGCGACTTTTACCCCGGCAGAGTAGATTCTTATACGAAACTCGCGTTATTTATTGCTTTCTCTGTTTCAAAGTCCGGAATTATTATGTAGATTTGCATTGTTGAGTGTTCCCCCGGTGACCAACTTATAAACATTCTCTGAATGAAATGTCAGTTGAAGTTTGTAATGGCTTTTGCCCTTACTGTCGTTTGCGCACATGCCTATGGGGATAACGGTTCTTCACAGACCCGTATCGAAGAATTGAGGTCCGAACTTTCCGGACAGGGGGATAGACAGCGTCTCCAGTCACTTTTTCTCATATATGAGCATGCTTATGAATCCGGCGATCCCGGAATCGAGTTATCTGCTTTGTATCAGTATCTTAATGAAGCCAATCGTCAGGGAGAAACCAAAGAGGAAGCCTATGCCCGAGTACAGCGGATCTGCTTTTTCTTCAACAACGATATGAGAGACAGCCTGTCTTTCTATTATCTTCCCACGATGGAATTCCTCAGACTTCATTCGAAGTGGTCGCATTATTATTATGTTGCACTTCTTAATGTCAAAAACCAACTATACGCAGGCCGGTGGAGGCAGGCGTTGCGTGATGCACAGTCGCTGTACGAAGAGGCCAGCATACATAATAACAGTTACGGCAAAGGCGCTTCGTCGTACATACTGGGTAAAGTGAAATTCGACGGAGGCCGTCGCGATGAAGCCGTGGCTTACCTGAATGAAGCGGTCCATATGCTGGAGCGAGAGGAAAATCCGACGATGCTCTTCTCGGCGTACGATGAACTGTCGACTGTATTATGCGAATGCAAACGTTATGAAGACGCTCTCGCCGTTCTCGGGAATTGGGAGAAGGCGCTGGACAAATATTATAAGGATCAGGCTGAGGAAGGTGTGTTCCACTCCGCAAACAATACCGAGTTCTATTGTCACTGCGGTTTCGCCACGGTATATTCGCGGCTCCAGATGTTTCCCGAAGCCCGTGCTTCACTTGTACAGGCAGAAGAAAAGTACAAAGACAACAGTCTATATGAAAACGCCCTTCTGCAGGCCAAATCGGTCTATTGTGAAGAGATGGGCGATTATGATGCGGCCATATCGTGGTTTGAGAAACTATTTTCTGGCAGCGGCAATTCACTGAAGGAAGAGCACGACCTGACTGTCAGGTATGCACGCCTGCTTGTGGCTGCAGGACGGACCGATGAGGCCGCCTCGCTTTATGAAGAGGCGCTCGTGTATGCCGGACAGATCGGCGATATGGAATTCGATGCGCAGGTCGAAGAGATGGGGCATGGTATGGAAATCGATAGACTGAATGCCCGTACTCGTGCGGGAGGGATTACCTCTGCGATAGTCGTTATTTCGCTCATGGTGGTTTTTGGCATATATTTCTTCTATTCCCGCAGCCTGAAGGGTAAAAACAGTGCACTGTCTGAACAACTCAGGGAAGTTAACCGCCTTCGTTCCTGGCAGCTTTCACATATGGTTTCCTCCGGAGGCCAGGACTCCGCGCAAACGGGCGAAAACGGGCATGCGGTTAACGGTAATGGAAGGAACGGCCTGAACAAAAATGAAGAAATGGTGTGGCTGGCTTGCCGCATGATGGTAGAGGACAAGAGGTTCCGCAATCCGTCGCTCAATCGCAAACAGCTTGCCGATGCGCTAGGGACAAATGAGAATTATCTTGCCTCTGCAATACGCGAAGTAAACGACGGCCAGACAGTCGGGGATTTTATAAACGGATTCAGGCTTGATTATGCGTGCCACCTGATAGTCGAACGTTCAAACATGACCCTTGATGCGATCGCCCAAGATTCCGGACTCGTTACACGCTCTACCTTGTTTCGGCTTTTCCTGAAAAAGTTCGGAATGTCGCCGAGTCAATACCGCAACCAACATATGAAGAACCAGGCTTCCGTTTAAATGTTCACGGGATGCTGTAGGATGCTCTTGAGCCGATCCTCTAAAACCCTCGTTTTTATTTCTCCAGATTTGATACAAACATTTCCGGATTCGCAACAAAAATTCTCCGAATTTGAGTCAGGATCAGTGCTTTTGCCGATTTTATAATTTGTCAATCTCGCCATTTTGTTCTAATATTGTGATAGTGAAATAGTGTCTTTTTATAAAAAACATTATTCCGCAAGACCGACAAAAATTAACACCTGTATAGCCAACTCCAAATGATTATGAATATATGATTAGACCTCTGCTCTCTGCCTGCTTAAGTAATCCGATCTGATAATTTAATTGTTCCGACCCTCCTCCGGGCAAGGCGAGTGCCTTTGCGTCCGGATAATCTCTTCAATATTTTCTTTCGAAAAATACATCATACCAATACCAATTTTAATCACAATATTAACTAAAGTCGAATGAAAAAAACCTTATTGACAATTTCTCTACTTTTTGCGATAGCCGCTACCGGCTATGGGCAAAAGATTGCTGTCAAGACCAATGCTTTGGGCTGGGTGTCGGCGGTCACGACCAACGTCGGTGTCGAAGTACCCCTATGGCCCAAGTGGACAATCTCGGCTGATGCGTACTACAACCCCTTCAAACAGTGGGGGGCTGAGGAGAATCGCAGAAGCACATGGCTCTGGGGAGTCCAACCGGAGTTGAAGTATTGGTTCTGCAGGAAGTTCTACGGCCACTACATCGGCCTTCATGGACAGTACTCGCAGTATGATGCCGGCCTTTTCAAGTACCGTTACGATGGTACATACTGGGGCGCAGGTCTCTCTTATGGCTATTCCCTCCCGATTGCGTATCGCTGGAGGCTCGATTTCTCGCTGGGCGTGGGTTTCAAACATTGGGACCGCGACGTTTACAACAGGATCGGCCAAACGGATCTCCAGGAACCTGGATCGGATTGGGACAACAAGGAATTCAACGAACAGATGTCCGGAGTCAAAAATACTTTTGGCGTGACAAAAGTCGGGTTGAGCGCAGTATTTATTATTCGATAAACAATGACGAAGACTATGAAACGAATTACGAAAATATTGCTCCTGACGGCCGTGATGATATCGACGGCCTTGACTGCATCCGCCCAGTTCAAAGTCCAGGCTTCGAACTATGTTCCCGAAGATCCCATGATCCTCGATCTCCACAGCTATCGCGGCAAAGTGATAGTTGCTTTCGACATTGAGATAGGCAGCAAGTTCATTAAACAGAACCAGCTCTGCGTTATTACCCCGATGTTCGTGAACGGCTCTTTCCAGGAAGAGTTTCCGCCCGTGATCCTTGAAGGTAAGAAGTATGCCACGATCGCGCGCGAAAAGAAACAATTCGACAAGATCGCCGGGCCAAATTATGTAGAAAGCCTTATTTATGACGGTAAAGGCGCCGTGATGCATTATCAGGTTTCAGCTCCCTACACTCCCGAATATAAAGGTGCGACACTTGTCCTCAACTACAAGATCTACGATGTGTGTGGAAGCGAAGTCGCAGAACAGAGCACCTGCCTTGCCCACGGTGTGACAAGCTATGCCGATTTCATCCAGACGGACCCCGTGGTCTACTATTATCCGAACACTCTCTTCAAGACCTATGTCAACGACTTCAACAACCACTCCGTATTCCGTCAGGGCAAGACCGTTATTGATTTTAACGTGTTCCGTCCTAACGGCTACGATGACCTTACTGCTGAAGTCAAGAGAATCGAAGAAGATGCCGACTCCAGTATCCTCGACGTGAATGTCCTTACTTCCGCTTCTCCGGAAGGTCCCTTGAAACTGAACAAAAAACTTGCTGAAAAACGCAGCGAAGTTATTTCCAAACAGCTGAATAAGGACCTCGATATTAACAAGGACATGATCTCGCGTGAATGGATCGATGAAAACTGGGATGCATTCCTTGAAGAACTTCCCGAATCAGGACTCGAAAACATCAGCCAGATCCGCCAGATCATCGCTCAGAATGACGATCTGGATGCCAGGGAAGCCGAACTCAAGAAACTCGATAATTATAAGGATATCGACCAGATCTTCCAGGATCTGCGAAACTGCCTTATAACGATCGACTATTCGACCCGCGAATATTTCGATACCGAAACCGAAATCAACGGTAAAGTATATGCTGCCGTCGCTCTTGGTAAGGATAAGCCCGAAATCTCGCTGCAGAAGACCCGCCAGTATTTCGACGAGGACCCCAGCGAAGTCACGGCCAATAACATGATGGTCGCACTGATGGACGCCGGACAGTACAAAGATGCCGAGAAATATTCCGACATGATCCCCAACAGGGGTATCGATCCGGTAATGGCCAACAATAAGGCCGTTCTTTACATGTTCCTTGGTGATCCCCAAATGTCGGCTACCATGTTCGAACTTGCAGGCAACGTTCCGATGGCCGGATACAACGAAGGCCTTATGCTTCTCATCAACGAAGAGTATGAAGAATCGGCGGAGCTTCTCAACCAGTACGAAGATAACGTGAACTCGGTTGTCGCCAACCTTTCGGCAGGAGACTACGACAAGGCAGCAAAGCAGACGCATCTGAATTCGCAGACTGCTGAAACGCACTACCTGCGTGCAATCGCTTATGCTAAGGAAGGCAATGAAAAACTCGCCATCGGCTCTCTTGGAAGGGCTATAGAGCAGGATGCCTCATACAAGGAAACTGCACGCAATCAGGCCGAGTTCATTCCTTACAGAACAAACGCACAATTCATCCAACTCACGAAATAAGTAACTAATAAAATTGAATATTATGAATATATTAAGCAAATGGACAGCAAAGGGACGGATGGCCGCTGTACTGGTGCTCGGGGCAGTAATCGCCCTCTCATCGGGCTGTAGGGAAGAAGATCCCCCTGCAATCTCTGTCAGCCAGCAAATGTTCCGAGTAGATATACAGGACCATGTTCTTCCACTGAGGGTTATGTCTAACGCCGAGTGGACCGCTACTTACAGCGCCGGCGCTAAATACAATCCCAACGACAATACCGGTTGGCTCACTCTTTCCCGCGAGAAAGGCCGTGGTTCGGCAGACCTTAGCATTTTTGTAGAACCTTACACCGGCGCATTGAAAGATGGCCGTCAGGCTATTCTTACATTCACGGTCAACGGCGCAGTTGCTACGGTTATTGTCAACCAGTCAGAAACGGCTACCACATTGCAGGTCAGTCCTCCTGAATTCGAGATAGGTGCTCAGGGCGGCAACGCTTACTTCACCATACTCTCGAATACGGATTGGGAAATCCTGGGTGCTGCCGACTGGGCTCATTTGAGCCAGACGACCGGTACGGGTAACGCGACGATAACGATAACCGTCGACGAGAACCAGATCCACAGCACCGGCGGAATGCGTGACGTGACTTACACTATCGCTGCCGGTTCCGGAGGTGCGACCGTTTCCGAAACGTTCGAACTTATCCAGAAGGATAAACCCGACCCGACCATAGTTTTAAGTCAGGAAGCGGTTAATTTCCCTGCCGAGGTAGATGGAACTGTTCCTCCTGTAACGGCTAACGTTACCGTTGTTACCAATGTGACTATGCCTGCAGGCACACAGCCTGATGTAACCGTTGGCGAAGGATGGCTGTCGACAAGCGTGTCGCAGACAACGGGCGGAATATGGGTTATCGCCATCGACCCGACCGACAATCCGGCCTTCACGAAGCGTGAGACTGTAATCAATGTCACCATTCCTGATACGGATGCTGTCGGCGGTTATGTAATGAAACAGATCATTGTAACCCAGGATGCTGCCAATGCCCCGACCCTCAAGATGTCGCGCAATCAGGTGATTTTTGAAGCGAAAGGCGTTGCTCCCGATTATACTGTTACCGAATTTATCGGTTACATCGCTACCGGCGGTACTCCTACGGTGGTCAACTATCCCGGATGGTTTGAATCCGCACCGACAGTTGCAGGCGGCGTTATTACAGCCGTTGCTACTCCCAACTATACATTGGTTGAACGTACCGGTGTAATACACGTTGTAGTACAGGTTAGCGGCGCATATGCCGAAGCATATGTCAACGTGATCCAGAAAGCATCCGATGTGTTCAATTTCAATGTGACTCCGAAATCTGTAGCTGCAGCGCAGGCTGGCGAAACGGTTAATGTTACCGCTTACTCGCTGGAAGACATGTCGATCGTCGGAATCATACAGATCGACGGCAGCTGGATAACCTCTACAGTTGGACTTCCTGTAGCCGCTTCTCCTATTGTAAGCGGTTCAAGTGCGTCGTCGATCATGCTGCCTTTGGATATCGCCGCCAATACCGACGCCGCTTCGCGCACAGGTACGGTTCAGATCATTGCAATTTCCGGAGGTCAGCCTGATGTCCAGGTCGTTACTGTAACCCAGGCTGGTGTGGGCGGTCCGGATATCAAGGTCATTCCTTCGTCTGTCATTATTCCCAACACTCTCGGTGCAACGGCTCCGCTTGCCGTTCTCCACGGAACTGGTGTAACTATTGCAACAGCTGTAGCTCCGGTTGGATGGCTTACCGCTACTCCTGACGCTACCACCGATCCGACCGGCATAACTCTCGAGGTTACCGCTGTTAACGGATCTGTGAAGGACCGTGAAGCTTCATTGTTCGTATGGGCGACAAAGGGCAATGCGAGCCAGCTTATCGAAGTTAAGATCGTACAGCCGGGCGTAGGCACTACCGAACTCGATGTTGCGACGCTGTTCTATGAAGTGGAAGCTGCAGGCAGGACAATCTCGATTCCCGTCCAGGGCCTCAACGGAACTACATGGGGTGTTTCAGGCGTCGACGACACCACACCCAGCATGTACACTACCGCTCCGGCTCCCAACGGAACCACTTCCGTCGATGCTGTAGTTGCGGCAAACACTTCTTCCACAGAAAGGTATTCATATATCTATCTGCTCGCTACAAACGGCGATACCAATAAGATATATGCTATCGTTGTAAAGCAGGAGGGTCTTGTACCTGTCAAAGCAACTTTGGCTGCTGACAAAATCGGTGTCCAGTGGGAAGCAGGTGTCGCCGACAACATGATAGTTATCAATGACCTGCCCGAGGGGGCTGTTGTTGCTGACATCAATGCCACAGCAGACGCTTCGTGGCTGACTCTGGGAGTTCCGGTTATTACAGGCACAACCGCTACTATCGAGATGACTGTTGCTGCCGAGAACCCGAGGGTAACCGCCAGGGATGCACACGTGTCCATCGGCATCAAACGCGGAAACGACACGAAGACCCTGACAGCAACCGTTACCCAGGAGGCAGCTCCGGGTCCGCAGGTTATGCTTGCTACCGATAAGGTGGTCATACCTGCAACTTCGCCCGCCGCTTCCACTTTCGACCTGACGTTCTTCAATACTACCAGCAATGTGGTTTACAGCGTTGCATCGAGCGATCCTACGTTCGTTACAGGTGCTGTAACCAGCAACGTCCTGACGATTACACAGGTCTCGGCTGAAAATACAGGCTCTGCAGATATTGAAGCCGACCTGACCATCGAGGCCGTAGCCGGAGGTGTTACGTCTCTTATAAAGGTCAAAGTCATTCAGTTGGGCGTAGGTGCTCCCAACCTGACACTGAGTGCGAACTCGTTCGTATTCGGTCCGGCCGCACAGGACGATGTCAGCCTCTTCTTTATGAATACCAACAAAGCTGCCGTTACCGTCTTCTCGAAACCCGCCTGGGTAACTGAAGTAACCTGGGATGCCGGCATGAACGGTCAGGGCGCTTATGTGTTCGACGTAGATGCCAACACCACTTCAGAAGAACGCGGCGGCCAGATCATACTTCAGGCGATACTGGGAGGCCAGACCGTTTACTATCCGGTTCAGGTGGCACAGAACGGCCTTTCTGCTCTGGCTATATCAGTAGCTCCAGCATGGGCGGTTACCGATAATGTGGCGAAGACCATCGACGATATTATCCATGTTCTCAATGTACCCGATAATACGACCGTTTCGGTTTCTTCTACTAAGGCATGGCTTACCGTGCCCGCTACGGTTGCGACTCCTTATACTTTCTCTCCGGATGTTACCGATAACACCGGCAGCCAGACGAGGAACGGAACAGTCATCGTTACCGCTACCCGTGGAACCGAAACCCAGAGCGTGACTGTCAACGTATGGCAGCTTGCACAGTCTTTCGTTCAGCCGGCAGCCAATGCGACCCCGAACAGCGTGCTGTTCGCAGCCGATCAGACTGCTCCGGAAACCAAGACCGTTACCATCCAGAACACCAGCGACACTTATATCCACAGTGTAACAGTTCCTGGTTGGGCAACAGCTACCGCTGTCACCGCAACCGGTACTACAGCTACGTTCGACGTGACGGCCGGTACCAACGCTACGGCTACCCCGCTCACCGGTAATATCGTAATCTACATACAGAACGGCGATAAGTCGCAGACGATAACCATTCCGGTATCGCAGAAGGCCCTGCTCGCTCCGATATTCCCGACGGCGATGTCCGCTACTTTCCCGGCCGTGTCTTCCGGTGTGGGTTCGGCGCAGCCTATCGAGCTTATCGGCTTCAACACTACAGATTATATCTTCACGTATACTCAGGAAGGTTCGTGGTTCACGGTAGTTCCTCCGGCCAGCCCGATGCAGATCTATCCCAACAACGCTTATACGGGTACCACACCGCGCGTTGGCAAGGTAAACGTGACCATCAAGGCGGTTAACGATCCGGCTTATCTGTCGCAGTTCACCATCACGGTCGTCCAGGAGGGCGTTGCGGCTCCCAACATCGGCTATGGTCCGAAAGACCACACCTTCCCGCAGGAAGGCGGCATAGCCAGCACACTGTTCGCCAACCCGGAAGGATTGACCCTGCAGATGGTAAGCGCGACGAGCACTACATTCGTTTCCAGCGTAGCTTGGTCTGTTGCGAACCAGCAGCTCGATATCACCGTTCAACCGAATCCTTCGGGAAGCACTCGTTCGACAGTTCTCCAGGTGGTTACCAAGGATGCTAACGGCAATGTCATAGGCCAGTATCCTATCAGTGTCGTTCAGGCGGGCATACTCGCCGCAGCCCCGACGTTCCTTGCGACGTTCATTACCGCTCCCGCGGTTGTGACCGAGGCTACGGTTGCTCCCGCGAATGTAGTGATGGGTCTGGATCCCGGCGTGACAATCATATCGGTCACTCCTGCCGTTGGCGCCAAAGCATGGCTGACCAACCTGGTGGTTGACGCCGTTCTTCCCGGCTTTACCTACGAGATAGATCCTGTTGCAGGTGCTGCCGATTGGCCTGCTCCCGGAACTTCGAACAACACCCTTGTGGCCGTAGAGGTTTCGGACGATGGCGGTTTGACTTCGCATATCCTGTACTACAGTATCACCGCGTTCAACCCGGTTCTGCCTGAAATACTGGCAACCATCGCTCCGGCTTCGGGGACGATCCTTGCGGCTGATACCGACATCGCAGCCCTGGCTGTTCCCTCGCTCACCTGCAATGGCGCAACTATCGGAACTGTCACTGCCTCCTGTGTCGGAGGCGGAACATGGCTCAATTCCGCTACTATCAGCACGGCTGGCGATGTTCTCACCATAACAGGTATCGATGCGAACACCACTACTGCGGACAGGTCAGCGATCATCACCATACCGCTGACAAAGGCTAACCATATGAATCAGACACTTACCTATGTCTTGATTCAGAAGGGCGTTCCGACGATCGATGCGGTTTGGGAATCTTCGTACATAGCGGTCGATACCGACACACAGTTGGTGGCAGTACCCACTGCGAATGCCAATGCAGGTGCTCCCGATGCGGCTACTATTGTCGCTCCGGCGTGGGTTACAAGTACCAACGTGGTTAATAGCGATCAGATCGAACTCAACTTCGCTGCGAACCTCACGGCCGCTCCGCTCTACGGCGTCGTTACCTTTACGATGAAGAAAACCGGATATGCCGACCAGGCTTGCTCGTTCACGGTGATCCAGTTGCCGCATACTACTACGGCTCTGCTGAACACCATCTCAACTCCGGCGGATCTGGCATATTCTGCGGGCAGCACGACTACTTTCACGTATGTCAAACCCGATCCTGCGACCGTATTGACGATATGGACCCCGTATGACTCATTTATCTCGAATGTGGCGGATAACGGTGTCGGTACCATGACGATTACTACAGCAAGTCTCAATGCTACTGGAGCGGCTAAGACCGGTCACGTATTGCTTAAAGCTGTTAATGGCGCTATTACCGAATGGTATCAGGTTCCGGTTAACCAGGTCAGCATGACACAGGCGGATCTCTACAGCCTGATCTCTTTCTCGGGTACAGGAGTGGTATTCAATTCTGCGGCTCACACTGTTACTCGTACTGGCGTAGGAACAGGCTTCGGTTCGGCGAATATTGATTTCAATATAGCAGGTGTTCCCGCAGGCTCCACTTTCACTTTAGTAGAAAACTCCGATCCGAACAATGCATGGAGTGTAAGCTCATCAAGTACTACCTTGGTCAGATTGACCAGAGCTGGTATCTGGAATGGTGGACCATGTGTATATACGTATACCGTTAATACCGGCAGCATAAGTGCTCCATTCACTATTACTGCATCCACTTAATAACGTGTTCTGCGGCACCTCATTGCAAGGTGTTGCAAACATGATAAGCTAGAACCCCTGTCCCTCCGAGGACAGGGGTTCTACTTGTATATATAACATAGGTATGGCATGTGTCCGGCCATGTGCCCGGTTGTGCGGCATGGAGGTAAACGGCTGCCGGAGTGCGGCTTACAATCTGTAACCCTGCGCAAATTGCCGTTTAAGGCCGTTTTTGGAGAGATTATTAAGATTTAGCACACTTTTTGGTATGATTCCAAAAATAATTTGTAACTTTGAAAGTTTTGTTCTTTTTCACAGGCGAAACCGCGCGGATTCGTGTTCCGCATTAGTATTACTCCCTTAAAAATCATTGCGCTATGTCTGATAACCATAGTAAAAGCCGCCGCCTTGAAGCCTTGCTGTATCACTCGCAGGGCCGTCCGGGAAAAATCGAGGTGATACCCACCAAGCCCTATTCCACGCAGAACGACCTTGCCCTGGCATATTCGCCCGGAGTCGCCGCACCCTGCCTCGAGATCGAGAAGAATCCCGAAGACGCTTATAAATACACTGCGAAGGGTAATCTTGTTGCCGTGATATCCAACGGTACGGCTGTGCTCGGACTCGGCAATATCGGTCCGTTGGCGGGGAAACCTGTGATGGAGGGCAAGGGGTTGCTGTTCAAAACATTCGCCGATATAGACGTGTTCGATATCGAAGTAGATGCCTCTGATACCGATCGTTTCATCGAGACGGTGAAAGGTATTTCGCCCACCTTCGGAGGCATCAATCTGGAAGATATCAAGGCTCCGGAGTGCTTCGTGATAGAGGAACGCCTCAAGAAAGAACTCGATATCCCCGTGATGCACGACGACCAGCACGGAACGGCCATCATTTCGGCCGCTGCGCTACTCAATGCCTTGAGAATTACGGGTAAAGAAATAGAAAAAATAAAGGTTGTCGTGAATGGCGCCGGGGCTGCCGCCGTGTCGTGTGCCAAACTGTATAAAACCCTTGGTGTCAGGAGCGAAAATATGTTCATGTGCGACAGCAAGGGCGTGCTGAGCCTGCGCCGTACGGATCTTAATGCCGCCAAGAAGGAATTTGCCGTCGACACGACGCTCGAAACCCTCGAAGACGTGTTGAAAGGCGCCGACGTTTTCCTCGGCCTTTCGGTGGCGGACGTGCTTACCAAGAAAATGGTCAGGAGCATGGCCGAAGATCCCATCGTGTTTGCACTGGCCAATCCCGATCCCGAAATTTCTTATAAAGATGCGATGGCCTCGCGCCCCGACATAATCTTTGCCACGGGACGTTCGGATTATCCCAACCAGGTGAACAACGTATTGGGTTTCCCCTATATTTTCCGCGGTGCCCTGGACGTGCGTGCCTCTGCCATCAACGAGGATATGAAGATTGCAGCCACATGCGCTTTGGCCGAACTGGCCCGAGAACCGGTGCCCGACAGCGTCGCTTCGGCCTACAGCAACTCGAGCATATCGTTCGGACGCGAATACCTTATACCCAAGCCACTCGATCCACGCCTCCTGGCCCGGATATCGACCGCCGTGGCAAAAGCCGCCATCTCATCCGGTGTCGCACGCTACGAGATCACCGACTGGGAAGCCTATCAGGTAGAACTCGAAAAAAGGATGGGCCGCGACAATAAACTGATGCGACGCATCCGTACGATGGTTGCCACTGCACCGCAGAAAAGAATTGTTTTCAGCAACGGTGAAAATGTTAATGTGATTAAGGCGGCTGCTGTGCTCGCACGTGAAAAACTTGTCAAGCCTATCCTTGTGGGCGATGCGGCGCATATCAGGGCAGTTGCTGAAGAACAGCACGTCAATCTTTCGGCTATCGAGATAATCGACTATACGAGCGATGTCGAAAAAGAACGCCGCGAACGCTATGGCAAGATGCTCTATGAGCGCCTGCTGCGCAAAGGTATGAGTCTTAACGAAGCGGTTTTCCGTATGGGAATGCGCCAGTGGTTCACACTGATGGTCATGGTGGCCGGCGACGCCGACGGCGCGATCGTTGACTACAGCCGTCGCTACACCCGTGTGATCGATCCCGTACGCGAGATATTCGGCATGCAGAATAAGATCTTGGCCGGTATGCATATAGTCAGTACGAAGAAGGGACCCATGTTCTTTGCAGATACTGCGGTAAATCCCAATCCGACAGCCGAAGAACTTGCCGAAATTACTGTTCTGGCAGCGCAGGCTGTCAGGCATTTCGGATATGAGCCTGTGATAGCGATGTTGTCGAACTCGAACTTCGGCACCGACACCGAACCCGATTCGCTCAAGATGGCCGAGGCCGTCAGGATTCTGCACGAACTGCATCCCGGATTGTTGGTAGAAGGCGAAATGAAAGCCGATACCGCTCTGGATGTTAATCTGCGCCGAGAATATTATCCTTTCAACAAACTGGGCGACCGCGAGGTTAACACGCTTATATATCCCACTGCCGCATCGGCGAATATAGCCTACAAAATGATGAATATGCTTGGTGGCGCCGAAGTTACGGGGCCTGTACTTCTGGGTTTGTGGAAAGACGTCCACTTGCAGAGCGAGACGGCCGACGAACGTTCGGTTATGAGCCTTGCTCTTATTGCGGCATCCAACAGCGATCTCAAGGATCAGGAATAATTCTTTTCCAACGACTGTTAAAGGACTGGCAAACGAATATCTGCCTGTAATAATGTCTGAGAATGTACTATAAGAATATAATTGATTTAAGCAGCGATACCACAGAAATTCGCTGCATTTAGACAATGCAGTAATAAGTTGGGAGGTAGCTAAATAGAAAGCGAAAGATATTTGCAAATGTTTTGCAACTCAGGAAAACAAAAACTCCAACTGACTGATAATCAATTGGAGTTTTCTTTGTTTTGTGCCCAGGACGAGACTCGAACTCACACGCCGTAACCGGCACTACCCCCTCAAAGTAGCGTGTCTACCAATTCCACCACCTGGGCCAAACTTTTTTCGGTCTGCAAATATAGATACAAATTTCCTAAACGCAAACTCCGCACACCAAAAAATACTGAAAAATCAATCTTACATACAGAAACCAAAGTGAAGCTCAGGTTTATCCTGATGATTGTGCTTGCAGCGATTTATTTTGCATAGCCCGGTCTTCTCAGGCTTGACCCCCGCTGGCGTCTTTTATGACTATCTCGGGCTTGTGATAAACTTTGGTATATGGAGGAACGGATTCCGTGAGCCATACGTTGCCGCCGATGACCGAGTCATGTCCTATCACCGTATCGCCCCCGAGTATTGTGCATCCGGCATACAGTATGACATTGTCCTCGATGTGCGGATGGCGCTGTTTGCCCTGCAGATCCTTGTCGACGAAGGTCGCGCCCAAAGTCACGCCCTGATACATCTTCACGTTGTCGCCGATTATGCAGGTTTCGCCTACGACGATGCCCGTCCCGTGGTCTATATAGAAGTGTTTGCCGATCGTGGCGCCGGGATGGATATCGATGCCCGTCCGCGAATGGGCGTGCTCCGAAAGTATGCGGGGCAAGATGGGAATGCCGAGTTTATAAACGACGTGCGCGAACCTGTAGACGGTGATCGCATAATAACCAGGGTAGCTCAATATGATTTCCTCTTTGCAGAATGCCGCAGGGTCGCATTCATTGAAAAATTCGGCATCGTTCATGAGGTCTGTATAGATATCCGGAACCTGCGAAAAGAACGTTTCGATCATATCGGACCTACCGCCGTTGGGCATTGCAGGGGTGATAAGCTTGCGGAACTGCAACTGCAGGTCGAGCCAACGGTATTCCAGTTCATCGGGCGTGAACATCCGGCCGTGCGTAACCGGAAAAAGCAGCGCGATCATGTCATCGAGGAATGTAATGGCGTCGGTTTTTGACGGCACATCCTTGCAACACTGCTCGTAGTGGTTTTCCAGTATTTTCGGGAATGATTTGATTCGGTCATCCATAGTCATATGGTGATTAAGTTGTTTTTCACTGCGTAGACCACCAGGCTGGCAGTGTTCCTGCATCCCGTTTTAGACAGGATGTTGGCGCGGTGCTTGTCTACCGTTCGCTTCGATATGAAAAGGCGGTCGGCTATTTCCTGATTCGAAAAACCTTTGCAGATGAGCGGCAATATCTCGGCTTCCCGTTCGGAAAGGGCCTCGCCCTTCGGCAGTTCGCCCGTTCCCCGCAGGGCCGACACCAACGAACCCATAAGTTCCTGTGAGAAATATGTTCCTCCGTCAGCCACAGTCTCGGCAGCTCTGGCGACGTCGGCGAAATCGGAGTTTTTCAGCAGGAAACCCTTTACGCCCAGTTCGACCATCGGAAAGTAATACTCGTGCTCACCATGCATCGACAGGGCCACGATCTTCATGTCCGGATCCCGCTCCAACACGAGCCGGGAGGCCTCTATGCCGTTCATACCGCCAGGCATGTCGATGTCCATGAATACAACATCCGTACCTGTCCGTGCTGCCAGATCGAGGAATTCCCGTCCCGACGCAGCCTCGCCGACCACCGTGAAACGGCCGTCGTTAGCCAACAAGCGGCGCAGTCCGTCGCGGAACAGCGTGTGGTCGTCGACCAGAATTATACGGATAGGTTTACTGTGCATTTCCGCGGTCCAGATATACTTTTATACTAGCACTCATCCCGTTGCCTTTCGAACTGGAGATGTCGAGCGTTCCGTTGAGCGTATTGATGCGAGATGCGATGTTGGCCAGCCCCATGCCTGAACCGCTGTCGGACCCTGGATCGAAGCCATGTCCGTTGTCGCTGTAGTCCAGGAATATACTGTTGCCTTCGTATGTTAAATCGAGTTTTGCATCCGTCGCTCCGGAGTGTTTCAGGCTGTTGTTTATCAGTTCGCATATAACGCGGTAGAGAATGACTTCAACGTCGGCGTCGAACCGTTCTCCTTTCAGGTTGGTCGTGTAGGATATTTTCATGTCATGCATCGTCACGCTGCGTGAAACGAAGTTGCCCACACCGCGGCCAAGTCCGAATTCGTTCAATATGTGCGGGCTCAGGTTGTTCGATATCTCGCGAAGGCTGCGGATGGCCTCGTCGATGACGTGATTCGTGTTAGAGATGATCTCGGCCTCGCTTTCGGGCCGACCGGATTGCGAAAGCGTCGAAAGCGACATCCTCGCTGACGAAAGCAGAGGCCCGAGTCCGTCGTGAAGTTCTTTGGAGAAACGGATACGCTCTTTTTCCTCGGTGCGCAGCGTTGTCGAAAGGATACGTTTGCTGGTGAGTTGCCGCTGGAAGATCAGCCGGTCGATATACTCCACCAGTTTTCGGGCGTAGAAAAGAGCTATGGTGATGAATACCGAAGTGGCTATGCCTATCCATGTCAGCGCCATAAAGCCAGGAGAAGAGTCGTGTCGTGGCACGTAATGGATGAATTGCAGTATGCGCGAAGCCGTCATCAGCAGCAGGGCTATGATCAGCAATATCCATATGGCATTGTATTTCGTTTCCTTGATCATCCTCACCGCGATGAACGTCGCGAAGAACTGGAGTCCGATGGATATGATAAGAAGCACTTTTACAGTGGTCATAAGCGCAAATATTTCTTAAATGCAAATATAGATATTTATTCCCAAACAGTATTACGCATTTATACTCAATCGGGGAAGTGTAAAAACGGCACCCGGGGAAAGGGTGCCGTTGAGATTTTTGCTTTTGCGGGAAATTTTTATTCGCTCTTGGGTGCGCCGTAGCGGCGTTCCTTGATGCGGGCTTTCTTGCCTGTGAGTTTGCGCAGGTAGAATATCCTCGCACGGCGTACAACACCGCGTTTGTTCACTTCTATGGAGTCGATGTGGGGCGAGTAGAGCGGGAAAATACGTTCCACGCCGATGCCGTTCGATACCTTGCGGATGGTGAACATCTTGGTCTTGCCCGAGCCTTTGATCTGGATAACCACGCCGCGGAAACTCTGCAGACGTTCTTTGTTACCCTCTATGATCTTGTAGGTTACGGTGATAGTGTCCCCGCTTTTGAATTCGGGAACCTCTTTTTCGGCCCACATCGACTCTTCGGCGATGCGGATGAGTTGATCTTTGTTCATGGCAGTAAAGTGCTGTCGTTTGGTTTTTCGTCCAACGTTAAGGCTGTACCTGTATCCATGCGGGAGGTATTTTCCTTTCCTGCAATCCGGCCGGCATGACTGTAATCCAAGCCCTGACCCCTACATCGGCACCCTCGAAAGAGGTTGGTGCGAAACTTTTCCATGTTGAAAAGCGGAGCAAAGATAAATAAAAATTGACAATAGACAATTGATAATTAAAAATGAATGATAAAAATCCAAAATCCATGATTCGTTTTCATATCTTTGTGGTTCTGAAAACTGAGATGAAATGAGCGAAAGATTGATATTCCTGACCAACGACGACGGCGTAAACGCACGGGGACTGGCCAAATTGATCGAAATTGCACGCGGATTCGGACATGTCATAGTGGTGGCGCCCGAGACCTCGCAATCCGGCATGGCCCACGCGATTACCATGGGACATCCGCTTTATCTGCGAGCTGTGCGCAAGGAACCGGGACTGGAAGTCTACGCCTGCTCGGGAACTCCGGTCGACTGCGTGAAGATGGCGCTCGACCATCTGTTGGCGGATCACAAGATAGATATCATCTGTTCAGGCATCAATCACGGGTCGAATGCTGCCATAAACGTACTTTATTCCGGCACGATGGGTGCGGCCATAGAGGGTGGTTTCTACAACGTACCGTCGATAGGGTTTTCGCTTACCGATCACTCCGAAAATGCCGATTTCGAGGCAGCCGGGATCCGGGCGCGTGAAATAATTGCGGACATTTTGGAGAACAAGCCCGCTGTGCCGCTTTGCCTCAATGTTAATATACCCGTAGGTAAGCCGGATGAAATAAGAGGCATAAAAATGTGCCGCCAGTGCCGCGGCTACTGGCGCGAGGATTTTTTCTGCCGGAAAGATCCGCGCGGGAAAGACTATTTCTGGCTGACCGGCGAGTTCCAGAACGCCGAAACGGAGTCGGTCGATACCGACGAATGGGCGCTGGCCCATGGTTATGTTTCTGTCGTACCCATCCAGGTCGACCTTACAAACCATGCACAGGTGGTTTCTTTGGGTAAAATCCTGAACAGGTAGTGGCGCATTGCGATAATATGGAAGAGGAATTTCCTCTGGTGGACGAGGATGGCGTTCTTGTGGGTTCGGCCACGCGGGCAGAATGCCACAACGGCAGCCGCCTGCTGCATCCGGTGGTGCACCTCCATGTTTTCAATCCGCAAGGAGAACTATATTTGCAGAAGCGTCCGGAATGGAAGGACGTACAGCCGGGCAAGTGGGATACGGCGGTCGGGGGCCACATGGCCCTTGGCGAAAACGTCGAACAGGCGTTGAGGCGCGAGGTCGAAGAGGAGATAGGAATTACGGATTACGAACCGGAGTTCGTTACAAGCTATGTTTACGACTCGGTGCGTGAACGAGAGATGGTTTTCGTCTATCGCACAGAATACTCAGGCAAACTTGTCCCGAGCAGCGAACTGGACGGCGGCCGATTCTGGCCGATAGCCGAGATCCGCGAAAACTGCGGCCGCGGCGTTTTTACCCCGAATTTCGAATTGGAGATAGAAAAGGCAGGATTGTTTTAATCCGGCTTTACCGTGTCTGTTCTTGCCGGGTCCGAGAAATTAAAACCTTGTTGCAAATAATTTAATGACAACCAAATGAAAAAACTTTCTTTTTTTGCGGCGCTGGCCGCGGTGTTGGGACTCGGTGCCTGTAGTGGAACTATGGGCGTCGATCTGACCGACCAAAAGTCTGTGGACAAATTCCTGCCTTCTCGACTGGAGAAATTTATCGATCCACAATCGACGGTGTATGAAGTCAGTCTGGGAACAGTATCCGATTTTACGATGGAAATGGACCATGCCTCGGTTGAATTCCTCGCACCGGGGGCTACGGAGGCGCAAAACTGGTCTGTTGACATGTTCGGCAACCAGAAGCCGCGCGAAAATAAGATTATGGATGTGCCGAGCTATGACTTCGAACTGAAGAAGATGGTGAAAAAAGAGCGCACTACTGAAAACGGCATTAAGCTCCATGACATAGATTTTTCGAAAATTGCCTATATTGTGGGACAGGCAGTGGAAATTATTAATGCTGAAGGGCACACTGCCGACGGCGTGAAAGGCTTGACCATAATTTTCGACGGCAATCCTGCCAATACGAAATACAGTTTCGACCTCCGTTCACAAAAGGGGACCGAATTCGGCCAGCAGCATGGCCGTGCGGCGCTTGTTACCGAGTATGTGGAGTTCCGGTTCGAAGCTGACGCCGGAGGGAATGTCCGCTACATGGGGGAATAGGCTCTCGGTAACCACCGCGATGGCGGTAATTTGGAATGCTCCGATCGCTCTATCTTTTTCGGGCAGGCGCCGTCGGGATGAAGTCCTGTGAGATAAATTTCATAACATCTCAGTGAAACACTGCCGGCCTATTAACGAACAGGAGCCTTGTAGAAGGCCCCTGTTCGTTTTAAATGATTACTTATTTTCTTTGTACTCGACCTTGTCGATACCCTCGTCGCGAAAAAATTCGGCTACAGATTTCTTGAAATACTCGATAGTGTTCTCCATCGTGTCGGTGGACTTGCCGCCAGATGCGTTCTTGTGTCCGCCGCCGTTGAAATAGCGGCGCGCGAATAAATTTACATCCACGTCTCCGCGCGAACGCAGCGAAACACGGATGAAACGCGAATTCTGAAGGAACAGGGCCGACATTTTTACTGTTCCTATGGACAGCGGGTAATTCACGAAGCCCTCGCTGTCGCCCTGCCTGAAGTTGTAACGGCGCAGTTCGCTTTCTTTCAGCGATATGTATGCCGCCTGGCCGTCCTGCAGAAGTTCCATCTTCGGGCCGATGGCATAACCAAGCAGGCGAATGCGGCTTTCGCTGTATGAGTTGTATATTTTGTAATTTATGTAAGGTATGTCGATCCCTTTCTCGACCAGCACCGCGATCGTGCGGTAGAGGTCGGGCGTCAACTGGCTGAACGAAAAATTGCCCGTGTCGGTCATCATTCCGACGTACAGGGCGGTAGCCATGTCACGGTCAATCGCCCCGACTCCGTGCAGCCGCGAGATTAGTTTGAAGACCATGTACGACGTTGACGACGCTTCCGGGTATGAGAACATCAGATTATAATAATCCGCCGGGGGTTGCAGATGGTGGTCTATGAGTAGCCTTTGGGCTGTGGTGTTGCTCTCTATAATGGGGGTCAGCCCTTCAAGGCGCGTGATATTGTTGAAGTCGAGGCAGCAGATCAATCCGGCCTCCGCCACCGCCTTTTCGACCTCGGCAGGGTGTTCTGAGAACACCCTGATCCTGTTCACGCCGTCGATCCAGTCGAGGAAAGACGGGAATTTATTAGGGACGACCCAGGTGACTTTGTGTCCCATTCCTTCGAGCGTTTTGCCCCATGCCAGCGATGCACCTATCGCGTCGCCATCGGGGTTGTAGTGCGACAGTACGAGCACATTCTTCGGTGCGCCCGCGAGCATCGCCTTGAGTTTGGTTATCTTATAAGTAGGTATATTCATTGCATCGTTTGGGTTCCGCCGGAATTAAAGTTGCACTTCCCCTGCTTCGTTACGGACCACCTTGGCGCCGCCTCGGTTGGTTTTAAGAGGATTGTCGATCATATCTATATCCTCGTTCCCGGCGCGGCTCGCCTTCTGGCTGGGCGTGCCGCCGTCGATGTGTATCAAAGCCTGCTTGAGCAGTTCTTCTTCAGGATCGCCCAGTTCGAATACGCCGACCGTATTCCTGTATTTGAATTCGTCGATATCGTATATTGGTTTGAAGCCTCCGGCATAGTCGCAGAAGTCCTTGGCGTTCTTTATTTTGAAAGTGATAGGCCACATTTCGTAGCTGTAACCGTCGATTACCTTGCTCTTGAGGTCCATGCCGACGTTCTTTCCCTCGGTCTGTGCGCCTATGTGGACGACGTCGATATTGACTCCCCTAAGGCTGCTTATCACCATTTCCGAGGCCGAAGCCGATGCCTTTGTCGCAAGCACATATATTTTATTACGCTTCAGGCTGTTGGGTTCGTTCCGGAAGCGGATGACCTCGGGGTTGTTTTTGTTAACGCTGCTGTTGTACTGGAGTTTGGCGAACGTCTGTCCGGTGCTCACGTTTGCAGCCAGACTGGTGAGTATCTGGCAGCAGCTGACGTATCCGCCGTGGTTGTACCGCAGGTCGAGTATCAGTTCCTTCGCGCCGGCCTTTTTGAATTCCGCGAACGCATTTCGCAGATCGGCATCGAACTCACCGTCTTCGCCGGTTTCGAAAGCGTTGTATACCAGATAAGCGGCTTCGTTCCCTCCGGGGGATGTTACCATTCCTTTAAAAATGATGGGGTTTATCGACGTCATTGCGGCCGTTAGAGAATATTTCGTTGTTCCGTCCTTGTCGGTAAGGGTCATCGAATCGCCCCCTTCCAACCGATACACCTGATAGAAAAAATCCTCGTAGTCGTCATAGGTGATATCCCTGCCGTTGTACTGGTATATCCATGCACCTCTTTTAAGTCCGGCTTTTTCAGCAGGCCCGTCAGGCTGCACCCATGTTATAAGGAAACAATACAGTCCTTTCGCTTTGTCCCGGAAAAAGGCTTCAAATCCGAATCCGAACGTCATTTCGACGCTTTCCGACGAACGGGAAGCAGAAGTCCTGTCCACATAGGAGTAGATGTAGCGGCTTCCGTCGTCGTAATATCCACCGTCGATTGTCGCCGGATTTTCGGTGATGTCTTTTGCACCGGAGAGTTTCGACAACAGGTCTTCCAGAAATTCATCGTATGGAAGGTTCGCTTTCGGCGTCGCTTTCTTGACAGCGTCGTTCCAGTAATACGATTCGCACAGCTGGTCGTATATCCACCGGCAGTCGTCGGTCAGTTCCGGATCCGTCTTCGTCCCGGGATCAACATTAGGGTCTTTGCATGCCCACAGGATGGTTCCGGCCAACGCCGCTGTAATTATGACAGGTAAGAGTTTTTTCATATTCGTATTTTTTTATATTATTCGGGGACATTCATGATCATCGATGCCTGTACCGAAAATATTCTCGGATATCCGGATTTCTGTTGTGATGTTGCGTAAAGCACCGGGTTGGCGGGCATTGCCGCATTCCCCACCACATATGTCAGTGCTTTGTAGAGCAGAGGATCTTCCGTTGCCCCTGGGAAATCCTTCCAGTTCCAGGTACTCGACCATTTTATATTGTCGCCATTCCATTCGTTGACCTCGCCGCCGTTGGGCAGGAGTCCGTATTGGTAGTCTCCGTTGCTTTTGGCATTGTAGCACCTGAAAGCCGCAGGGTATACCCCATACACATATCCGTTGTTCGCATAGGTGCGTTTCACCATACCGACGTTCATACCTTCTGTTTTCTCGCCTATCACCACCAACGTTATCCCATCCAGCCCCAGCAAGCCGTTTATCAGTAACTCGGATGCTCCTGCGGTGTGTCCCGAAGTCAGTATGAATACGGTTTTCAGCCCGACGCTGTTGGCGTGTGACGCGATGACCGCGGAATGGTTCTGGTCGGCGTGCTTGCTGTTGAATTCATAGTTGGCGAAAACCTGTCCATTATAATCTGATGGAAGTATCAGGTCCGCCATCAGCTTAGCCATTTCCACCGTTCCGCTCTTGTTGTAGCGCAGGTCGAGGATCAGGTGTGTGATGCCGTTGTTCCCATTGGCTTTCCGGAACTCGCCGAAAACATTTACCAGTTCGCTTTCATAGGAGGGATCGAAACTGTTGTAAACCAGATAGCCGGTTACGGTCGTGTTGCCGTCTTTGGCGGCCTTAGTGATTATGCGGTCGTCAGGATTGCTGTTCAATATGGGGCTGCCCTGGTAGCGTGCCGGCGTTACCAGTGTCGACGCCTTGTTGTCTACCAGATTGTTCGCATATGCCTGGAAAGTAAGCATCCCGAGTTTCGGACTGAAGCCGTATACGGGATCCACCAATGTGTCTATCAGGCGGTTGTAATTATAATCGTACATCTGTACGTCGTTGACCTTGTAGAACCAGTCGCTGCGTTTCAACCCGGCGTTCGCCGCAGGCGATTGATCCATAACGTACAGGATGCGTGATACAATTCTGGTCTCCTTATTCACGCTGTAGTCCACGATGTCGAACTCCATGCCGTAGTTCAGCGGCGGCAGGTTTGCTTCGTCGCTTGTTGCGCGGGTAATGTATGAATATAGATAGCGCTCTGTATTCCTGGACCAGACGTTGCCGTCGAGTCCGTTTTTGTTGAGATATGTCAGATAGCTGTTGAAGAAATCGTCATACGGCTGGTTATAGTCGGCGGCGGTGGACTCCGTTTCCTCGTTCCAGTAGTACCACTCATTGATTATGGTTTCATGTATTTCCTTGTTGGCCCCATACTCGGGATCCTGGTTCGGGAGGACTATCTCGGTGGGGAGTTGCTGTACTTTTATCTCCTGCCGCGCGTCGCCGGAAACGAATACGAAAGTGGTTTGCCGTGTTTCGCCGCTGTCGTTGTCGGAGAAATCGACCATAACCTGCGTCGTTCCGATATCGCCCGATGACGGAGTGGCCGGACACCAGTCCTGGGTCCCGGTAAGCGTCCAACCTGCTTTTCGTGCCGTGACCCCTATGTAGGATTTGGTGGCGTCCTTGCCCACAGTGATGCCAGTGCATGAAAGTTCCAGGGGGCCGTGCGGCGCATTGTCCGACATTTTATCGAAGCACGACGCGAACCCGGCCGGCAGTACCGCACCGGCGAGTATAACAATATATTTAACGATCTTTTTGCGCATATTCCCCAAAATATTTGCGAGGGAAGGTAATTTACAAAGATAGCATATTTTATCTGAAAACGGCAAAGCATGGATGGAAGTTGCACCGAAGAGGCATAAAATGAAAAGCCGCAAAAATTTTGCGGCTTTTCATTTTCACACTTATAGTTTTACATTCGCCGCTATGGATGGATAACTTCATCCATGGCGACGTCGTTGGGTCCATAGGGTACTTCATCTACAAGTTGATAAGGAAGGCAAACGCCGATCTTGTGTATACGTGAAGCATAGCGCATGGAGAGGTACATGTCGTAAAAACCCTTTCCACGTCCTAACCGGTTGCCTTTGCGGTCGAATGCCAGGCCCGGCACCAACATAAGTTCGATATCCTCAGGCGCAATTATGCGGCTAGTATATGGCGCCAGAATACCGTATTCGCCCCTGGTCAGATCGTCTTTTCCTACGTACTCGCGGAAAACCATCCGGCCGTATTCGATCGAAGGCAGTGCGATTTTTTTTGTTCCATTCCAACGACACAGCAGTTCGTCGGTGCAGACCTCGTCGGGAAGCGACGCAAATGCTGCTACCACACGTGCACGGCTGAACCTGGGCGAACTTTCGACACGGCGGATAACCTCGTTCGAGAAGCTTTCCCTCTCCCTTTTTCCTACCGCCTTGCCCGCTTGGCGGACTACGGTCCTAAGTTTCTTCTTTTTCTCGCTGGTCATAACTTACAAAGTTTTGATGCTTAAAATAACAAATATACTTAAATTTAGGGTGTAATTTCCGCACAACAAATGTTGTTATTTCAAAAACAATAAGATACCTTTGTTGTTCGAAAACAGCAAGCTGGGTGGTTGTGTGCAATGGCGTGATTAACAGCCGAATAAGCCGGAAAGTTGCCTGATCGGGTTTGGCCGCAGGTTGAAACGGCCGTGTGTAAGGAAAAAATCAGCATCGATATGGTTTCGATGCATTTGTGTATCGATTGTAAGTTCAAAGATAGTAACAAATAACAAATAAGCAATAATCCGAACAAAAATTTAACGACATTTTTATGACAACTTTTGTTTACAGTTCATCGATCGGACGCAAGTTCATCATGAGTATCTCGGGGGCTTTCCTCGTGCTGTTCATCACGTTCCACGCGGTGATGAATTCCGTGGCAATTATTTCTGCGGAGGCCTACAACTGGATATGTACAATTCTGGGTGCGCATTGGTACGCATTGATAGCTACGATGATACTGGCAGCGGGAGTGGTGGTGCATATACTTTACGGCCTGCTGCTTACATGGCAGAATCGCCGCGCAAGGGGTAAGCAGCGCTACGCCGTTTCCGGTCATGAGGATGGCGTCGGTTGGTCTTCCAAGAATATGCTGGTGCTGGGATTAGTGGTTCTCGGAGGATTGGCCGTACACCTTATGCATTTCTGGACTAAAATGCAGTTGACGGAAGTACTCGGGAATCATCAGAACAACCTCGGAATACACCCGCAGAATGGCGCCGCCATGATCGAATACACGTTCAGCCGGTGGTATAACGTTGCGATCTACCTCGTGTGGCTCGTGGCGCTGTGGCTGCACCTGACCCATGGCATGTGGAGCATGATGCAGACTGTCGGCTGGAATAACCAGAAATGGCTGCCGCGCGTCAAATGTATCGGCAACATCTGGGCTACACTGGTAATGGGCCTCTTCGCGCTCGTCGTAGTGGTGTTCTATGTCAAGCATCTTTTAGCGTAAGGAAAAATAAAAAAACGAAGATATATTATGGCTAACGTTAAATTGGATTCAAAGATCCCACAGGGAGAACTTCAGCAGAAGTGGAGCGCCCACAAGGCCGCCATCAAAGTGGTCAGCCCTGCAAACAAGCGCAAACTTGATATAATAGTAATAGGTACCGGACTCGGCGGGGGCGCGGCTGCGGCTTCGCTCGGAGAACTGGGATACAACGTCAAGGTTTTCTGCATTTCGGACTCCCCGCGCCGCGCGCACTCGATCGCTGCGCAGGGGGGTATCAACGCGGCGAAGAACTACCAGAATGACAACGACTCGGTTTTCCGTCTGTTCTACGACACCATTAAAGGCGGCGACTACCGTGCCCGCGAGGCCAACGTCTACCGCCTGGCCGAGGTGTCGAACCTCATCATAGACCAGTGTGTGGCTCAGGGCGTACCCTTTGCGCGCGAATACGGCGGTCTGCTGGACAACCGGTCGTTCGGCGGCGCGCAGGTTTCGCGCACATTCTACGCACGCGGCCAGACGGGCCAGCAGCTTCTGCTCGGTGCTTACGCCGCACTGAACCGCCAGATCGCCAAAGGGAGCGTGAAAAGCTACCCGCGCCACGAAATGCTCGACGTGGTTATCGAAGAGGGCGAAGCAAAGGGTATCATCGCGCGCAACCTGGTAACCGGCGAGATCGAACGCTTCGGCGCACACGCCGTCGTCGTCGCTTCGGGCGGATACGGCAACGTATTTTTCCTGTCGACCAACGCCATGAACTCCAACGGTTCGGCCGCGTTCCAGTGCTACCGAAAGGGCGCATACTTCGCTAACCCCTGTTTCACGCAGATCCATCCCACCTGCATTCCCGTCCACGGCGACCAGCAGTCGAAACTGACCTTGATGTCGGAATCGCTCCGCAACGACGGCCGCATCTGGGTTCCCAAGAAAATGGAAGATGTTAAGGCCATCCGCAACGGCGCGAAAAAAGCCAGCGACATAGAGGAAAAAGACCGCGACTACTATCTCGAACGCCGCTATCCGGCATTCGGGAACCTCGTCCCGCGTGACGTTGCTTCGCGTGCCGCCAAAGAGCGCTGCGACGCGGGTTTCGGTGTTAACGAAACTGGTCTGGCTGTCTTCCTCGACTTCAAAACGGCTATCGAACGCCTAGGCGCCGACGTGATCAAGGCACGCTACGGCAACCTGTTCCAGATGTACGAAAAGATCACCGACGTGGACCCCTACAAGGAGCCTATGATGATATACCCGGCGGTTCACTACACCATGGGCGGTATCTGGGTCGACTACAACCTGATGACTTCGGTTCCTGGCCTATACGCAATAGGTGAAGCCAACTTCTCAGACCACGGTGCGAACCGCCTAGGCGCATCGGCCCTAATGCAGGGTCTGGCCGATGGTTACTTCGTGCTGCCTTACACTATCGGTGACTACCTGTCGAAAAAGATCCAGGCCCCGAAGGTCGATACCAACACCGCCGCTTTCGACGAGGCGGAAAAAGCAGTCACGGATAAGATCAAGAAGTTATTCGAGATCAAGGGCACGCACACCGTCGATGAATTCCACAAGAAATTGGGCAACGTGATGTGGGAAGATGTGGGTATGGCCCGCTCGAAGGAGAGCCTCGAAAAAGCCATCGCCGAGATCCAAAGGCTGCGCAAACAGTTCTGGACCGACGTTTACGTTCCGGGCGAGAACGGCGAGTTCAACCAGGAGATCGAAAAGGCGCTGCGCCTCGTCGACTTCCTCGAACTGGGCGAACTTATGGCACGAGACGCGCTGAACCGCAACGAATCGTGCGGCGGACACTTCCGCGTCGAATACCAGACCCCGGAAGGCGAAGCCCTGCGCGATGACGAAAATTACACTTATGTAGCTGTTTGGGAGTACAAGGGTGAAGACGAAGTCCCTGTCCTGCACAAGGAAGAGCTCACGTTCGAAGTGGCTCACCCGGCCCAGCGCAACTATAAGGATTAATTACGAATGCCTTAATTTCTTGATAGCTATGGAAAAGAAAAATATGAATCTTACACTCAAAATATGGCGCCAGAAAGACGCCAAATCGAGCGGGGCGTTCGAAACCTATAAGGTGGAAGGCATCTCTCCAGATACCTCGTTCTTGGAAATGCTGGACATTCTCAATAACCAGCTTATCCACGAGGGCAAGGAACCGGTGGCGTTCGACCACGACTGCCGCGAAGGCATCTGCGGCATGTGCTCGCTGCACATCAACGGGTTCGCCCACGGTCCCGACACTGAGATCACCACTTGCCAGCTTCACATGCGCAAGTTCAAGGACGGCGACACCATATCCATCGAACCGTGGCGTTCGGCCGCATTCCCTGTAATCCGCGACCTGGTAGTCGAACGCCAAGCTTTCGACAAGATCCTGCAGGCAGGTGGCTTCGTGAGCGTCAACACGGGCGGCGTTCCCGATGCCAACTCGATTCCTATTCCCAAGCCAGACGCCGACGAAAGCATGGACGCTGCGGCATGTATCGGCTGCGGAGCGTGCGTCGCCACGTGCAAGAACGGATCGGCCATGCTGTTTGTTTCGGCCCGCGTGTCGAGCCTCGCTAAACTTCCGCAGGGCCGCGTCGAAGCTGCGCGCCGTGCGAAAGCAATGGTGGCGAAGATGGACGAACTGGGTTTCGGCAACTGCACCAACACGCAGGCCTGCGAAATGGAGTGCCCGAAAGCGATCTCGATCGGCCACATCGCCCGCTTGAACCGCGAGTTCCTTAAGGCCAAGTTCCGCGACTAAGCCAGAATAGCTATAAATCAAAAAACGGGACAGCAATTTATCTGTCCCGTTTTTTATTCCCGGTGTTTTTTCATACTTTTACGTGCAACCGAAAAAACGACCTTTATGAAACCACGTATCCTTATCCTTGCCGCGGCGCTCTTCATTGCTGCCTGTGCACCCAAAGACCCCAATGCCTGGACCCTGAAAGGCGAAGTGAAAGGCTTCGACGGCAAAGCCCTGCTATTCATCACCGATGACCTGAACTTTCCCCCCGGCTTGGAAACCGATTCTATTGCTTTTGTCAACGGAAAAGTGAACTACCGCGGGACTGCCGAACATCCCATGTTCGGGCATATCATATATATATCGCCGGATTGGAGCGGTGTATACACCCTGGCGGCCTTTACGGTCGAACCGGGCGCCCGCCTGAAACTGAAAGGCGATATGTTGCAGCCCGGCCCGCTCAAGGGACATGTTACCGGTAACCGGACTAATGACAGGCTGACCGCTTTCCTGGAGGATGTCGATAAGATAACGGAAGAAAAGGGTGTGATGGAAGATACGGATGAATGGAACGAGATGTCGCGGGCCTACATAGGAGAAAACCTGGACAACATGGGAGGTGTCTTTATGTTTGCCAGAATGAACACCAGTTGCGGAGAGATGAGCGTACTCGATGGCGCGGAAGAGATGCTCGCTGCGTTCTCCCCTGAGATGCGGCAGCTGCCTGTAATGATGGAGATCGATAAGACAATCGAAAGTATAAAGGAGAAAGAGAAGCAATTCGGCGCGTCGTACCGCGAGATCGTGAGCGCCTCGCCGGATGATGAGGTGTTGATCCTGTCCGACGTCATCGCCGCGAATAAATATACCCTTGTCGACTTCTGGGCGTCGTGGTGCGCTCCCTGCATGGCCGAAATGCCATATCTGCGCGAGGCTTATGCGGGATATAAGGATAAAGGCTTCGAAATTTTCGCGGTCTCGCTCGACGACGATGCCGGTGTTTGGAAAAAAGCCATCGCCGACCAGGACATGACATGGTTGCAGGCCAGTTCACTGCAGGGTTGGCAGGAACCCGCGGCCCAACTTTACGAGGTGCGTTCCATTCCGGCCAGTTTCCTCGTCGATGCCGAAGGCAATATAGTTGCCCGGAATCTGCGCGGCAAGGCGCTTTCCGATAAACTGGCAGAACTTTTGCGGTAAATAACATTATATTTGCGGGTACGTTAATTTATCATATAAAAAACCATACCTATGAAAAAACTGTTTCTGATGATCGCGGCGGTTGCCGTTTCGGCAGCGTGTAATGCGCAGACCGGCGAAAAATACAAGGATTTCTCCCTGCCCTCGCCGGACGGGAAAGAACTGGCCCTCTCGAAAACCGTTGAGGCGAATAAATACACTTTGCTCGACTTCTGGGCGTCGTGGTGCGGTCCCTGCATGGGCGAGGTTCCATACCTGAAAGCGGCATATGCCGAGTATAAAGGCAAGGGTTTCGAGATTTTTGCCGTTTCGTATGACAATGACGCGACGGCCTGGCAGGGTGCGATAAGGAAAAACGGAATGAACTGGATGCATGTCAGTGCACTGAAAGGTTGGGATTGCCCCACCCAGTCGATGTACGGCGTGCGTTCCATTCCACGTAATCTGCTTATCGACAGTAAAGGTGTGATAGTAGCCGAGAACCTGCGCGGCGAAGCCCTTGCGGAAAAGCTCGCGGAGTTGTTGAAATAATCGATAAACATCAAGTAAAAAATCCGGCTCGAAAGGCCGGATTTTTTTGTCGCATGTCGTCGTTGTGAACCTTTTCACAACGGCGTTATGGCTGTTTCCCGCCGAATGAGAAATTTATCGGAACATATACCGGCGAGGTGACTTTGTATCCGGCGACCATGAACGACGGACGTATGTTGAGCGTCACTTTAGAGGCATTGCTGCCTATGCCCACCATGTTTTTCACCACGTTGGCTACTGCGTCGTGGGTTTCACCTTTCAGCAGTGTGGCTATGTCGAAAGCCATTGCAAGGGGAAGCATTCCTGTTTCACCTGCAGGTACGGACAATTGCTTGTCGAGCGAACCGGTAGTGAAGTCGATACCGTCTATGGAAAGCACGTAATCGAGTCCGTTGAGCATTGCCTCGGTCTGGTTGGGGTTGGTCACACCGAGGTTGACGGTGAAGCCTACCGGTACGGTTGACAGGTTTCCGGTCAGCAGGCTGACGACCTTGGGAGCGTCTAACAGCGATATGCCTTTCGAAACATTGATTCCCGCGACTGAGAAATTGTTCAGCGACTGGTAATCATACTTGCAATTTACCATGTTATAGGCTCCCTGCGCCTGTTTGGCCACGTCGCACGATGTTATTGCAACCACGGCTGCAATAACAAATGAAAGACGAAAAATTAGAGATGAAAGAAGTCTTTTCATTATTTAAATCTATTGGTTGTAATCAGGTTTATTCCGCTATCACGAGATAGTAATTCTTCTTGCCTTTTTGGACGAGCAGGTATTTTCCGGCGATGAGGTCGGTGGCCGAGATGGTCTGCGCCGGGTCTTCGACCTTCTCCTTGTTGAGCGACACGCCGCCGCCTGCTATCAGTTTACGGAGTTCGCCCTTCGATGGGAAAATTCTAGCTCTTTCTACCAAGAAATCAACTATATTTAGAGCATCTCCACGAAATAGTAAATCGGCGTTGAGCAGATATTTGTTGTCTACATTAGACAGAATCTCCCACAGCTCATCTTCATTCTTTTGCATAAGGTCTTCATGAGTAGCATCGCTACTAAAAAGATATTCTGACGTATATACTGCCCTTTCCCAGTCCTCACGAGAGTGAATCATGGTTGTGACTTCCTGTGCAAGACGCTTTTGCAGTGGACGGAGATGCGGAGCAGTCTCTTGTTCAGCGATAAGGGCATCAATTTCCACACGACTCAACATCGTGAAAATCTTGATGTAACTTTTCGCATCCTCATCACTTGTGTTAACCCAAAATTGATAGAAACGATACGGAGGTGTGTATTCGGCCGAAAGCCAGATGTTGCCGCTCTCGGTCTTGCCGAATTTCGTTCCGTCGGCTTTTTTGATAAGCGGGCAGGTCAGTCCGTAGGCTTCGGTGCCCAGCTTGCGGCGGATGAGTTCGACGCCGGTGGTGATGTTGCCCCACTGGTCGCTGCCGCCTAGTTGCATTCTACAATCCATAGTCTCGAACAGGTGGACGAAGTCGTATCCCTGCACGAGCTGGTATGTGAATTCGGTGAACGACATCCCTTCGCCTTCGCCGTCGAAACGCTTTCTGACAGAGTCTTTAGCCATCATGTAGTTGACCGTTACGAGCTTGCCGATATCCCTGATGAAATCCAGGAAACTGATCCCTTTCATCCAGTCGTAGTTGTTGACTAGCACGGCGGCGTTGGGTGCCGTGCTGTCGAAATCCAACAGTCCCGACAGCTGCTTTTTGATGGCCTCCTGATTGCGGCGCAGAGTGGTTTCGTCCAATAGGTTGCGTTCCAAAGATTTTCCGCTCGGGTCGCCGATCATGCCTGTCGCGCCTCCCACGAGGGCTATGGGACGGTGTCCGCACTGCTGGAAATGTTTCAGTATCATCACGCTGACGAGATGGCCTATGTGAAGCGAATCGGCGGTCGGGTCGATGCCGACGTATGCCGTACCCATACCTTTGGCAAGATACTCTTCCGTTCCGGGAGTCAGGTCATGGATCATGCCCCTCCACCGGAGCTCTTCTACAAAATTCATCGAAAGTTGCTTTTTAGCGTAATCGGGGTGTCTTCCCCTGCTTACTCGTTTATATACAATAAATTAAAGGTGGTCTCATATCCACCGCTTACTCGAAATGGCATCTGTGATGCCCGAACGATTAAGTTCGATCGCCCTCCTAAATCTTCCCCTGACCGAGGGAAGAATTTTGTTGCAGTTTTTCAACAGCTCCCCAACGGGGCTTTTTAATGAAACCAGAGGCAAAGGTAGCTATTCTAAATTAAATAGAAACCCCGATCGCATGGGATATTCATGTGATTTCTGGAAAGTGCATTACACGTCAGCCAGGATGTGTAAGCCATTTGGCGAGGTTTGCAATTGAATAAACAAATAGTATTAGTAATCCTAAAAGTATTATGACTGTTAAGGCTAAGATTGTAAATACCATCGCATTTGTAAGGCATCCAAAATCATTAACTTACAACCTGAAGAGAAATCCATTAAAAAAGAAATAGATAAAGTCGAATTTAGGAACAGTCAAGTTTTATAATTTAAAACCATATTGAACTATCTGAGTTGCAAAATATTGCCAAATTTCGTCCAATTCAAAGACCTGTGTTCCAAAAGTGTTCCAGTAACTTTGGAAAAGAAAAAGCCATTTACATTGACAAAATGTAAATGGCTTAAAATCATTTGCTTTCATTGGTCGGGGTGACTAGATTCGAACTAGCGGCCACACGCCCCCCAGACGTGTACTCTAACCGGGCTGAGCTACACCCCGAACGGTTTTACTTCGCTGCGCTTGTACTGCTCCTTGCATCTCGGCAATGTTTGCAGTAACCCCTGCTCTCGCTCCGCAGCGTCGTTTTGAGAGTGCAAATATAGCCATTTAATTTTAAAACAAAACCTTCACCTGTCTTTTTTTGCAGGCTACGATTTGTTTGTCTAAATTTGTCTCCGGCAAACATCCCGCAATGAAAAAAATCAGAATACTCCAAATATTAACCATTACCGCCATCGTCTGCTCGTGCGGACGCAGGAACGCCCCATTTGAACCTGGAGAGATGTTTTACCAACCATCCTATGCCGAAGGTTTTGCTATCTACGAGGCCGGTGAAAACAGCCGCGCCATACGCATAACCGACCCATGGCAGGGCGCTAATGGGGTGGAGCAATGGGTTTTCGTGTCGCAGAACGGAGAAGAGCCGCCACGTGATTTCGACGGGACAGTACTGCGCTCGTCGGCTCGAAGAATAATCTGCATGTCGTCTAGTTATGTGGCATTTATTTCGCATCTGGGCGCAGGTGACCGTATAGTCGGCGTGTCCGGAGCCGGATTTATCAGTGACTCGCTGATAAGCGAACGATGGAAGGCCGGCGACGTTGCCGATATCGGTTATGAGACCAACCTCAATTTTGAACTGATCGCTTCATTGCGTCCCGACTTGATGCTTATCTATGGAGTTGCCGACGACGGAGGCCAGGTTACCGGCAAATACCGCGAGATGGGCATCCCTTACGTTTTTGTGGGCGATTACCTTGAGGAAACCCCTCTCGGAAAGGCCGAATGGATGGTGGCGATAGCCGAAATGTGCGGACTTTTCGACCGGGGCACAGAGGCTTTTGCTGCCATCAGCAGTTCTTACGACCGTCTGAAGCATGCAGCGGAAGGATACACAGACCGTCCAGAGGTTATGCTTAATGCGCCGTACCGCGACACCTGGTATGTTCCGGGCGACCTTAATTATATGGTGCAACTGATTCGTGATGCGGGCGGCAGGTATATATGCAGCGGCACGGATTCTCGCGACAGCCGGCCGATAAACATTGAGGAGGCGTATGCATATATGCAAAAGGTTGATTACTGGTTGAATACAAATCATTACCAGGCATTGGCCGACCTTTTGGCTGATAATCCGCGTTTCGCGGCCACGCCGCCAGTGCGCCTCGGGCATGTTTTCAACAACAATGCCCGCGTGACTGAGAGCGGAGGGAGCGATTTCTGGGAATCCGGAGTAGTCAGGCCCGACGCCGTGTTGCGGGACCTGATCAGGATACTCCATCCCGGAGAGTTCCCGCAGGACAGCACCTTATATTATTATAAACAACTGAGATAATCGTCGTTGCGAATTCAGGATCCTGCGGAGAAAGAATTAAGCGATCCAGGAAATGTTGTCGTCCTATAACTCATGACTCGAAATACCATATTGTTTGCCGTTTCCGCCGTTGCCATCGTGCTGTTTTTCGCTGTGGACCTGTGGCTGGGATCTGTGCGGTTGTCTTTCGGCGAGGTGTGGAAAGCCCTGACTGGCACAGGCGGCGAAACGGCGGCGTATATAGTACTCAATTTCCGCCTGCCTAAAGCCGTTGTAGCTGTTTTGGCTGGAGCAGCTCTGGGTGCTAGCGGCTTGCAGATGCAGACGCTTTTCCGCAATCCCCTGGCCGGGCCTTACGTGCTTGGGATAAGTTCGGGGGCCAGTCTCGGTGTGGCGCTGTTCCTTTTGGGGGCGCCGCTCATGGGGATAGTTCCGGGGATGGACCTCGTCCGCAACATCGGCATAGTCGGCTCGGCATGGATAGGGGCGGGCCTGATATTCCTGCTTGTAATGGCTGTCAGTCGCCGGATAAAAGACATTATGGTGATCCTGATCCTCGGTATGATGCTCGGAAGCGTGGCCGGGGCGGTGGTTGAGATACTCCAATATTTCAGTACCGAGGGGGCGGTGAAATCATATGTCGTATGGACTATGGGCAGTCTGGGCAGCGTTACGCTGGGACAGCTGCGGATACTCGCTCCGGTCGTTTCGGCGGCTTTGGCATTGTCAATTGCCGTTATAAAGCCTCTCAACGCGATGATGCTGGGTGAGCAGTATGCCCGCACGATGGGCGTCAATGTCGACCGCACGCGTATACTTGTTTTCATAAATACGACCCTGCTGGCCGGAACTGTGACGGCATTCTGCGGCCCGATAGGTTTCCTGGGGCTTGCGGTGCCGCATGTGGCGCGTATACTTTCCGGCGAGGCCGATCACCGCATGCTGATGCCCGCGACTATGATGCTGGGTGCAGCTGTTATGTTGGCGTGCGATATCCTGTCGCAGCTTCCGGGGCAGACGCCGCTGCCGATCAATACGGTCGCTGCACTGGTTGGCATACCTATAATAATACTGGTTGTTATTCGTAACAAAAAATTCTTCTGATGAGAGGCGCGGGTATCATACTGAAAGATATCTCGGTGGGTTATTCTGGATGTACACTCATCGCCGGAGCTGATGTGTCTTTCCCGACATGTGCCCTTTCAGCGATAATCGGACGTAACGGAACAGGCAAAAGCACCCTGATGCGGGTGATGGCAGGACTCGCGGATCCGCTTTCCGGTGAGATAATAACAGGGAAGGGCAATGTCTCGGCATGCCGTCCGTATGAACTTGCCCAAACAATAGGTTTTGTTTCGACTGAGCGTATCCGCGTAACGAACCTGAAAGTCCGCGACGTAGTCTCGCTCGGCCGCACACCCTACACTAACTGGATCGGCCGCCTGACGCCCGAAGACGAGGCAGCGGTAGCGGAAGCATTGGCGTTGGTCGGGATGTCTGATTTCGCTGCCAGGGAGATGGATACCCTGAGCGACGGCGAGGCCCAGCGTGTAATGATCGCCCGTGTGTTGGCGCAGGACACGCCTGTCATACTTCTCGACGAACCGACCGCGTTCCTCGACCTTCCCAACCGCTACGAAGTGTGCCTGCTGCTGCAGCGCCTTGCCCGTAAGCGTGGAAAGACAGTGGTTTTTTCGTCGCACGACCTTGCTATAGTTATGGAACTCGCCGACAGAATACTGTTGTTGGAACCGGGCGGTGTTCATTTCGGCACCCCTGTAGAACTGCTTGCAGAGGGCAGTCTTGGCCGGATATTCGAAGGAACCTCGATCGGTTTGGGCGTAGACGGGCGTATCTTTTATGAGAATAAATTGTAACTTAAAATATTCGCTACTTTTTCCCGTTTTTATTTGCAGCGAATAAAATTTTACATATCTTTGCCCCACGAAAAACCAAGGAGGCCCATTCGTCTATCGGTTAGGACGCAAGATTTTCATTCTTGAAAGAGGAGTTCGATTCTCCTATGGGCTACAAGGCGCCAATAAAATGAGCGCCTGTTTTTAACAAAAGAATAAAAATGGCAAATCACAAGTCAGCACAGAAAAGAATCCGTCAGACGGAGGTTAGCAGGCTTCGCAACAGGTACTATCACAAAACGGCCCGTAATGCGGTCAAGGCTCTGCGTAACACCTCTGACAAAAGTGCGGCTGAAACTCTTCTTCCGAAGGTTGCCGCTATGCTGGACAAGCTTGCGAAGACCAACGTTATCCACAAGAACAAAGCGGGTAACCTCAAGAGCAGTCTTCAGCATCACGTCAACAAATTGTAGGCGCAGTTCTTTTCTCTGGTAAGATATGAAGCTGCTCCAAAGGGCGGCTTTTTTTGAGAAGCTGGAGCACCGACGGTCAGATAACGGTGCGAGGGATCGCTTGATCCCTATATGGTGGTTGTAGCTCAGCTGGTTAGAGCGTCGGATTGTGGTTCCGAAGGTCGTGGGTTCGAACCCCATCATCCACCCGAAAGCCATCCTGAAAAGGATGGCTTTTTGTGTCGGAGAGGCTCTTTGTTTTCTCCCTTCGCATTTCCGCCCGGTCTTCGGCGACTTGTGTGCTCCGGTCGATGCTTTTGCCGGCACACCATGCTGACTCAGGTAGGCCCTGCCTTCCATCCGGAATGTAAAACCAGGGTGCGGCAGCTGAGAGCAGTAAGGTTCGCTGAATTAAAACATTGGCGGATGTAAAGATGAAGGAAGCGTATTCGGTCAGGGTATGCTTCTTTCCCTCTTTTATAGTCAGCCTATGACACATTGGCACCATGGTTGTGCGGAAATGTCAGTAAAAAATGCCAAATTTACACCCTAAACCATTTGGCACAGGCATTGTAAGATTTATGAGCCAGAACAGGAAACCAAAATATAATAAATCCTAAAAATCAGGAAAACTATGAAGATTAAACCATTGGCAGACAGAGTGCTGATCAAGCCCGATCCGGCCGAAGAAAAAACAGCCGGCGGATTATTTATTCCCGAAACCGCAAAGGAAAAACCCCTCGCCGGGACAGTCGTTGCGGCAGGTCCGGGAACCGAAGAGGTGAAGATGGAAGTGAAGGCGGGCGACAAAGTTCTATATGGTAAATATGCAGGTACGGAGATCACCCACGGCGGAGAAACCTACCTCATTATGCGCCAGAACGACGTAATGGCGATTTTGTCGTAATAAACGGATATTTACCCATTTCTGACGACAAAATAGAAATCCGTAATTTTTAATTCGTAATTGATTAAACAATGGCAAAGGAAATTAAATACAACGTGGAAGCGCGCGAACTGCTCAAGGAAGGTGTTGACGCGCTCAGCAATGCAGTAAAGGTAACCCTCGGTCCGAAAGGCCGCAACGTCATTATCGACAAAAAGTACGGCAGTCCCCAGATTACCAAGGACGGTGTGACGGTCGCCAAGGAAATAGAACTCGACGACCCGTTCGCAAACATGGGGGCGCAGATGGTCAAGGAAGTTGCTTCGCGCACCAATGACGATGCGGGCGACGGTACTACAACCGCTACGGTCCTTGCGCAGGCTATCATTAGCGTGGGTATCAAGAACGTGACCGCAGGCGCAAATCCGATGGACCTGAAGCGCGGTATCGACAAAGCTGTCGGTACGGTGGTGGAATCGCTCAGGAAGCAGAGCAAGAAGGTCGGCAACGATATTGAAAAGGTCAAGCAGGTTGCGACCAGCTCGGCCAACAACGACGAAAATATTGGTTCCCTGATTGCCGAAGCTGTAGGCAAGGTCAACAAGGAAGGCGTCATCACGGTAGAAGAGGCGAAGGGAACGGAAACCTACGTCGATGTCGTTGAGGGAATGCAATTCGACCGCGGCTATATTTCGGCTTATTTCATGACCGACAGCGAAAAGATGGAAGCCGTGATGGAGAAACCATATATCCTTATCACCGACAAGAAAATCTCTACACTCAAGGAGATCATGGGTGTTCTGGAACCGATCGCGCAGCAGGGGCGTTCGTTGGTTATCATTGCCGAGGATGTCGACGGCGAAGCGCTCGCTACGATGGTCGTCAACAAATTGCGCGGCACGCTCAAAATAGCTGCAGTGAAAGCTCCCGGATTCGGCGACCGCCGTAAAGAGATGCTGCAGGATATCGCCATCCTGACAGGCGGTACGGTTATCTCGGAAGACACCGGTTTCAAGCTCGACCAGGCCACTATCGACATGCTCGGTACAGCCGATAAGGTTTCTATCAACAAGGAAAACACGACAGTCGTTAACGGCGGCGGCAAAAAGGCTAATATTGATGCCCGCATCGCGCAGATCCGTAAGCAGATAGAGGCTACAACTTCGGACTACGACCGCGAAAAACTGCAGGAACGCCTTGCGAAACTCGCGGGAGGTGTCGCAGTTCTTTATGTTGGCGCAGTTACCGAAGTCGAGATGAAAGAGAAGAAAGACCGCGTCGAAGATGCTCTTGCTGCGACCCGTGCGGCTGTCGAAGAGGGAATCATCCCTGGCGGTGGCGTTGCCTATATCCGTGCTGCAGAATCCCTCGAAAAGCTGAAAGGTGATAACGACGACGAAACCACCGGCATCCAGATCGTTAAACGCGCGATTGAAGAGCCATTACGCCAGATCGTTGCTAATGCAGGCGGCGAAGGTTCGGTAGTCGTCAACAAGGTGCGCGAAGGTAAGGGTTCGTTCGGCTACAACGCCCGTCTCGAAAAATACGAGGACCTGTTTGCCGCGGGTATCATAGACCCGACTAAAGTTGCCCGCGTTGCGCTGGAAAACGCAGCATCGGTGGCTTCGATGTTCCTGACTACGGAATGCGTGCTGGTCGACAAGAAGGAAGACACTCCCGTGATGCCGAATCCCGGAATGGGCGGCGGTATGGGCATGATGTAAAGAGCCGCATCGAAAGGCGCTTTTGGCGTTAAACTTCAAAATGGGAAAGCTCATTTACATGCAGTGAACTGCGCTTCCCATTTTTTGTTTGCCTTAAATTCGCTCTTTCTCTGCAACTTTTTGCCGCTCTCGATTTGCATTCGGGATTGTCATAGACACCCGGGACCCATTGTCCCGGTTACCGGGCCGGATGGCCCGCCTATATATTTTACGCCGCGAAAGCCTCCGTCAGGGGGCTTTCGTCTTTACCTCAGCTCCGGGTGATTTTTGAACCGCTGCAACTGTTCCATTCAATCTATGGTTTTCCTGGCATGGTATTTATACTTATATATAGCTAAACGTTTGTGTCATGAAAAGGAATAGAATTATTGCTATGGCAGTGCCGGCGGCTATCATGACAGTCGGGACTGCATTATTTGCATCGGGGAAAATGAAGCGTACCATTCCCGAAGGAGTGGACGCGGTGAGCGGTTTCGATGCCGGAAAATACATCGGGAAATGGTATGAGATCGCCCGTTTGGATTATAAATGGGAGAGGGGATTGTCGAATGTCACTGCTGTGTATTCTATGAACGAAGACGGCACTATCAGGGTCGACAATAAGGGATTCGATATGCTGAGGGGCGAATGGCGGAATTCCATAGGTAAGGCGAAATTCGTTAAGACTCCCGACGTAGGTATGCTCAAAGTGTCTTTCTTCGGGCCATTCTACGCGGGATACAACATTGTGGCAATAGACGAGAAATACAGGTATGCCCTTGTATTGGGCCGCAACCATGATTACATGTGGCTGCTTTCGAGGGAAAAGACAATGCCGGACCTGTTTATCAGAACCTATCTGCATAAAGCTGTGGAAGCGGGTTATGATATTTCGCACCTGCTGTGGACAGAACAGCAGTAGATCTTTTATTGCCTCTCTCCATTCACGGGCATTTTCCGGGTCTGTGTTTTATATACGATAAGCATATAGCTTTAAATCGGTTTGAATTGCTATGGGCTTTCACTATCTTTGTTCCCGGTTATGGTGAAAGTAGCTATATATACTGACGGTGCGGCAAAGGGTAACCCCGGCAGGGGGGGGTACGGCGTTGTGCTGTTGGCGTCTCCATATCGTAAAGAAATGAGTGCCGGTTACCGTCTGACTACGAACAACCGCATGGAGCTTCTGGCAGTTATAGTCGGATTGGAAGCCTTGAAATACGATGGTTGCGAGGTGACGGTATATTCGGATTCCCGCTATGTGGTCGATGCCGTAGAGAAGGGATGGGTTTTCGGCTGGGAACGCAATGGTTTTATAAAGAAAAAAAATCCTGATCTGTGGCAGCGCTTTCTGTGTATCTACCGTCGACATAAAGTGCGATTCATATGGATCAAGGGCCACGCTTCGATTCCCGAGAACGAACGGTGCGACCGACTTGCAGTCGCCGCGGCCGAGTCGGGCTGCCTTCTTGAAGATACGGGTTACAATCCCGAAGAAAACGCGCTGGAGATATAACGTGCAACAGCCGCCTGAGAAGGCGGCTGTTGCACTATTATAAGGTATCTCACAGGAACCAGAAGTATCTTCTTTTTATATATCCTTCGATTATCCCGCCTGCATCCACATCTGCCGGCATGAAGATAATAGCGAGAGCGAGTATCAGTATGAGCAGGAGAAGCACAGCCCACACCGCCGCACCGCCCATCGCCCAAAATCGCTGCACACGGCGGAACTCATTGATGTCCTCCCATTCCTTGTCCTTGGATTCCCATGCGAGCCGGTTTCCTTTTTTACCCAACACGAATGCTGCGATAGGTATGGCGATCCATCCCAGAACCGGAATGAGCAGAAGCAATGTGATATATACTCCATTTGCCGCCCCCCATATCCAGGTAAGGAAGAAAGCTCCCCAATTCCATTTCTGCATGACCTGTTCCACCTCTTCCGGATCGTCGTTCGATTTTTTCTTGAGGTAGCTCTTGCGGTCAAAATTGATGAATTGATAATCCTTGTCAGGTTCTTGTGTAGCCGTCTTGGATTGGTCTGCGTCAGTGTGGTTTTTTTGCGCAATTGGTTCCCCGCAACGCGGACACGATAATGCGCGTTCCGAAACGCTGTTTCCACATGCAGGGCAGATTATTAGTGCCATAATGGAATCATAATTGGTTGATAGTCGAAAACAAAAATAAGTAAATAACCGATAATGAGCAATAGTCGTAGGGTGCGAAAAGAATCCATAACGTACATATTTATGTCGAAAACAAAAAGCCGCCCCATCTGAGGGCGGCTTTTGCATGTATACGGGTACCGGAAAGACTAATGACCTGCCTGTACGAGTGTTTTGTTGGCTGCGTAGCTTATCTTCAGGGCGTTGGCCTTGCGAAGTTCCTGCTTCACGTCGGATACGACTCCCATGCGGGTGCCTTTGTCGGCCTTGAGCATGACTGTCATCGCGGCGCGGTCAGCTTCAGACAGTTTATCGCGTTCCGATGCAACGAACTCAAGGATGTCGCGCGTGCTGCGATAGCTGTCGTTGAGCTGGATACGGGGAGCAGTGCCCCACTGAGCCTGCTGTGAAGGAACCGGCTGCCCGATGTAGATATAGCTTACGAGCTGTTTCTTTTCCAGTTTCTGTACTTCCGAAGCGTCAGGCAACTGCGTGTTCACCAGAATATCCTGATCGCGCATAGTCGTCGACACCATAAAGAAAAACAGGATCATGAATATAACGTCGGGGAGCGATGCGGTTGAGATCGGCGGAATACCGCCTTTCCCCTTTTTCTTCATTACTGCCATACTATTGTCCTCCTACGTTACGTTGTTCTGCTTCGGAAATTTTCTGCGGCACTGCCTTGGCGATCACATTACGTTCGTCTTCCTGCAGTTCGATAAATTTCTTTCCATACTTCTGTATTGCCACCTGGTCTCGAACCTCATTGAACGCGCGTGTCAGTTCATTCTGCACCTGAATGTACATATCATAACTGGTACCGCGGTCGTTCGTGAGTGACACAATTCCTTCGCTGACCGGATATACCCATTTGCTTCCGTCCGGCATTTCAATCTCCGTATCCTTGCGGTCGGGCAGATTTTCGTCGTTTGCGGGGTTAAGGATAAATTCCTTGACTTTGTCCTTCAACTGCGAGATATGCATCGGCTGACGGGCCACAAGAATCTGGTCGTAAGTATTCACGAACACGTTCAACAGGTTTCGTTCCTTGACGTCCATATCCTCGACCTTTTGGTCGGGGGGCGGTATCGCAGGCAGGATGCGCGAGATACCTGTGTCGACGTTCATAGTGGTCGCTACAAGGAAGAAGATCAGCAGCAGGAACGCGATGTCGGCCATCGAGCTCGCATTGATTTCCTTTATTTGTTTCTTATCTTCAACCATAGTCGTTGTTTGCTATTTTAAGGCTTTACGTATCTCGCCTCCAAGCAGGACGAGTATGATTGCGCCCAGCCCGGCATAGGTGAGATAGATCATCACATCGGTGATCTTCAGAGTGAAGTCATTGTCATAGACATTCCCGCCGGCATCGACCACCGGAGTGGCATTCCCAAGCGTGAAATAGAATACAACGGCCAGTATTGCGAATACTCCGAATACGTACAGCCCTATTCTGTTCTTATTCGAACTTTTGCCCATATTCATCGCTGTCATTACGACCGCTACGACTACCGCAATGGCAAAGTAGGCATAAGCAACGTAGAGCATAAGGTCTACATCGACGATGCCTGCTATCCAAAGGACAATCGAAAGCACTCCTATCGCGAGCAGGATGATTTCGACAATCGTTAATATCTTTTTCATATACTGAATTTATCTTTCTGCTGTTGTCTTACTATTTCTTGCTGTATTCGGTCAGCATATCCACGAGGGTGATCGAACTGTCTTCCATGTCCATGGTAAGGCTGTCGATCTTCGAGATGATGTAGCTGTAGAAGAGCTGCAGGATAACGGCAACGATAAGACCGAGAAGGGTAGTAAGAAGGGCCACTTTGATACCTCCTGCTACAAGGGTCGGGCTGATATCACCGGCAGCCTGAATGGCGTCGAAAGCGTCGATCATGCCTACAACGGTACCCATGAACCCTAACATCGGTGACAATGAAATAAAGAGGCCGATCCAAACCAGGCCGCTTTCCATTTGTGCGATTTGTACCGAGCCGTAGGATACAACTGCTTTTTCTACATTATCCAAGCCTTTGTCTTTGGTGGTGGAATCGTATCGGTCGAGTCCCTGATAGAATATGGAAGCAACCGGACCTTTCGTGTCGCGGCATATATTCTTTGCAGCTTCGATCCCGCCGGTTTTCAGGGCTTCCTCTACTTTAGCGATCAATTTTTTCGAATTTACTGTAGAAAGGTTCAGGTAGATGATGCGTTCGATAGCGATGGCGAGACCGAAGATAAGGAATACGAGGATCGGGGCCATCCAGCCTGCACCACCTTCAAGAAATTTTTCTTTTAGTACCTGGTGGAGAGGTTTGCCTGCGACGTCAGTTTCGGCATCGGCAGTCTCTACCGCCGCTACGGTTTGTTCTACCGCAGTGGTTTCCTGTGCAGCGGGAGCATCCTGTGCCTGAACTTTAACAGTAGCCAGCGAGAATGCACCTGCCACTGCCAGAATCATAAAAAGTTTTTTCATGGTTAATAAAAAATTGATTAGACGTATTTGTTGTTTTTGAAGATATCTCTTTCTCAGCCGGTTCTGATTTAATATTCAGTTGATTATCAATCTATTCGTCATGTTCCTGAAGGCATTTAAGGCACTCTTTGCTTTGAAGCAGCGGATGAATATATATCCGGCATAAATACATTCAGGGCGCTGCATTTCAGTGATCTAAATACAAATATAAGATTTAAAATTGAAAAAAAGCAAAAACAATCCTGTTTTTACAGGGCTTATGTGCTATTGGCTTGATCTTAATCCTATTGTCACTGGCGGAAGAATGGGATTGATTTCATGTTAAATAGCTCGTTGATTAAAATCGGCAGTCTTATGTTGCATGTTGTTTTCCACAGGTTGCGGACAAAAATAAAAGCTATTCACTATTATCGTGAATAGCTCATAATTAATCCGTTTATTTGCGGAGAAAGCGGGATTCGAACCCACGAAGCCCTTTTGGAGCTTACGCACTTTCCAGGCGCGCACCTTCAGCCACTCGGTCATTTCTCCTTACTAATGAAACTCCCTGCGTTATGAAAACCAGATCCTTCCTTTGTCTTCGCAATGCATGGGAAATGCTGTTTTGTCGGGCGAAGATAGTGAGAAAAATCTTTTTCGGCAAACTTCAACCGTAAATTTTCCGCGCCGTGGCCGGTTTAATCGGGTTTAGTGTTATCGGAAGGTAATTCTCTATGCAGTTTGGAAATGATTGCTCTCTTCGTCATCCCGCACCTACTCATCACATCGGTGTTCCGGTATTTTTGCGTTGTAGTTCGGTCCATAGGGCGTCTTTCAGTTCGCGGATGCCGAGTCCCGATACCGACGAGATAAACAGCGCTTCTGTATCTTCGGGCAGAAGCGGGATCATCTGCGCCATCATCTCAGAGTCGACCATGTCACACTTGGTGATTGCCAGCAAACGCCCTTTGTCGAGCATTTCGGGGTTGTACAATTCCAGTTCATTGAGCAGTATGGCGTATTCGCGGCGGATGTCTGCAGAGTCGGCCGGTATCATGAACAGCAGGATCGAGTTGCGCTCGATATGGCGCAGGAAGCGCGTACCTATTCCTTTGCCTTCATGCGCCCCTTCGATAATGCCGGGAATGTCGGCCATCACGAATGAGTGGCCGTCACGAACTTCGACGATACCGAGATTGGGCTCGAGAGTCGTAAATGCGTAGTCGGCGATTTTAGGTTTTGCCGCCGAGACTGCTGACAACAGGGTAGATTTGCCTGCATTTGGAAATCCCACGAGTCCTACGTCGGCCAGTATCTTGAGTTCGAGTATGAAAGCCGCCTCATGCCCTTCTTCTCCCGGCTGTGCATACCGCGGAGCCTGATTGGTGGAGCTTTTGAAGTGCCAGTTGCCCAGCCCTCCGCGTCCACCCTGCAGCAGGATCTGCTCCTCCCCGTCGCTGGTCACCTCGCATGCGAACTCACCAGTCTCGGCATCTCGCGCGATGGTGCCCAACGGCACGTCGATATAGATATCTTTGCCGGCCTTTCCGCTCGACCGCGAGCCGTAGCCCGACTGTCCGTTTTCGGCGAATACGTGGCGCTGGTACTTGAGGTGGATGAGAGTCCAGAACTGGCTGCTGCCGCGCAGTATGATGTTGCCGCCCCGTCCGCCGTCGCCGCCGTCTGGCCCGCCGAAAGCCACGAATTTCTCGCGGCGGAAGTGTGCCGAACCCGCCCCGCCGTTACCCGAGCGGGCGAAAATTTTTACGTAATCAACGAAATTGCTGCTTGCCATGTCGCAAAAATACAGTAAATCGGGCGCATTTCCAACTTCGGCAGATTTCGCGCTTTAAATTTGGAAAACCGGAAAGAATTTCCGACTTTTGTTGTCAGAGGTATGAAGTTCCGGCTGGCGGCAGCTGGGATTTTGATTTTTTTGTGATATTATAAGCGAGAAACTATGACGCCGAAAGTGACATATTTGACGGAAGAGGGCTTTCAGAAAGCAAAGGACGAACTGGATCACCTGCGTTCGGTCGAGAGGCCGGCCGCATCGAGGGCGATTGCCGAGGCGCGCGACAAGGGCGACCTGTCGGAAAATGCCGAATATGATGCTGCCAAAGAGGCGCAGGGGCTTCTCGAGATGCGCATTTCACAACTTGAAACGCTTCTGGCGTCGGCCCGATTGATAGATAAGTCGAAGGTCAAGACCGATACAGTCCAGATACTCAACCGCGTGACACTGCTTAATGTCAATACGAAGAAGCAGGTGGTTTACACACTTGTTTCCGAAAAGGAGGCTAATCTGAAAGAGGGCAAGTTGTCTGTCGGTACGCCTATCAGCAAAGCTCTGCTGGGGCATAAAAAAGGAGACACGGTCGAGGTGGATGTTCCGGCCGGGACTATAAAGTTTGAGATTCTCGATATATCGATATAAATGTATTTGCCAATATATGCGAAAGCCCGCTGAAAGCGGGCTTTTCGCATTCAAAGTTTCATTCTGCGAATCCGATCGAAATAAATGACAGGACCGACGGCAAAGCGGTCTGCCAGTATTCCCAGTTGTGTCCGCCATTGCGCATTCGATATTGGAGCGGAATGCCTTTTTCTTTCATCAGGCGGAAGAATTCGATATTTGGCATCCACAGGAAATCGTCATCGCCGCAATCCACGTACCAACGCACCGTTTTCATGGCATCGACTTGTTCCGGAGTTGCATTTTCGACGAAACGGACCGGGGAAGTTTGTTCCATCAGTTCTGGTTTGTCCAGACGGCGCATTCCGCCGAGTGCCCCGCTCAACGGGCAGGTCGACGAAAACATGTCCGGGTGGCGTTGTGCATAGGATGCAGAACCGCCGCCTCCCATCGACAGCCCCGCAACAGCACGGTGTCTTTTGTCACCGATGATGCGGTAGGTTTTTTCTATATAAGGTATGAATTCGGTAAAGAAAAAGTCTTCGTATGGCCAGCCTGGTTGGTTGAAATACCCCATGTTCTTACCCATGTTGTTCTCGCCCTCGCCCCTTGCATCCGGCATCACTATGATCATCGGGAGCATCATACCGGCTTCGGTATGTTCATCGGCTATGAGTTGCATCACGCCCTTGTCTCGCCACGCGGTGTGGGTGTCGCTCGCACCGTGCAGCAGGTATAGTACGGGATAACTCTTTCCGGAGGTATCGTATCCGTCGGGCAGGTATATCAGATAAGGTTTTTCGGCCCCAAGCAGTTTACTTTTCATCGAGGCTTCAACGACACGGCTCTGCGCCTGCAGGCCGGCGGCTGTGGCCAGAACGAGCAATGACAACACAATCCTTTTCATAATAAGTGAGTTTAGATTTTTGCAAATATAGTGAAAGTCGAGAGCAATCGTGCAGGCTTGCATGCAAAGATTGCCGAGACGCATCCTATATTTTACTAATATAAGAAAAGCCGTCCATGTCGGACGGCTTTTCCTGTGAATATATGTGAGAAAACTATTCATTGGAGTAGTTCATCTCCGCCATGCGCCGATAGCTGTTATAGCGCCACTTTGCATTTTCTTCGGCTGCGGCGAACAACTCTTCGGCTTCGCCCGGATAGGCTTTCTTAAGGGCTGTATAACGTACCTCTTTGTCGAGGAATGTGCGGAATTTTGTCCAGTCCGGCTCTTTTGAGTCCATCACGAACGGATTCTGTCCCTGTTCGCCCAGTTCGGGATTGTAGTGCCACAGGTGCCAGTAACCGCTTTCGACAGCCTGTTTTCCTACGGTCGGCGTTTGCGTCATGCCGCCCTTGATGCCGTGGTTGATACACGGCGCGTAGGCTATAATGATCGACGGGCCTTTGTAGGCTTCTGCCTCTTTCAATACCTTGAGCAGCTGGTTCTGGTTTGCCCCCATAGATACCTGCGCTACGTAAACGTAGCCGTATGTCATGGCGATGGCGCCGAGATCTTTCTTACGGATACGCTTTCCGCTCGAAGCGAATTTGGCGATAGCGCCTACCGGAGTGGCTTTCGAAGATTGTCCGCCAGTGTTGGAGTAAACCTCGGTATCGAGCACAAGGATGTTTACATCGAGACCGCTTGCGATAACGTGGTCGAGTCCGCCGAAACCTATGTCGTATGCCCAACCGTCGCCTCCGATGATCCACTGGCTTTTGCGGGCCATGAATTTCTTCATTTCGAGAAGTTCCTTGCAGGTGTCGCATCCGCACGCTTCCAGCATTGGTACGATGCGGTCTGTGATCTCGCGGCTTGCCGCACGGTCGTCACGGTTGTCGATCCACTCCTGCATCACGCCTTTCAGTTCTGGCGAGCAGCAGTTGCACGTTTCGATTGCGTTTTTCATCTTGAGTTCGATGCGGTCGCGCAGTTTTTCAGTGGCAACCTGCATGCCCAGACCGAATTCGGCGTTGTCTTCGAACAATGAGTTGGCCCATGCCGGCCCTTGGCCCTTGGCATTGGTGCAGTAGGGTGTCGATGGTGCTGAACCTGAGTAGATCGATGAGCATCCGGTTGCGTTGGCAACGATCATGGATTCGCCAAATAATTGGGTGATGGCCTTCACGTAGGGCGTTTCGCCGCAACCGGCGCAGGCTCCGGAGTACTCGAACAGAGGCTGTGCGAACTGGCTGTTCTTAACGCTTTTGGTCTTGTCGACGACTTCCTTGTAGCCGACTTTCCCGTGCATGTATTCCCAACGGGGTTGTTCGTCCATCTGGCTGGCGAGCGGCATCATTTCCAGGGCCTTCGTCTTAGCCGGACAGACGTCGAAGCAGTTGCCGCAGCCAGTACAGTCGAGCGGCGATATCTGGATGCGGAATTTGTATTCTTTCGTATCTGCGAGTCCCTGTTTGAATATGGTTCCGGCGGGTGCGGCGGCAGCTTCTGCGTCGGTTGCCAGGAACGGACGGATGACAGCGTGGGGGCATACATAGGCGCACTGGTTGCACTGGATGCAGTTTTCGGATATCCAATGGGGAACATTCACGGCTATGCCGCGTTTTTCATAAGCCGAGGTGCCGTTGTCCCAAGTGCCGTCTTCGCGGCCCAGGAATGCGCTTACGGGCAGGTCGTCGCCTTTCAGGTTATTGACCGGCTCGACTATCCTGGTGATGAATTCAGGCTTTCCACAGGTCCCGCAATCTTCTGCTTTGGCGACCGTGATATTGGCCCATTCTGCTGGGACATCGATTTTTTCAACTGCGTTTCCGCCGGCGTCGACTGCGGCGTTGTTCATGGCAACGATCTCCTCGCCCTTCATGCCGTATGACTTGCGGATCGCTTTCTTCATCTGCTCAACGGCCGTTTCGAAAGGAATCACATTTGCGATCTTGAAGAACGCGCTCTGCATGATGGTGTTGGTACGGTTGCCCAGTCCCAGCTCGGCGGCTATCTTGGTAGCATTGATGATGTAGAAATTAATGTTGTTTTTCGCCAGGTAGACCTTCATGTGGTCGGGAAGTTCGTTGGCGGTTGTTTTGGCATCGTTGATGCTGTTCAGAAGGAACGAGCCTCCTTTTTTGAGTCCTTTCAGCACATCGTATTTGTGTACATAAGAAGGGACGTGGCAGGCTACGAAGTCGGGCGTCGTCACCAGATACGGGGAGCGGATGGGCTGGTCGCCGAAACGCAGGTGTGAAGCGGTGTAGCCGCCAGATTTCTTACTGTCGTAAGAAAAATACGCCTGGCAGTATTTGTCGGTGGTGTCGCCTATGATCTTGATCGAGTTTTTGTTTGCGCCCACGGTGCCGTCGGCTCCGAGTCCGAAGAACACGCCTTCGAAAGTTCCTTTGCGTTCGAGGTCTATGGGTGCGCCCACTTCCAGCGACAGGTGCGTCACATCGTCGACGATACCGACGGTGAAATGGTCTTTCGGGGTTGCCGAGGCGAGGTTGTCGAACACGGCGATCATGTGTGCCGGGGTGGTATCCTTTGACGAAAGACCGTAGCGGCCGCCGATTATCATTGGCTGGCCGGGCTTTCCGTAGAACATATCCTGAACGTCGAGGTACAGAGGTTCCGCGGGAGCGCCTTTCTCTTTTGTGCGGTCGAGTACGCACACCCTTTTGACCGTCTTAGGCAGCACGTCGAAGAAATATTTTTCCGAGAACGGACGGTACAGATGTACGGTCACGATACCCACTTTCTGTCCTTTGGCGACAAGGTAGTCGACGGTTTCGCGCAGGGTCTCGTTGATAGAACCCATTGCGACTATGATGTTTTCGGCATCGGGCGCACCGTAATATGTGAACGGCTTGTATTCGCGTCCGGTAAGTTTTGAAATTTCTTTCATATAATCCGCGACAATGTCGGGTACGGCGTCCCAGAAGCGGTTGCCGGCCTCATTGCTCTGGAAGTAGATGTCGGGATTCTGGGCGGTACCTCGCGTAATGGGTGATTCGGGATTTAGAGCCCTTTCGCGAAACTCGGCGAGGGCCTTGCGATCCATAAGCGGAGCCAGGTCTTCGCAGTCGAGCATTTCTACCTTTTGGATTTCGTGCGATGTGCGGAAGCCGTCGAAGAAGTGCATGAACGGAACACGGCTTTTGAGCGATGCCAGGTGTGCGATACCGGCAAGATCCATCACTTCCTGCACCGATGATGTCGCCAACTGCGCGAAACCGGTCTGGCGTGCGGCCATAACATCCTGGTGGTCGCCGAATATCGAGAGCGACGATGCGGCCAGTGCGCGTGCCGAAACATGGAACACACCCGGAAGCAGTTCGCCGGCGATCTTGTACATATTGGGAATCATCAGCAGGAGTCCCTGCGATGCAGTGAATGTGCTTGTTAGTGTGCCGGTCTGCAGTGAGCCGTGAACGGCGCCCGCAGCGCCTGCTTCCGATTGCATTTCGACCACTTTGACTGTTTCTCCGAAGATATTGCGGCGTCCGTTCGCTGACCATTCGTCTACATATTCGGCCATGGTGGACGAAGGTGTGATGGGGTAGATGGCCGCCACCTCGCTGAACATGTATGCGATGTGGGCTGCGGCGTAGTTACCGTCGCATGTGATGAATTTTTTTTCTCTTTTCATGTTGTATGCCAATTATTTGTGCAACAAATAATCACCGACCGAGGCCTGGTAGTCATCGCTGCAGGCGATGGCGCAGGATAATACGAGGAAGGTAATTAAAGGTTGTGTCCGCCGTAAGTGGCGGCTAATTAATATTTTATGAATTTTCTCTCTTCAAAGGAACATTTTTCCGAATTTCTGACTGCAAAAGTAATAAATTTCGGACGCACTTCAAAACTATTATATATACGGGCAATAAATCGCCTGAATTATGTTATGTTTGTCTGAATTTTTGAGAAGCCATGTTGGCCTTCTCAAAAATCACCGACCGGGGCAGGTAAGTCGGGCGTAAGCTGGCACTGTTAAAGCGGGGGAGGTAACCTTATTGGAGCGACACAATTGTAATGATAGAATATACCGAACATACCCTTGGTAACGGCCTGCGTGTCATAGTACACCGCGCCGAACGTACCGAAATGGCCGCAGTGAATTTGCTTTACTGTGTCGGTGCGCGCAACGAAAACCCGTCGCGGACAGGTTTCGCACATCTTTTCGAACATCTGATGTTCCGCGGGACCCGGCAGGTGCCCGATTTCGATACGCCGCTGCACAAGGCCTGCGCCGAGAACAACGCCTTTACGAACAATGACTACACGGATTATTACATAACGCTTCCTCGCGAGAACGTCGAAACTGCGCTGTGGCTCGAAGCCGACCGAATGACCGGCCTTGACATAAAACCAGAGACACTCGAAACCGAAAAGCGCGTGGTGATAGAGGAATACAACCAACGCTACCTGAACCAGCCTTACGGCGATCAATGGAAGTTGTTGAGGGAGATGGCTTATTGTGTGCATCCATACAGATGGCCTACTATCGGACTGACTCCCGACCACGTTCGCGATGCGACTTTGGCCGATGTCAGGGCATTTTACATGCGTTATTACAATACTTCGAACGCCATACTCTCGGTCGCCGCCGACATCGATCCGGACAGTATCTTCCGTATGGCTGAGAAGTGGTTCGGCGACATTCCGGGATGTGGGAAACCGATTGATAAACTGCCTGCCGAGCCGGTCCAGACCGAGGCCCGCCGACAGGAGGTTGAACGCGACGTTCCTGCCACGGCCCTGACCGTCGCTTTCCCGATGGAAGCCCGCATTTCACGCAACTACTACGCATGCGACATCATTTCGGATATCCTTGCCGGGGGAAATTCCGCACGCCTTTATCAGAGCCTTGTCAAAGAGCGTAAATTATTTTCCAGTATCAATGCATACATCACCGGTGATCTCGATCCTGGGCTTTTCGTTATGACCGGGCATCTCTTGCCGGAAGCATCCGTCGAGGACGGAGAACAGGCGATGTGGGACGAACTGCGCAAACTGCAGGAAGAACCGGTCGGGGATTACGAGCTGGAGAAGGTGAAAAACAAGTTCGAGGCGGAAACTACTTTCGGCGAACTGAACGTGATGAACAAGGCGATGAACATGGGTTTCTATGAGATGCTCGGAGACCTGCCGTTGATAAACCGTGAGGTGGATATTTACCGTTCCTACACAGCCGCCGACATTGTCGAAGAATCCCGTACCACGTTCACGCCGGAAAAGAGTTCAACCCTCATATACAAAATGCAGCAGTAACAAGCGTCACTATAGATTCGTAATTCGTAATTTGAAATTCGTAATTGAAAACAATACCCGAAACAATTATCCCGAAGTGTGTCGAACTGCCTCCCGTCGAGGTCGTCACGCTGCCCAACGGCCTCGATGTCCACATGATTTGCGCCGAGGGGCAGAACGTAGTGCGGGTGAGTCTGGTTTACACGGCCGGTTCGTCATTGCAGGCCAAGCCGTTTGCCGCCTCGTCGACCCTGAATCTTCTGGCTGAAGGCAGCGAACATTACTCAGCCCATGAGATTGCGGAGAAACTCGATTTCCACGGTTCGTACTACGAGGTGAACATAGACCGCGATTATGCCGTGGCTACTTTCTGCTGCTTGGGCAAGTTTTTTGAGCCTACGTTGGAAATGATAGGAGAGATCATGCTCCGTCCTGCTTTTCCGGACGAAGAAGTGGCAATTTATACCAGGAAACGCATTCAGCGCCTGGCAGTGGAACGCAGCAAGCCGGCGACCAAGGCGCGCGAACTTTTTTCGCAGGCTCTTTTCGGCGACGATCATCCTTACGGTATTTCATCGCCTGAAGCGGATTATGCTAATCTGACGCGCAGCGATATTGCGGATTTTCACCTTCGTTTTTACGGGGCCAGAAACTGCTTTGCGGCTTGTTCTATGGGCACGGATCCGGTCCAACGCGAGGCTCTGCTCGATCTTCTTTCTCAAATGCCTGCGGGGAACGGAGATGTGAAGCCGGCTTTTCCCGTTCCGCACAGCGACAGGCATCGTTTCCTGCCGATAGACGGCGCCATACAGTCGGCTATCCGTATTGGACGGCTTTTATTTCCGCGCCAACATCCCGATTTCGCCGGTATGCAGGTAGTGGCTACGCTGTTGGGCGGATACTTCGGTTCGCGGCTGGTTCAGAACCTGCGCGAAGAGAGGGGATACACCTATGGCGTACTGGCGGCGATGGTGAACCTGCGTGATGCTGGTTATCTCGCCATAGCGACCGAAGTTGCAGCCGAGGTTACCGGAGATGCCGTTGCACAGATATTCGCCGAGATGGAGCGCCTCAAAACCGAACCAGTATCCGAAGACGAGTTGGAGAATGTGAAGCGCAGTATGCTGGGTGAGGTGATGCGTATTCTCGATGGTCCGTTCGGCATCGTCGACGTTGTTGTAGAAAGCATTCAGACTGGCGCTAACGGCGACTACATAAATGGCTTCATCCGCGAGGTAGAGGCGATGACGCCCGCCCGCATCATGGAACTCGCGCGAAAATATCTCGACCGCGAAGATTTCACGACCGTTATAGTCGGCAAAGAATAAAAGAAGCGGGGCATTCGCCCCGCTTCTTTTATTCAGACCTCCGGTTTAGTATCCGAAAATTTCGTCTTTCGTAAGATGCTGCACCGGTCCGAGTCCCTGCAGGTATTCCATATCGAGGTCTGCCGAGCGGCCAAGGATGCAGAAACTGTATTTGCGTCCCTTGATCCACTCCTGTTGGAAGGCCTTCACGTCTTCGAGCGTCATGCCGGGTATCTTTTCAAACAGCACGCGGTTACGGTCGTAGTCCACACCGAGGTCTTCATTGGAAATATAAGTCCACAGCACGTTTTCCTTTATGGTACGCTCGGTACGCAGGTTCGAGATGATCGATTCTTTGGCAATGTTGAATGCGGTTTCGCTTTCGGGCATATCGTTGATGATATTGTCGAATGCCGTGGCTGCATCGCACATTTTGTCGTTTTGCGTGGCGATGAAAGCAATGTAGGTATATGGGTCCGCTTTTTTCGACGGGCGCTGCAGGTTGGCGTAGGCTGAGTAGGCCAGGCCTCGGGCTTCGCGCATCTCCTGGAACACGATGGCGTTCATGCCGCTGCCGAAATAACTGTTGTATAGCGCTATTATCGCATCGTTAGCCGGATCGTATGTTTCGCCGCGATTGCTGTATTGGATGAAATATATCTGCGCCGCGTCGTATTCTGCCATCAACACCTTGTTTTCGGGCGTGGCCATGTATGGGAATATTACTTTATCACCCACGGGAGCCAGTGTTTCGGCAACGTTGTGGTATTGCTTTATGTCGTCCAGCAATTCGTTGTGGCCTTTCGGGCCATAATACAGGATGCGGTGTTGCTGTCCGGCGAACGCGCGTATCTTGGCGAGCAGTTCTTCCGACGACAGAGACGCCACCTGTTCGTTGGTAAGGGTATTGTTTTTGATAAATTCGGGGCCGCGTATGGCATAGGTACGGAGGCGTCCGAAGTTGCGGTCCTGGTTGAGTTTGGCATCGGCACGGCCTTTGACCATGTCTTCCTTCATCATGGCTAGTATGGATTCATCGGCCACGGCGTTGTTCATCAGACTCTCGGTAAGTTCCATGGCGCGTCCCATGTTTTCGCTCAGGCCGCTGATCGTGACGTAGGTGCGCTCTTCGCCGGCGCTGATGCTGAATGAACAGGCGATGTCGTAGAATTCTGCAGCTAGTTGTTCGGCCGTCATGTCCGGCGTGCCGAGGTATTCGAGATACGACGAGGCAGTGTTGATCGTGGCGTCGTTGTTCGCCCCCACTTCATAGAGATAGATGAGTGAGAAAAGACCGGTCGTTTCGTTCTTTTTGTAGAGAACCTCGATGTTGCTTTTGGCTTTGAGCTTGTCCATGTCGCGGTCGAAGTCCACGAAAACCGGTTCGATAGGCTCGATCTCGCTGGCCGATATTCCGGCCAGGAACGGACTCACGGCGTCGCGGTTGGTCATGATCGGCGTGAGTTCCGGTTTGGGCATTTTCAGTTCAGCGGGGTCTTTGCCTTCACGTTTGTAGATCAGCGCGTAGTTGTTTTCTCCGAATTTCTCGTTGGCGAACTTCACGACGTCGTCTTTGGTTATCTTCGAGATGCGGCCGAGTTCATCTACCATGTCTTTCCACGGGATATTGTAAACGAAAGATGTCACGAAAGCGTCGGCGCGTCCGTCGTTGGTGTCGAGGTAGCTCATTCTCTGTGCTTTGTAGTTGTTGATGGTCGCTTTGATGATATCTTCCGGGAACTCTCCTGCCTTCAGTTTGGCCACTTCGCCCATCATCAGGTCTTTGACCTCGTCGAGTGTCTGTCCTGCTTTTGGGCGTCCCTGCAGCCACAACATGCCGTGGTCGCCGAGGGCATAGTTCACCGCGTATGCCGAAAGCACCTTCTGCTGCTGGTTCAGGTCGAGATCCACGAGGCCCGCCTGTCCGTTATAAAGGATGTTGCCCAGGATGTTCATCATGTCGTTGTCCGATGAATTCATAGCGCCGGTCCTCCATGCCACTGTCACGTTTTCGGCATCGTTTCCGAGCACCTCCCTGACAATGGGCCTGGTGATTTCCGGCAGATTCCCGAATTCTAGTTTCGGAAGGTCCGGGTTGGGTTCCATGCCGCCGAAATACTTGTCGATAATGGCGATCGTCGTATCCGGATCGAAGTCCCCGCTCATGCAGATGGCCATATTGTTGGGCACATACCATTTGGCGTGGTAGTTTTTGACATTGGTTATCGACGGGTTCTTAAGATGCTCCTGTGTTCCGAGAATGGTCTGCGTACCATACGGATGGTTGGGAAACAGTGAATTGAACATCTGCTCCACCACTTTGCGGCTGTCCTGCGTGAGCGACATGTTCTTTTCTTCGTATATTGTTTCCAACTCGGTATGGAATCCTCGGATGACAGGGTGTTGGAAACGGTCGGCCTGGATCTTCGCCCAATTCTCTATCTGGTTCGCCGGAATATCTTCTACATAGACCGTTTGGTCGTAGGCGGTGTAGGCGTTCGTGCCGCTGGCACCTATGGCCGACATCAGTTTGTCGTACTCATTGGGGATCGCATATCCCGAAGCGACGTAGCTGATACTGTCGATCTGCTTGTAGAGTGCCGTGCGCTGGGCTTCATCGGTGGTTTTACGGTAGACCTCGAACAACTGTTCTATACGGTCAAGCAGCGGCGCTTCGGCTTCGTAGTCCTGCGTACCGAACTGCTGCGTTCCTTTGAACATCAGGTGTTCGAAATAGTGTGCAAGGCCAGTGGTTTCGGCCGGGTCGTTCTTACCGCCAACGCGGACGGCGATGTAGGTCTGGATACGCGGGGTTTCCCTGTTGACGGCCATGTAGATTCTCAGTCCGTTGTCGAGGGTGTAGATACGCGACTTCATCGGGTCGCCCTTTACGGTTTCGTATTTGTACTTCGACCCGCAGGACGACATCACGACCAGAAGTGCTATCAACAATCCGGAAATTGAGGTGAATTTTTTCATAGGAAATTATTTTTTTTAGTTGGTTTTAGCTCAGAATCGGCAATTGGAAATATTCATAATCATACGATGAGTTCGCGGACCATATAGAACAGCATCATTCCCGAGGCGATGAGTTTTATGCCCACTCCGCCGATGAATGCGATGAACGCCCCCATTGCCACGCGCAACGCGACACGGCCTTCGCTGCGGTTACCCACGAGTTCGCCGATGAGCGCCCCGAAGAAAGGGCAGATTACCATCCCCCACGGCGGGAGTATGAACATGCCGAGAACCATTCCGATAAACGTTCCGATGGTGGCCTGACGCGATCCTCCGAATTTTTTTGTCATCACAACGGGCAGGAAATTGTCGGCCAGCGTCACGACTATCGTCACGACGAGCCACACTATGATCGACCAAGGCGCCATGTCGGAGTATTTGGTGAACGACATGAGCAGCAATCCGATCCAGCTAATCGGCGGCCCCGGAAGCACGGGCACCACAGAGCCGAGTAGTCCGACGACACCGAGAAGGATGGCTAATATGGCTAGGAAAATAGACAAAGGATTGCGAAATATAAATAATAGCCGGGTTAAAATTAAGGAAAATAATGGTAATCAACAAAAAGCCACCGCAGAAGCAGTGGCTTTACGATAATTTAACGGACAGCCGTCTATTTCACGATTTTATTGGTGGCCGTATCGGGAAATATCACCCACGGTTCGAACTTTTTTGCTTCCTCGAAATCCATCTGTGCATAGGACATGATGATGATCTTGTCGCCCGGTTGCACTTTGCGTGCGGCGGCTCCGTTGAGTCCTATCGCACCGCTTCCCCGCACCCCTTTTATGACGTAGGTTTCGAGCCTTTCGCCGTTGTCGATATCTACCACCTGCACTTTTTCGCCCATAATAAGATTTGCGGCATCCATCAGGTCTTCGTCGATGGTGATGCTGCCCACGTAATTGAGGTTGGCTTCGGTCACCGTGGCGCGGTGTATCTTCGATTTCAATACTTCGATTACCATATCTTAGTAACGTAAATTGTCAATTAATCGTACGTTTCCGGCCTGTACGGCTATGCAACCCTGGCGGTGCGGAGTATCCCAGTTCTCGATATCGGCCAACGTTGCGGCGTCCACTATCCTGAAATATATCACTTTCAGCAGCCCATTCCGCTCGACTTTCGCCGTTACCCATTTTTCGAGTTCGCGTGGAGTCATCATACCTGCTTTCTCGGCCCCGAGTCTCAGGGCGCGGCAGATGTCCGGCGCGGCTTCGCGGTATTCCGGCGCGAGAAGTGTGTTGCGCGACGACATGGCAAGTCCGTCCTCTTCCCTCACGGTCGGGCATTCCACTATCCCGACGTCCATGCCCGACTGCCTCACCATTTCCCTCACCACGGCCACCTGCTGGAAATCCTTCTGCCCGAAGAACGCCTCCGACGGCTTCACCAAGTCGAACAGGCGGCTTACCACCTGCGCAACGCCGTTGAAGTGCCCCGGCCGCGTCGTCCCTTCCATCACCTTGTCGAGCTGTCCGAAGTCGAACCGGCATTGCGAAGTTAAAACCCTAGTGTCCGGTTCGGGATAAACCTCTTCTACCGGCGGCATGAAGACCACATCCGCACCCTCTTCTTCCAGCATCGCGAGGTCTTTTTCCGGCGTGCGCGGATAACACCTCAGATCGTTCGGGTCGTTGAACTGCGTGGGGTTAACAAAAATGCTGACCACCACCGTTCCTCCGGATTTCTTTGCGGCTCTGACCAACGACAGGTGTCCTTCGTGCAGGGCCCCCATCGTGGGTACCAGTTTTATATCTTTCCGCGGAATTCCTGCCAGCGCCCGCTGCAGTTCCGCCCTTGTTTCCGTAACGGTCATTTCGGCTTCTTACGCCCCTCCTGGCATACATTATGCTTGGGGATGCGGGGCAAAGTTAGGAATTATGTTTAGAATTATCGCAAAAAAAGATAATTTTGCGGTCAATGCTAACAAAAGCCTGGAATTATGAAGAAGGTTTTAATTTTAATTGCAATGGGAGCGATCACCCTCAATATGGCCGCCTGCGAAGGCGAAAGAGACAAGGAACAGGAGTTCCAGTGGACCGTAGACCGTTTCGACGACATACGAGTGATGCAATATCAGGTGCCTGGTTTCGAGGCGCTGCCGCTGGAACAAAAGCTGTTGATATATTATCTGAGCGAAGCCTCGCTGTGGGGCCGGGACATACTGTTCGACCAGAATTTCAAGTACAACCTGCCTATCCGCCGCACCCTAGAGGGCATTTACAACACATGGGCGGGCGACCGTAAGACAGAGGAGTGGAAGGCGTTCGAAACGTACCTTAAAAAGGTGTGGTTCGCCAACGGTATTCACCACCACTATTCGGGCGACAAGTTCAAACCGGAGTTCTCGGAGGAGTATTTCGACGCCCTGCTTGTTGGTACGCCCAACAGCGTCCTGCCGCTCGATTTCGGCACTCGCGAGGAACTCATCGCCACCATCAAATCGGTAATCTTCGACCCGTCGCTCTACCCCCTGCGCATCAACCAGGCCGAGGGACAGGACCTGCTGCAAACCTCGGCGATGAACTACTACGAGGGTGTGACCCAGGCCGAAGCCGAAAAATTCTATGCAGAAATGGTCGACCCGAACGACCCGCAGCCGATTTCATACGGCCTAAACTCGAAGCTCGTCAAAAAAGATGGCCGCATACAGGAAATAGTGTGGAAAGAGGAGGGGATGTACGGCGGCGCCATCAAACAGATTGCATACTGGTTAGGTAAAGCGCAGGAAGTGGCCGAAGGCCCGCAGGAACAGATAATCGCCGACCTCGTACGCTACTACAAGACGGGCGGCCTGCGTGATTTCGACGCCTATAATGTGGCATGGGTGCGCGACACGGTGTCGAACGTCGATTTCGTAAACGGTTTTATCGAAAACTACGGCGATCCCCTGGGACTTAAATCGTCGTGGGAGTCCAACGCCAATTTCAAGAACGTCGAGGCGACAAAACGCACCGAGATCATAAGTGAGAACGCACAGTGGTTCGAGGACCATTCGCCCGTCGATCAGCGCTACAAGAAAGCCAAGGTGAAAGGGGTTTCGGCCAAAGTCATCAATGTCGCAATACTTGGCGGCGACTGCTATCCGGCCACGCCGATAGGCATCAACCTGCCCAACGCCGACTGGATCCGTCGCGACTTCGGCTCGAAGTCCGTCACCATCCAGAATATCACCGACGCCTACGACAAGGCCGCCGAGGGCAACGGCTTCAAGGAGGAGTTCGTGTTGAGGGCCGAAGACCGCGAACGCATGAAAAAATACGGCTCGCTGGGCGACAACCTCCACACCGACTTGCACGAGTGCCTGGGCCACGGTTCCGGCCAGCTCGCTCCCGGCGTCACGGGCACCGAACTGAAACAGTACAGCTCGCCGCTCGAGGAGTCGCGCGCCGACCTTTTCGCGCTCTACTACCTGGCAGATCCCAAAATGATCGAACTGGGGCTTATTCCATCCCTCGACGTCGCCTGGGCCGAATACTCAAGCTACATGATGAACGGCATGATGACACAACTGGCGCGCATCGAACCCGGCAAGAACGTCGAACAGGCCCACATGCGCAACCGCAAGGCGATCGCCGAGTGGTGCTACGCCCACGGCAGGGCCGACAATGTGATAGAGAAAGTGGTCGAGAACGGCAAGACATACATCGTGGTGAACGACTTCGAGAAACTTCGCGGCCTTGTCGGCCAGTTGCTGGCCGAGGTGCAGAGGATAAAGAGCGAGGGCGATTTCGAGGCCTGCCGAGACTTCATCGAGACCTACGGGGTAAAGGTCGATCCTAAGCTCCACGCCGAGGTGATCGAGCGCTATACCGCCCTGAACCTCGCCCCCTACGGCGGCTTCATCAATCCGCGCTACGAACTGGCCAAGGACATGAACACTGGCGAAGTGACGGATGTAATAATCAGCTACGGCGAGGGTTATGCCGAACAGATGATGCGTTATAGCCGCAACTACTCGCCGCTGCCGAGTAAGAATTGAGGCTTGCATATTTCTGACGAAAACGGCAACGGTATACCGATCAGGTATACCGTTGCCGTTTCATGCCATATATCCGTAATTATATACAGCAGACCCGCCATTTGGTACAACAGAGATCGGAGAATAATAATTATATCTCTTTATATCAATATCTTTGTGTCTAATATCCGGAAGGGATGGTTGGCTGTTCATAAATTAGCCGAAAAAAAAGTAGAAAACAGTTCATGATTTCATAGGAATCGGTAATTTTGCGATTATGGAAAAATTTTGGAGAGGATACGGACGGATGGCCGTGACGGCAATCGTGCTGATAGTGTTGGCGATGGCGATAACTAATTGCCGTGACAGGAAAGATAAAACCGGAGCCGTTGAACCGGAGGTCGAGATTCCGATGCTTTACGGGATACCGTATGAAGACTACGAACTGTTCGAGGCCGAGGTGGGCAGGAACGAGACGATGGGCAAGATACTCGGCGATTTTGGTATTGGCGCCGGAATGGTCTACCGTATCGAACAGGCCTGCAAGGACACTTTCGACCTGCGCAAGGTGCGGGTGGGCAATAAATATACCGCCTTCCTGACCCTTGATACCATAGGCAACCGCACTCTTTCGCATTTGGTTTATGAAAAAGACCAGATAAACTACGTTACGATCTCTATGCTGGGCGACTCGATCGCCGTGTGCAATGGCTGTAAGCCGGTCCATGTGGAACGTATGCATGCCAAGGCAGAGATATCCTCGTCGCTGTGGAACGCGATCGTCAATAACGATATGCCTTTTGCCCTGGCCTCCGAAATGGAGGACATATTCGGGTGGAGCATCGACTTTTTCGCCGTGCAGCCCGGAGATTCATTCGAGGTGATATATGAGCAGCGTTACGTCGATACTGTGAAAGTGGGCATAGGTCGTGTATGGGGTTCCGTTTTCTACCACGGCGGCCGGTCCAATTATGCAATTCCGTTCAAGCAGGACGGCAAGATCGCTTACTGGGACGAGAACGGCAACAGCCTCAAGAAGGCTTTCCTGAAAGCTCCGCTCAAGTTCACCCGCATAAGTTCGAGATTCTCGAATGCCCGCCTGCATCCCATATACCGTGTATACCGTCCGCACCACGGGGTTGACTATGCGGCTCCATCGGGAACTCCCGTACACGCCGTCGCCGACGGCGTAGTGACTTCGCGCGGCTGGGGAGGCGGAGGCGGGAACACCATCTGGATAAAGCACGCCCGCGGCTACGAAACAGGCTACCTGCACCTGCGGGGATACGCTTCGGGTATCTCTACGGGTTCGCGAGTCAAGCAGGGGCAAACTATCGGCTATGTGGGCAGCACAGGCACCTCTACCGGCCCGCACCTCGATTTCCGCGTCCGTGTGAACGGAAAGCCGATCGATCCGCTGAAAATACCACAGGAGCCGGGCGAACCCATCCGTCCTCAGGACCGCGAGGCTTTTGCCGTGGTTCGCGACAAGGTGATGGGCGAACTTGCGGGTACGCTGCCCGAATCCGGATGGCTCGTGCAGCTGGACTCGATCGCGATGCCCGCCGTTGCTCCAGCTCCGGTAAATCCATCCCCTGTTGATACTACGCGCAACATTATCGACAGGCGGTAAAAATTGATAGTTGACAATGAAAAAATAGAAAAGCATGCTGTTCTCAGTATGCTTTTTTCAGTTCGTAACTTCAGGGAGCAATTTCATACATCCGGCCCGCTATTTGGTAAAACAGGGGCGAAAGGATAATAATATGTATCTTTATATCAATATATTTGTATCGGATAAATAAAAAAAGCAATGTCCAAGTATTTAGTGCTGACGAATAACAACGAGGTGGTCAGGGTTGCATGCGAACGGATCGTCTACATCCTGTCGGATGGCAACTATTCAACGATGACGCTCGAGAACAGGGACGAACATGTGTTCTCGTTCAATCTGGCTTCGTTCGAAAAGACGATAGAGCAGCAATTGGGGACCGACGCGCAAATGTTCATCCGTTTAGGCAAAAGCCTTATAATCAACGGAAATTATATATATTACGTCAACGTATCGAAACAGACGATCGTGCTTTCGGACGGCGGTTTTGCAAATAAATTCACGCTTTCTGCGTCGAAAGAGGCCCTGAAAGCGCTAAAAACAGTATTGGAAGAGAGCATTAAAAGCCGGAGGATCGGAATATGAGCAGGAATGACAACAAACAGGATAAAGAAGTATATGTCCTCGGATCGGGCATCCGTGGGGGTAAAAAGGACGCCGTGTCGAAATGGTGGTGGATCATCGCTGTTATGGCCTGCCTGGCTGGCATGTCGGCGGGGCTGTACGTGATATTCCACGAAAGAGAAGAGACTCCGGACTACTATTTCGAGCCGGAAGATGCCGATACCACCGTGCAAAGCGTTACCGTAGTTGACAGCATCGGGGCAAATACTCTTAGCCCGGGATATATCGAGGTAGTGCGGGATACTGTAAACACAGTTGCCCTTGATGTGTTCATTCCCCGTAACCTCACCATGTCGCTGGCTGTAGGCATGCCCGACCGGATGGATTCGACTATCGTGTTTGCCGCTATGGCCGCGGATATCCGTAAGGACAACATGCAGATAGTCGGCGATTTCGTCATGGCGGGCGAGCAGTTGTCGCGTGGAGTTGCGAAACGAGGTTTCTGCGCAGTGGTTGACAATACGATCTCTGTGGGCGTGGGGACCGAGACGTCCTTGCTCCAGCAGGCCGTCGACAGTAAAGGTTTTTTTTTCAGGCAGTATCCACTTGTACATAACGGGGAGTTGGTCGAGAACAACCCTAAAAATGTCTCTGTCCGCCGTGCGCTTGCGGTGCGCGACGGCCAGGTGATAATGGTTGAAAGCAAAACCAGGGAGTCATTCCACGATTTCTCGCTGGCGCTGATAGGCCTGGGCGTGTCGGACGCGATCTATCTGGTCGGAGGGGACGCCTGGGGATGGTATCGCGATAAAGAGCATCGACGGCACGAGTTCGGTGAGGAACTCGCCGATGTACCCGAAAACGTATCCTATATTCTCTGGCGCACAGAGCGCACGGAATAAAATAATCCTTTAAAATATTTTGCATAAGATCAACCGGTGTATTTGCGCCGGACGGGGATCGTATGCGCTTTTACAAACCTGTTTAGTCTGGGAAATAATGAAAAAGCTGATTGCCATTTTTGTCGTGGCAGCAATTGCCGCCGTATGCACGACCTGTTCGGAGAAACCGGAGATTCCGCTGCCGTATCCTGCTGTCGAACGTGGCGAAGTTGCCGCCGGTCCGGATGAGGTCCTTCCCAATATTCCGGACGGAACGGTTGCCATCGATACCGTACCCATTGTTACGTCGAAATGCGTCTACCTGACGATCGACGACTCTCCCCTTAACGGAAGCCCGACGATCGACAGCATCGTATTGGCCGCCGGGGTAAAGACGAATCTTTTTGTGGTCGGCAAACCGGTTGACGAAAGCGGCAGGTTCAGAAAGCATTACGAAGAACTCAAGGCAAATCCATATATCGAGATCTATAACCACAGCTATTCGCATGCCAGCAACCGCTACGCCGCCTATTACAGGGACCCGGAAACGGTGCTGGAAGATTTCGAGAAAAACCGTACACACCTTGGCATCGTGCATAAAATCGCACGCCTGCCCGGACGCAACCTGTGGCAGCTCGGCGCGAAGACGAAAAATTACACCCAATCCGGCGCCACTTCCGCGCAATTGCTTTCGGATAACGGATACAAAGTGTTCGGCTGGGACGTGGAATGGGAATACGACCATAAGGATTACACACCGAAGCAGACGATCGATGAACTTGTCGGCGAGATCGACAGCTTGTACCGCTCGTCGCTGACGTTTACCGCGAACCATGTTGTACTGTTGATGCACGACCAGATGTTTTCGAAGATAGGGGAAGGCAATGATCTGGGGGAACTTGTCAACAAATTGCGCGGACGCGGCTACACATTCGAACACCTGACTTCTTATCCCGAATGACGACTTTTTCACTATCTTTGCAAAATATAATTATGTGCGGGTTTGTACGGGCAAATCCCCACTTATCGAAAATCGTAAAGCGCAGAAGTGCTTAAAATGGAATTCAGCGGGGTAGCCCGAAGTCGGCCGCGAATAGACGCCCGCTGTACCATTTTAAGTACTTCGGAGTAGATTTTTGATGCGTGGGCCAGTTTTTGCCACTTTTTTCTGGTAAAAAAGTAGTTAAATATCCATATTAATAGAGTCTTATCTGCGTTCAGAATGGCAAGTCACTCTACTGGCAATTCATTAGAAAAAATATCGGCATTTATCCGCAAGCACCATGTCATGACGTTGGCGACGGTCTCCGCCGCCGGCCACCCGTGGACCTCGCATGTCTTCTACGCATGGCTGCCGGAGGAGAACCTTTTTGTCTTCACGACGGAGACTAAAACCCGCCACGGCGCCGAAATGGCGGCCGATGCGAACGTCGCGGCTGGGATAGCGCTCGAAACCCGCACGGTCGGACGGCTTCAGGGACTTCAGATAGAAGGGACGGTGTACCGCGTATCAGGAACAACCACTCCGTCACTGCGTGCCACCCCTCCACAGGAGGGGAACTTCACCACCGCCCGCCGCGCATACCTGAAAAGATTCCCTTACGCCGCTGTCGCCGACCTTTCTCTGTGGCTTCTCGAACCATCCCTCATGAAACTCACCGACAACACCCTCGGCTTCGGTAAAAAACTGATATGGGAAAAGTAGAAAAGCCGGAATATTTCCGGCTTTTCTTATATGAATTGGGCGTACCGTCATCGCGAGCGAAGCGCGGCAATCTGGATTGCTTCGTCAATGTTTTACATCTCCTCGCAATGACGCTGGGGCCAAACTACCAAGCAAATAGGGGGTAGTTTGCCATCAGGGCGTTGACTTCCCCTCGGACGGCGGCGATGTTGGCTTCGCTTTCGGAGTCGGCCATCACGCGGTCGATCAGCCCCACGATGACGTCCATCTTATCCTCCTTCAGCCCGCGCGTGGTGATCGCCGGAGTGCCGAAGCGCAGGCCCGAGGTCTGGAACGGCGAGCGGCTGTCGAACGGGACCATGTTCTTGTTGGTGGTGATATCCGCTGCAACCAACGCCTTTTCGGCCGCTTTGCCGGTCAGATCGGGAAACTTGGTGCGCAGGTCGACCAGCATCAGGTGGTTGTCCGTGCCGTTCGAGATTATCTTGTAGCCGCGCCGTACGAACGCTTCGGCCATTGCGGCGGCGTTCTTCACAACCTGTTTCTGGTACTCCTTATATGACGGTTCGAGCGCTTCGCCGAAAGCGACGGCTTTGGCGGCGATGACGTGTTCAAGAGGCCCCCCCTGCACTCCCGGGAATACCGACGAGTTGAGCACGGCCGACATCGTCTTGACCTCGCCCTTCGGGGTCGTGATGCCGAACGGGTTGTCGAAATCCTTGCCCAGCAGGATGATACCCCCGCGGGGGCCGCGCAGCGTCTTGTGGGTTGTGGAAGAGACGATATGTGCGTATTTCACAGGATTTTCAAGTACACCTGCGGCGATCAGACCGGCCGTGTGGGCCATATCGATGAACAGCAGCGCCCCCACCTTGTCGGCTATTTCGCGCATACGCTTGTAGTCCCACTCGCGGCTGTAGGCCGATGCCCCGCCGATTATCATTTTCGGCTTGTGCTCGACGGCCAGAGCCTCCATTTCTTCGTAATCTACCGTTCCGGTCTCCTCTTTTACCTTATAGCCGACGGCCTTGTAGTAGAGTCCCGAGAAGTTGACCGGCGAGCCGTGCGAAAGGTGTCCGCCATGCGAGAGGTCGAGTCCGAGGAAGGTGTCGCCCGGCTTCATGCACGCCAGGAAAACGGCCATGTTGGCCTGCGCTCCCGAGTGGGGCTGCACGTTGGCATATTCCGCTCCGTAGAGTTTGCAGAGGCGTTCGATGGCAAGCGATTCGACCTGGTCCACCACTTCGCAGCCGCCGTAGTAGCGCGCGCCGGGATATCCTTCGGCATACTTGTTGGTCAGCACCGACCCCATGGCTTCCATCACCTGGTCGCTCACGAAGTTTTCCGATGCGATGAGTTCGATACCGTGTTCCTGGCGGCGGCGTTCGGCGCCTATCAACTCGAAGATCTGCTTGTCGCGTGTCATGTTATGATAAGATTAAAAGGTTCCTTTCCAAGGTTCCAAAATTAGTCATTATTAAAGAAAAAGTCATACCTTTGGCCCACAAATTTCTTACTAAAAGGATTCAACTATGGGATTACTTACAGGAAAGGTCGCCCTGGTAACCGGGGCGGCGCGTGGGATCGGAAGGGCCGTAGCCCTCGAAATGGCGAAAGAAGGGGCTGATGTCGCTTTCACCGACCTCGCGATAGACGATAATGCGCTTAAAACCGAAAAGGACATACAGGCCCTGGGCGTAAAAGGCAAGGCTTACGCATCGAATGCCGCCAACTTCGAAGAGGCCCACAAAGTGGTCGATCAGGTTGTTGCCGATTTCGGAAAGATCGACATACTGGTCAACAACGCCGGCATCACCAAGGACGGCCTTATGATGCGCATGAGCGAAGCCCAGTGGGACGCCGTGCTTAACGTCAACCTCAAATCTGCATTCAACTACATACACGCCGTCACTCCGGTCATGGTGCGCCAGAAATCGGGCAGCATAGTCAACATGGCTTCGGTAGTGGGCGTTTCGGGCAATGCCGGGCAGTGCAACTATTCGGCATCGAAAGCCGGTATGATTGGCCTAGCCAAGAGCATTGCCAAGGAATTGGGTCCGCGCGGCATCCGCGCCAACGCCATCGCCCCTGGCTTCATCATCACCGAGATGACCGACCAGCTCAGCGACGAAGTGAAGGAAGGGTGGGCGAAACAGATTCCATTGCGCCGAGGCGGAACTCCGGAAGACGTCGCCACGGCGGCCGTTTTCCTTGCGTCCGACATGTCGTCCTATATCAGTGGGCAGGTTCTGCATGTCTGCGGGGCTATGAACACTTGATTTTGCCGTAGGCAAAATCAAGGCCTCACAGACCGAGCGCCGACCGTCAGCCAAAGGCTGGTGGAGGCATCTTGCGAGGAAGGTAACACTTGGGCATCCAGAAGGATGCCTTTTTGTTTTCGATCACTCCCTCACCATGACCGTAGGTGAGGGAGTGATAGCAGGAATTTTTTAAAAGACTGCTTTTATACCCAACATAACATTGGCGCCGAGTCCGCGGTAATAGTCGTACGGATAGAGTTTCTGGTTCGCCAGGTTGCGCCCTTCGATGAAAACCCCGAAATTATTCGAGATATTGTATTCGAATGCGGCCGAGACGTCCACAGAGGCCGGACACCTGTCTGTATCTGCTACCGATGTTTCGGAACCGGATGATGAGCTTACGATTGTCATGTTCATAAAATCGCGCGGTCCCATGAACTTTGCTCCGGCCGAAACTTTGAATTTCTTGTGCGCGTAGGCGAGTCCCAGGTCTGCTTCGTATTTCGGCAGTCCCATGGCGATGGGGAAATTTTTGAAGTCGTAGCTGTTCCACTCGACGCCCGCTTTCATCGAAAATCCGCCGAGGTTGTGCAGCCCTAGTTCCGCCCCGAATACCGACATCGTGCCGTCGTCCGTCAGCGGCCGGAACCACAGCGGGGAGTATGTAAGTTCCTGAGTCGCCCCGGACGCAGTTTGAGAAACCTCTTGGTAACCCATGAATGCGGTGAAGCTTTTCAGCCACGATATGCCGCCGTACACCCTGTACGAAAAGATACTGTTCACGTTTCCTGAGAATCCCAGGCGCAGGTCGTAAGTCCATCCCGTGAGCGATGAAAACAGTGAGTTAGGATCGTTGTAGGGATTGCGCCGCGAGAGGGCTTCGTAGCTGCCGTCCAGAAGTTCCGAACCGAGCGTCAGATATGGCGTGAAATATCCTTTGGCTATGTCGGCTAAGGCTTCCAGCTTCGGCGCGGCCACGAAATGGTTTTCCGTGGCGAGTTCGTCGTGGATATAGTGCAGGTCGACGCCTGCTTTCAGTTTGAATTTATTGAGCGCGAGGAGGTAGGCCGGGCATAGCGAGAACGAAGTGCTGTTACCAGGATAAGAGCCGTCCAGGTTGATGGTTCCACGTTCATATAGCCCCATTTCGAAGCCATGCACAGCGGTAAACATCTTCGCTATCATGGCATGTGCGTCTATATCCATCTGGTAGAAATCCGACCGCAGGTGCGCCGCGCCCATATCCAATCCGATATTGAAATTCAGACGGCTGAGGTCGGTGAACGTATCTCCGAAACTGATATTGCCGCCGATCCTGCCCAGATTGAAAGAGTTGTTGCCGGTGAAACTGCTCGCCACGTTCGAGGGATCTGTACCCGGAACTTGATACGGGATCACCCCGTAAGGACTGTACATGCGGTTATCGTACCCCAGGCTGCCTTCGAGTTTATAGCGGCTGTAGCTGCGGCTTCCGTAAAGTCCGAATGTGTTGAGCATCTCTGCGGATTTCGGTTTGACGCCAAGCTCATTCTCTATCTTCGAGAAGGAGCCTCGGTGATTGAAAAACATGCCGAACGTGCTGTTGTTGCCTACATAGGGGTTGAAATAGAGGTCTGCGGTGCTTTGCAGGGGATAGCCGGCGCCGAGACGCACATACAGCGGGCGGTTCTTCTCGAACGGCACCACGCTCATTATTGCCGGAGAGTATTTGTCCGACGAAAAGGCGGTTCGCCATGCGGTCGGGGTGATGGAGTATTCGATCCGGGGCCTCAGCTGTACCGTATCGACCATGCGCGGTTCGACGGCGAGTTTCGCGGCCTGTCCCACTTTAGGGGTATAGGCTTTGGTTACTTCCAGGTGTTTCGATATGTCGTCCTGTGCCGCAGCAGTTCCAACTGCGAATAATGCCGATATAATAAATATGTATCTTTTCATAATCCTCCTGCTATTTCAAGTTGGCAATCCGTTCGCGCGCCGCAGCCACGATTCCGTCGTCATCAGGCGAATAACCGTCCACTATGCTCTGGTATGTGGCTCTTGCCTGGAACATATCGCCCTCTTTGACGTAAATATCGCCCAGTATCAGGAACGCCTCTCCGAGCCAGTAGCTGTAAGGTGTGTTCGAGTCCGACAGCGCGAAAATGGCTTCTTCGGCTTTGCGGTAGTAACCCTCGCCGTACAGGTTCTCGATGACGCGGAATGCCGATTCCGCTCCTTCCGGAGTTTTCATATCGTCGGCCAGAGAGAGGTAAATATCGCCGGCTTCCGTCGTTTTGCCGTCGGCGAGCAATATATTAGCCTTGGCGAACCGGGCCTGTCTCAGGCTTTTGGCGGGGACACCCTGCTGCGCCGCGACTTCATCGGCCATGGCGGTTATCATGACATTATCCTTTGTGGCGATCACCGATGATACATAACCTTCCAGTGCTTTGCTTACGATGCCAGGTTCGGTTGTCGCTTTCGACAGACGGCGGTATGCGTCGGCGGCATCGGCGTAGCGTTCGTCCTTGAAGTTCAGGTCGGCAAGTTTTTGCAGTCCTCGCACCGTATAGTCGTTGTATTTGAGCATAGAGAGTTGGTTGAGGCTCGCTATGGCAGCATTCCGGTCGCCGTTCTGAGCCTGCGCATCGGCCAGATGGTAGAGTGCCTGCGGAACATAGCGCCCTTCGGCATTGTTGCGGATGTAGGCATCGAGGGCCGAGACAGACTGGTGGCTGTCTCCCGAGAGATATATTTTTTCGGCGGCGACGAATGAGAGCGAGTCGCGATGTACTTCGCCTATATCGGTCGTAACCCCTGCTTTTTTGGCGTAGTCGAAGTATGCGTTCACATTGTTAGAGTCGACATACAGTCCGCGGATGCCGGCCATCGCGTCCTGCGCTTCGCGCGAACGGGGGGCGTGGTCTACTATCATCTTGTAGTATTTCATCGACTGCTCTCTGTCGCCCATGTTGAGGTAGGCAAGGCCCAGATTCGACAGTGCGGGCAGATAATAATCCGAGTGCGGGTACTTCGAGATGAATGCGGTCAGAGTGTTCGCACCGTCGGTATAACGGTCTTTCGAGATGTATGTGCGTCCCAGTTCATAGGTGGCATCTTCGACATATGGTCCTTCCGCCTTGCGGATAATGGCTTGCAGACTTTCGATCTTTCGGTCGGAGCGGTCCACCAGACCAAGCATCAGCGCACGCTGGTAGGCCGAGTAGTAGCGGTCGTTCGTACCGATTGCCGCTGCCTGGTCGTAGCTTTCGATGGCTTTCCAATATTCCCTCTGAGCGTGGTGTATGTCTCCTTGTCTGTTGAACGCGTCTGCGCGGTATGCATCCTTGCTGATGTAACGGCTCAGGAAATCGTCGAACCAGCCCAATGCATTGCTCCATTGGCTCAGATTGAAGTTGGCATACCCCAGATTGTAGCGCGCCATGAGGTTTTCCGGCTCCGAGGTCGGCGACAGTTTCAGGTATTCCTCATATTTAGGAATAGCGTCTATGTATTCTTTCTGCGAGTAGGATATTTCACCCTGCCAGAATGATGTCAGGGCGGTGTATTTTGTGTTGTAGCGGTATTTCGACGACATGTTCAGCAGACGTTCCGCTTCGCCGGTATTGCCTTCGTTCCACATCTGCAGTGCCCGGAAATATGTGATTTTCTGCAGCGCGGCCTTTATGTTGTTGTCGGGATCAGGGTACTGCATTATGGCGTTGTATGCCGCCTCATAATTTTGCGAGTTGTAGTACGCGGCGATGAGATATTCACGTACCTGATGCACGCGCGCAGAGTTTGGATACAGGGTCAGGTAGCGGTTAAGTACGTTTATCGCCTCGTTGAAAATCCCTCCGCCCAACTCGTACTGCAGTTTGCCGTAGTTGAACAGCGCATCTTCGGCGATCTTGTCGTCGTAACCCGGCGCCGAAGCTATCGAGAACGACTGCATCGCATGCTGCTTGTCTCCCAGGCGCAGGTAAGCGTCAGCCAGGTGGTACGAAGCGTTTTGCGAGAGCCGGTCGTCGGCTCCGGCGGCTTTGGCAAGGTATTCTGCGGCGTCACGGTACAGAGTTTCGCGGTAATATGAATATCCGACCAGGTAATTCTCCTCGCGGCCCATCCCGCCTCCGAGTTCCTGATACATATTCATGTAAGCCAACGCCTTTTTGAACCCGTCGAGGTAGAACCACGACTGCGCGATCATTTTTGCCAGTTCCGCCTTGCGCGGCATGGCGGTATGGGGTATCAGGCCTTCGCCGTGCTCGATAACGTAGTTGTAGTTACCCTCTATGAATTCTATCTGCAGCAGGTAATATGGAATGAGTTTTTCATATGACGGATGCGCCGACAGGTTGTAGAAACCCTGTTTGGCTTTGGCATAGTCGCCGCGGTCGTAGTCCATGTATGCTAGGTAATACTCGGCATGGGGGCCATAAACGGTGTCGGACGTAACTTTCCCGAGTTCGCGCTGCGCGTTTTCGTAGTCTCCGGTTTCGAAGTAAGAGTGGCCTGTTTTGAAAGTGTATTCATTGACATCGCTCCTGGAAAGTTGGCGCGGATTTACCGCCGAGAGCAGTACCAGAGCGTCGGCGTACCATCCGGTGTCGTATTCGTAGATGCCGGCACGGAACCTAACCTCGTTGGTGTATGGCGACGACGGGTAGGTTTCCAACAGCGTCCAAAGCCTGTCTCCGGCATCCGGCTGATGCAGTTTGGCCGCGCAGAAGGCCGCCAGCGTTTCGATCTCTATCCGCATCGGTAGATCATCCGTTCCCAGCCCGTTGGCGGCGGCTTCAAATTCATACTGCGCCGCACTCCACCGGCCCGAATCGTATAGCTGTTTTCCGGTGGTATAATGGTCTTTGGTTGCTATGGTCTGGGCCGCGGCCGTCCATGAGACCGCCACGGCAGCCGCCAGCAGATATAGTGTCCTGCGCATAATCGACAAACGTTTTGGCAAAGGTAGTGAAAATGAGTTACAGATTATGAATTATGAGTTATGAATTACGGATTGCGGTAAGGTTTCGTCGCAATTTTATAAAAGATCATATACATGCGAAGTATTCCTAAATCAATAATTCATAATTACTTTATCTGGCTGGTGAGCGGATGCATAACTTTCCATCCGTCGGTCAGAGTGACGCGCACGCTGCCGACGCGGATAGGGCTGTCGATCATCAATGGTATTTTATTCATGTCGTCCGATATCCATACTGTGAATTCCATCCCCTCTTCGTAGGTCGAACCGTCCGAGGTGGCCATGGTGCAGGTGAATTTCAGCGCACGGAAATTACCTATTTTGCGCACCTTTATCTCTTCGCGGCCCACGAACTTGTAAAATATCGGTTTGATGGATTCATTCAACACGAGATCGAGCCTGTAGGCCTTGCCCGGTGTGAGTTTGCCGACGTCGATTTGGCGCAGCCGGTAAAAGAGCGCCAACGCGTCGCCGCTGTCCGGTGTCAGGGGGAACGAGGCGTATCTGTCGGCGTTCCATTTGTCCTTCCGGCGCACGGTGTTGACAGTCTTTGTGTTCCAGTCGTAGGTATATGTCGCTTTAGAGCGGTAGTCGTCTTCCAAAATATCGTTGGTCATCCTAGTGGGCAGCATGGTGGCTGAGTCGAGCCACGAATGGTAGGTGTCGTTGATGCTGAAGAAACCTTTCACGAAGTTGGTGGTTTTTCCGTTGCCGACAATGTGGTAGTGCGGTTTTCCACCTATGTCTTCGCTTACGGTGCGAAGTGTCACGCGCATGACGTTGATGCTGGGGATCAGTTTTGCGCGGTAAGAAACGGCGTACGAAAGTTCCTCGCCGTTCCCGAATGCCGCCTGAGCGGCGTTCTGGGCCGTCACCGCCAGCGGAAATGTCATAATTATCAATATGAGAAGTCTTTTCATGTCGTACAAAAAAGTCGTTTTATACCCAATTAACGGAGAAACCTGGTTTTAATTATGATATCATGCTGAAATCTTCGTGGCTTTTAGTGACGTAGCGCTCCTTCAGCACGGCGAGCAGAGCGTTTTCCGGTTTGGAGAGCGTTGGGTCGGAGTCCAGGACCATCCCCGCTACTCTCCTCGTCAGTTCGATTATCTGCTGGTCGCGGCCGAGGTTCGCGATCCGCAGGTCGAATGCCAGACCGCTCTGCTGCGTGCCTGAGATGTCGCCGGATCCGCGAAGTTTCATGTCGAGTTCGGCCAGTTCGAAGCCGTCGCCGGTACGCACCATTGCCTCCAGACGTTGGCGTGCATCTTTCGAAAGTTTCAGCCCGCTCATCAGCACGCAGTATGACTGTTCGCCGCCGCGCCCCACACGCCCGCGAAGCTGGTGGAGCTGCGAAAGCCCGAAACGCTCGGCGCTCTCTATCACCATCACCGTGGCGTTCGGCACGTCCACACCGACTTCGATGACCGATGTGGCGACCATTATCTGCGCCGTGCCCTCCTTGAACTCCTTCATCGCCGACTGCTTGTCTTCGGCCTTCATCTTGCCGTGGACGGCTATGACCTGATATGCGGGCCGCGGAAAATCGCGGCTGATGCTCTCAAAACCGTCGTACAGGTCTTTGTAGTCCATTTTTTCCGACTCCTTGATGAGCGGATAGACCACATAGACCTGCCGTCCCTTGGCAATTTCCCGCTTCATGAAACCCCACAGCGCAAGCCGCTCGGCATCGGTGCGATGCATGGTCTTTATCGGCTGCCGTCCCGGCGGAAGTTCGTCGATCACAGAAACTTCAAGGTCGCCGTAGAGCGTCATGGCAAGTGTGCGCGGAATTGGCGTGGCGGTCATCACGAGGATATGCGGAGGCTGTTGGTTCTTTGTCCACAGGCGCGCCCTCTGCTCGACGCCGAATCGGTGCTGTTCGTCGATGATGACGAGGCCCAGATTCGCGAACTGCACGCGGTCCTCGATCAGGGCGTGTGTGCCTAAAAGTATCTGGATTTCCCCCGACGCAATGCCTTCGAGGGCTTCGCGGCGTTCGGCGGCTTTCGATGCGCCGGTCAGGATTGCGATTTTGATGCCGAGGCCTTCCGTCATGCGTGAGATTGACGCAAGGTGCTGCCGGGCAAGTATTTCAGTGGGTGCCATCATGCACGATTGGAAACCGTTATCGGCAGCCAGAAGCATCGACACCAGCGCCACGAGCGTCTTTCCGCTCCCGACGTCGCCCTGCAACAGGCGATTCATCTGGCAGCCGCTAACCGTGTCGGCGCGTATCTCCTTTATCACCCTTTTCTGTGCCCCGGTCAGCGGGAAAGGCAGTTTGTGTTCCCAAAAATCGTTGAAATAACCGCCCACCCGCGAGAAGACGAAACCGTCGGCGCGCATCATCCGCACGCTCCGTTTCGACATGATCTCCAATTGTATGCCGAACAGCTCATCGAACTTCAGGCGGTACTCGGCGGCCTTCAGCAGCGCAGGGCTTTGCGGAAAATGTATGTTGAAAAGGGCGTCGCGCAGGGGCATCAGTTCTTGTTGTTTCAGAATCTCCACGGGCAGCGTTTCGACGATGCTTTTTTCGGCGAGTGGCCACAGGCTGCACATAAGATTATATATGCCTTTTGTGCCGAGGCCGATGTTGGTCAGCTTTTCGGTCGCGCTGTAGACTCCCTGCATCGATCCGGTGGGGCGGTGGTCGGGCGCGTTGAGCGGCTCGACCTCGGGATGCACCATGTTGAACTGTCCGTGGAAGAAGTTGGGCCGGCCGAAAATAAGATACTCGCGTCCGGCTTCCAGCCGCTTCTCGATCCACTTCACACCGCGGAACCACACGAGTTCGGTGGTCCCCGAAACGTCGCTTACCACGACCGACAGACGTTGTTTTCGCGGCGGGCCGATCATCTGTTTCGACAGGATTCGCGCCTTTATCTGCACGAAAGTGTCGTCGTTATCCTCTGTGACGTCGGCTATGCGGTAAACCTTCGTACGGTCGATGTAGCGGAAAGGGAAATAATATAGCAGGTCGCCGAGCGTGCGGATGCCCAGTTCCTTCCCCAGCAGCGCTGCCCGCTGTTCGCCCACCCCCGCGAGGTACTTTATGTCGTTGTCGAGATAACTGCTCACTAAATACAAAGATAATTATTATTTATCTACTTTTTGACAGGCAAAAAGTAGCAAAAACCTGCCCACCTTCCAAAAATCTACTCCGCTTCGCCTAAAACGGTTCCCCTTGAGCTAACGCGGAGCTATCGCACATGGGGATTTCCGTTTTAGTCTTCGTCTACGCTTCACGCTTTTTGAAAAGTGGGGAATCAGCACAGTCTGAAACTGTGTCTGAATGTCATTCCGAGCGAGCCGAAACCGTCGCGGTATGTTGAGTTTTCCGCCGACTTTCGGCGACGGGGGGAACTACAGTGTAAATAAAATCGCTTCTTTTTTTACCTTTGCGATTGATATGGCAGGATTTGTAGAGTCATTGATAAAATATTCGCGGCGGAAAACTGCTGAGGTCCGCATCGGTCCGGTGAGGATCGGGGCCGGAAATCCCGTCGCCGTGCAGTCCATGACCGACACTGATACCAACGACATTGAGGCGTCGGTGGCCCAGATAGGCCGCCTGCACGATGCCGGATGCCGCATCGTCCGGCTGACGACGCAGGGTATGCGCGAGGCTGAAACGATGCTGAGCATCGTCGCGCGAGTTCGCGGACTGTACCCCGATATGGCTCTTGTGGCCGATGTACATTTCCAACCCGCGGTAGCCCTCGCACTTGCAGGAGTGGTCGATAAAGTTCGCATCAATCCAGGCAATTACCACGACAAAGGCGGTGAATTCGCAAAACTCATAGATAAATGTAAAGATACCGGAACGGCAGTCCGCATAGGCGTCAACCACGGCTCGCTGGCTCCGCGCATCGTCGAGCAGTGGGGCGACACCCCGTGCGGGATGGTTGAGTCTGCGATGGAGTTCCTGCGCATCTGCCGCGAAAGGGATTTCGACCAGGTCGTGGTGTCGATGAAGTCGAGTAATGTGCGCGTCATGATGCATGCCTACCGGATGCTTACGGCGGCTATGGATGCTGAGGATATGCGCTTCCCGCTGCACCTGGGCGTCACCGAGGCGGGGAACGGACTCGAAGGACGCATAAAATCGGCGGCGGGGATAGGCGCACTGCTCGCCGACGGACTCGGCGACACCATACGGGTATCGCTGACCGAACCGCCCGAAAACGAAATACCCGTCGCACTGGCATTGGTCGATCATTTCGCCGGTCGCGGGCAATGTCCGCCGGTTCCGGCCGTTGCAGGCGAAACCCTCTATGAACCTTTCGAATATTCGCCGCGCCGTTCGTTGGCGATCGGCAGGGTGGGGGGCGGCAACCGGCCCGTCATCCACGGCGAACTTTCATATCAGGAACTGGCGCAACTGGGTTGCGGCATGGTGATCCTTGAAGGTGGTTGTAATTCACCTGCGGAATGGCGTTCTGCCGTGCTGAACATGATGGCCCGGGGAGACCGCCGGCCGGTGATACTTCATAGGAAATATACTGAGACCCTGCCGGAGACTCTTGCCTTCAGGGCTGCCGCCGATTTCTCGCTGCCGTTGCTCGACGGCCTTGCCGACGGAGTTTGGATCGAATGTCCGGGCGTTCCGCAAAAAACCATAGACGAAATATCGCTCTCGATCCTGCAGGCCTGCCGCCTTCGGATGAGCCGTGCAGAGTTCATAGCCTGTCCCGGTTGCGGGCGCACCCTCTACGACCTCGCCCCGACGCTCGAACGCATAAAAGCCGCCACGGCCCACCTCGCCGGGCTGAAAATAGGGGTGATGGGGTGCATTGTGAACGGCCCCGGGGAGATGGCTGACGCCGATTACGGCTACGTCGGCGCGGGACCGGGAAAGATAACCCTTTACCGCGGCCGCGAAGTCGTTCGCCGCGACATCCCGCAATCTGAAGCTCTGGATGCTCTCGTCGACCTTTTGAAAACCGATGGAAATTGGCGTGAAAAATGATAATTCTTCCCCTGGCATATCTGGGCGGTACCGAATGGTTCACGCATCTGTTAAACGGAGATTGCATTATCGACATCGGAGAGCATTGGGTTAAGCAGACAGCGCGCAACCGCTGCGAGATACTTACGTCTACGGGCGTTGCGGCGCTGACGGTGCCAGTACACGGCTACGGGGCGAAGATCGCGGTAAAAGACGTCCGTATCGACAACTCGAAACGGTGGCAGCATCAGCACTGGGTGTCGATTGTCTCGGCCTACCGCAACTCCCCGTTTTTCGATCATTATGAAGATCGTTTCGCGCCGATCTACGAAAAAAGATTCGATTATTTGGCCGACCTCAACCTCGGACTGTTAAATATTCTGACCGGCATCCTCGAGGCTGACGTCGCCGTGAAAATATCCGAAGATTATGTCGCCGCCGCTCCTGGCGATTTGGACATGAGGGGCAAAAAGGCATTGCGGCGCGACCGCCAAACAACCATTCCGTCCTGCTGGCATCCCTCCACGGGAGGTGGTCAACTACCACGCCTTGCCGGCTCCCTTCCGCAAGAGATGAACTTGTTTTCGCGGCAGGTTCAGCAACTTAAATATACCCAGGTGTTTTCCGACCGGACCGGTTTCGTATCCGGCCTTTCTGTTATTGACCTGCTATTCTGCGAGTCTGGCTGCTCTGCGCGCCGGATGCTCCTGAACTGCTCGTGTCCACGTTGATTGACGCACGGTCCGTGGCCAGTTCCGAACATGCTTCGAGACGGTTTACGCCACCTTTCAACTCCACGTTCTCCCACGTAAATATGCCGCATTCGCCGGTGCGCTTGCCTGCCGAGCGGTTGCCGATGAAAAGCTCGACTTCCTGTTGGTTCGAATAAACTTTTATGGTCTGGCTGCGGTTTGTGCGTGTGTCGAGGCGTTTGTTTGTGATGTAGACGAACGGCTCGGCGGTGTTCCAATTAGCTTTGTATAGATAATATGCGTCTTTGCGATCCTTGCGGTCAAAGGTCACCAGACCGTGGTCATTAGTGCCTTTGCCATCCCCCCATGTACGGCGTGCCGCACCGAAATCGAACATATTACCGACGAATACTCCCCAGAACTGCGGTGCGCCGACGGCATATTTCATATACTGTTCGTGGAAGTGGGTTTGCCAGTTCTCCGGATGGTGGTTGCTCAGAACGACTGTTTTTTCGAGTTTTTCGGATTGGTGCAATATCGACGCTCCTGCCGAATAGCTGAGGCCTGCCGGAAGTTGCGGAAAGTTGCGCCGCAACTGCTCCATCCACAGTACGATGCCGTCCGGCATACCGGTCAGCCAACCGAACGACTGGTTGAAAACAACCAGGTCGGTCACGAAATTTATGTCGCCGTCCTGTACGCTGCTCGCGACAGTCAGTCTCGTAGGATCGAGAGTGTGGGCCAGCTTGTTGAGTTCGCGTACATATGGTACCGGATCGTCGCCGCGCGTTGAAACGTCGGAAAATATGCCCCACATGGCGATAGAGGCGTTGTTATACAGCTGCGATATCATTTCGCGCAGTTGCTGTGTCCCGTTGGCACGGAACTGCGGCGTGTCGGTGAAATCCCTGTCGGTAGGGTAGACAACTCCCGTGAGAGGCGCGTCGTTCCACACAATGATACCAGCCTCGTTGCACAGGGTGTAAAAATAGTCGCTGTGCTGCCCTCCGGCCACACGCACCGCATTGGCGCCCATTTCGCGGATAATATTCACGTCCTCCTCGATCTGGAAAGGCGTCATAGCCGTTCCCACCATCATGCGGTTGCGGTTGAGGATGACCCCGCGGAGTTTATATGGTTTTCCGTTCAGCAGGAAATTATTTTGTTTGTCCACTCCGAAAGTCCTGAATCCGGTGCCGATCGTCAGCGAATCGGTTATGCGGTCGTCGCCCGTAGTTATGGTAACTTCGACATCGTAAAGGTACGGATCTTCCATGCCCTGCCACAGCTTTGGTTTCGATACTGTGAAAGGAAGCGTTACTTCGGTATTTCCTGGAGCCAGGTCCACTATGGCTACGCTGTTCTGCGATACCAGCCGTTCCTGCCTGTCGAAGAACCGTATGCGTGCGCGCACGTTCTCCGGTACGCTTTCCATGTCCAGCAAGTTGAGCCTGACGTTACCTTCGGCCGTTTCTGCAGAGAGCTTCGTAGTGGTTATCCACACTCCGTCGCCTCCTGCCGAAGCAGGGGAGACCGAGAGCGGTTCGCATACTATGAGTTCCACATTGCGGAAGATACCTCCGTAGACGTTCTCCTCTCCCGCTGTGGGAAGCACGTCGAGCCGTGGTGAGTTGTTCACTATGATCCAGAACTTGTTTGCCTGCCCGTATTTCAGCCTGTCGGTCAGTTCTACGGTGAAGGCGGAGTTACCGCCATAGTGGTCGGCCACATGGCGGCCGTTGATGATAATGTCGGTGACCGTCGCTGCACCGCCGATGCGCAGAAAAATACGCTTGCCGTGCCACGAATAGGGAATATCGACATCTTTCATGTAATTACCCACGCCGCGGTAATATCCGCCGGAGGCCGCTACGGCATCGCTGTTCCATGTGTGCGGCAGATAAATGACCGACGAAGCGCCGGTGTCAGTGTCATTGCCTGTGAAAAATGTCCAACGGGCATTTATATTATAGGTACTGCGTGCCGAGACTGTCCCGGCAATCAGCATAAATGCCATAAGTATATATAAATAGCGCTTCATCTCTCACCCAATCGATACACAAAGTTAAGAAAATACGAAAAACATTCGTATTTTCGTAGGATAATAACCACAAAACAGATTGCAAAAACCACACCAACCGGAGCATTGTCTGCCCGGCTCTGATTTTTAGAACGAATGAACTGGCTCGATATTGTAATAATACTGCTTTTGATATACGCCGTATGGGAAGGATGGCGGCAGGGAGTGATAACCCAGGTACTGGGACTTGCGGCGTTCGCACTAGGGATATTCCTGGCCTGGAAGTTCGGTGCGGCGATAGGTATGGGATTGGGCATGAAAGGACTGACGGCTGCCGTCGCGGGGTTCGTCATAGTGCTGGTAGTGGTAATTGCGGCGGTAGTGTTGACAGGTAAATTGACCCGGGGACTGTTCCGTATTGCCGGTTTGGGCGTTTTCGACAACATACTTGGTGTGCTTTTTTCAATGTTCAAGATGCTGCTCTTCGCAGGCATAGTGCTGATGATCATCTGCGCCATAGATCCGAAAGGCAAAGTGCTGAAAAAAGAGGTTGCGCAGAATTCGGTCATGTTCCGTACAGCCATGAAAACGACGGATTTCGTTTTTCCGTATATAGACCTGTTGAAGGATAATATTTTTGGAAATAATGGATGGTAAGTTCACCGCGACGGTGGTGCGCAGCACAGGGAGTTGGTACGAAGTGCGGGCTGACGATGGCCGGATAACAACCACCCCGCCGCTTAGCGGCACTCCTTACAGGGATGGGAACTCTGCCGCAGGTACTCTGTGTGCAGATGGAGAGGTGGTCAAGGCCCGTATTCGAGGGCGCCTGCGTCTGGGCGGTTCGCGTTCGACCAATCCCGTCGTAGTCGGCGATTGCGTCGAATGCACTACGTCGGATGGCGGCGAGGTATGGATCGAGGAGATACTGCCGCGCCGCAACTACATCATCCGCCGCTCGTCGAACCTGTCGAAAGAGTCGCATATCATAGCCGCCAACATAGACCAGGCCGTGGTAGTGGCCTCGCTTTTTTCTCCAGAAACGAGCATGGAGTTCATCGACCGTTTTCTGGTCACCTGCGAAGCCTACGAAATACCAGCCGCCATCCTTCTCAATAAAATGGATCTGGCGATGCAGCAGCCTGAGGCCGCGGAACACTTCATTTCCGTGTACGAACAGGCTGGATATCACGTAATGCAGGCCGCTGCCGGACTCGGAGAGGGCGTCGACGAATTCCGTGAGTATTTGCGCGGACGGACGACGCTCGTTTCAGGAAACTCCGGAGTGGGGAAATCGACGCTCATAAAAGCCGTCGAACCTGGACTCGACATACGCATAGGCGAAGTTTCGAAGGCCCACGGAAAGGGGATGCACACGACCACCTTTTCGCAGATGTACCCCCTATCTTTCGGCGGCTGCATCATCGACACCCCAGGCATCAAGGGTTTCGGGCTGATAGACATCGGGCACGAAGAGCTTTACCACTATTTTCCGGACCTGATGCGCGCCGCCGGCGATTGCCAGTATTATAACTGTACCCATATGCACGAACCCGGATGTGCCGTTATCGCGGCTGTCGAGAGGGGGGCGATATCCGAAGACCGCTATATAAGCTACCTGAAGATGCTGGAAGACGATGAAAAGTACCGAAAGTAAATGGATTCTTGCGCAGTCAGGGAGGTCTGCATGGTGGTACGCCGAGCGGGTTGAATATCTGCGCGGCTTTATGCTGGAGGAACGTGCCGCGACGCTCGAGCGGGTGCTCGCCGACCGCACGCGCTACATCACCGTTTGTATGGAGAACACGTTCCATCCTCAGAACGCCAGCGCGCTGATACGCAGCTGCGAGGCCTTTGGACTGCAGGATATCCACACTATCGAAGAGTCCTGCCGGTTCAAACCCGACGTCAATATCGCGCGCGGAACGGACAAGTGGGTGGATATCCGTCGACATCCGTCAACCGTCGCGGCGATGTCGGCGTTGAAAGAGTCTGGCTATCGCATTGTCGCTACCATGCCGCACAAGGGGGACTGCACGCCCGAAAGTTTCGACGTTGCGGCGGGGCCATTCGCCTTGGTTTTCGGCACAGAACATGCGGGTATTTCCGATGAGGTGATGGCAGCGGCGGACGATTTCGTGCGCATCCCCATGTACGGATTCGTCGAAAGCCTCAACGTTTCGGTTTCTGCGGCGATACTTGTCCGCGCTCTAACGGAACGCATCCGCGGGGCGTCGGATATAGATTGGCGTCTGACGGACACCGAACGTGCCGAACTGTTGTTCCGCTGGATGATGTACTCGGTAAGGGATTCTGTGCGGATTTTAAATAAGAGATTCGATCTCGAATAAATGTCATCCCGAACGTATGTGATGAATATACAGTATATTAGAGCTTTTTAACTGCTTTTTGCTTGCTCAAAAAGTAGCAAAAAGGCACCCACCTTCCGAAAATCTACTCCGGCTTGCCTAAAATGGTACAGCCTTGAGCTAAGGCGGAGCTATCGCACATGGCTGAATTCCTTTTTAGCCTGCGCTTGCGATTTTTGAAAAGTGGGAATCCTCACGGCCGTGTTAAAATAGACTAGGTATGAAAACTTTGAGGCAGCAATTTCTGGAACATGTGGGGCAGACGTCGCCCTCGCCGCTGATGATCGAGGTCGAAAGGGCCGAAGGGGTGTTCTTCTACACGCCCGAAGGCAAACGCTATTTCGACCTCATTTCCGGCGTGTCGGTCAGCAATGTCGGGCATGGCAATCCTGCGGTAGTACGTGCAGTGCAGGAGCAGGCTGCGCGATATATGCATGTGATGGTCTACGGTGAAATGGTCGAAACGCCGCAGGTGCAGTATGCTTCGCTGCTTGCGTCCCGGCTGTCTGAGCGTTTGCAGTCGGTTTATTTTGTCAATTCGGGAGCCGAGGCTGTTGAGGGGGCGCTAAAGCTCGCAAAGCGTGCGACGGGACGCTGGGAAATGCTCTCGTTCCGCAACGCATACCACGGCTCGACCCACGGTTCGCTGAGCATGATGTCGAGTCCCGAAGGCGACGAGTGGAAAGAGGCTTTCGTACCGCTGCTGCCCGACGTCGGATATTTGACGTACAATGATTTGGGAGAACTTGACCGTATTACGCGCCACACCGCCTGCGTGCTGGTCGAACCGGTGCAGGGAGAAGCCGGAATCCGCCTGCCCGAACCCGGTTTTCTGTATGCTCTGCGTGAAAGATGCGACAAAGTGGGCGCTCTGCTCATTTTCGATGAGATACAGACCGGCATGGGGCGCACCGGAGAATTGTTCGCCTTCCAGAAATACGGCGTCCAACCGGACATACTGTGCCTTGCCAAGGCTTTCGGGGGCGGGATGCCATTAGGGGCATTCGTGGCGTCTCGCATGATCATGAATACGCTTACCCATGATCCTGTGCTTGGGCATATCACTACTTTCGGCGGGCATCCGGTCTGCTGTGCGGCGGGCCTCACGTCGCTCGAATATATTCTCGAAAACGACCTGCTTGCCGATGTCGAGGAGAAAGGGGCTGTTTACGAACGTGAGCTGGTTTCGCATCCGCAGGTTGCGGAGATACGCCGCAGCGGACTTCTGATGGCGGTAGAGTTGGGCGAACCGGGCAAGATGTACCGCATGATGGAGCTTTTCAAGGAACGCGGCATCCTGAGCGACTGGTTCCTTTTCTGCGACACGGCCTTTCGCATCTCCCCGCCGCTCACCATAACGTGGGACGAGATCGCCGAAAGTTGCCGAATCATAAAAGGCTGCCTCGACGAATTATAAGATTGCTAATGTTATCGGGAAATAAAAAAGTGCGGCCGGTACATTCCGGCCCGTTTTTTTGATACCTTTGCCGTCCGGTTTTCATGAAGATTTTATGGTTGTCACGACACACGATCTGGGTACGGAGAAGATATCGACGCTGCTTGCGAGGTATGCCCTTCCGGCTATTATCGCAATGGCGTCGGCGTCGCTCTACAACATTATCGACAGCATATTCATAGGTCACGGCGTGGGCCCAATGGCGCTTTCGGGACTCGCCATAGCCATGCCCCTGATGAACATTTCTGCGGCGCTGGGTTCGATGGTGGGTATAGGTTCGGCCGCTATGATCTCGATAAATCTGGGAGAAGGTAAGCGCGAGCGGACATTCCGGATACTTGGTAATCTGGTGCTGCTCAATGCCATTATCGGCCTTTGCATAGCCGTTGTTTCGCTGCTTTTCCTCGATGACCTGCTGGTACTTTTCGGCGCAGGTAGCGCTACGCTTCCGTATGCGCGCGATTTCATGCAGATAATACTTGCCGGGAGTGTCGTTACGCACCTCTTCATGGGCCAGAACGAGGTGATGCGCGCATCTGGCTATCCGCGCAAATCGATGTGGATAATGCTGACGGCAATAGGTCTGACATGTGCGCTGAACGCCCTCTTCATATTCGGTTTCGGATGGGGTGTGCGCGGTTCGGCTTTCGCCACGGTACTTGCGCAGGTCGCTGCCCTCGGACTGCAGGCGGTACATTTTCTTTCTCCCGAAAGTTTCCTTCATTACCGTCGCGGCATATTCCGCCTGCGCCGCCGCATAGTCGGAGGTATACTATCCATCGGCATCGCGCCTTTCCTGCTGCATCTTTGCGCCAGTGTCGTGGTGGTATTCGCCAACCAGGCGCTCATAAAGACAGGCGGCGATCTCTATATTGGGGCCTACGGCATAATCAACCGCGTTGTACTGCTCTTCATCATGCTTTGTGCGGGATTCAACCAGGGGATGCAGCCTATCGTCGGCTTCAACTACGGGGCGGGTAATTACGACAGGGTGGTGAAGGCGTTGCGGATGACGGTTCTGTGCGCCGTGTGCGTAATGACGGTCGGTTTCATACTCGGAATGACCATGCCCCACCAGATCGCCATGCTGTTTGTGGGCGAGACCACCGAAGATGCCAGTCGCCTGATCCAGGCTGCGGCCGAGGGGATGAGGGTCGTGATGTGCATCTTCCCGATAGTGGGTTTCCAGATAGTGACCGCCAATTTTTTCCAGTACATAGGCAAGGCGCCGAAAGCTATTTTTCTTTCGTTGACACGCCAACTACTGTTCCTTATCCCGCTTCTGATACTTTTGCCGCCGCGCTACGGAAGCATGGGCGTGTGGATGAGTTTTCCTATATCGGATGGGGTGGCCTCTCTGTTGGCAGGCGTCCTGCTGTGGTTACAGATCCGTCAGTTCCGTAAATCTTCGTGATAAGCGGACATACGCTGCGCTATGCTCGAAGACGAAATCCTCACATACGTACAGTATGCTGCGGCTCCATTTTCTTCGCGAGCCTTGCATGGCCACTTCTGACAAAGATTTGTGGGGGTAAGAATCTTATGAAATGATTGCTATAACAAGCTCCTTGCGGAATAACAGTTGGATTTCCAGAGGCTCGCTGTCTTTGACCGTTCCGGTCATGCGGCCCGAAGCTATGTCCGATGAAGTGATGCGGATGTCGGCAAGCAGATCTAGTCCGGGTATCCCGGCATATTTGTAAAGCGCCTCTTTAGCACACCATACCGAGATTGCGAAAAGCTGGCTTCCGGCATCGGCAAGTCCGCTTTCTTCGTCGGAAATAAACCGTGTTGATGCAGGTGAAACATCCCTTGAAACGAGTTCGACGTCCACCGCGCATCTTTCCGGCGACCATACTACAGCCGACCAGCCTTTTGTGTGGGATACGCTCAGATACCCCAGTCCTTCCTCCAGCTCCGGCGCGCCGTTGGCGTCATATGTTATGGAAATACCGTGGCCAAGGCGTTTCCTTGCGGCAGCCCTCCATGCAAGCCATTCGGCACGCCTCCGGATGGAATTCATGGTTGCGGCGGTTTCCCACTCCCCGGCTGTAACCGATCGGCGGAATGTTTCCGGGTCGTCCGGAACAGGATTTATCTCAAGCCACGGCCCGATGCTCATTTTTGGCAGACTGAAAACAAGGAAATTTATTGCACATTCGATATCTTGGTCCCGACTTTTACCTTGATCTTTTCGATGCGGCGGCCGTCGAGCGAAACCACCGTGAGGCGTATGCCGCAGCATTCGACGCTCTCGCCTTTATCCAGGAAACTGCGTTTCATTTCGAGCATCAGTCCCGCGAGCGTTTCGGCTTCGCCCCGGATCTCCTTAAAAGTATCTTCTTCGAGTCCCAGGACACGTTCAAAATCCACAAGGTGTGTCTTCCCTTCAAAAATGTATTCGCCCTCGCCGATGCGTGTGTAATATGACGTGTTGATGTCCGATTCGTCCGATATTTCTCCGACGATCTCTTCCAGTATGTCCTCAAGGGAAACCAGCCCAAGGGTCGCACCGTATTCGTCGACCACTATGGCCACGTGTACCTTGTTGCCCTGGAACTCTTCGAGCAGGTCGTCGATCTTTTTGTGTTCGGGAATGAAATATGCCTTGCGCAGAAGTTTCTGCCAGTTGAAATCGTCTGCCTCGGCGATGTACGGCACTACGTCCTTGATGTAGAGTATGCCTGCGATGTGGTCTATATTCTCCTCATAGACCGGGATGCGTGAGAAACCCGAAGAAACGATCACATCCTTTACCCGTGCAAACGAATCTTCTACATTGAGTGCGGTCATGTCGAGCCTCGGTTTCATTACCTGTCCCACGTCGCGCCCGGCAAAATTGACTATCCCCTCAAGTATCTGTTTTTCTTCGTCTGACTGGGCCTGCGTGACATCCAGCGCATCTGAAAGTTGGTCCAGGGATATATTTTCCTTGCTTTTGCCTTTTATCATCGAACCGGTTTTGACCAACAGCCACGATACCGGCTTCAGTACGGTTTTAAATCCCAGTATCACTGGAGAGCAGAAGCGGGCGAATCCCCGGTTGTTATATGATGCGTAGACTTTTGGCAGTATTTCGCCGAACAACAACAGAATGAACGTTACGATTACAGAGGTGAATGCGAATTCCCACGCTTCGGAAGAGAATGCCGTCGTCCGGTCTATAATTCCTGCCGATATGATTACGATGCAGATGTTAACCAGGTTGTTGAGGATAAGTATCGTGGCGAGAGTGTATTCGCGGTCGGAAAGCAATTTCTCTATCGTTGCCGCCGAACCTGCTTTTTTCTCCTCCATTTCATCGATGTCGACCGGCCTGAGAGAGAAAAGCGAGGTTTCTGAGGCCGAGGCAAAGGCCGAACAAAATATAAGTACAATGAGCAGCACGATCAATCCGATCACCTGCGGCTCTGCAAACATATATCCTAAAACCTCCAAAATTCTTATGTTAACGTGAGTTTCGCTCAAGCGAAACGAAAAACCTTTGAGGAGCGGCTGAAGCCGCGACCAAGTCCTCCCATCGAGGGAAGGATTTAACAAAGTCCTCCTCCTTTGCGCCTTGGGCATCCGGACAAGTTAGATGGCGCTCGGCTTGGCGTGGGTTAGACGGGGAGTCGTTAAGTATGCGGCTTTTAAAAGCCGCTAACGTGGGTTTATGATGAAAAATTCGTAATAATGACATAAAGCACAGCGGTATAGTGTAAATATCTTATCCGAAACCCACCTTATATCATTCGTCCATGTCGAACAGCGAGCCTGCCTGCTTCAGCGTGTCTTCTTTTTCTGCCGGCGCATTGTCTTTCAGCGATGCTTTGCCGACCGGACGGCCTTCGTATGGGTTCGTGAGCGATGCTTTGCGCCTTACCCATGCCGGCGTCGCAACCATTGCGTCGATGTCTGCATAACGGTCTTTGCCTTTCCACTGCACGACTCCGCTTTGCGGCGGGGCCGGAGGAGGTGTTGTCGCCCGCTGGGAAGGGGGAATGTAAGGCGTATGCGTCGGAGTATGTACAGGAGGCTCGACTCCGGGTCGTACCACAGGTCGCGGAGAAGGGGATTCAGGCCTTGGCGTGGTATGTATTCCCGGATTGCGTACGGGCGGCGGAACGGATATAACGTCGTCATCGGCACATCCCGGGAATCCTGTCGCGACTATAGTCAGTTCCAGTTCGTCGCCCAGTTGCGGTTTATGGGCTGTTCCCCATATGATGTTGGCCGTTCCGCCTGTTTTTTGCTGCAGGTAGCCGCGCACGTAACCGGCTTCGCGCCCGGTCACAGTCTTGTTGCCGTAGCTTATGTTCAGAAGTATGTCCTTTGCCCCGGTGATGTCGCGGTAGTTCAGCAGCAGCGATGTGACAGAAGCCTCGACGGCATCTGCAGCACGGTTTTCGCCGGCAGCTTTCGCGGAACCCATGAAAGCCCGTCCGCTGCCCCTCATCACTGTGTTCACGTCGGCGAAGTCGACGTTGACCGTGCCGTGGCCCGTGATAATTTCGGCAATACCCTTGACGGCATTTGCAAGAACGTCGTCGGCTTTCCAGAAACCCTCGTCGTAAGGCAGGTCGCCGTAAAGTTCCTCTATGCTGTCGTTGCTCAGTACCAGCAGCGAGTCGGTGTACTGTTTCAGCTCCTCGATACCGGCCCTTGCCTGCCCGTTGCGCAGGGGGCCTTCGTCGGTGTAAGGAGTTGTGACGATGGCTACCGTCAGTATGTCGAGTTCCTGCGCCGCCTTCGCAATGATGGGAGAGGCTCCGGTTCCGGTTCCACCTCCCATACCGGCAGTGATGAAGAGCATTTTGGTGCCCTCGCTGCGCAGTACGCCGATTATGTCGTCGATACTCTCTTTGGCGGCCTGGCTCCCTTTTTCGGGCATGTTGCCCGCGCCGAGGCCGGAACCCAGCTGCACCTTGATCGACGCCTTGCTGTCCTCGAGCGCCTGCGCGTCGGTGTTGCATGCCATGAAGGTTACGTCGTTGATGCCCAGGTCGACCATGTGGTTGAGGGCGTTGCCCCCGGCGCCGCCGACCCCTGCGACCATTATTATGGGACGGGTGATCTCTTCCGGCGCCACCTTAGCCAATATGCTGCTTGTCATAGTTTATTTTTTCAAAAAAGTGAAAAGCTGAAAATTTTTGCATGACTTAATTTTTCACTTGTCACTTTAGAAGTCCTCGTCGCCGTCCAGCGATTCGGGGAAAAACGTTTTTTCCACTTTTTCGCGCATCCTGCGCAGGAAACCGGGCCTGTCCACGGGAGGCGGATCGCCGTAAGTGTCGCTTCCGGCGTTTCCGGTATCGCCGCCGTTATCATTTCCGTTTTCGGCCCCGGCTCCGTTACCGTTCACATTGTGGTTTATATTACGGTTTACGGTTTCCGTGCCGGTATTGCTGTCGTTTCTGTTTCCTGTGTCGGTTCCGGCATCGTTTCTGTTCCAGTTGCGGATTCCGTTCCCGTTTTCGCTCTCCAGCGTACGCTGTCCCGGGAACATTCCCGCCCGTTCGGCCATTGCCTTCAGCAGGATTCCGATGACGGCCGCGTGGGCCGGGTCCTGCGCCAGCGAAAGGCTTTCGTCGGCGACGTTGACGTCGGGAAGGGCGAGGCGAACATCCATTCCGGTTATCTCGCGGAAAAGTTCATCGATACCTGCCAGTTGCGATGCGCCTCCGGTCAGCACGATGCCTCCCTTCAGCCTCTCTGCATAGCCTGAGTCGCTGATTTCATCCATGACGAAACTGATAATTTCGCGCAGGCGGTTCTCGATGATGATAGCAAGATTTTTTTGCGATATTTCCTGTTTTTCGCGCGTAGAACGCCCTTTGATGGAGATGAGTTTGTCGACCTTCACCTGGTCTGCCATCGCCGTACCGTAACTTGTTTTAAGCCCTTCGACGTGTTTTTCAAGTATGCCCTGCTGGTGGATGTCGTGGTTGATGTCGGCCGCTCCGAACGGTATACCCCGCACGAACCTCACCGCATTGTCATGCCACACGCACAGGTCGGTTGTTCCTGCGCCGAGGTCTATCACCGCAACGCCCATCTCCTTTTCTTCGGGCAGGACAACGGCTTCGGCCGACGCTATGGCATTGGCGAAGGTTTTACGCGAGTGTACGCTCATAGCCATGAGCGTTTTTTCGAGCCTGTCTACCAACGTAGATGAACCAAGCACGAAGTTGAACGTCGTTTCCAGTTTTTTGCCGAAACGTCCCACAGGATCTTTCACCATGTCGCGCCCGTCTATCACATAGTGTTGCGGTATGCGGTCCATGATGCGTTGCCCGTCCTCGGCCTGTACGTTATTCATGCTGTTGTGAAGTGCACTGACGTCGTCTTTGCGGATTTCACCGTCGCTACGCTCGCCCACGAAGACGTAGTAGTCGTGATTCGTGCATTTGATGTGCCGTCCCGATGCTCCGGTGTAGACGTCCGTAATGCGTATGCCAAGCTTCTCTTCGACCTCCTGCACTGCTTCGCGAACCGATGCGGAAACCTCCTGGCGGTTTGTGATCTCGCCGCGGGTGATGCCCTGGATGGGTTTGGAGATGATGTCCGTCAACACCAGTTTTCCATCCTCGGCAGGCGAGCCTACGGCTATTGTGACGCTGCTGCTGCCCGGGTCGACAGCCACTATGTAGTTCCTCTTTTCCACTTCCTGTTGTTATTAGTTATGGATCATGCGTTGCATTGACTTTTTTAATTCGTCGTGGCTGTTGCCACTGCCGCCTGCGGCTTATTTTGTGCAGACTATCTGCCCGTCGTACTTGATATTGATATAACAAAACTCATTCCACCCCTCGTGCCAAAGGCCGTTCAGGTAGAAGAGTTTGAGTTTATCCAGTTTGTCGCATTCCCGTCCGTCCAGTCTGCCGAGCAATACTATGTGATTGCCGGCCCTTGGAACGAGTTCCAACTGCGGCTCTTTCCACGAACCTGTACCGCTTTCTCCGCCCCCCAGGACGTTGATCTGGACTATCTGGGCGCTCCAGAAATCGTCGGATTCGATAGATTTCACAAAGTTAATGAGTTTGGTTAAAAAGTGGTGGCTTTGCTGCGACTTTTTTTCTTTTTCATGCAGAGCCTCTTTTTTTTCCGCCAACGCGGCCAGAGATACGTCCAGACGGACTACTTCTTCCTGCATTTCAGCGATCCTCTTGTTTTTTGCTTCCGTAAAACTGGTTTTACGTTCTTTCGACCAGAATCGTTTCGTGCGTTTGGCCCTTTCGGCGCTGATTTCGGCGCGTTTTGTGCTCCGTTGTACGGCGAGCGAACGGCGCTCCGCCTCCAATTCGGTGTATTGCCCCAGGAAATCGAGATAAGCGGCATTCAACATACTGTCGTAACTGCCTTTTGCGGCAGTACTGAACGGAAAAGGCGTAAAGCCGGTTACGATAGGCACATAAGCGGGGAAATCCCCGCGGTCGGACAGCAGATAGTTGTCGTCCGTGACCCAAAAACGGTAGCCGTTTGCACTACGGACGCGCATAATGGGTGTGCGTTGCGACACCTGCACCGTCATAACACCGTTCAGGTCGGTCCATGCGCTCACACGGCTGACTTCCGGCTTGGCAGCGATGAACTCTTCGACTGCGTGGGTGTCGACTTCGTCGATAGGCCGCCCCACAAGTTCGAAACCGCCATCCCTTATCCATCGCGATACCGTCGAAGGGCTTATGACTTTTATGGCCGAACTGTCGTTTATGGCTATGCGTACCTCCGATACCCCGATCCCGGCCCTTTCGGTGCGGCTGTAGCGGGTAGCTGCGACCACATAAGCCACTATCGCCACCCACATCGCCGCTGCGATGATTATCTTCCAGGTCCTGCTCATAACTTTTTCTTGACCGCTTCGGCTATCTCGGCGCAGTGGTTCTCTATGTTTCCCGCTCCGAATGTCACTACAACATCGGTATCCATCCGGCCGACCGCATCGGCCAGTTTTTCTTTCTCCACGATGCTCCACGGAACGGTCAGAAGTTCTCCGATCATCTCCGAACAAACGCCCTCGACGGGCAATTCGCGTGCCGGGTAGATAGGAACCAGTACGACTTCGTCGGCCATCGAAAGCGCCGAGGCGAATTCACGGTACAGGTCTTTTGTGCGGCTGTAAAGATGCGGTTGGAAAATGGCCGTTATCTTCCGTCCGGGGAACATCCCGCGCAGCGACCCCAGCGTTGCAGAAAGCTCTTCGGGATGATGCGCATAATCGTCCATGTAGGCTCCCTGATGGGTGTTGACATAGAAATCGAAGCGGCGTTTCACACCCCTGAACTCTGTAAGGGCGAGGCGCAGTTTTTCGTGGTCGAGAGGCTCACTCCGCATTTTCGCCGCCGCCCACATGAGGGCGACCGCCCCGATGCCGTTCTCGACGTTCACTTTTCCGGTGATGCCCAGTCTGCAATCTTTTATCGTGCCGTCGGGAGTGACTATGTCGTATTCGCAGTGTCCGCCTTCTGCCGGGCGCATGTTCTCCGCGTGGAAATCTGTGGCCGCGTCATTGAGCGAGTATGTGTAAATATTTATCTGTTTGTTCCTGATTTCAATGTCGACTTTCTTATTCAGAATTACCGTGCCGCCCGGCTTGATGCGGTCGGTGAACTGCGTGAACGCCTCTTTCACCGCTTCATAGGTGCCGTAAATATCCAAATGGTCGGGGTCTACGGATGTTATCACGGCCGCGTCGGGCGCGAGGCGCAGGAACGAGCGGTCGAACTCGTCGGCCTCAACTGCAATACGATTGCCGGTGCCGAGGACGAGGTTCGAGTCGAAATTTTTCGAAATACCACCCAGGAACGCGCTTCCTCCGCCTGTGACGATATGGTTGAGCCAGGCCGTCATGGTTGTGGTCGTTGTTTTCCCGTGGGTTCCGGCAACCGCCATCACGAACTTGCCTTCGGATATATGGCCCAGCATTTCGGAGCGCTTTTCGATATGGAATCCGCGTTCGCGGAACCACACGAACTCTTTGTGGTCGGATGGAACGGCGGGCGTGTAGACTACGAGCGTGGTCTGCGGGTCGCGGAAAGCGGGGCCGATCAGCGCCGTATCCTCGGTATAATGGATGTAGGCTCCTTCGGCTTCCAGACTGCGCGTCAACGGCGTTTCGGTGAGGTCGTAACCGCCCACGGTTTTACCTTCGTGCATGAAATACCGTGCCAGAGCGGACATTCCTATCCCTCCTATCCCTAAAAAGTATATGCTTTTTACGTCCATAATATTGGAATTTCTTTTAACTACTTTTTTGCCAGAAAAAAGTAGCAAAAACTGGCCCACCTTCCAGAAATCTATTCCGCCTCACCTTAAATCGCTTTCCCTTGAGCTAACGCGGAGCTATCGCACATGGGGACTTCCGTTTTAGTCTTCGCCTGCACCCACGATTTTTGGAAAGAGGGGATTTTTTAACATATTCAATATTTCATTCGCGACTCTGTCCGCAGAGTCGGGGATGCCCAGTTTTTTGATGTTGGCTTCGAGCAATGCAAGCCGTTCCCTGTCGCGGATAAGGCCGAGGGCCGTAGGGATGGCATGTTCTACCGCCTCTCCGTCGGGACATATTTCAGCTGCGCTTTTTTCAACGAGCGCCATTGCGTTCTTTGTCTGGTGGTCTTCGGAGACATTGGGCGAAGGAACGAATATCACCGCCTTTCCCAACAGGCATAGTTCCGAAACCGTGATTGCGCCGCTGCGCGAGATCACAAGGTCGGCCGCCGCATAGGCATAATCCATCCTTTCTATAAACGCACCACGCCACACACCGTCCGACGGTTTTCCGGCCATAAATTCGTCCATTTCCTTCTCGTAATATTTTCCTGTTTGCCAGATCACTTGCACGGCTTTCTCTTCCACTATTTTTTCGACCCAGCGCTTCATCATGTTGTTAAAAGTGCGGCTGCCGAGGCTTCCGCCGACCACCATCAAGACCGGTTTGTCGGGGGTGAAGCCAAAGTATTCGAGGGCGTCTGCACGTGAGGCGAGGCAGTCTGCGAAGTTTCCCCGCAGGGGATTTCCTGTCATCACGATCCTGTCGGACGGAAAGAAACGATCCATACCGTCGTATGCCACACATATACGCCGCGCCTTTTTGGCCAGCATCTTGTTGGTGAGGCCCGCGTATGAGTTCTGTTCCTGAATGACGGTCGGGATACCCATCCTCTGGGCGGATTTCAGCACCGGAGCACTGGCGTATCCCCCAAAGCCGACAACGATATCGGCCCTGAAATCGCGAATCACCTTTTTCGCAAGGCGCAGGCTGCGCATTACTTTGAACGGCAGCAGCAGATTTCTCAGATCGAGCCTGCGTTGGAGGCCCGCCACCGGAAGTCCTTTTATGTTGTAACCCAGTGCCGGAATCTTTTCCATCTCCATTTTGCCTTCCGCTCCCACGAACAGCAATTCCACGCCGTCGCCCAGTTTGCGTTTCAGCGCTTCGGCAACCGCCACGGCAGGATAAATATGTCCACCCGTGCCGCCGCCGCTCAAAATTATCTTTGTCTTTCCCATTATTTAGCAGTCTCTAATAATGATTCTTCTTTCGGTTTGTCGAGCGTCTGCTCCTCGATCTGGCGGCTGACGCCAAGCATCATGCCAAGGGCCAGCGACAGGAACAGTTCTGACGACCCTCCCTGGCTTATCAGCGGCAACGTCAGCCCCGTCGACGGCGCAAGATTAGTGGAAACCATCATGTTGGCCATGGCCTGCAGTGTGATGAGCAGCCCGAGTCCCAACACCAGCATACTCGGGAATGCCGTCCCGCACTTGCGGAAGATCAATATCGCCCGGAAAAATATCCACAGATACAGAAGCAACACCAACACCCCGCCTATCGCCCCGTATTCCTCAATAATAAAGGCATAGGCATAGTCCGATTCGGCAAGCGGAAGATTCTCGCGTTGAATACTTTCGCCTGCACCCCGTCCCGAGATACCTCCCGATGCAATGGCTATCTTTGCCTGTTCGACCTGGTAATTGTAGTCGGCATCCTCGGCCTTTTCTCCGATTCCGATGAAAGCTCCGATACGGCTTACCCAAGTGCTCATCCTCTCGGGGGGCTTGCCTATGGCGTACAGAAACCCGAGGCCCAGCCCTCCGCAGATGGCCAGTATCAGCACGAACTTCATCAGGTCTTTTACTCTCAGACGGCCGATGAAAAGCATCACGAAGCAGGTCATGAACAAGATGAGTGCCGTCGAGAGGTTTGTCGGGAAGATCACCGCGCAAGACAACACGATCGGCAGCAGCAGCGGCAGGGTGGTGCCGGTAAGGATTTTCATGCTGTCCTTGTTCTTGTGCCATGCTTTCGGTGAGAAAGGCGGAAATATCGGTATGCGGTCGATGGATTTCTGCCGCCGTGCCAATTCGCGAGCCACCACCATCACGGTCGCGACTTTCAGGAAGTCCGAAGGTTGGAACGTGAAGTTTATTATGGGTATGCGTATGAAGCGCGGGGCTTTTTCGGCAAGGTTGCTGGCCTCGCCGATGAAGTAAACAAGTATGGTGAAAACCAGGGCTAACGCGTATGCAGTCCACACCACGCGGCCGTAGAACTGATAGTTTACCTTGTGTACGGCATAGACCACCACAAGCCCCATCAGCACGATACCGAACTGGCGCAGGAATATGCTGAAATGGCTTCCGTCGGCGCCGCTGCGGCTGTAGACCGACGCACCGGTGGACGAATAGACCACCAGCAGCGACATGATCGCAAGTATGATTACGATCGTCCACAGCACCCGGTCACCGCCGGGCCGTAAGGTCCACTTTTTCTCAACGGTATGCTCCATCATTAACCTTCTTTATGGCTTTCCACCCATTCGCGGAACAGCCGGCCCCGGTGTTCGTAGTTCTCGAAAAGGTCGAAACTTGCGCAGGCTGGCGAAAGAAGCACGACGTCGCCCGGAGAGGCCAGTTTACGCGCGCGTTTCATGGCGTCGTCGAGGCTCCCCGTCTTGTAGATCTCGTGTATCAGCCCGCGGAACGACTTCACCAGTTTTTCGTTGTTAACACCCATGCACACAAGTGCTTTAACCTTGGGTGCGAACGGGAACAGAGGTTCGTAATCGTTTCCTTTGTCTGTCCCGCCCGCGATCCAGACAATGGGCTTGGCCATGCTTTCCAAAGCGTACCACACCGAGTCGACGTTCGTGGCTTTGGAGTCGTTGATGTACTCCACGCCGTCGATCACGCCCACATGCTGCAGGCGGTGTTCGACCCCCTCGAAGGCGGTCACGGTGCGCACGATGCTATCCGCCGGAACCCCCGCCGCCATGGCCGCCATCCCCGCCGCCATCGCGTTGTAGACGTTGTGGATGCCTCGTATCTTCATCGCCGAGGTGTCTATCCCTAGTTTTTCACTTCCGACCGTTGCCTTTATCGCGCCGTCGGAAAGCCATGCTCCCTGTTTCTGTTTATCTTTCACCGAAAAAGGCAGGCGGCGCATCCCGAGTTTATACTGCGGCAGCATTTCCATGGTCTTCGGGTCGTCGTCGCAGTAGATAAAAGTGTCATCGGGTCGTTGGTTGCGCACGATACCCATTTTGCTGGCGGCATAGTGGTCGAACGAGTAGTTGTAGCGGTCGAGGTGGTCGGGCGTGACGTTCATCAGCACCGCCACGTCGGCGCGGACATCGCTCATGCCGTCGAGCTGGAAACTACTAAGTTCCAGTACGTACCAGTCGAAGCTGGCCGTTGCCACCTGGTATGCGAAACTCTCGCCGATATTGCCGCCCAGACCGACGTTGAAACCGGCGTCTTTCAATATCCGGTATACGAGGGTAGTGGTGGTGGTCTTGCCGTTGGACCCCGTGATGCAGATGGTTTTGGCGGTGGTGTAGCGCCCCGCGAACTCGATTTCCGAGATGATGGGAACACCCTTTTCCACAAGAGCCTTTATTATCGGCGCCTTGTCCGGAATGCCCGGGCTTTTAATCACCTCGTCGGCGTTCAGGATCAGTTCTTCTGTATGCCCTCCCTCTTCGAAAGGCACTTCCCACTCTTCGAGTCTCTCCTTGTATTTTGGAGCAATGGCCCCCATGTCTGACAAGAACACGCCGAACCCTTGTTTTTTTGCGAGTATGGCTGAACCATAGCCGCTTATACCCCCTCCTAAAATTACTATCCTCTTCATGCCTATCTGACTTTAAGGGTGGTTAATGTGATGGCAGCCAGCAGGACCGACACTATGATGAACCGTATGACGATCTTCGATTCGTGGTAGCCCTTCTTCTGGTAGTGGTGGTGTATCGGCGACATCAGGAACACCCGCCTCCCTTCTCCGTATTTCTTTTTGGTGATCTTGAACCATGTGCGCTGGATTATCACCGAGCAGGTCTCGATAAGATATACGCCGCACATGATTGGCAGCAACAGTTCCTTGCGAATCAACAGGGCCATCACCGCTATTATGCCCCCTATGGCGAGGCTTCCGGTATCGCCCATGAAGACCTGCGCCGGGTAGCCGTTATACCACATGAAACCGATGAGCGCGCCCGCCATTGCCGCCGCGAAGATCAGCAGTTCTCCGGTTCCGGGTATGTACATTATATTGAGGTAGTCTGCATATATGATGTTGCCGGAAAGATAGGCGAAAACCCCGAGTATCACCACTATGGGGATTGCTACCCCGGTATTCAGCCCGTCGAGACCATCAGTAAGATTGGCCGCGTTCGACACCGCCGTGATGATGAAAATGGCAGCCAGTATATAAAGCACCCATGTCACGGGACCGTTATTTCCCTTTTCCCCTGTCAGCACACCGTAGTCGAGTTCCTTGTTTTTAAGGAATGGGATGGTGGTTTTGGTGGTCTTTTCAGGTTCGCCCGACTGCAGCGTCTGTTCGCCCGAGAACAGCACTACCTGATCTGTATGCGGACTGTGAACTTCTTTGACCACGACCTGTGGACTGAGCCACATGACCGTGCCGACGATAATACCCAGACCCACTTGCCCCACGATCTTGAATTTGCCGTCGAGTCCTTTTTTGTTGTGGCGGAAGACCTTGATGTAGTCGTCCATGAAGCCGATAATGCCGAGCCAGATCATGGAGATCAGCATCAGTTGGGTGTAGACGTTAGTGAAGTTGCCGAAAAGCAGGATCGGAACCAGGATAGCCGTGAGGATTATAAGGCCACCCATAGTCGGGGTGCCCTTTTTCTGGCTTTGTCCGTCAAGTCCCAGTTCGCGGATGTCCTCTCCTATCTGCTTGCGCTTCAGTAGTTTTATGATCGAGGCGCCGAATACCATAGCTATGAGCAGGGCGATGATTATGGCAGCCGCTGCGCGGAATGAAAGGTATTGGAAGATCCCGACGCCCGGGATGTCGAACTGCCGCTGCAGGTATTCTCCGAGTGAATATAACATGTTCTGATTATATTAGGTCTATTATCTCAAATGCTTTACGGATCTCTTCGCGGTCGTCGAAATGATGTTTCTCCGTTCCTATTATCTGGTAATCTTCGTGCCCTTTTCCGGCGATCAGGATAATGTCGCCGGGCCGGGCCATGGCGGCGGCGGCATTGATGGCTTCGCGGCGGTCGATAATGGCCACAGCCTTTTGTCCGGGTTCCAATCCGGCTTTCATCTGCGCCAGTATCGCGGCGGGATCTTCCGTGCGCGGGTTGTCCGAGGTCAGGATGGCGAAATCGCTGCCTGATGCCGCCATTCGCGCCATTATCGGACGCTTTGCGGCGTCACGGTCGCCTCCGCAGCCAACCACCGTGTAAAGTCTTTGGCCGGGCGTGCGCAGTTCGGCGATGGTGTCCAGTACGTTCTGAAGTGCATCGGGCGTGTGGGCGTAGTCGACGATGGCTGTGATACCGCCTTTCGAGCGCACCGTCTCGAAGCGTCCGCTCACAGGCGTCAGGGTGCTCAGGACCCGTAGCGCGTCCTCTTTCCCGATTCCCAGCATGCGGCTGCAGGCATAGACCGTCAACAGATTGTAGGCATTGAATCTTCCGATGAAATGCGCCCATACTTCTATTCCGTCGATCGCCAGCAGCATTCCGTCGAAGTGTTTCTCGATTATTTTACACCTGAAATCGGCCATCGAACGCAGCGAGAGCGTCTTGACAGTCGCTTTCGTGTTCTGCACCATCACCCTGCCGTTGCGGTCATCAATATTGGTGACCGCAAATGCGGCCGCAGGGAGGCCGTCGAAGAAAGCCTTCTTGGCCGCTATGTAGTTGGCAAAGGTGCCGTGGTAATCCAGATGGTCGTGGGTAATGTTGGTGAAAGCCGCCCCGGCGAATTCCAATCCGGCTATGCGCTGTTGCACTACCGAGTGCGAACTTACCTCCATGAAACAGTATTCGCACCCTTTTTCGACCATAGTCGCCAGCATTGCATTGATTCTAAGCGGGTCGGGAGTGGTATGCGTAGAAGGCAGCACGACATTGCCGATGCGGTAATCGACAGTCGATAATAATCCGGCCCGATGTCCCAATGAGCGGAACATATCGTACAGGAGCGTTGCTGTTGTGGTCTTGCCGTTTGTTCCGGTTACACCCACGAGTTGGAGTTTCCGGCTGGGGTGTCCGTAAAAAGCCGATGCGGCCTGGCCCATGACCTTTTGCGAATCGCCGACGACGATGTATGCCACTTCTTCTTTTGTTTCTGCAGGCAACTGTTCGCATACTACTGCCGCGGCCCCGTTCTCCACTGCCGCGGTAATGTATTCGTGTCCGTCGCTGGCCGTGCCTTTCAGCGCGAAAAACAACGCTCCTTCCACTGCCGACCTCGAATCCAAAGTCAGCGTGCCGATTTCCACATTTTCCGGTCCGACGGCCCGTATAGTTCCGACTTCTTTCAGAATTTCTTTCAGTCTCATGCTATCTCAGTGTTATCGTGACTGTTGCGCCGGGGCGGACCGCTTCTCCCGCTGTAGGAAATTGCGACACGACTTTACCTTTTCCGGTGAAGTCGACATTCAGCCCGCGGCTTTCTATTGCATATATTGCATCTTTCAGCCCCATGCCTGTCAACGACGGAACGATTCCTCCGGTTGAGGATAATGTCGTTACAACGACGGTTGCAGAATCTGTCCTGGTATTGACCCAGTCATTGCGCCTGGCATCACCGGTCAATTTGATGTCCAACTCGTTAGAAACTTTCCTAACGGCGCGTACAGGGCCTCCTTTCACGGCGGGCGGCTGCGTGACTTTCGGGTTGGCGCGGTCGACCGGCTTCTGCCACTCGTGATGGGTGACGTATACCCTGTCCGCCACCGCCTTAAACACAGGACCTGCCAGCGATGAACCGTAGATGTTGTATGCACCAGAACCGTATCGCGTTCCTATGGCCACGATGATGCTGTATTTTGGATTATCTGCCGGGAAGTATCCCACCATTGTCGCCAGGTACAGCTGTCCCGCGTAGCCGCCGAGATATCGTCCGCCGGTGAGCTGCTGGGCAGTGCCGGTCTTTGCGGCAACCGCATAATACGGATTTTTCAACACTGTTGCCGTGCCTTCGTCGACCACCCCTTCGAGACATTCCTGGACAGCTTTTATCGTGCGTGACGGAGCGATGCTCGGATTGATGACCTCGGTCTGGTATTTCCGTACGGAAGCGCCGTACTCCGAAAGTTCTTTAATGAGCATCGGCTTCACCATTTTCCCGTTGTTGGCCACGGCATTATAGATGGTCAGCGTGTGCAGCGGGCTGATCTCGAAGCCATAGCCGTGCGACATATACGCGATCGAGTTCCTGTGCCAGCGCCCGGCCTGTTTCTGTTCAGGCGTCGGTTTGTGGAAGATCGGAACGGCCTCGCCTGCCATTCCTGTGCCTAACGGGCGGTCGAAGCCGAGGTTGACTATATAGTCCACATAGTCCTTTTCACGGTTCTTCTCTGTAAACCGTTTTTCTGTCGCCTCCACGAAACCCACGTTGGAAGAGGTTTCAAAAACGCGCTTCAGGGTTATTATGCTGCTTTCGGGTGGATGGTCATCCTTTATCTGCCTGCCTCCCGGGAGCTTTCTCGTGCCGTCGCCCACCTCCACCATGTCGTCGAGGTTCATTCCGTCGTCCAACAGGGACAGCAGCGATGCCAGTTTGAAAGTCGAACCGGGTTCGGAGACTCCACCGAGGGCGTAATTGTAGTCTTCGATGCAGTTTCCGCCGTGGTTGGAGAGGTTTGCCATGGCCTTTATCTCGCCCGTGGAGACTTCCATCAGCACCACCGTACCCCACAGCGCGTTGTATCTCACAAGCTGGCGTTCGAGCATCGAACTGGCTACGTCCTGGAAGTCCATGTCGAGCGTCGTGGTTACGTCGCGTCCGTTGACCGGTTCGACGTTCAGTTCGCTGTCAGGCACCGGCATATAGAAACTTGCAGTGATCTTCTGCTTCATTTGCCATCCGCTTTGCCCTTTAAGTTCGTCGTTGAACGAAAATTCTATCCCACTCTGTCCTTTTTCGGTCAGGACATAGGTTTTTTGGCGTTTGGTGGAGTCCCGGTGGGGTTTAGTGATAGAATCGCGCACTTCGACGGTCTTCCCGATGGTGCGTTCCGCAAGTTTCCCGTATGGGCGTACCCGTTCGGTCACGTCTTCCGTAGACCATCCTCCCTGGTTCTTCGACAGGTTCAACAGCGGGAATTTGCGCAGCTCCTGCAGTTCGTTGTAAGTGATCAGGCGCGGAGTTATGCGGCGGTAGCGCTCTTTGCCGCGGTTGTTCCAGCCGTTCTGCAGCATCGACTTGTACTGGGCTTTGGACCGGTCTCCGAATTTTTGCGCCATGTGTTCGGCAAGGCCGTCTATGTTTGCGTCGAAAACATCTTTCTTGAGTCCCTCGGCCCGGAAGTCTATACCCACATAATATTTCTGTACTGAAGTTGCCAGCAATTGTCCGTCGGCCGCCATAATTTCGCCGCGCGCGGCGTCTATCCTGTCCAGTCTGAAGTTGGAGTTTTCTGCCTTTTTCTTTAGCTTGAGTCCTTCGGGACTGTATTGAAGATATATGATACGCCCGAAAATACAGATTCCAAGCATGAAGAAGATCACGTAAAGCAACTTTACGCGCACCATGATCTCTTTCTTGATATTCGGCTGGCCTGATTTCACGGCTTATTTCGAATCTATGGTTTTGACAGGATTGGGAAATTCTTCGAGCGGTATCCCTTTTTGTTCCAGCCTCCTGACTATGGCGCTGCGCTGTGTGTTTTGTGCGCGTTCTGCCGAATAGCCTACTGCTTTGATGCTTAGTTCACGGATTTCGTTTTCCAGCCTTTGCTGGCTGCGGTGCAGCCTTTGCAGGTGGAAGATGTTGGCGATGTAGAGCATCAGCAGAACTGCGAATCCGAGCAGGTATGGAAACATTTTGCGTACCCATTCCGTGTCTAGTATATTGCCAGTGAAGATGGACTGGAACGCCTTTTTTCCCTCTTTTGCGCGCAGTGCGTTTTTGTCGGACTTTTCCTGCCGTTTCTTCTCTTTTTCTTCGCGGCGCCTTTGCCGTTCGTCGAGTTCACGTTCTTCGCGTTCTTTTTCGGGGTCGGATTCTCCTTCGCTTTCTTCTTTGGCTGCTTCCTCTTTCTTTGCCTCGCTTTCCTGTGCAATACGCTCGATTTCAAGGCGTATCATGGCCGAAAGTTCGCGCTTGCGTTCGGCCTCCTCCTGTGCTTCTCGTATCGAAGGGTCTATTTCGGGATCGTATTCCACTCTCTCCATACCCTAGATTTTTTGCGCCGCACGTAGTTTGGCGCTGCGGCTTCGCGGGTTTTGTATCAGTTCTTTTTCGCCCGGAACTATGGCTTTGCGCGTTACGATCTCGAACGGAGTTTCCATCCGTCCGTAGAAATCTTTTTCGGTCCGTCCCTCCATGTTGCCCGTCTTCATGAAGTTCTTAACGAGCCGGTCTTCGAGCGAATGGTACGAGATCACGACCAGCCGTCCGCCCGGGTTCAACACTTTCAGACTCTGTTCGAGAGCCATTTTCAGTGCCTCAATTTCCCTGTTGACCTCGATCCTGACCGCCTGATATAATTTAGACAGGTATTTGCTCTCGTCATTCTTTGGTATCAGCGGACGCAGAACCTCGGTCAGTTCGAAAGTGGTCTGGATGGGTGCTGCTTTGCGGGCCTCGGCTATGCGTCCTGCCGCCTTGTGTGGCGAATCGAGTTCGCCGTAGTCACGAAAAACGGCTATCAGTTGCGCCGGCTCGTAGGTGTTTATTACATTCGCGGCGGTAAGTTTGCCGTTTTGGTTCATGCGCATGTCCAACGGGGCGTCGGCGCGGAATGAAAAGCCGCGTTCCGGGACATCGAAATGGCGCGACGAGACCCCCAGATCGGCCAGTATGCCGTCGACCTGCTTCACTCCGCGTTCGCGCAGAAGTCCGCGCATAAAACGGAAGTTGCCCTCCACGAAATGGAAGCGCGCATCGTCAGGAATATTCGGCCTTGCTTCTGCGTCCTGATCGAAACCGTATAGCCGCCCCTTGTCCGAGAGTTTTCCGAGTATGGCGTGCGAATGTCCCCCGCCCCCGAAAGTGAGGTCGATGTATGTGCCATCGGGCTTTATGTCAAGCAAATCCAGAGACTCGGACAGCAACACCGGCGTATGGTAAAATTCCATCGGAAACCAAAGCTCAATTGTTTGTGCAATAAATAATCACCGGCCAAGCCCATGTAATCTGCGCTTTGACACGGGATTAGGCGAGGGAGGTAATTGGAAAAGGCGATTCCCAGCCGCTTGAGGCAAGGTACCGCAATTTGGTGGTAAAGATAGCTATTGAACGCTGGTTTTCAAAGTCAAAAATCGTATATTTGTGAAAGTTTTCAACAATTTGCAGGACATTCGGCCTATGACAAAAATATCGGTAGCAGGGGTGCTGGAGGCTAAGGCTCCCAAACTCAGTAAGTGGATTCCGCGAGGGTTGATCAACTGGCTGCGGCGGACAATTCATGAGGATGAGATAAACTACATACTCGAGAATTTCGACCACGGCGACCCGTTCGAATTCCTGCGCCGTTTTTTCGAATATGCGGGTGTGTCTTACGAGACAGTAGGCCTGGATGAACTCGATAAGAACGGCCGTTATATTTTTGCGTCGAACCATCCGTTCGGCGGGATGGACGGGATGATGCTGGCCGAAAGGATCGGCATGTATTTCGGCGATGTGAAGGTGATAGTCAACGATATACTGATGTACCTCGACCCGTTGGCGGGTATTTTCGTTCCGGTCAACAAGCACGGCCGCCAGAAGGGCGGCTACGCCAACGCTTTCAATGATGCTTTCGAGGGAAATGCTCCGGTGCTGACCTTTCCTGCCGGGCTGTGTTCGCGTTGTATCGGAGGCGAGGTACAGGATGTCGAGTGGCGTCCGAATTTTATTAAACGCGCCAACCAGACGGGCCGTCTGATAGTTCCGGTGTATGTAGAGGGCCGTCTGTCGAAACGTTTTTACAGGTTGGCTAACTGGCGCAAAAGGTTGGGTATTAAAGGGAACATAGAAATGTTATATCTGCCGGACGAGATGTTCCGACAGCGCGGGCAGCATTTCAGGCTTGTTTTCGGCGAGCCGGTAGATGCCGAGACGCTGAAACGTACGGGTGGTAATTACCATATGCAGGCACAGGAGGTGCGCCGTATGTCCTACGCACTCGCCGACCGGATGCCTGATAATTCGGAGGTTGCCGGAGATAGTGACGAATAAGCCCGGGACCTGCCGGTGCGGATTGCATTGCCTGTCGACGTGAGACGCTCGGGTGTATCTGCCAAATTTATTTTTTGTCTTTCCGATGTAATAAGATAAAATGCCCGGGAAGACCTTAGAGTTTGTCTAAAATTTATTCCCACAAAATATTATGATCCTTTTCCGCGCTTTTTTCACCCGCCTCCCTCACCGTAGTCACCGCTACGACTCGGTCGCCGGGTAAAAAATTATCGGAAAATTTGATTCATAATCTTTTATACTAATAAAATTTAGACAAACTCTTAGAATTTCGCGATCAGCCGCGATACAAGCAGGCTCATGAATTTCGCGCCGTCGCACTCTGAGAGAGAGGTTATCCCTGAGGCGTCGGCATAGAAAAGTTCGTCGAAATCTTTCAGTTCGGAGTGGGGTACGGCCTCTTCCAGAAAATCCATCTTGGCTTTTGCGGCCGCCGCGATGACAAGATGACGTTCGATACTGTCGACCGCACCATGGATCAGCGGCGCGGTGAAGAGCGTTTTTCTTTTTATCCCGAACAGCGGAGACTCCCCGCATGAGATCAGCTGATCGCCCCGGCGCCTCACAGAGCGCGTCGCCCCGTGTTCCAGCGCCAGCATGTCGTGCATCCTTGCCGCCGAAAGCTGGAAGCCGGTTGGGAAAGAGCTGTACGGAATGTCGTATTCATAGCTGGCGGCTCGCGGACGGAGGCTCGAAACCGTGTAGCCTTTGTCTATGAGGGGACGTTCGCACATCACCATGAAATCGCAGCTTTCCTCCCGCGGGAAAAGGCATAACAGTACCGTGGCGCTTCCGTGGGACGGATAGCGGTTTGTTCGCAAAGTTCCGGCAATCTGCTCGGCAATGCTATTTTCATTGAGATCGGGCCGGACGCCGTAAATGTATTGGAAAGCGCAGACTGCCATATCGAGGTGTGCGGCCAGATGCAGTGTCCTGCCGGCGAGCGTATGGACCCGCTGGTAGACGTAATGCGCCGCAAGAAGCTCCGGCAGCGGCATTTCCAACTCCTGCGGGGCAATGATCCGCCCGTTCCACGATATCAGTTCGCCTTTCATTGTTTTTGCGACAAATCTTAAATCGCAGCTTACGCTGTGGCTGTTGCCACCGTTCCTGCCTTTTCAAGGAATATCTTGAGCAGCAACTCGCGCAACAGTTCGCCATCGTCCATGCCGCCGCTGTTCATTCCCTTGCTTTTGGCATCGTACTCTCGCAGCAGCCCCAGCACTTTGAACGTTATCTTGTTGGGCCACATGTTTGCCGCTTGTTTCAGTTCGCCCACGAAATAGGGATTCGAAAGGCGCAGGATTCGCATGAAGTCTGTGTCCGAGGGCATCGCGACGCCCTTGTTCTTTGTCTGCCAACGACAGTAATTGACGACGAATATATCTTTGAACTGGCCGAAAAGCGTCGTCACAGTCACCAGCAGGGGGTGCTCCTTTGGGTTGCGGGCGAAGTGGTCGGCGATCATCATGGCGCGTGCCTCGTCACGGAAGATCACGGCGCGGCACAGTTCGTAGTTGTTGAAATCCTTGCTGAAACCGGTATTGTTCTCTACGTCCTCGGGAGTGAGTTTCGTGGTCCCTTCGGGCAGCGACAGCATCAGTTTCGTCAACTCGTTCGATATCTTCGAAATGTCCATTCCGAGATATTCAGTGAGCATCTCTACCGCCTTGGGTTCGGCTTTCAGGCCGCGTTTTGCGACGAATGCACCGAGCCATTCCTTGATCTCGTAGTCGCGCGGCCTCACCGACTCGAACACCACACCCTTTGACGACGAGTGTTTGTATAGCTGCGAGCGCTTGTCTAGGCTCTTCTCCTTGTGGCACAGCACCAGAATAGTGGATGGCGAGGGGCTGGCAGTGTAGAGTGACAGGTCTTCTATTTTGCGCAGTTGCTGGGCTTCGCGTACGATTACCACCTGGTATGAACCCATCATCGGCATCTGGCGGGCAAGGTTTATGATGGCTCCCGCGTCACTGTCCTTTCCATAGACGATTGTGCGGTTGAAGGCTTGTTCGGCTTCGTTCAGCACATCTTCGGAGAGCCGTTCCGAAAGTTCGTCGATGAAATACCCCTCCTCGCCCATCAGCAGGTAGACGGGCGCGAACTTCCGTGCTGCGATGTCTTTCCTTATTGCTTCGAAATCGCTTACGCTGTCCCTGAACTTTACCGAACTTTTAGCCATTTTTTATTGAGTTTTTGCAAAACGGTCATTACGAGCGAGGCACAAAGTGCCGACGGAGAATCCACCTTCTTCGTATTATATGATCTCACGGATGATTTTGAGAACGTTTTCGGTCTCGGAGGTGATCTTGTAGCGGTCGTCGAGGCGGCGGCCGACCAACCATATGATATCGCCTGCGCCGTTTTCGCTGTCTGCGCCGTCGTCGGCGTTTCGACCATTGCCATTCACCAATACGAACTGGCGCTGTTTTTCAGGAACGGAAACTTTCGTATCGACGAGGTAATCGCTAACTTTCTTACTTCCGGCCATGCCGATCGGGACGAAACGGTCTCCTTCCTTCCAACGGCGCAGACGCAAAGGCCAGGTAAGTTTGTCCGCGTCTACCAGTGCGACGTTTTCCGGCAGGTTGAGTGTTTCGATCCGGTCTATGTCCAAATGTTCCATGAAATACGCCGAATTGCCGGCAAACGCCCTCCTGGCATGTCTGTCGAAACTTACTTCACACGGGTCTTCGCAGCTAACCGGTTCTATGATGATGCGTCCGCGGTCGGTGTATGCCACATAGTCGCGCGAGTAGAAACGCTTTCCCGACCACCCTTTTTCGAGTACGCCGGTTATCTGGTCGATGACGTCGCCTTTGAATCCGTAACCCGAACTTAAAAGTTCGTAAATGACGAAGCCCACGGGGAATGCCGGATCGATCCTTTCAGTATCGATTACAGCAGTCGCGCCGTTCTTCTGTTCGACCTCATGGCGGATATGTTCTATACTTGCATCGATAAACTGCTGCGTCTGGGTCAGGCGGTCGACGTTACGGCGCATCGTCTCGGTAAAATGCGGGTTTATCTCCCTCAGGCGCGGCACAAGCCCGAGCCGTATCTTGTTGCGCAAATATTTCGTGGAACGGTTCGACGAATCTTCGCGGTATCCGATCTTGTTCGCGATCGCATAGTCGGCTATCTCCTTACGGGTGGCGAACAGAAGCGGACGCACCACACGTCCGTTGGTAACGCTGATTCCGGTCAAACCGCGCAGTCCCGTTCCGCGGAACAGATTGATGAAAAATGTCTCGACCGAGTCGTCCGCCTGGTGGGCGATGGCAATGGCGGTGTAGCCGTGTTCCGCACACAGTTTGTTGAACCAGTCGTAACGCAGGCGGCGCGCGGCCATCTGCACCGATTCGCCCGTGCGTTCCATTTCTCCCTTGGTGTCGAAATGCGTGCTGTAACACGGCAGCCCGTATCGTGCGGCCTCTTTTTCGACCAGAACGGTATCTTCGTCGCCCTCTTCGCCTCTCAGCTGGAAATTGCAGTGGGCGACGCCGGCGGGCCATTCGCTCTGCGCGAACAGCGACAGCATGGCCATAGAGTCGACCCCGCCGCTGACCGCCAACAAAACACGGTCGCCCTCGTGGAGCAACTCGTTCTCCCTGATGTAATGTTTGAACCTGTCTAAAAGCATGAGCAATGACAGTTATATAATATTTACCTCTGTATCTAATTCCACACCGAATTTCGCCTTGACGCCGTCTTGCACACGCCGGGCGAAAGCGACGATTTCAGCGCCTGTTGCGCCGCCGAGATTTATCACGATCAGCGCCTGTTTCGGATGTATTCCCACGCGCCCTTCGTTGCGGCCTTTCCAACCGGCCTGTTCGATGAGCCATCCCGCCGCAAGTTTTGTTTTTCCTGGCATTCCGGTGGGGTATAGCGGCATTCCGGGATATTTCGCGGCTATGCGGTGCGCAACGGCGTCGTCTACCACCGGATTCTTGAAGAAACTTCCGGCGTTGCCCGTTACCTTCGGGTCCGGCAGTTTGCTGTTGCGTATGTTTACGACGGCCTGCCTGATATTTTCAAGGGTCGGTTCTCCGAGTTTGGCGACCTCTTCCTCCAACGCATGGTAGCACAGGTTGGGCCTTGGCTCCCGCCATAGGCTGAAATTGACAGCGGTTATGATTACGCGCCCCTTTAGGCCGTGCTTGAACACGCTGTCGCGGTAACCGAACGCGCAGTGTTCCCCTGCAAGCGTCACCGTCGCCCGGCTTTCGACGTCGAAACACTCGACCGATGCGATTATGTCTTTGGCTTCGGCTCCGTATGCTCCGATATTCTGAACAGGGCATGCCCCGACGGTTCCAGGGATGCCGGAAAGGTTTTCGGCGCCCCATAATCCGTGCGCGATGCACCACTGCACGAAATCGTCCCAATCAATCCCTGCCTCTGCCCTTACGGACACTTTTTCGACTGTTTCATCAATGGTTTCGATGCCTTGGGCAACAGGATGAAGCAGCGTTCCCGTGTAGTCGCGCGTGAAGAGTATATTGTTGCCTCCGCCGAACGCCATCCATTCCCCGGCAAAGCCGCCTGCGAACAGTTCGGCAAGTTCATCCACAGTTTCCCATTCGACCAGACGCGCTGCGCTGGCCTCCACGCCAAAACTGTTGAGGCTCCCTAGTTCTTTGTTTTCCGATATCTTCATAACCGGATACAAAGGTAGCAAATGAAAAATGAAAGATGAAAAATGAAAGGTTAAAAGTTGATGGCAGTATCGTCACACCGGATGCTGTATCTTCGGTGTCGGAATATCCGTGTCGTCCGTTCCAATCATCTCGTCGAACTTGCGCATCATGTGTTTTTCCTTGAGTTCGGCGTCTTTCTCATCGAGTAGCCACAGTACTACTTTTGCGTGTAATTCTTCAGGCAGGTCCGTGCCGCTGTCAAAGAAGATGTCCATTATCTTCCCGATGAGCCATTCTTTCCGTGTGTCATCGTTCGCCGCCATTTGAAAAAAATCATATGACTCAATAAACAAACTTCCTGCCAGATACCAGTTGCGAGTTGACATTCTGTAAAATACCAGTGAGGTATTTTACTTCTGGAACTTCGAGGTGAGTGTCGCCGTATTTCCTGCTCCGTCGCGTACCGTCATCGCGAATGTATGGGTGCGCCCGCTTTCGATGCGGTCCATGTCGAACGTATGCAGGTATTCGTTGCTGTTGGCGTTATGTTCGAAGATTATCCATTTTCCGTCGATGCTGCCTGTGAAATAGGCTATGTCCGAAAAATTGTCGGTCAGGGTTAGTTTCACGGTGCGTGTTTTGGAGAGATCCTCACCCTCTTTGAAAGATGCTTTTATCACGGGGGGTATGGTGTCTGCCACTGCGCAGAAGGTGCCGAAATCACGCGATGAGCATTTCACGGTTCCCTCGCCATATGTTCCTCCCAGATAAGAAAGCTTACCGTCGTCGGAAACCTTTGCGAGACATGCTCCCGAGCGCAGCCGGGCGGGAATTTCGGCTTCGACTGCGATCTTCATGGCGCGGTGGAGCGGCATCATTCCGTCGCCGGTACGGTGGATGGGTGAAAGCGGCCGGATACTGTCCGGCCGTGGCTGTGCAGCTATTTCAACGATGGACTGCGTGTAGAACATCGGCTCGTAGAGCGCCCCTTTCGGGATGATGACCGTCATTCCGTTATCCGAATTGATGAAGTCGCGGCGGTCGGAAGCCAATCGTCCGGCGGGACGTTCAGGAACGACGTAATTTTCGTCGCATTCGACCGCGAACTCAAGCGTCACGGCGTTCAGAGCGTCGTCGTATATAGTGATCTTTATATTGCGTTTCTCTGCGCCGCGTAACGAAACCACGCCCCTATCGACCGCTTTTTTGTACATGGGAAGGCTGTTGCCGTTACGCAGGGCGAGCATGACGGCTTCGTTCTTGGATTTGCACTGAACATCGTAATACACAGAAGCGCAGCAGTAGCGGTTATCGTCGAACAGCAGTTCATCCTTCATGAAATCGAGGACTTCCCGCCCGTCGACCTCCATACGCGCGCGGTAGATGCCGAACGTGTTTTCGACGTCGTTCATGCGGTCGGTCGCCTCTACGACGAAATAACTAGCCGGACCGGCCTTCGGAGTTGAGGTACGCACAAGCGAATAGTTGCCGTCTTCGTTCTTTTTCACATCGTACGCTCTGGCCTTGGACTGCACTGGAACTCCGGCTATGGTATCGACGTCTATATGATATAGTTTTATGATGCGCGGCGGCGTATCGTCTTTGACAGCCATCCAGCCGTGGGTGCGGATATTCAGAGTTTTGGAGTCGGCTGCGCGGCGCACTTCGTAGTGAAGGTGAGGTCCCTGTGAGGAACCCGAATTACCTGAGAGTCCTATGAAATCACCTTTTTTGACAGGGAAGCGGTCGGCTGCCGGAAAAGCGTCTATGTCGCTGCGTTGCTGTGCGTAACGTTCGCCGCGCAGCCAATCTTCGATCTCTTCCGTGAATTTGTGCATATGGGCGTAGACCGTCACCGTGCCGTTGGGGTGGTTGATGTAAAGCGCCCGTCCGTAGCCCGACGGAGCTACCGTGACACGAGCGATATATCCGTCTGCTGCCGCGTAAAGCTGGTGGCCGACGGTGCCCTGCGTCTTGATGTCTATTCCGGTGTGGAAACGGTTTGTACGCATTTCTCCGTAGTTTGCCGAGAGATACACCGGAAAGTCTACCGGGCAGCGGTAATAGTCAGCCGGTTGCGCCGAAACAGTGGTTAATGATAAATGGCTAATTGTTAATAAAGCAAACACAAGGCAGATTCGTGCAAAAAACGGCATAATACTTTTGCAATCTCTCGCTATATTTATTCTCTCTTTAATCATTAATCTTTAATCATTAACCATTTATCATTTCTTCAGCGTTTTGTCGACGGCGTCGGAGACTTTTTCGTAGTCGTATCCGAGCGAAAGTCCGTAGCGCATCAGTTTTGCGCGGATCTCGTATGGCGTGGTGGTTTTGACGACCTGTTTTTTGCGGCGCAGGTATTTTTCGAGGCGGTCGTCCATGACGTCTGCATCGAGTCCGTCCACAGCCCGGTCTATAGTATCTCGTGCGATGCCTTTTGTCGATAACGCTGCGCGTATCTTGTAGGCTCCCCAACCGCTGAAACGCATCTTTTCACGTACATAGGCCGCCGCGTAGCGTTCGTCGTCGATGAATTTCTGGGCCGTCAGTTGCGCCAGTATCTTGTCCTGGTTAGCTTTGTCAATACCCCAGCGGTACATCAGACGATGCGCGTCACCGCTGCTTTTCTCTGCTTTAGAACAGAGCTTCATCAGCGACGCGAGGGCCTGCTCGGGGGTTTTATCCTTCTTTATCTTCTGCATCTTATCAACTTTAACCGTAATTGTCCCTTCATATGAGGCGGTAATGGTCCCAATAATTCAGTTTCCCCTCCTTTGAAAGGTGGCACGAATTGACGGGGTGGTCGTTATCTCTTGCACCTGATCATCCTCGGTTTCGAGTTGATGTCTTCCCTGACCTTTATTTCGCGGAAACCATCCCCCGCCAGTATGTCGGCCGCTCCGAAAACCGTTCCTTCGTGTCCTTCGAACCATAATGAACCTTCCGGCCGAAGCGAACGCCGGGCAAATCCGGCTATCGCCCGGTAAAAAAGCAAAGGATCGCTGTCTGGTGCGAAGAGCGCCACCTGAGGTTCGTATTCGGCGACGTTTGCGGCCATCTCCATGCGCTGCGACGCCGGGATGTAAGGAGGATTCGAAACTATGATATCAAACTGCCCCAGTTCCAGTCCTGGGTCGAGTATGTCGGCCTCTTTCAGGATAACGCCCGCACCGGTTGTTTCATTGTTCCGGCGTGCGAATTTCATCGCATCCGGCGATATATCGATTCCGGTCACAGATGCTCCCGCAATGTTTTTCGCAAGTGCTATGGCGATGGCTCCGCTACCTGTCCCGATGTCGAGGATGTTTAATTTATCACTAATGTTCTCACAATTCGTAATTATCCAACGCACGAGTTCCTCGGTCTCGGGGCGCGGAATGAGAGTTCCCTCGCCGACCTCGAGTTCCAGTCCGTAGAAATCAGTCTTTCCGAGAATATACTGCACCGGGCGCGAGGCGGCGAGATCTGCCAGAATCAGCCCGAAATCCGGCCCTTCGTCCACTTTGGCAAGCGGTTCCAAGGCTGAGTCGGCGCGCGAAAAGCCGTAGCGTTTTTCGGCCACAAGCCTCGCTATAGCCGCGGCCTCCTGCGTTCCGTAAACCGGTTCCGCAGCGGTGCGCAGGTTCTCTATGAGTTCCCTTCTGGTCATTTATGGCGCGAAGCCAGTTCTTTTTCGATGTCCGCTATCGAGCAGCCCATCTGTTCGAGCAGCACCAGCATGTGGTAGGCCAGGTCGGACGCCTCGTACAGGAAACCGTTATGTTCGCCTGCGACCGCCTCGATAACCGTCTCGACGGCCTCTTCGCCCACTTTCTGCGCGATCTTGTTGACGCCTCTTGTGAACAGTTTAGTGGTGTACGACCCTTCGGGCATTTCCGCATGGCGGCGGCGGATCACGTCGCCCAGATATCGGACGAAACCTTCTTCCTCTGGGGTTCCGAAACAGGTTTTCGCCCCGGTGTGGCAGGTCGGGCCGTGTGGAATTACGCGCACGAGCAGCGTGTCCATGTCGCAGTCGGGCCAGATCGACACGATGTCGAGGAAATTCCCGCTGGTCTCGCCCTTGGTCCAAAGTTTCTGGCGCGTGCGGCTCCAGAAAGTCACGCGGTTTTCGGCGACGCTCTTCTCATAGGCTTCGCGGTTCATGTAGCCCAGCATCAGCACTTGCAGGGTGCGGTCGTCCTGGATCACGGCGGGCACGAGTCCGTCGGCATTTTTAGAGAGGTTTAAATCATCAAAAGTCATATCTGAAAATCTTTAAAACTATTCCATTTTCTATTTAACACAGCTGTCAGGTTGTGCGAATCCCCACTTTTCAAAAAGCGTTAAACGTAGTTGCAGGCTAAAATGGAATTCAGCCATGTGCGATAGCTTCGCGTTAGCTCAAGGCTGTACTATTTTAGACAAAACGAAGTAGCTTTTGGGAACGTGGGCCGGTTTTGCTACATTTTTAACTTTGTTTTCCTCCTCGCGGCTCGGCATAGCCTGCAAGCAGCCTTTGCTCTCGCTCGCAGCGTCGGTTGCCGGTCAAAAGTGGAAAATAATATCTATAATCTTACATTAATATTCAGTTTGCTCAGCTCTTTTTTCAGCACCGGGATCGGGATCTCGCCGTAGTGGAAAATGCTGGCGGCAAGGGCCGCGTCGGCCTTGCCTTTGGTCAGCACGTCGGCGATATCCTGCACCGATCCTGCGCCGCCCGAGGCGATGACGGGTATGGTCAGCACGTCGGCCAGCGCAGCGAAGGTTTCGCACGGGTAGCCCTGTTTGGTGCCGTCGTGGTCCATCGAGGTGAAAAGTATCTCGCCCGCGCCGCGTTCCTGCGCCTCGCGCGCCCAAGAGAAAAGCTCCCTGTCGGAGAACTGCCTTCCGCCGTGGGTGGTGGCATGCCATACGCCGTCGTCCTGTTTTTTTGCGTCTATTGCCACTATTATGAACTGGCTTCCGTATTTGGCTGCTATCCGGTCGATGAGCGAGGGGTCTTTGATCGCCGCGCTGTTGATCGAGACCTTGTCGGCTCCTGCGTCGAGCAGGCGCGCCGCGTCGTCGAGCGAGCCGATGCCGCCCCCTACCGTGAACGGGATGTCTATGACGGCGGCGATCCTTTCGACAAGTTCTGTGAAAGTCTTGCGTTCCTCGTGCGTTGCGCTGATGTCGAGATAGACCAGTTCGTCGGCACCTTCGTCGGCGTATTTACGCCCCAGTTCGACGGCGTCGCCCACGTCTTTGAGGCCCACGAAGTTTATTCCTTTTACCGTCCTGCCGCCCGCGACGTCGAGGCAGGGTATGATTCTCTTTGCTACCATTTTGTAAGTTCTTCTATTGTTATCTTATTTTCATACAGAGCCTTGCCTACGATGACGCTCCGCAGTCCCATTTCGTTCAGCCGGACTATGTCATCCATCGACGAGATGCCGCCGCTGACGGTGATATCCACGCCCGGGAACTCTTCCTGCAATTCGCGGTACAGTTCGAAAGCGGGGCCCTGGAGCATTCCGTCCTTCGAAATGTCGGTGCAAATGGCCTGCGTCAGTCCCGCCGTGCCGAAACGGCGTATTAACTCTGCCGCAGTCAGCTCCGTCGACTTGAGCCAGCCGTGGGTGGCGACTTTCCCGTCCTTGATATCCGCGCCCAAGATTATGTGTTCCGGGCCGAACTGCGCGAGCCATCCTTCGAAAAGTTCCGGCTGGCCGACGGCGATGCTTCCGCAGATGGCGCGGTTGGCCCCCGCGTCCAGAACGGCCTTCAGCGACTCCGTGCTTTTGATCCCGCCGCCGTATTGGATGTCGAGTCCGGTTCGCCGTGCGACTTCTTCCAGTACGCGCAGGTTTTCGGGACGCGACGCCTTCGCCCCGTCGAGGTCGACCAGGTGTATTCGCCGCAGTCCGGCTTCTTCGTAACGCGCGGCTATGTCTGCAGGGTTTTTATAATAGACGGTTTTCTGTGCGTAGTCGCCCTGCGTCAGGCGCACGCATTCGCCGCCGATTATGTCTATCGCGGGGATTATCTCTATCATAATGTCAAAAAGTTTTTAAGTACACGCTCGCCCAAAGCCCCGCTTTTTTCGGGGTGGAACTGCGTGCCGTAGAAGTTGCCGCGCCCGAGGCCCGCGCTGAACGGGCCGCCGTATCGGGTGGTGGCGATGGTCTGCGCACAAATCTCCGGCGCGTAACTGTGGATATAATAGAGGTAGCTGCCCTCCGCGATGCCGTCGAAAAGCGGCGTGCGGAGGTTTTCGATGCGATTCCAGCCCATGTGTGGCACCTTCAGGCCGTCAGACGCTGTGAAACGTCGCACTTCCGCATCGAAAATTCCCATGCATTCGGTGTCATGCTCCTCGCTGCGGCGACACATCAACTGCAGGCCGATGCAGATGCCCAGCACGGGCTGCGTAAGCGTCGGTATCAGCTCGTCGAGTCCCCGTGCGCGGAGTTTCTCCATGGCGGTCGATGCCTCGCCGACACCCGGCAGCAACACCCTGTCGGCGCGGCGGATGACATCATGGCTGGCAGTCAGGATATACTCTGCCCCGAGCCTGCCTAGAGCATTCTCGACAGACCTCAAGTTACCCGTATCGTAGTCCAGGATCGCTATCATATGATACCCTTACTCGAAGGCAGTTCGTAGTTAAACGGATCGCGGCGGACGGCGGCGCGCAGCGCCCGTGCGAAAGCCTTGAAAATCCCTTCTGCGATGTGGTGGTCGTTCTCTCCCTGCGCCGCGACGTGCAGGTTGGCACGCATAGCGGTTGCCAAGCTCTTGAAAAAATGCTTGAACATCTCTGTCGGCACGTCGCCCACACGTTCGCGTGTGAACCGCACGTTCCATTCGAAGTCGATGCGTCCGCCCAGGTCTATCAGCACCATTGCCCGCGATTCGTCCATCGGCAGGGCGAAACCGTAGCGTTCGATGCCGCGCTTGTCGCCAAGGGCCTTTGCCAGAGCCTCGCCGAGGGTGATGGCGACGTCCTCCATGGTGTGGTGTTCGTCGACCTGGAGATCGCCCGCTGCGCGGATTTCGAGCGAAATACCCGAGTGGTGGACTATCTGGTCGAGCATGTGGTCGAGGAATTTGAGTCCCGTGTCGACACCCGAATGCCCGCGACCGTCGAGGTCTACGGAAACCGTGATGTCTGTCTCTTTCGTGCGCCTCTCGATGGTCGCAGTGCGCGCCCCCAGTCGCAGGAATTCCGCTATTTCGGCCCAGTCGTCGGTGATGAGCGCACAAACGTCTTCCAGCCCGTCTTTAGCGACCATCTTCGCACCGTGTTCTTTCGGCTGGATGAAAATGCCTTTCGCCCCGAGGTTCCGGGCCAGTATGATGTCGGTGATGCGGTCGCCGATGACGTACGAAGCCGCCATGTCGTAATCTCCCGACAGGTATTTGCCGAACATCCCTGTGCCCGGTTTGCGGGTGGGGGAGTTCTGCTCCGGGGTCGTTGGGTCGATGAGCTGGTCGTCGAAAAAGACGCCTTCGCCCGCCAGCACCGCCAGCATCAGTTTGTGAGGCCCCCAGAAAGTTTCATCGGGGTACGAAGCCGTCCCAAGCCCGTCCTGGTTCGAAGCCAGGACAAGTTCATAGTCCAGACCGGCGATGTTTTTCATCCCCGAGACGGCTCCCGGCAGGAACCGCAGTTTTTCGAAACTGTCTATCTGTTCGTCCGCCGGTTCTGCGATTATCGTTCCGTCGCGGTCTATAAACAATGCTTTCTTCATAATGAGAATTGGTTGTCAGTCAAAGAATTCATATTGTGTAGATTCTTCACTGCGTTCAGAATGACATCTATTTATATTCTTTGATTATTTCGATCAATTTTGTGTTTTCTTCTGGCGTGCCGACAGTGATGCGCAGGCACCCTTCGCAGCCTCGGATCCGCGAGCGGTCGCGCACGATGATGCCCGCCGCGATCAGCGTGTCGTACATCCGGCGCGGCTCGGGCGTCTGGATAAGTATGAAATTCGAGTCGCTGGGATGGACTTTCGTAATGGCGGGAGAGGCTTTCAATACATCCATAACGCGGCGGCGCTGGCGTTTGATCTCGTCGACCTGCCCCGCGACGCTCAGCTGCAGCTGGTCGGCCACAAGCTTCTGGGTTACGACGTTAATGTTGTACGGATATTTCACGCGGGCGAAAATATCCATCACCTCTTTCGTCCCGAACGCGAGTCCGAGCCGCAGTCCCGCCATCCCCCACGCTTTCGACAGGGTTTGCAGGATTATAAGGTTGGGCCAGCGGTCGAGTTCGCCCAGGAATCCGTCTTCGTCGGCGAAGTCGATATAGGCTTCGTCCAACACCACCATCCCGTTGAATTTTTCGAGCAGTCCGACTACCTCCGCGCGCGGGAAAAGGTTGCCGCTGGGATTGTTGGGCGAGCACAGGAACAGCAGTTTGGTGTTTGCGTCCGCCGCCGCCAGGATCGCCGGAACGTCGAGCGAAAAGTCCTCCCGCAGCTGCACTTCGCGCATCTCCACGTCGTTGATCGCCGCCGCGACGCGGTACATCCCATAACTCGGCGCTATTGCGACGGCGTTGTCGATGCGCGGTTCGCAGAACACGCGGAACGCAAGGTCGATGGCTTCGTCCGAGCCGTTGCCGATGAAAATCCGGTCCGCCGGAACGCCCTTGATGCCCGAGAGAATCTCTTTGAGTTCCTTTTGGGCAGGATCGGGATAACGGTTGTAGCCGTTGGGGTAGGGGTTCTCGTTGGCGTCGAGGAACACGCCCAGAGGTCCTTTGTATTCGTCCCGTGCCGTCGAATATGGCGTCAGGTCGAGTATGTTCTTTCTTACGAGTTTCAGAGGGTCCATTATTTTTGTAATCTTATTTTCACTGCGTTACTGTGTGCGTCCAGTCCTTCCGCTTCTGCCATTGTCGTAATGGTTCCGGCAAGCGCGCCGAGACCTTCGCGCGAGAGTTCCTGGTACGTTATCTTGCGCATGAAACTGTCGAGATTTACGCCGCTGCACGCGCGCGCCCAACCGGCTGTCGGGAGGGTGTGGTTGGTTCCCGAGGCGTAGTCGCCGGCGCTTTCGGGCGACCAGTTGCCGATGAAGACGCTTCCGGCGGCGGTTATCCGCGCGGCCACTTCCCAGGGGTCGGCCATCTGGATTATGAGATGTTCTGCGGCGTATGTGTTGGCGAAGTCGATCATTTCGCCGCGTGTGGGCAGGATTACGATGCGGCTGTTTCCCAAAGCCCGGGCAGTGGCTTCCTGACGGGATAATTCCGCTGTCTGTTTTTTCAACTCCGCGACAACCTCTGTAGCGAACCGTTCGCAGTTGCAGACCAGTATGGCCTGGCTGTCGCCTCCGTGCTCGGCCTGCGACAGCATATCGGCCGCCGCGAACTCCGGAACCGCGGTTTCCCTGTCGGCGATCACCAACACCTCCGACGGTCCGGCCGGCATGTCTATCGCGACGTCGGCAACGCTCACGAGTTGTTTCGCTTTAGTGACATATCGGTTGCCCGGGCCGAAGATCTTGTCGACCTTCGGGATGCTGTCCGTGCCGTAGGCTATTGCGGCTATCGCCTGTGCGCCGCCGACTTTGAAAACGCGCTCCACTCCGCAAAGTTGTGCGGCATAGAGCACCGCCGGAGCCACGCGGCCGTCTTTTCCTGCGGGGGTACACATAATAGTTTCGGGGCATCCCGCCACTTTCGCGGGTATTGCTAGCATCAGCACGGTCGAAAAAAGCGGAGCCGTGCCGCCCGGAATATACAACCCCACGCGCTGGATTGGAACAGCCCTCTGGACGCATCTCACACCCGGCCGGACCGTCACGTCGACCTCGGCTTGACGCTGTGCCTCGTGGAAAAGTCGGATGTTGCGTGCTGCGACTTCCAAAGCGTCTTTCAGTTCTTGCGGGACTTCTGCCGCGGCCTGAGCCATCTCATCGTCGGAAACCTCGAGGTTGTCGATGTCGCGCCCTTCTACTTCCGCCGTGATCTCGCGTAGCGCCTTGTCGCCGTCACTGCGGACGCGCTCCAGGATCGTTTCGACCGCCGCGGCGATGTCGCCATCCTCGAAAGTCGCCCTCCGCGTCAGCCCGCCCCATTCACTCGAAGCCGGATTTATGTAAACAGGTACCATTTAACGTATTATCTTTTCCAACGCGAGAACAAGGATACCCTCCGCACCGATCCCTTTAAGCTGTTCGATCTTGTCCCACAGTTCGTCTTCCCGGACCACCGAGTGGAGCGAACACCATTCCTCCTGCGCCAACGGCATCACCGTCGGTGAACGCATCGCCGGAAGTATTTCGATCGCTTTTTCGACCGACTCGGTGGGCAGGTTCATCAGTACGTATTTCATGCCACGGCTGTCGAGAGCAGCCCCGAAACGGAATTTGAGTTGTTCGAGAATCAGCTGTTTTTCCTCCGTTAGTCCCGGCGTTGCGATCAGCACAGCCTCAGAAAGAAGTACCTTCTCGACCTCTTTCAGCCCATTGGAGACCAGAGTGCCGCCCGACGAGACAATGTCGAAGATAGAGTCAGCCATTCCGACTGCGGGAGCGATCTCTACCGACCCCGCTATCTCGTGTATCTCGGCCTGTACCCCCTCTTTCTCGAAATAAGCGGCGAGAATCTTCGGGTATGACGTCGCCACGCGCCTGCCGTTGAAATACGCAGGACCGGTGTATTCCTCCGTCTTGGGAATTGCAAGCGAGATGCGGCATCCGCCGAAACCCAGTTTCTGTACCACGTCGACTTTGTAGCCCTTCTCGGCGACCTCGTTGTAGCCCACGATGCCTATGTCGGCCACGCCCATCGACACGGCCTGCGGAATATCGTCGTCGCGCAGATAAAGCACTTCCAACGGGAAACTCGCCGATTTAGTGAGGAATTTACGTTTATTCTCGTCCACCGCGACTCCCGCTTCACGCAGAAGTTCGATGCTTTGTTCATTTAAGCGGCCTTTCGCCTGAATAGCAATTCTGATCATAATATTTTTTGTTTAGTTGTTTTGCCTTTTGTGAGATGGCAAGCCAACTTTAATAAAAAAGGCTTACCTCGCATGGGTAAGCCTTTTTATATCGGTTAACGACAAACACAACCTTACCCTACCTTTCTAAGATATGGCGATGGTGATGTATGGCGTTGAAGTTTCTCATATCGTCTGCAAAGTTAATTAACGGAATCCGAAAAACCAAACAATGCGTTAAAAATACATATTATCCCCGAACAGCCTTGTTAAAGCAGTGGCGGCAGAGAGGTTCGTAGCTGTCGGTCTCGCCCAACAGCACGAGTTTGTCATCTTTGGTGAGGCGGTGCGAGTGCTGTGCGATACCGCCGCAGCGCAGGCATATGGCGTGGACCTTCGTGACATATTCTGCCCGGGCCATCAGGGCGGGCATCGGTCCGAAGGGCTTCCCGGAGTAGTCCATGTCGAGTCCTGCGATGATGACGCGCACACCGTCGTCGGCCAGCCGACGGCACACCTCCACGAGGCTGTCGTCGAAGAACTGCGCTTCATCTATCGCCACTACGTCTACGTCCGTTGCCATTAGCAGGATGGTGCCGGGCGATTCCACGGGTGTGCAGCGTATGGAATTGGTGTCATGCGAAACGACTTCTTCAACCGAGTAGCGCACGTCTATATGCGGCTTGAATATCTCTACTGTCTGGTTTGCGAACCTTGCGCGCTTGAGTCGCCGTATCAGTTCTTCTGTCTTTCCGGAGAACATGGAGCCGCATATCACCTCGATCCAGCCTGTTCCCGATCTCGCTTTATGTCCTCTATTCTCCCAGTTTTCGGTTTCGTCCGTATGCATTACGTTTGTATTTTACAAAACAAATATACAGATTATATTCTTGACTAACTGTAATGTTGTCCAAAAAATCCGAGTTACGGAAAAGCGTTAAATAGGCAGAGCGGCTAAAATGGAAATCAGCGGGGTAGCCCGAAGTCGGCCGCGAATAGACGCCCGCTGTACCATTTTAGCCGTTCCGCAATAGCTTTTTCGTGCCTCGGTCAGTTTTTGCTTCTTTTTGCTGACCAAAAAGAAGTTAAAGAAAAAAGATTGCTTCGTCGTCTGCACCTCCGTGCAATGACGGTGGCGGTTTAATTCTCTTCCTTGGCGGCCTTGCAGAGATCGGCCTGCCGTTTTTTACACCATTGAGCGATGCCGCATTCGGGGCAGTGCGGTGCGCGGGCAGTGCAGACGTACCTTCCGTGCAGGATCAGCCAGTGGTGCGCCAGCGGGATAAGATGCGGCGGAATGTTTTCCGTAAGTTGTAACTCTACCTGTAGCGGTGTCTTGGCGTTCACGGCGAGTCCAGTGCGGTTGGCCACGCGGAAAACGTGGGTGTCGACGGCCATGACGGGCTTCCCGAAAACCACTGCGGCCACGACGTTCGCGGTCTTGCGTCCTACGCCGGGCAGCTTTACCAGTTCCTCGCGGTCGGAGGGAACTATTCCGCCGTAGTCCGACACAAGTTTTCGCGCCATGGCGGCCAGGTTCCTGGCCTTGTTGTTGGGGTATGATATGCTTTTGATGTATGGAAAGATATCTTCGGGAGCGGCTTCGGCCATCGACTCAGGGGTGGGGAAGCGTTCGAACAGTGCGGGTGTGGTTATATTGACGCGCTTGTCGGTGCACTGCGCCGCGAGTATCGTCGCCACCAGGAGCTGGTAGGCGTTATGGTAATGCAGTTCCGTCTCGGCGACGGGCACGTTCTCCGAAAACCACTTTATTATCCCCGCGTATCGTTCCTTCTGAGTCATGATTCGTAATTTATAATTCGTAATCAGGATGCCTGTGGCATCCGGAGAGGTGGTCATTGACGAAGCCCGTGGCCTGCAGGTGGGCATAGCAGATGGTGGTGCCGAAGAAGCGGAAGCCGCGCTTTTTCATGTCCCTGCTTATGGCGTCCGACAGTGGCGTCGACGCGGGGACTTCCTTGAGGGTATTCCAGTTGTTGATTATGGGCTTTCCCTCCGGCAGGAATCCCCGCAGATAGGCGCAAAAACTGCCGAATTCCTTCTGTATTTCGATGTAGGCCTGCGCGTTGGTGATTGTCGAAGTGATTTTTCCGCGGTTACGGATTATGCCGGTGTCTTGCATCAGGCGTTCGACGTCATCGGTACCCATGGCGGCTACTTTCCGCACGTCGAAGCCCGCGAAGGCCCGGCGGTAACCCTCCCGCCGACGCAAGATTGTGATCCAGCTCAACCCTGCCTGTGCGCTTTCGAGCACGACGAACTCGAACATCGTTTTGTCATCCGTCACTTCGCGACCCCATTCATTGTCGTGGTAATCCACATACAGCGGGTCGTTGCCGCACCATCCGCACCTTGTTTTTCCGTCATCCATAGGTCAGATTATTTCGAGTTTTGCAAATTTGCTGAGCAGGGTTTTCCGTCCTGCCGCGGGGTCATCGAAAGCGACCACGATCTTCAGGTCGGCGGCGCTCGACGCACCGGCCATCATCTCCACTTCTTCCACAACTCCCTTGCCGAATTTGTCATGAAGCACCCTCATTCCCGGCTGAAAAGCGGAGCCTTCAGGGGCTGGTTTGGAATTTGATTCCACAGGTCGCGGAGGGGTGGACGAGATTTTTTTGAATCGAGCGTCGGGAACTACGGGAGCCACTCTTTGCGGCGGTTCTTGCTCTCTTTGAGGAAAACCGTCGGGACGACGACCGTATAATGGCGCCGACAGTTTTTCCGCCGCCGATGTTCCGCTCCGTTGAGGATACTGGTTGCGTTGACCAAAATTATCCGCCGCCGGCGTTCCGGCATTACGAGCTTCCCAGACTGGCTTACCCGATTGTCCGAAACCTGCTGACGTACCGCGCCAACCGTTCGATCCGCCGTATGCCTCTTCCGCGCCGGGAACGTTTCCGTCGAGATATTGTGCGTCAATCTCGCGCAGGAAACGGCTCGGACGGCAGAAAGTCATGTTGCCGTGAACGAAACGCGACTCGCTGTACGACAGCCACGCCGCTTCCTTGGCCCTGGTCAGCGCGACGTAGAACAGGCGGCGCTCCTCCTCCAGTTCGGTCTGGCTGCCCTCGCGGAGACTCGGGAACTGCTCCTCCTCCATGCCGACGATGAAAACGTAACTAAATTCCAGTCCCTTGGCCGAATGCACTGTCATCAGCGTCACCTTGTTGCGGTTCTCGGGTTCGTCGGTGTCCATGTCGGTCATCAGCGCCACGCTCTGAAGCCACTCTTCCAGCGACGAAGCCTCCTGCGGATCGAGATCCTCTTCTTCGGCCTCTTTCGCCTTCTGTTCGCGGAAGATCTCCATAGAGTTCAAAAGTTCGTCGATGTTTTCGAGAGCTGAGGCCGCTTCCGGGGTGTTCTCGGCCTTGAATCCTCCGACGATGCCGCTTCGCACCGCAACCTCGCGCCCGAAATCGTAGAGGCTACGCTGCAACCGCTCCAGGGCAAGGCCGTGTATCAACTCCATAAACGCGGCGGTCTTTTTGGCGAGGGTCTTTTCTTCGGCTGTAACGATCGGAGCTTCGTTTTGCGTAGCATAATTCGCTGTGGCCGTTGCCACCATCTGCTCGACGGTTTCCCACATGCTGACGCCTTTGTCGCGCGCGACGGCCGCTATTTTTTCTATCGTGGTGTCGCCGATGCCGCGCTTGGGGTAGTTTATGATGCGCTTGAAAGCCTCGTCGTCGCGCGGATTCACGATCAGGCGGAAGTAGCCAAGCAGGTCCTTGATTTCTTTCCGATCGAAGAACGAGTGGCCGCGGTATATCTTATAAGGTATGTCGCGCCGGCGGAGTGATTCCTCCACCACGCGCGAGCGGGCGTTGACGCGGTACAGCACGGCTATTTCCTCCCATTGGACGCCTCGCCGGCCTGCCTCCTTGATCTCGGCCGCGACGAGTTCCGCCTCCTCGCGGTCTGTGTAGGCGCGGATAAGGCGGATGTTCTCACCGACTTCGCCGTCCGAAAAGCAATCCTTTTTGAGGTCTCGGCTCGACGAGTTGCGGCCGATGACGCTGTTTGCGGCGTTCACTATGGTCTGCGTAGAGCGGTAGTTCTGTTCGAGCTTGTAGACTTGCGCCGCCGGGAAGTCTTTTTTGAAATTCAGGATATTCTCTATCCTGGCCCCGCGGAACGAATAGATGCTCTGCGAGTCGTCGCCCACGACGCAGATGTTCCCGTGCGCCATCGCGAGGTTCTTCACGATCAGGTACTGCACATGGTTGGTGTCCTGGTACTCGTCCACCAATATATACTTGAAAATATCCTGGTACTTGGCCAGCACGTCGGGGTTCTGCTTGAACAGCATCACCATATTGAGCAGCAGGTCGTCGAAGTCCATGGCGGCATTGGCGCGGCATCGCGCGACGTAGCGTTTGTATATCTCGATGAATTGCGGCTGCTGGCGTTTGCGGTCGTCGGTGATGAAAACAGGGTCTTCCTCGTACACTTTCGGCGTTATGAGGTCATTCTTGAGCCGCGAAATCTTCGCGTACACCCCGCGCGGCTTGTAGACGTCGTCGGGCAGAATCAGCTCCTTGCAGATGGCCTTCACCAGGCTCAGGCTGTCGGTTGTGTCGTAAATGGTGAATGACGGCGGGTAGCCTATCCGTTCGCCCTCGGTTCGCAGTATGCGCAGGAAAACCGAGTGGAATGTTCCCATCTGGATGTAGCGGCTCTTGCGGCCCACCATACTTTCGATACGTTCGCGCATTTCGTTGGCGGCCTTGTTGGTGAACGTGAGGGCCAGTATGTTATGGGGTGCTACGCCCTGGTCTATCATATAAGCGATGCGCGCGGTCAGTACCCGCGTCTTACCTGACCCGGCCCCCGCGATTATCAGCGACGGACCATCGAAATTCTCTACTGCCTCTCGTTGAACCGGGTTTAGATTTTTGAGTATATCTATATCTTTCATTGCAGGCAAAAATAGGGTTGAATTATGAATTATGGAGTATGAATTATGAATTTTTGTGAACAACGGATCAATAAAGGGAAATAAGAGAAATTTGCGGAAAATTTTTTGAGAAAAAAGTAATAAATTTGTCGCCGTATCGTTGAAAGTAAGAAATATCACGATAAGCTTATTTTTAAAGATAATTCATAATCCATAATTTATAGTTTGCGGATGAGCGCTGTAGTTAATATCAAGGAACTGAACGAACGGATTGAACGCGAAAGCCTGTTCGTCGATACCCTCAATATGGAGATGGGCAAGGTAATTATCGGTCAGAAGCACTTGGTCGATTCTTTGTTGATAGGGTTGCTGTCGAACGGCCATATCCTGCTGGAAGGCGTTCCGGGTCTGGCCAAAACTCTGGCCATCACCACGCTCGCCGAAGCGGTCGACGCGAAGTTCAGCCGCATCCAGTTTACCCCCGACCTTCTGCCCGCAGACCTTATCGGGACGCTGATCTACTCGCAGAAAAAAGAGGAGTTCACAGTCCGCAGGGGGCCTGTCTTCGCCAATTTCGTACTGGCTGACGAAATAAACCGTTCGCCCGCAAAGGTGCAGAGCGCCCTTTTGGAGGCGATGCAGGAGCGCCAGGTGACCATAGGCGATACTACCTATCCGCTGCCGCAGCCCTTCCTCGTTCTGGCGACGCAGAACCCGCTCGAACAGGAAGGAACTTATCCCCTGCCCGAAGCGCAGGTAGACCGTTTTCTGCTGAAGGTCAAGATAACATATCCCAAGAAACAGGAAGAGCGCGACATCGTCCGCATGAATCTGGCCGGAGGCGGAATGCCGCATCCGAATAAAGTGATTACGCCCGAAGATATTCTCAAGGCGCGCGAAGTGGTGACAGAGGTTTACATGGACGAAAAGATCGAAAAATACATCATCGACATAATTTTCGCCACGCGTGAACCGGCCGAATACGGCTTGCAGTCGCTCGTGCCCCTCATCAGCTACGGCGGATCGCCCCGTGCCAGCATCTCGCTCGCCAGGGCTGCCAAAAGCTACGCGTTCATCAAACGACGCGGTTATGTGATCCCCGAGGATGTCCGTGCCGTGTGTCACGACGTTCTGCGCCACCGCATCGGCCTCACCTACGAAGCCGAAGCCGAAAACATCACATCGGAGGAGATCATCAGCGAGATTTTAAATAACGTAATTGTTCCGTGATTTGCAGTGATGGCGGCGGTTATGCTTCCTTCGTCTCGAAAACCTCTCGGTCATTTACGATCAGTAAACTCTCTTGCAGTTTTTATCTGCAGCGTTGCCGATCCAGAAAGGCCGACCTCCATTGAGTCTTGCTCATCTGGCTGAGGCGCGAAGGATGAAAACGAAGTTAAACCACCACTCTGACTGCAAATTCATTATCTATATTCATCAGCTTTGGATAGCGAAAAGGACATACTCAAACGGGTCAGGCGGATCGAGATAAAGAGCCGCGGACTGTCGAACGAGATTTTCGCGGGGCAGTATCACAGCGCTTTCCGCGGACGAGGTATGTCTTTCAGCGAGGTGCGGGAATACCGCATGGGCGACGATGTGAGGGATATCGACTGGAACGTCACCGCACGCTCCAGCAAGCCGCACATCAAGATCTACGAGGAAGAGCGCGAACTGACCATGATGTTGCTGGTCGACGTCAGCGGTTCGTCGTTCTTCGGCACGACAGGCCAAACTAAAAAGGGCCTTCAGACCGAGATCGCCGCCGTGCTGGCTTTTTCGGCCTGCCAGACGGGCGACAAAGTCGGGTGCATACTGTTCAGCGACCGCGTCGAAAAGTTCATCCCGCCGAAGAAAGGGCGCAGCCATGTGCTGATGATAATTCGCGAAATGCTGGAATTCGAACCGGTAAGTAAGCGCACATTGCTTTCGGAACCTCTGCGATACCTTGCAAACGTTCTGTCGAAGCGGTCTACCGCTTTTGTTCTGTCGGATTTCCTTTTCCCGGCGCCCGACGAACAGCCCCTGTGCGACGCGCTGAAGATAGCGACTGGCAAACACGATATCGTTGCGGTGCGTATCAACGATCGCCGCGAGGAGGAGATGCCCGACCTGGGGATAGTGGAGTTCGAGGATGCCGAAACCGGACGTAAACTGTGGGTAGACACCTCGTCGAAATCTGTCCGCAGGGAGTATCGCGCTACACGCAAGGATCGTGTGGCGGCGATCGACTCGATGCTTAAACACTACAAGATAGATACCGCCGTTGCCAATACGGGCGAGGACTATGTCAAAGAACTTGTTAAGCTTTTCAAGCAAAGATAAAGTTAGAGATTAACTATTAGCGATTGCGATAAATGTTTAGAGGAGAGGCAAATGTGAAATACAAAAGTGTCGTGTGGAGAATTGCACGATTTTGCTTTGTGTTTGTTTTGTTAATCACTAATCACTTATCGTTAATAACTGCGTCGGCACAGAATGTTCCGACGGTTACGGCCTCGTTCGACCGCGACAGCATGCTCATCGGCGACCAGTTCACGCTCGAAGTCCGTGTCGAAAAAGATATGATGCAGGTAGTCGATTTCCCGGTTCTTGCCGGCACGAAAATAGGCGAGAAGATCGAAGTCCTCGGCGAATTTCCCGAAGATACCGTCGTGCAGGACGGCCGTCGCCAGACCCTGCTCAAACGCTATCTGCTGACTATTTTTGATGAAGGCGAATACAGCCTGGGGCGTTTTCCGGTGCTGTACCTCGACAAGAACCTGGTCGATACGCTGCAAAGCCGCGACAGCCTGCGCATCCGCGTGGTTACTTTTAACATCGATCTCGAGAAGGACAAGCCTTTAGATATCAAGTCTCCGCGCGGCATTCCGCTTAAATTCGGAGAAATAGGCGGTTGGTTTGCGCTTGCCGTCGGCCTGCTTGCGGCGATAGTGCTGGGCATATGGCTGATCGTCAAGTACCGCAAGCACATCCCGTTCTTCGCGCCCAAACCGCCGGTCCCGCCTCACATCGTTGCGATACGCCAACTCGAAGCGCTCAAAAATCAAAAATTGCCGCAAAACAACAAACATAAGCAATATTACAGCGGAATTACGGACATTCTGCGCGAATACATAAAGGGGCGTTTCGGTATTTCCGCCATGGAAATGACTACCGACGAGATACTAGCGGCTGTCGAAAAACCGAAAAAAGAAGGATTGGTGGATGACCGCCACTATGCCGACCTGAACGATATCCTTAAGACGGCCGACCTGGTGAAATTCGCCAAGCTGGTGCCAGGAGACGAGGAGAGCGAGGCTGCATATTACGGCGCCTACTATTTCGTCGAAGAAACGAAGAAAGCCGACGAGGACGGCAAGCCTGAAGAAACGGAAGAAAATCCGCTGAAAACATCATAATCAATTGCGAATTAAAAATCACTGATTACGAGATTATGATAAGACATACAATTATATATGGTGTGTTTCTGGCGGCGATAATAACCGCTGCAGAAGTTTCCGCGCAGAAATATCCCGAACGGCACGAGGCCCGTGACGGCAACAAAGCCTACAACAAGGGCGATTTTTCAGGAGCGGAAGTTCATTACCGCCGTGCGCTCGAAATCAATCCGGAATTCCGCGAGGCGCGTTTCAATCTGGGCGATGCTGTCTTCCGCCAGGAAAAGGGCGAAGAAGCGGCGAAAATATTCACAGATATCGCCGCCGATTCGCTCACTGCTCCGGCAATGATGTCTGCAGCTAATTTCAATGCGGGTAATGTAATGCTCGCGGGGCAGAAAATCGAGGAGGCCATAGAGTTTTATAAGCAGGCGCTGAGGATCGACCCCACGGACATGCAGGCAAAGTATAATCTGGCCTACGCCCAGAAGATGCTGAAGAATCCGCCGCAACAGGACCAGAATCAGGATCAAAACAAGGATCAAAACAAAGATCAGAACCGGCAGGACCAGAATAAAGACCAGGATCAGGATCAGAACAAGGATCAGCAGACCCAGAATCAGGATCAGGATCAGGATCAGCAGGACGGCCAGGGAGACCAGAACCAGGATCATGATCAGGGCGAACCGCCAAAACCTGATCATGGTGAAGGAGATCAGCAGGAGGCTGCAATAGATCCGCAGGATGCCGAGCACATGCTGGAAGCGATGCAGGACGAAGAGGACAAGACTCGCGAAAAGATGAATGCCAAAGAGGTTCCGGCTGTGGGCCGATCCGGCAAGAACTGGTGATTCTGCGGTAATAATCGTGATTATGCTTCCTTTGTCTCAAAAATTGTTCGGTCACATACGTCGGTATGCTCCCTCACAATTTTTGTCGACAGCGTTGCCTAATCACGATTCTGACCGCAAAATGATAGATATCGGTGTTTTTAATTTGTAATTCATAATCGAAATGACGTTCGCAACCGAGATCGCTTTTGCGATCGAGCTTGCCGACCGGAGCCGGGTAGTCAGCCAAAGGCTGGCGCCGAAAAGCAAAGGGAGATAACTAAAAACGGTTGGGCAAAGTAGTGGTTTGGAATAAATATTTAGGTAATGATAAAGTTTGCGAATCCCCATCTTTTGTGGTTGTTGGCGGTCTTGCTGCCGATGGCGGCGTGGTATGTCTACTGCGCGATGAAGGGCGGGGCGACCATACGCATTCCGGCTACGGATACCTTCGCCGGATACCGAAAAACGTTCAAATACTACCTGCGACACCTGCCGTTCGCGATGCATAGCGCCGTCGTTACGCTGCTCATCATAGCCATCGCGCGTCCGCAGTCTACCGAAAGCGGCAGCAGTTCTAAAGCGCAGGGTATAGATATCGTACTGGCGCTCGACATCTCGGGTAGTATGCTTGCGCGCGACTTCCTGCCCGACCGCATAGCGGCGGCCAAGGATGTTGCGGCGAACTTCATCAACGATCGTCGCGGCGACCGTATCGGACTCGTGGTCTTCGCGGGCGAAAGCTTCACGCAGAGTCCCCTCACCACCGACAAAGCCACGCTGCTGAACCTGCTGGCGCAGGTGAGAACCGGTATGATCGAGGACGGGACGGCCATAGGCAACGGACTGGCCACCTCGATAAACCGTCTGCGGGAGAGCGATGCCAAGAGCAAAGTGATAATCCTTTTGACCGACGGGGTGAACAACGCCGGTCAGATAGCGCCCATGACTGCCGCCGGGATAGCCAAATCGCTGGGCATAAAGGTATACACTGTCGGCGTCGGCACACGGGGAAACGCCCCGACTCCGGCCTGGGATATGTGGGGTAACGAGGTTCTCGTAAGCAGGCCTGTCGAGATCGACGAACAGATGCTGACAGACATAGCCTCGATGACGGGAGGGCAGTATTTCCGTGCTACCGACAAAACGTCGCTGCAGGCTATATATGACAATATTAACCAGTTGGAAAAAAGCACGATAGATACGAACGAATACACCCTTTACCATGAACTCTACGTCCGTTTCGCACTGTGGGCACTGATAATACTGGCGCTGGAGTTCCTGTTGAGGGCTTTGTACTTACGTCAAATACCATAAATCCATGTTCCGGTTCGCAAATCCCGAGTTCTTCTGGCTGCTGACGGCATTGCCGCTGCTGGCGGCGGTATTCGTGTGGTCGGCTTACCGCAGGCGCAAACGCATAGAGCGTTTCGGCGATCCCGAAACCGTGCGCGCGCTCATGCCCGACGCCTCGCCCGGACGATATCTGACGAAATTCCTCTTCCTGCTGGCCGCTTTCGCGCTTGTCGCCGTTGCATTGGCGCGTCCACAGTTGGGCAGTAAGCTCAAAGAGGTAAAAATGGAGGGTATCGAGATAATGTTTGCCGTCGACGTATCTAACTCGATGCTGGCGCAGGACTTCGAACCCAACCGCCTCGAACGCACCAAGCACGCCATAAACCGCCTTCTGGAAGGGCTGCAGCAGGATCAAGTGGGCTTAGTGGTCTTTGCGGGCGACGCCTACGTGCAGTTGCCCATCACGTCTGACTATATGACGGCCCGCAATTTCATGCGGCAGGTTTCGCCGAATATGGTTTCCAAACAGGGTACCGCGATAGGTGCTGCCATCGACCTTGCGGCCAGCAGTTTTTCCAGCGAAAGCGAAGGGAGCCGCGTCATCATCCTCATAACCGATGGCGAGAACCACGAGGATGACGCCATCGCCGCTGCCAAGCGCGCAGCCTCGAAGGGAATAAGGATATATACCATCGGCATCGGGACTCCCGAGGGCGCGCCTATACAGGTGGGCGAAGATTTTATCCGGGACGGAGAGGGCAATATGGTCGTGACGAAACTCGACGAGGCTGTTCTGCAGCAGATCGCTCTTCTTACAGACGGCGCTTATATCCGTTCTACAAACCAGAGTCTGGGCCTTACTGAGATCATTTCGAAGATCAACGAGACCGAGAAGAAGGAGTTTTCGGCCCGGATGTTCGAAGAGTATGACGAGCAGTTCCAGTATTTCCTTGCCGCCGCATTGATTATGATAATACTCGGATGGCTGATCCTTACCCGCAAGAACAAGATACTCGGGAGGTTCAATATCTTCAAAAAAGAGTAGCCGCGGTTCCGATTGCTGCACAAATCTCATTCCGAGAGAGGCAGATCAAATAAGTTTTTGAAGAGTTGAAAGCTGCTGTCTGCCGACGAGGGAACTACCTCGTAGACAAACCTGCTTCAGCATACGAGTTATAGGGAAGATCCCTCGTCGCCGGGCTTTACCCTGTTTCTCCCGCGAGCCGCTTAATTCCGGCTCGCTCGGGATGACCTTAGACAATATACAGGCTTCTCGAGAAGGAGACTTTTTTATGCAGCGTGTGCAGTATTCTCGACATCAATGCGTTTCTGTTATAAACTCCAAAACCATGAAACGTATTTTACTTTTTCTTTTGCTGATCGCGCCTCCTGCCGCCCTTTCGGGGCAGTATGCCGGAAAACGCTCCCGCCCCGCATGCGCTCCCGATCCCTGGGAGAAGAAAAATATGATATCTTTCGACCTGAGCGCGGTCTCTGCATCGGCATACGCCGGCGTCGGCATACTGCCGGTTACGATAGAGTACGACCATGTGGTGGGTCGCAATTTCAGCGTAGGCGCGATGGGCCACTATGCTTCATATCCCGCGACTATAGTGACCGACTCTTATGAGATACACGAACATTTCGCCATGCTCGGAGCCAAGGCTAGCTACAGCCTTCCCATTGTCCGTGGCAAATTATATCTGAAGTTCGGACTGGGTGTCGGGGTGGGGTATCACGATATATTCGACGTGAGTTTAGGATGGGTCGACCAGGAATATTATGAGCGTTACGGCTGGGTGTATGACAAACTGACGTCGCAGGGTGTGTGGCGACTCCACCTGCTTGCCGACATACATTGGATAGTCCGCATAAAGAAGCGCCATGAACTCAAACTGTCGCCTTTGCCGATAGCTCCGTCGAGGTTTATTTTTGCTCCCAAGGGTTTCGACGAACCCCATGTATCACCCTATTTTACCTACAATCTCGGGATCACGGCAGGCTACGGGTATCGGTTCTAAACAACAAAAATGCGGGACGATCAGTCCCGCACCTTAATCTTTCATCGTTAATCTTTCATCTTTCATTTCCCGCGGACGTGCCTCTCCCACTCCCAAGCCGAGCGGAGGGTTTCGTCCAGGGGGCGTTCGGCCCGCCAGCCCAGTTCCCCGTTTGCAAGGCGCGTGTCGGCCCAAACGGCCTCGACGTCGCCTGCACGGCGGCCCACGATCTTATAGTTCAGTTTAATGTCATTCGCTTTCTCGAAAGTGCGTACAAGCTCGAGCACCGAAACAGGAACTCCAGTACCGATGTTGAAAATCTCGTAACGCTCTTTCTGCTTGCCATCTATCATACGGTCCACAGCAATGACGTGCGCCCTGGCAAGGTCTACTACGTCGATGTAGTCGCGAAGGGCGGTCCCGTCCTTTGTGCAGTAGTCGTCTCCGAAAACGCTTAGCTCGGCGCGGATACCAGCGGCGGTCTGCGTGATGAAAGGGACGAGGTTCTGCGGAACCCCTTTCGGAAATTCGCCTATCAGCGCCGACGGATGCGCGCCTATCGGGTTGAAGTAGCGCAGGGCGATGCCGCTGAGTTCGGGATAGGCCGCCACCGAGTCGCGCAGGATATCCTCGCACATCTGCTTGGTGTTGCCGTAGGGCGAGGTGGCCGGTTTGCGCGGAGTGGATTCTGTCGCCGGGAGCCTGTCGGGCTGGCCGTAGACTGTCGCCGACGATGAAAAAACCACATTGCGGATGCCGTTCTCCCGCATCAGTTCCAGCAGCGTCACGAACGAGCCGAGGTTGTTGCCGTAGTATTTCAGAGGTTCTGCGACCGACTCCCCGACAGCCTTGAAGGCCGCGAAATGGATAACAGCATCTATTTTATATTTGGCGAACAGCGTGCCGAACGCTTTTTTGTCGTTGCAGTCGACCTGTTCGAAAGGTATCTGCATGCCCGTGATCCTGCGCACCCCTTCCACCGCGCCGATGTCCGAATTCGAAAGGTCGTCGGCTATCACAACGCCGTATCCGGCCCCGGTGAGTGCGACCGAAGTGTGGGAGCCGATATATCCGGCGCCGCCGGTCACCAATACGATCTTTTTCATAGCTAAGATTTATAAGTGATCCATTTTGCGAGTTCGGCGAACGAAGGTTTCTTGCCGTACATGAAGATGCCCACACGGTAGATCTTTCCAGCGAGCCACACCATCACCATAAAAGTCACGACGAGCAGCATGGCCGACAATGCCAATTCCCATCCCGGTACCCCGTAGGGTATGCGGGCCACCATCACCATAGGCGAGGTGAATGGTATGATACTGAGCCAGAATGCGAGCGAGCCGCCCGGGTCCTGCATGGCGTTTACCATTCCGATAAGTCCGAGTATCAGAGGAATCGTAACCGGCATCTGAAATTGTTGTGCGTCCTGTGTGTTGTCGACGGCGCTTCCCACAGCCGCGAACATCGCCGCATATAACAGGTATCCACCCACGAAATAGAAGAGGAATGTCAGCAGCATTTTGCCGAGGTAACCCATGTCCATCATGTTGGAGATCGCAGCCACGGCTTCCGGATTGTCCGTCATGGCCTGCATCGCTCCGGCCATATCCGGTGTCATACCGTTTGACATGGCCGACGCCGCCTGCACAATGTCGGCCGGGACCATGAATTTGAGCATGGCGACGCTGAAGATGCCTATTACGGCCACCCATATTACGAACTGGGTTACGGCCACCAGAGCTATGCCGATGATCTTACCCATCATCAACTGGAACGGCCGCACGCTCGAAACGATCACTTCGAGCACCTTGCTGTTCTTTTCCTCGATGACACCGTTCATCACCTGCGCGCCGTACAGCAGCACGAACATATACATAAGCAGTCCGAACACATAGGCCAGACCCATGGCCAGCATACTCGAGCTTTCTTTTCCAGCCCCTGTATCATCCACTTTATATGCTTTCAGCTGGATGTTGGTGCGTACCTCTTCGAGGATCTGCGGCAGGTTTTCGATGTCGTAGGATTTGAGTTTTTCGGCCTCGACAATATCTGCAATGGCGCGCGATATTGACGTTTCAGTATCGAAAGTCGACGACGAATATGTGTAAAGCTGGACGTTGCCGGGATCGGTCATTACGTCACCGCCTATTACAAGCACACCCCAGGTATCGGGATGGTCTGCATTTATCTGTTCCAGAGTGCGGTCGGTAGGAATGTATTTCAGCGAATTGCCGCCTTCGAGCCTGCCTCCCACAAAACCGCTGTTGTCGATAACTTCTATGGTTTTTGCCTTGCTGGTTTTGACCGACATCATGGCGAACATGCCGCCGATCAGACCCACGAACAGAAGGGGGGTAAGTATTGTGGTGATGAGGAAACTTTTCTTTCGGACCCTTTCGTTGAATTCGCGTCTTACGATTATTCCTGTCTTTCCCATGACTTTACGTTTTTGGTTTTTGTTACCTCCGTCGGCTATTCCCGCACCAGCGCTAAAGCGCTGACACGCGGGCCTCCGTCGGTGAACTCGGCCGGCAAATGCCGACTTCGGTTGCGGACCCTTTCGTTGAATTCGCGTCTTACGATTATTCCTGTCTTTCCCATAGCCTATTCATTTGAAGGGTTTACGTCTGAAACGGCTTTAATGAAAATGTCGTTCATGCTCGGGATTATCTCGCGGAATGAGTTGATCTCCACCATGCCGTTTATCTCGGCTATCGCCGGGCGAACCTTGTCCTGGTCGGGGATGTGTATCTTCAGCGTCTTCATGACCGGCCCGTGATGTTCACCGTCTAACACCGTGCCGTATACGGCCAGCGCATTGCGGAGTTTTTCCTCGTCACCATGGAACAGCACCTCATATATGTTCGCGCCATGCCGGCGGCGGATATCATCCAGGGGACCGGTCATGATGTTGCGCGACTTGTTGATGAGCGTGATGTGGGTGCAGACCTCCTCGACCGAAGCCATGTTGTGGGTCGAGAATATGATAGTAGTGCCATTGTCCTTGAGGCGCATCATTTCGTCCTTCAAAAGTTGTGCATTCAGTGGGTCGAATCCGCTGAACGGTTCATCGAAAATGAGCAGATCCGGCTCATGCAGCACGGTAGTGACGAACTGCACCTTCTGGGCCAGCCCCTTGCTCAGTTCTTCTACCTTCTTATTCCACCAGTCCTGGATGTCTAACCTCACGAACCACTCTTTGGCGCGTTTTACGGCCTCTTTTTTCGACAGCCCCTTAAGTTGTGCTAAGTAAAGCACCTGTTCTCCGACCTTCATTTTTTTGTACAGGCCGCGCTCTTCGGGCAGGTAGCCGATATTCCGGACGTCTTCGGGCTGCAGTTCGCGTCCCTTAAAATATATCTTGCCGCTGTCGGGGGCCGTGATCCGGTTGATTATGCGGATAAGTGTGGTTTTTCCTGCTCCGTTGGGACCCAGAAGACCGTAAACCGAGCCGCGTGGTATTGTCACGGAAACGTCGTCAAGCGCGCAGTGGTTGGCGTACTGCTTGACGACGTGTTCGGCCTTTAATATTTCGTCCATAAATGGTTTGATTATCAGTGATTAGCGATCGGTGATTAATTGTTAATAACTTTGCGATACACGGTTTATCACTAATAGTTCATCGTTAATCACTTAAATGCTGCTGCAAATGTAATCGCCCGTTTCGGAAGTAGAGTATGTCTTCTCACCTTTTTTTGCGAGGTCCTCGGTAATGACTCCCGCTTGGAGCGCCCGGTTTACTGCCTTCCTGATTGCCGCGCCTTCCGCATATAGTCCCAGATGCTCGAGCATCATCGCAGCCGAAAGTATCGTCGCCATGGGATTGGCTATATTCTTTCCGGCCGCCTGGGGATAAGAACCGTGGATCGGCTCGAACAGCGCGTTGCCATGGCCGATGCTCGCCGACGGAAGCATGCCGAGGGAACCGGTTATGACGCTGGCCTCGTCGGTGAGTATATCGCCGAACATGTTTTCAGTAACCATCACGTCGAAATGCGATGGCTGGCGGATCAGCTGCATCGCGGCGTTGTCCACGAACATGTAATCCACCGCCACTTCCGGAAATTCAGGCGCTATGTCCTGTGCGGTTTCGCGCCACAGTCGCGAAGTCTCCAGCACGTTGGCCTTGTCGACCACGGTCAGTTTTTTGCGCCGTTTCATCGCAAGGCCGAAAGCCATGCGGACTATGCGGTCGATCTCCTCGCGGGTGTATACGCATGTGTCGAAAGCCCTGTTGCCGTCGTCGGTGCGTCCGCGTTCGCCGAAATACAATCCGCCGGTCAACTCGCGAAGACAGACGAAATCGGTTCCTTTCAATACTTCCGGCCGGAGTGGCGAATGGTCCATAAGGCTGTCGAACAGCTGTACCGGACGCAGGTTCGCGAACAGCCCCAGCGCTTTGCGCATCCGCAGCAGGCCCTGTTCGGGTCGCACTTTGGCCGTCGGATCGTTGTCGTATTTGGGATCGCCGACCGCGCCGAAAAGCACCGCGTCGGACTCTTCGCAGATTTTGTGTGTCTCGGCAGGGTAGGGGTCTCCCGTAGCGTTTATAGCCGCCACGCCTATCAATGCTTTCGTGTAATTGAATTTGCAGCCGTATTTTGCCGCGACGGCATCTAGTACCTTGACTGCCTCATCGACTATCTCCGGTCCTATCCCGTCTCCGGGAAGCAATGCTATGTTAAATTCTTTTTTCATTTTTAACCTCGTTTTCCTCCTTGCGGCTCAACATACCAAAACAAGTTTGGCTCTGTTTCACTCCGCAGCGTCGGTTCTTTCTTCATTCTTTATTTCGAAGATTTTGTTTTTCAAAATTCTCGATATCAGGCATCAGACTCACGAGGTAATCCACGTCGTCCTGGCCGTTCATAAGGCATTTTTTCTTGTAGGCGTCGATCTCGAAACTTTCGCTGCGCCGGTTAGACAGGATCGTAATAGTCTGGTTCTCGAGATCGACCTCGAATTTCGCATTGTTGTTGCCCGCGATTTCCTCGAAAATCTCGCCAAGGAAACCGTCGCTCACAACCAGTGGCAGCAGTCCGTTGTTAAGTGCATTGTTACGGAAGATGTCGGCGAAAAAGCTCGATACCACCACCTTGAAACCATAGTCGAAAAGCGCCCATGCCGCGTGTTCGCGCGACGAGCCGCATCCGAAATTGCGGCCGGCCACCAGTATTTCGCCTGCGTAATGGCTGTCGTTGAGCGGAAAATCAGATATGTTTTTACCGTCCTTACCATAGCGCCAGTCGCGGAAAAGGTTGTCACCGAAACCTTTACGTTCGGTAGCTTTCAAGAATCGCGCAGGGATTATCTGGTCGGTATCTATGTTCTCGACGGGAAGCGGGACCGCCCTCGACGTTAGTTTTGTGAATTTTGGAATCGGCATTGCTTAAAAGTGATAAGTGATTAGTTGTTAGTTATTAGTGATAAGTTGTTAATCACTAATCGTTAATCACTAATCGTTAATAATCGGTTCGAATACCTTTCGGGGGTCTTCAATTTTTCCAGTCACGGCTGCGGCTGCGGCTACGGCGATGCCCGAAAGCAGCGTACGCGCACCAGGACCCTGGCGCCCCTCGAAATTGCGATTCGAGGTCGAGACGCAGTATTTCCCAGACGGTATCTTGTCGGCGTTCATCGCGAGGCAGGCTGAACAGCCCGGCTGGCGGAGTTCGAAACCTGCGTCATTCAGTATCTTTTCGATACCCTCCTCGCGTGCGAGGCGTTCCACCTCTTTCGATCCCGGAACTATCCATGCGACTACACGGTCGGCTTTTTTGCGTCCCTTCACTAACTGCGCGAACAGGCGGAAATCCTCGATGCGGCCGTTGGTGCAGCTCCCGACGAAAACATAATCGACGGGTTTTCCCAACAGTTTGTCGCCCGATTTGAAGCCCATGTAGGCCAACGCCTTTTTGTCGGCGCTGGCGGGTATACGGTCGGTGACGGCCATTCCCTCACCGGGATTCGTGCCGTAGGTTATCATCGGCTTGATCTTCGCCGCGTCGAACGTGTATTCCCTGTTGAAGGCCGCGTCGGGATCACTGTAAAGTTCTTTCCACTGCGCGACGGCCTTATCCCAGGCAGCTCCTTTGGGGGCTTCGGGGCGCCCTTTCAGGTAGTCGAAAGTGATTCGGTCGGGGGCCACTATGCCGCCACGCGCGCCGCACTCGATGCTCATGTTGCAGACCGTCATACGTCCCTCCATCGACAGGGCACGGATGGCCTCGCCCGCAAATTCAATGAAATAGCCGGTTCCGCCCGAGGCCGAGATCTTCGATATGATGTAGAGTATGATATCCTTCGCCTCTACGCCCTGACCAGCCGTGCCGTTCACGGTTATGCGCATCGACTTTGGCTTTGACTGGATGATGCACTGGCTCGCAAGCGCCATCTCCACCTCGGAAGTACCCACGCCGAAAGCCACAGCGCCCACGGCCCCGTGTGTCGAGGTGTGGCTGTCGCCGCAGATGATTGTCATGCCTGGTTGGGTGAATCCCTGTTCCGGCCCGATGATGTGCACGATGCCCTGTCGCGGATGCCCCATGCCGAAAAGCTCTATGCCCTGCGAGGCGCAGTTGCGTTCCAACGCTTCTACCTGTTGGCGGCTCTGCTCCTCCTCGATCGGCAGGTGCTGGTTGACTGTAGGGATGTTGTGGTCGGCCGTGGCGGTCACCTGCGATGGGCGCGCGACCTTTACCCCGCGCTTCTCGAGGCCTGAAAACGCCACAGGAGAGGTCACTTCGTGGATGTACTGCCTGTCTATATAAAGCACACTCCGCCCGCCCTCTTCGGTGCGGACGGTGTGCGAGTCCCAGATCTTGTCTACAAGTGTCTTTCCCATTCAGTTGAAAGTTGAAAGTGTTTAGTTATTAATCACTAATCACTAATCGTTGTCCGGTTTCTCGGTCACGTTCAGCACCCTCAGGGCATCTATGAACGACTCGACCGCGGCCCTCACGGTGTCTGTATGGGCCGAGTATCCGTGGGCCAGGCGGTCGCCGCACTTGACCTGCGTGTGTACGCGTCCGACGTCGTTGCTGCCTTTGGTCATCGCCTGAATCAGGAACTCCGTCAGGATCACCTTTTCGTTGATCAGGCTCTTGATGGCCGTGATCGCCGCGTCCACAGGCCCGTTGCCGTTAGCCATAGCCATACGCTCGCGGTTGCCGAATTTCAGCACTACGGTAGCGGTCGGCATCAGGGTCCCGGTCATCACCTGCAGGTATTTCAGCTTGATACTCTGGTTCTGGACCCTTTCCAGGTCGCCGACCAGGTACAGCAGGTCGTAGTCGTGCACCTCTTTCTTACGGTCGGCAAGGTCGAGGAACTTTTCGTATGTGGAATCGAGTTCCGGTTGGTTCAGTTTATACCCCAGAAGTTCGAGGCGGTGCCCCAGTGCCGCACGTCCGCTGCGGGCCGTAAGGGCGATGAGAGATTCGTTGATGCCCACGTCCTTCGGGTCGATGATCTCGTAATTGTCGCGCTGTTTGAGCACGCCGTCCTGGTGGATGCCAGACGAATGGGCGAAAGCATTGCGGCCCACGATGGCCTTGTTGGGCTGAACGGGCATGTTCATCAGGCTCGACACCAGGTGCGACGCCTTGGTTATCAGCTTCGAATCTATATCTGTGTCGATGCCGTAGGCCGGATGGGTCCTGAGGGCCATCACGACTTCCTCGAGCGAGGTGTTGCCCGCCCGCTCGCCGATCCCGTTTATGGTCACTTCGGCCTGCCTCGCGCCGTTCAGGATGCCAGCCAGCGTGTTGGCCGTGGCCATGCCCAGGTCGTTGTGGCAGTGCGTCGAAATGATCGCTTTATCTATATTGGACACATTGTCCATCAGGAATTTGATCTTGCGCCCGTACTCCTCGGGGAAGCAATATCCAGTTGTGTCGGGAATGTTCACAACCGTGGCGCCCGCCGCGATGACGGCCTCTACTACGCGAGCGAGGTATTCATTGTCAGCACGGCCGGCATCTTCCGCATAGAATTCCACGTCGTCGACGTATTTGCGTGCATATTTCACGGCGTCGGTCGCTGTTTCGATTATCTTTTCGGGCGTTGAGCGCAGTTTGTTGTAAATGTGCTGTTCAGAAACTCCTATCCCCGTGTGTATGCGCTTGTTGCGGGCCAGTCGAAGGCTGTCGGCCGCAACGTCGATATCCTTTTTGACCGCGCGCGTAAGGGCGCAGATTGTCGGGTTAGTGACAGCTTTGGATATCTCCAGTACCGAGTTGAAATCACCCGGGCTGGATATCGGGAATCCGGCCTCGATAATGTCGACGCCGAGGGCCTCGAGCATTTTGGCGACTTCGATCTTTTCGGTGGTGTTGAGTTGGCAACCGGGAACCTGTTCCCCGTCGCGGAGCGTTGTGTCGAAGATGTAGAGTTTCTGAGCCATGCGAATTATGTGTGCATTCAGGATGAAACAATCATGTCTTCATCCTATGGTTTATATTTCGTTCTCCATCCCCGTCCCGGCATTAAAACACACGCCAGATGCATGTGGATTCGATCTCTCCTGGCGATCTCTCCTAACCGCGCAGGATGAGTCCATTAAGGATTGATTACTCTCCTGTTCAGCTGTCGGGTGCGGGTTGTAGAATGCAAATATAGTGAAAGCCGGGAGTAATGAAAGCTTGCTTTCGATTGCTGAGGCCCATCCTATATTCTGCAAATCTATGTAATTTTTTTAAAAAATTTATAAATTCATGGAAGATAATGCAAATATGCACCGTCTTTGCTTTTAATCGGGTATCTGAGATGCTGAAAATGCCGCGAATTCGCGGCATTTTCATGTTCGGGGCAGGGAATATTATTCCGATACGAGGGTATATTTTCCGGATCCCAGTTCTGCGGTCATAGTTCCGCCGGCTTCGCTTACGGAGTGAACGCCCGCCATGCCGTCTGCTTTCACCCCGAACCGCGAAGGCAGCTTAACCGTCGCCGTTGTATTCGCAGGGATCTCGATGTTCCATGTGAGCCTGTCGCCGTCGCGTTTCCAGCTGCTGCCGATCATGCCGTATGGCGAATCATATGCGGCGTCGACATACGTCAGTTTCTCCGGGAATGCAGGGGCCATTACTATTTTCTTGAAACCGACCGATGACGGGTCGTTCTTTATCCCCGCAAGGTCCTCGTAGAACCACACTAAGAGGTCGCCTAACAGCATCACGTGGTTACGTGAATTCATGGCGGGATCCGCCGTGTCGCCGTTCCACAGTTCCCATATCGTGGTGGCGCCCTGATTTATCATGTAGCCCCATGACGGATAGGTTTCATTGGTCGCTATTTTGTAAGCGAGTTCCACGTTCCCGTGCCGGGTGAGTCCGCGCATGAGGTGCTGTATGCCTAGAACCCCGGTGCTGACGTGCCCTTTGCAATCGACCTCGGTCTTTTCCACGATATTGGCGAAAACTTTCTCATCATATCCATCTGGAACCAGCCCCAACTGAAGAGAAAGTATATTGGCCGTCACTGTGTTGTTGTCGTACTGCGCTGTTTCTGGATTGAAGAATTTTGCATTGTATGCTTCTTTCATATTTGCGGCGATGGCGGCGTATTCGGCGGCGTCCTGCGGAAGCCCGTTCATCGCGGCAAACTTCTGCATAAGGCCGAGTATACTGTAGAAGACGGTGGTGCTGAGTACTTCACCGTTCGTGCGGCGCGAGGGGTCCTGCGAGTGGATAAGTTCGGGCGATTCGGGCGGCATGCACCAGTCTCCATAAGTGTCGCATGTCATGATGTAATCCACCATGTATTTGCCGGTTATGTAATCCACCCACTTTTTCATGGATGCGTAGCGTTCCCGGATCTGTTTGGCGTCGCCGAACTGGCGGTAAAGCATGTCGGCGATATAGAAATATGCCGCAGGCCACGTCACGTTCTCGTGATACAATGTCCAGTAGCGCGGCGACACGTCCGAGATCTTCCCCTCGGGACTCATCGACTCCTCGATATCCTTGAGCCATTTGTTGTACAGCAGTGCGTTGTCGAAAATAAAGCTTTCTCCGTATGAACCTGTGGCACGGTCGCCCAGCCAGCCCATGCGTTCGTCGCGCTGCGGACAGTCGGTCGGCATGCCGCGGTAGTTGCCGCGTATACCCCAATAGGCGTTCTTGTGGATGTTGTTTACAGTCTCTTCGGAAGTGTCGAAAGTACCGATGGCCGCCATCCGGTCATACACCACCTTGCCCGTGATGTCGGCTATCGATGGTTCGTCATCAAGTCCCGATATCTCCATGAAACGGAAGCCGTGGTAAACGAACGCGGGTTCCCACGTGAATTCACCGTCGCGCGACGGAACATAGACGTCTGTCACAAGGGCGGCGCGCATATTGTCGAGGTATAGTTCCGTGCCGTTGTCTTTCAGCACTTCGGCAAAACGCATAGTTATGGGTTTATCTTTCCTGCCGGACAGGTGCATGTGCTGGTATCCGACCATATTCTGCCCCATGTCCACGATATACCTCCCGTCGCCGACTTTCTTTACAGACAGCGGCTTTAGTTCTTCCTGGACTTTCAGGCTGGGAGAGAGCTGTGCGACGAGCTTGCCTTTCGGAGCATCCATCGGCTGTGCAGCCTGCCAGGCCGACGCGTCGTATCCGGTTTCGTTCCATTTGCCGAGTTCCATGCGTGCGTCGTATGTCTCGCCGTCGAACTCGTTATTGGCGCGGATAGGCCCTTCGGCGGTCGCCGTCCACGATTGGTCTGTAATTACCGTTTCGGTAGTACCGTCGGAGTATTCTATCTCCAGCTGGGCCAGCAGGCGCGGAAGCCCGAATCCGAACTGATGGGGCATGCCCGGCTCCCCCTGGCGCATGTTCAGGAAGCGGCCGTTGCCCAGCGCGACACCTATCGCGTTGCCGCCTTTTTTGACCATGCCGGAGACATCGTATGTCAGATAAAATACCGAGGCGTCGTACCATGTCGGGAGCGGCCCGAAAACGTCGTCGCTTACGCGCTTCCCATTGATGTAGCAAATCGAAGAACCGACACCCGATATGTACAGCATGGCGCGCATTGGTTTGGCCCGGGATTCAAATTCCTTACGCAGGTAGCGTGCGGGCAGCACAGTGCGGTTTTCTTCTATTTTGAGATTCTCCATGTCGTTAAGCCCTATCCACTGCGCTTTCCAATCGCTGTCGCCTAGCGCGGTCGAGAAGTGCTGCGGGACGCTTGACGAGCTTGGTCCGGGGCCTGTCCACACGGTTACCCGCCACCAATATTTACTGCCGGTTTTGAGGGGTTTGCCGGCATAATCCACAAGTACGGACTGGTCGGATTCAACCCGTCCGGAATCCCATACAGAGGCATTTCCGGCTTTCAGGTCTTTCTCCGATCCGGCAACTTCTATACGCCACGCGGTTTGCATGACGTCTTGTTTTCCGCTGGCCAGTTTCCATGAAAAACGTGGGTTCTCGGTCCCAAGTCCATCAGGATTCACCTGCATTTCAACTGTCGCCGACGAGATCCCGATGTTCGCGGCATTGCGGCATGCGGCCGTCGCCAGGACGATCAGGATCATCAGAAAAACTCGTTTTATCATAAAAGTCAGGTTTAATAGGTTGGTAATTTTCCAAAGGTAGCGTTTTTATATATTCGCGCGTTGGAATTCCCAACTTTAGATGGACAAAAAATCAGGTCCTTTTGTTGTTAAGATTCCAAAACTCATCTATCATCATGTTTTTCAGCACGAAATGTCACCGCACTTTGGTTATGCCGTATTTCAATGTACTCGAAGATTTACATTCCGATCCGGTCGAGAGTTAGCATCCGGTTTCAGCAGAAAAATTCTTTGGAAATGTTCGTCGCCAGATATTAATGAATACTTCCGGAAGACTATGGCGCTTTGCTGCAGTGGCTTATGGAGCGTGTAAGCCGAAATTTAAAAGGGTTATGCTGCATGGCGGATTAAGCCAGGCACTCCGGAAGATGGTAAAATATGAGTGATATAAAAAGATTGGTTTGATTTTTATGCGTACATTTGCCGTGCATTGCAGCAATTATGTGATGCATACATATCCGATAGCTTCCACAAATAGCTTAAAATAGAGCGCTTTCGGAATTACATTATTTCTATGTTATACCATCAGGTATAGCGTGGCGTATTGTTGATTCGCTCGAAGGCCTTAAGCTAGCCTGTGGAAGAGTCGGCAACAGCCACGCTTTTTTTGTATGTGTAGCAACATATACGGAACATGCCAAAGTATAATTATGGTTCTGAAATCGCCTACATAATCATTTCCACATGTGCTGCCCGCCGCATTCCGCAGTGGTTCCATCGGGCTGTCTTTCTATTTCTCTGCAATATGAGTCTTCTTATATCCGTTCTGACCATGGCATATCCAAATAAACCGACACTCATAATTATCATAACATGAATAATAATACCGGACCATATAGTTTGTTAAGCGAAGATTTAAAGGAGCCGAAAAGAAGACCGGCCATTGAAATATCGGAAGAGTATTCACAAGTTCTTAAAAGATTTAAATCCGGAGATGTTGATGCTTTCCAAAGGATATACGAACGATGGCGCAAGCCGTTGCTTGCATTCCTTGTAAAACTGACTGGTTCCGTGGAAGATGCACAGGACATTACCCAGGATGTCTTCAGTGCATTATGGGAGATGCATGAAAAGGTGGACACCCGGAGAGATATCCGCTCCCTGATATTTTTTATAGCGCGTAGAACCACATCCAAGTATATGCGCAGGCTGCGCAACCAGCCTGAATACCTTAGAGAGGGTGATTGCAATATCGAAGATACGAACGACTCCCAGAAGATCATCATCGAGAAAGAATTGGAACTGCTCATGCGGTACGCGATGGAAACCATGCCGGAAACCCAGCGGCGCGTATTCCAACTGTCCTACTTCGAAGGAAAGGATAATCAGAGCATCGCAGAAGAACTCAGTCTGTCAAACGGTGTTGTCCGGACTTTTCTGTACCGGGCACGCAAACATATCAGGGATATCGTTACCCTGATGATAATATTCTTATACCACTCATAAAAATTATCTGTTAACTTTCTTACAATCAGTTGTCAAAGATCTTTTCTTGAAAAAAAGATCTTTTTTTGGTTGACAAACGGCCTGTTCGCGGTATTACCTATTCAGAAGGCCATGCCAAGGACTCTTCCACAAATTAGCTTACATCGGGGAACAAATGAAATCATGGGAACAAGATGATATCTTTAACATAGAGGATATTGATTGGGGGATCGTGGACGCGGCAAGATCGCTCTTTCAATCGGATTTGATCGAGAATATAAATAATTTTCTGAAAGAAAAAAAGGAAGCCTCTGTCGTGAATGCAGAACCGGACGAAGAAATGATAATGGCTGCCGGAATATTGCGAAGATATGATAACTGGCTGAGTGAGAATTTCGAGACTAAGGAAATGAATATTGCTTTAAGAATGCTGTTTGAACATAGCTGTTCCATATTCTCGGATAATAGGGAATTGACCGCGGATGAAAGGGTTTTTCTGGATAATGTAACGAAAGGGCATTCGTCAACCGATAATCAAAATGAAGAAAAAGAAGTCAGAGATAGAACAAAAGAACCGCAAATATGCTCGTGAAGACCATGATGCGCTGGCAAGGGCAACACGCCTGATCGAAGCGCTGTATAACGACGATACCTCGGAAACGACCAGAAAGAGCCTCGTGGAATGGTTCAGAAGCGGGTACAGCGACGAAGCCAAATACCGGGCTTTCGAAAACGCCATGAACCGGTATCTTCAGCCGAATGAACATCCCGATCAGACAGATGCGGCGGAGTTCCATAAGCTCAAAAAAAGATTGGGCCTGGAAACGAGTGCTATGGATCCCGTTCCCTTTATTCAAACGAAGCGGAAACTTGCACCTGCACGGATTGCCATGCGTGTTGCCGCGGTGTTGTTGCCTGTTGTGATTGCTGCCGGAGCCTGTTTGTGGTATATTGTATACAGTACTCCGAACGAGGTTCATCATAAGTTTGCGGCCGCCCACCATATATCTGTTCCTGAGAATGATTATCTCCGGTTGACGCTGGATGATGGGACCGATGTGGTTCTGAATGAAGAGAGCGAATTTTCGTATGACCAGAAGCGTGAGTGCGAACTGCACGGAGAGGCTTATTTCAAGGTAGCAAAGAGCGACAAGCCTTTCGTGATACATGCAGGCAAGTTGTCTGTAACCGTTCTGGGAACCGAGTTCAACCTGTCGGCTTACGATGACAGCGAGTTATCTACCGTTACGCTTTACAGCGGTTCGGTAAAAATAGACTACGAATGCGGCACCAGGCAACTCGAACCTGGAATGGAGTTTACCTACAACAGCAGAAACCATGCTGTTTCCCTGACCAAGGTGAATGTCGGCAATGAGCCTGATATGCCTTCATGGATGGAGGATAAGGAACTCTTCCAGATCCATTCGCTCGGTGATATTTTTTCTGATATCGAGGCTGCCTACGGTGTAACGATTGAAAATAAGGGCATATTGGACACGACGGAACTGTACTCGTTCCGCTTCAGGGACGGCGATTCGCTGGATGTTCTCATGTCTTCGCTCAGGGATGCTTGCGGGAAATTCAAATACAGCATACAAGGAAAGACCATCATACTTGAAACAGCAAAAAACTAAGAACACGATTATGAGCATGTCGGGAAAGAAGCTTACGGAAGTGGTATGTAGAATCCTGTTGTTCTTCTGTTTCATACTTGCGGCGGGCACTCTCTCCGCGCAAAAGACGGACAGGGTTACGCTACCAAAACAAACGATGAAGCTATCCGAACTCTTCAAAGAGGTCGAGCGGCAAACGAAATCAGTGGTCGTGGTGAACGTCACGGATATCGATACAGGTGAAGAGGTTTATGTCGCACGCAAAGAAGGGGCTGTCGCCGAAATACTCGACCAGGCTCTCGCCGGAACAGGACTTACATACCGGCTTAACGGCCGCTATGTGATCATAACTTCCATGCATGAGAGCGCTACGGAACCCGAATTACAAACAACCGTGGTCCCGCAGCCCACACAGGCCGAGTTCGACCAGAACGTACGCGACTATACCAGGCAGAACTTGTCGGCACAGTCACAGCAAACCGAAGTGACGATGCGTTACGACACCATCCGCACTGAACGCCCCCACGACGGAGTGTTCGAATATCCTTCGCGGTCACTTACCCCGGTATCCACCAACCGAGTGGCAACCACTTCCATGTTACACGGCAGACCGCCCTTCCTGGCCATAAAAACCAATCTCGTGTGGGCGGCCACACTCACACCCAACCTTGCCGCTGAGATCGGCCTGGGCAGGAAAACATCCATAGAGATCTCAGGCGGCAATAACCGCTGGAATTTGGACGGGGACAAAAACAACAACAAAAAACTGGTCCACTGGGTGATCAAACCCGAGTTCCGCTATTGGCTTTGTGAACGGTTCAACGGCCATTTTTTCGGGGTTCACGCCTTCTACGGGAAATACAACGTCAGCGGTTACAATATCCCGCTGCTCTTCGATAAGGAATACCGCTACGAGGGAGACGCCTGGGGAGGAGGCATCAGCTACGGCTACCATTGGGCGTTCGCAAAGCGTTGGGGTGCCGAATTCACGGCCGGTGTCGGCGCAGCCCGGATGGAATATGTGAAAAAAGATTGTGAAAAATGCGGCAATGAGATCGGCCGCTTCAACAAGACGTACTTCGGTCCCACCAGCCTCGGCGTGAAGATCGTATTTGTCATAAAATAAACAAGCTCCGTAGTGATGAAAAAGATATTTATTACGATATGTGTCCTTTGGGTTTCTATGGCCGCCGCTAATGCTCAGGCCGCGAGTAACGGCATTGAGGTTAATGACATAAAACTCCTTCGCACTGGTGACAACGTTACTGTAACATTCTCCCTTAACGCTGGGAAAAAAGCGGCAAAAAGCGGCCACAGCCTCATTGTCAATCCGGTTATTCGCAAGAATGAAAGCGAAAGGCAGTTGTCTCCTGTCGTGGTACAGGGGCGGCGGGCCGGAATTTCGGCTCTCCGCCATGAACTTGCTGACGGCGGCATGAACTATCAACAGGATCCGGTATATGTGGAGACCGGAGGTTCTGTGAACTACAGCACGACTATCCCCTATGAGAGTTGGATGAGCGGGGCACAACTCGTATTCGAAGGCGTAACTGTTGGATGCTGTACTTCAATGCATGTAGATCTAGGACCTGTTGCTGAAAATATCCTTTATGCGGAGCCTCTGATCGACATGCAGATAGTCGAAACGCCTGAGGTCACAAAGACCGTCACTACCGGAGAACAGCTTGCCGGGCAATACCCGTTCGTAGCCCCGGTGTCCGATCTCGACATAATGCGGAATATACCCGACGGCCTGTTCGACTGCGACATGCCGCGTGATAATACGGACATTGGATTCACCGGGGACAAACAAAACGAAATAGAGACTTTTATCAACAGCACGCGCAAAGGCTCCATTTCCATATACTTCGGCCAGGGCAAGCGGGACATAGACCGCAACTACAGTACGAACAACAGGAACCTGGTGGAACTGATCTCGGCGGTACGCGCCATAGAAGCGTCGGGCGACAGCCGCATCGTGCGCATCGTAATCGCCGGTTTCGCATCGCCAGACGGAACGCTTTCCGTGAACGACCGCCTTGCATGGGATCGTGCGATGGCATTGAAGAGTTTCCTGACCTCGAATTCGAGTGTCGATCCCCAAGTGGTGCATATATATAACGGTTCTGTCGACTGGCTCGGCCTACGAGACCTTGTAGCCGGTTCCGATATGTATCGTAAGCACCAGGTCATAGACATTATAGACAATATCCCGGTATGGGATCCCCGGCGCAACATCGGACGTAACGGTGAACTGATGCGCCTGGACGGCGGCGCACCATACCGCTATATGCTGCGTGAGTTCTTTCCTAAACTGCGCCAGGCGGCATACATAAAGGTTTACTTCGAGAACAAGTAAACGGCGGGAGAATCGAGAAACAAATGAAAACAAGTCTCAAATCAATAAACGTCAAATATTTTTCAATCAAATCAATTTTCAGTTAAACTTTTTTCAAACATGAAAACAACAAAATTTTTTGCAGCTGCTATTTTGGCAGCAGTAATGGCGTTCGCTTCGTGCGCAAAGGAACAGAGTGTGAAAGGCCGGAAGCAGGGCGCTGAAACCTATGCGGGCATTTCAATCATCATGAAGGCCCAGGATGGAACCCGCGCCCAGACAGATGCCACAGGTACCATTGCAGAAGGGGTGATTTCCAAGATCAAGGTCTTCATCATCGACGACGCGACCAGCGAAATGCAGACCAAGGAGTTCCTTTTCGCTAATTTTGAAACGGACCCTGCCAACACCGGGTATTTGAGGGCATCCGCGGCTATCCTTACTACTGCCGGAACCAAGACTGTTTATGCAGTGGCCAATCCTACCGTTGCACTCAACGCGCTTCTTACCTCTGCCGCCGCAGTTAAATCTAACGTGCTTGCGCTTTCCGAAGCCGGTTATTTCACCCCTAACGGTACGTTCGACGGTACTCCGGGAACACTGACCAACCTTGTTATGAGCGGAAAATCGACTTCTGCGGCAATCGACGTGCAGAGTGCCGATGAAGCGCTTGCAGATCCTTTTACTGTCGACCTGACCCGCAACGTGGCAAAGGTTTCCGTACAGCTGGCCGCTGCTGTCGAGCAGATCGGCGGTACATTGTCGGACATGGAATTCGCTCTTGCAGCCAAGGCTCAGAAATCGTACCTGATCAAGGCGGCCAATCCCGCCCTATATGTAACCCCGACGACCGATCCGATCCCGACTTCCTATTTCACCGATAATTTCTCGTCGCGTACCAGCCTTGCCTATGCCGACGTCAATGCCAACGGTACACTCATCAATGATGCCGCAGCATGGTTCGCGCTCGAACACAAAGCCGACGTATGGTATGAGGGCAACTCGACCAAGATCGTGATCAAGGGCGTATATGTTCCGACGAAAGTGGTCGCCACTTACGCGGCAGGCGGCGCTGTCACCACCGGAACCATTACCAAGGGCGACTCCTTCTATGTAAAGATATCGACACAGGAAGCTTGGAGCGTTGCCGCTTATGAAGCGGCCGTAACGACCCTGGGAGAATTGGCAGCAGCTGATTTCTCTGAAATCTATGACGGCGGTGTCGGTTACTACCAGGTCAATATTATAGACGGAACCACGGATCGTGTCCGCGGCGTGGAACGCAACAACATCTATGAGTTGACCGTCACCAGCGTAACCGGTCCTGGCGACCCGACCGAAGACGGCGGGGACGACGATGACGATGAGAACCAGGAAGAAAGCTACATCGCGGTAAGCGTCAAGACCATCCCCTGGACTTACAACACCTGGAGCCAGGGTATCCAGTAGTGCCTGGCTGCCTCTCGAGAGCAGCACAAACAGGGTATGCCGCCGTTGATCCGGGGCATACCCGCTAAAACAGAACGGCCGGAAAAGATCCGGGTATAAAAAATCTGCGATGGAAATATTTAAGAGGATAATGTTGGTCTGGCTGCCCGTTGCGGCCGTGTGCATGGTGATTACAAGTTGCGATGTGTCGGAGGACGAATCGGATTGCGTTGCCAGTATGCAGCTAACCTTCACTTTTACCAATGATGGCTCTGACCATTTCGGCAACGGGGTGCCGTCGCTGTCGGTTTTCGTGTACGACGAAATGGACCGGTTCGTTGGCCGGTGGGACGAGAACGACAACAGCAAGTTTAGTGCCGACTATACAATGACATTTCCCCTAGATCCGGGAACATACAGTTTCGTGGTATGGGGAGGACTGAAAGACAATCATTACGACATCTATTGCGGCAACAGCCCCGCCGTTCCCGTTGCGGAGCAGACATTGAAAAGCGATATGCTCCTGCGGGTTTCGTGCCCCACAGCCGGGACGGTAGACTACGTGCCTTCAGCGCTTTTCCACGGCAGTACGCTTCCACGGACGATAAGTGCAAATACAGACAATAAGATAAACATAGATCTAACCAAAGACAGCAAGGAGATACGCCTGACGATCCTGGGACTGCCGTTGCCGACGCGTGTCAATCCGTTCACCCAGATGACCATGTGGATGGACGCTGCCAACGGAGGTTATACTTTCGGCAGCAACAGCATCGAAACCGGTTGCCAGGCATATACCTACAACGGTCTCGACCTGGATGGCGGACCCGGCAACTCTATGACCGCCTCGATCCACACTTTCCAGTTGAAGCTCTTCGAGGACGACGGCATTACCGAAAAGCCACATGACTTCGTGCTGTGGAGCAGCGAGAAAGACGGTGCTTATTACCGGGAAGATATCCTGCACAACATTATAAACAAAGTGAATGCCTATAATTCACAGGCGAAGATCGATGCTGAGGATTTGTTCGATATCGAGATCGACCTCACTCCATATGCTGCTGTAACCGTAAAAGTCAACGGGTGGACGGTCAACGGGTACGACGGGGGTATCCAATAGAAAGAAAAAACGGAACGGATATGAAAAACATAAACTGGAAAATTCTGATGCCCGTACTGGCTGTGCTTTCGCTCATTTCGTGTGTAAAAGAAGTTGAGCCTGGCGGCGGCACATACACGGACGAAGGTCCCGTAAGCGTGCTTCTGTCGCTCGACGTTCCCGGATTACGGGCTTCCTCACGGGCGCTGACAGCCATGCAGGAGGACGCCATCCAAACGATAGATGTGTTTGTGTTCGACAGGAACGACAAACTGACCGACTGGACATACGGGACGTTCAACAGTTCCGGCGACGGTTTTACGGCTGTGATAGAAGCCAGCAGGGACAATACGGATACATACAGGCTTATGGTGCTGGCCAATGCGCGTCATATAACATATCCTGTATTCAGGGGTAATCCCAACTCGGCGGATAAGCCGGGCGGGGACGACATCGGGGGCCATATCAATAAGACCTATTCACAGGTCTGCTCCCTGCTTGTTTCGGCTATCGAACAGACGCCATCGGTATCCACCACAGCCGCCTACTCGACCAATGGAATTCCGATGTGGGGAATGATGAAAGACGCCGAGGTTATCAACGAATCGAACAAGTCCTTCTCGATGAACATGCTGCGCTCGGTGGCGATGATAGACGTGGGCACCAACCCGGCACCTTCGCTCAACAGCGACGGAAGCTCGGTATGGGCCGGACTTTCCAACTTCTCTCTGGAAAAGGTCTACCTCTATAACTCGAACAAGAGCTATTCGGTGATCCCTGCTGCCGGCAATTACAATTATACGACAAAGAAAACTACTGCGTTATCGCTTCCTGCATCGGCGGCGAAGTTTCCAAATACCACGCCGATAGAGTATTCGGACGATAAGCAGGGCGGAACCGTTTTGCGCTCATCCGGTAAGGGGTACGCGGTGGCTTCTGCGATCTACGCAGCCGAAGCCGACGTTATCATGGGCGGAACCTATGGCGACGGCAACCATACACAGCGCACAAGCCTGGTCGTGGCTGGATACTACAACGGTTCTTCCGACCTTTCGTACTACCGTCTGGACTTCGCGCCTGGCGGAAACCTGATCAACCTGCTCCGCAACAACGCCTATCAGATAACCATACACAGTGTGTCCGGTCCGGGCAGCGATAATATAGACGACGCTTTCGACAAGTTCGGAGCCGAAATGGACATCGTAGTGAACCGGTGGAGTCCCGCCGACCTTGAGGGAACGACCGTGAGCGGCGAATACTATCTGAGGGTCAACCCATACGATCCGAGATTCGACAAGTATGCCAAAACCGGGGAAGAAATAACCGTAGATACCAATGTGCCCGTGTCTGGCGGGAAAAGCTGGAGCGCTGCCAAAACTACTGTAGACAACGGGGACGATATAAGCTGGCTGACTTTGGTCAACACAGGCGGCGTGACAGGCGGCATACTGAAAATAAACGTGGCGGCAATGCCCGAAGGAAGCGACGAGAACGATATCCGCCAGGCCAAGATACGGTTAACAGCCGGAACCATGGTCCACGACATCATAGTGAAACAAAGCGGCGCGGACTCCGACCACTCGTTGCGTCTGTCCCACAGCGAACTTGTATTTGTCGGGCGTAAGTGGGATGAAAACTCGCAGTCGTGGACCGATCCGGATCCGCAGAACTTGACCGTCAAATGGGGACCCACCCGGTGGCCTTATGCGCTCAATCTGACCGACTACACCAATGGCGGTGTGGATATGGCCGCAACTGTCCCTGCCGACAATGACACGCCAACCCTGACCATATCGCCTGCGGCCGTGGAGGATGACAATACTTATCTTGCCGCGAACCCGTTCTTCGAACGCTCGTCCCGTCTTGCGGTCACGGCCTACGACATAAACCACACGGCTGGACAATCTATCACAAAACAAGTCGTCATCCGTCAGGTTTACTACTCGATCGTGATAACCGGTGCACAGGACTACTATTACCAGGGGAAAACCTACACATTCAAGGTCAAGTCGAATACCGACTGGGCGACAGAGATAACCGGCAGCGATATATTCGCTTCCGTTACCGGCACGACCGGCGGGAACAATACGTCGTCAGGCCAGAATTTTACATTCAAGATCAAAGACGGCGCTGCGGTGGGGGCGACGGCGACGATAAAGTTCTACAGTCCAAGCAATCTGTTCCCTCCGCAAACATATACCGTCAACGCACAGGATATCAAACCCAACTGTTATATGGTAAGGCCCGGGGAGTCGGTAACGATACCTGTAACGAAGGCTTACCGCACCTGGCTGCTCGACCATGATCTGGGAATCGACATGAAGACCCTGCCGGGCGTTCACGAGGTCCGGCTGCTTTGGCAGGACGCCTGGCACGGCGGGACGTCGAAAGGCATCATAGCGTCGGTCGGCCCGCTCACTTCTCCTGCGAATAAGGCCGATGCCGAGTTCTCCGTAACCACCAACGACCTCTCCGCAAACGGCATCGCCGGCGGCAATGCGGTGGTGGCATACCTGATCGACGGAACGGTTTATTGGAGCTGGCATATCTGGGTGACCGGCTACGATCCGCAGACAGGCTCCGTTACCGCAGGAGGCTACACCTATATGGACCGCAATCTCGGCGCCACGGGCAACAGCGGATATGCCGCCCACGGCACGTTCTTCCAGGGAGGGCGCAAAGACCCGTTCCCTCCGATGGCCGCACTGACGGGATCCACCCAACGGAAAATATATGATATCAACGGTAATATATTGACTTATGGACAACCAGGCGGTATAGAGATCCCTTCAGCTCCGCCCAGCGGCGGCCTGCCGGCAAGCGTCAAAAATCCCATGTCATTCCTCCGGGGTAACTACGGCAACTCAAACTGGTTCGGATTGTTCGATGATAATTACAGACCGGATCTTTGGTGGAACGGAAACAAGGCGGAATACGATCCCTGCCCTGCCGGATGGAAAGTGATGAATGTGGGTTCACAATCCGGTATGTCGTCAATTCCTATAGCCTCTGCGAATTTCACCTGGAACGGAATGTATTTTCCAGCCCAGGGTATCATCCGTCCCGTACCAGGCCTTTGGGCATACAACGGCACCTACACCTGTTTATATTTCACAAACGGCTTGTCGGGTACTGCTATGAGACAAATTATGAATACGACTAATAATGCAGTAAACACTAACACCTGGGGGGCAGCAGTCCGCTGCATAAAAGAATAAAAACGACAGAATATATGAAACGATATATAATTGCCTCTGTTTTCACCGTACTTCTGTTTGCCGGATGTATCAGGGATGCGCATACATACGGCCCCGGCATTACGGGGCAGGATGACCTTAAGGCCGCGCTGACGCTCCGCGTTACGGGCGGGAACCCGGCAAACACGGGCACCCGCGCCCTTGGTGCCGACGACGAGAACGAGATAGAAGAGATAGATATCCTCGTTTTCAAAAAATCGAATTATGCCGACCCTGATGCCGGCGCAACGTTCTTCTACCGCGCGCAGACGACGCGTATCGTCGACAGCGGCGAGGACGACAGTTCGAAAAAGAACTTCACCGTGACGCTACAAAAGAGCGGCGAATACCAGCAACTCGTGGTATTCACCAACTCGCGCACGGCGGTGGAGTCGGTGCTTTCATCGTTCGACGAACATACCACCTACACCGAAGCCATGGCCGCCATGGTCATGGAGCGGGCCGCGGCATGGAACAGCGCGACAGGATCGTATGACCCGCTTCCGATGTGGGGGCAGAACGATTTCAAGGTGTTCACCGACGCGGCTTCTGCCTCGGACGAGATCGGGTTGATCCGTTCTATGGCGCGAATAGACGTAGTGGTCGACGATGGCGCGCAGGACGATTTTTCGCTGACGGGTGTTTATCTCTACAACCCTTCCACGAAAGGACTTCTGGCTCCGTCGGCGGCGAACTGGGATGCGGACGGCAACGAGACCACAGCAATCTCGCTTCCATCGGACGGCAGGGCTTCCGTATCGAATTTCCCATACACGTCTATGACCACGGCCGGCAAGTCGCTGAACGGCGTCATATACACGTTCGAAGCCCCCGCCGCCACGAGTACTTCTTCGACGGACGAACCGTTCCTTCTGGTTCGCGGCTCCTGGAACGGCGAGAATGACAGTTATTACCGTGTCGACTTTCATGACGGCATCGCCTTCGTGCCGCTGCTGCGCAATTTTCACTATATCGTATCCATCGATAACGTTTCGGGGCGCGGTTATCCGAACCCGGCCGAAGCGATCGCCGCCGGATTCACCAATCTGACGGCTTCAACCCAGGTATGGGACAGCGGCAATATGGGCAGCGTGGTGTGGGACGGCAGCAGTTTTCTGACCGTTACGGCCAACGAGTACACAGTCGACCGGTCGCTCCATGCCTCGATAACCACCATCAAAGCCGCCACCAACTACTCCGGCGGCTGGAAAGCGACTGCGAGAATGATCGACGATGCGGACAGCGGCTGGTTTTCTCTGGTAAATCCCCAGGGAGACGGCGACAGGGCCGAGCATGCCATCGGTATGGAGATACAGGCCAATGACACTTACGGCGATGCCCGCACCGCAATCGTTACATTGACGGCGGGCCGTCTTAAACAGGAGATAACGGTCACCCAGAATTACGACCTCGACCTTTCGCTCGATGTGGGCGACGTGGAAATAGTGTTCTCGGCAGCCAGTCCGGCAGCGTTCAACCTGCCCATAGATTGGGAGCCGGCATCACGGGACGTTTCACTTCAACTCATAAATGCCAGCCATGCAGAAGGGCCGTCTTATGGCCTGACGGGGTACGCTGATGTCACGTTCTCAGGCGGAAATGCGATCCCCGCAACCATTGACGATAATGACGGCGACCCGTCCAACGGCGGATTCCGTCAATTGACCTTACTTCCGGACGCACGAACGCTCAACAATTTCGTCGAACGCCGTTCGATCCTGAAAATAACCGTCGACGACGGCGAAGGCAACGAGAAAGTCAAAACCGTCCTGTTACGGCAATTCGACTACCGGATAATCGTAACCGGAACGCAGGAAACCTATCAACTCTCCACCACATATTCGTTTACCGTAAAGGCCAACGCGCAGTGGACAGCGGCGATATCCGGCGATGCGGGACAGATTACCGTTCCTGTTACCGCAGGCCAGCCGAATATATCGGGAACCACATTCAGCTTCACGACCGGCAGTACCAACGGCGCCGTGCCGGTGCTGACCTTCTCGCTTCCCGAACAGAACGTGTCGGCAGTCCCGATAAACATTACCCTCAAAAAACTCGATTCAAACTGCTATATCGTCAATCCTGCGTCAGGCCAGAATACGGTCAACATTCCGATAAGAAAAGTCTTCGATATCTGGGAATCGGATGTGGACCTCAACGGGCAGCGGGCGGGAGACGCTTCGGCAATGACAAGCGGTCCCTATACCACCGAACTGCTGTGGCAGGACGAAATAAGCCTTGTCACCAGCGTAAACGATCCCGTTACCTCTACAGGTGACATGATCGACGCGGAGTTCAAAGTCACGGTCAATACCGGCGGTAAAGAGGGGAATGCCGTGGTCGTGCTGAAGGAAAACGGCGTCGTCCGCTGGAATTGGCATATATGGGTGGTCAAAAATTATGACCCCGACAATAAGGGCCACTTTGTAAAAACACTGGGGACCAAGATAATGGATCGCGATCTGGGAGCTACCACCAACTTCAAACCGGTCGATGCCGATGACGTCCGCAGTTATGGTCTGCTTTACCAGCATGGCCGCAATGCCCCTTTTACCGGTTCCAGTCAGGTGAACTTTATCTCCGTAAGCGTAAACAGCAAGGCTATTTATGACATGAACAATGTCCCGTTGTATGAAGACATCGACGGATTCAGGAAAACCGCCGTTACCACCGACCGCAACCTCGCGAATGCGATAACGAATCCTTTGATATTTTACACCAATAGCCATCCTAACGCACAGCAGAGTTGGTATTCACCTGACTATAGCTTGATATCCCGGACTGATTTTTGGGACTTGCCGAGCGGAAAGACCGGATACGATCCATGCCCCGAAGGGTGGGAGGTCCCGAGGGAATATTATCTCGGAAGAGTCCCTTTCGATGAAAGCGAATATGTTGCAGGAGAGGGGATGGATCTATATGAATATCCTGACAACAATTACATAGGCTATTTCCCTTTCTCCGGCTCCAGGGAAAGGAGCGACGGAAATTTAACCACAAATATAGGAAGTGTGTATGCTGTTTGGAGAAAAAGCGCCCACATATTATTGTATTCGGCCGGATTTAATAGCCCTTCTTCCGGTTATCCCAACGGCTACGCAGTTCGCTGCGCAAAGACACGATAACAATTGATATCACCGGTATGCCAGCATACCACCCGTTCCCGCTCCCATCCCGACAGACAGAGCGGACGCCATGTTACAACTTTTGAAAAACCGACTCGACGAAATGCGCAATGCCGGATTGCCGCTGTGAAAACCCCCGGATGACCCGGCCATATCCGAAACCAAACTTAAACCAATCATATATGCGAATAAAAATGAGGATTCTCCTGCCCATAACGCTGTTGGCCTTTGCGCCGGCAGCGGCCTTGGCGCAGAAAAATGAAAAAGGAACCGGGGCCTATCCCCAGTCGCGCCACACATCTGTCGGCGTGAAGACCAACCTGCTCTATTGGGGCACGACTTCGCCCAACGCGGCGCTGGAATTCGGATTGGCTCCCAAGTGGACCCTTGAAGTAGGTGTCGGTTGGAATCCATGGGTGTGGAAAAATGGAATGTCGCTGCGCCACTGGATGGTGCAGCCCGAAGCGAGGTATTGGTTCTGCCGCCGATTCGAAGGGCACTTCCTTGGAGCTCACGGTATATACGGCCGTTTCAATGTCGGCAACTTGAATTTCGGCCCGCAGTCTGTGCAGGATTACATGTACAAGGGTTACGGCTACGGCGGAGGTATCGCCTATGGCTATCACTTCCCACTGGGCCGCCGGTGGGGGCTGGAACTTACCGCCGGAATAGGCTACGTTCGCCTGCATTACGACAAATACCTGTGTGAGGAGTGCGTGTCCATGGTGGGCAGCTATAAGCGCGACTATTTCGGACCGACGAAGTTGGGCGTGAATCTGATCTTTATGATCAATTAAGCGCTGATGAAAACTATACAACAGATTGAACTACTTAAACAAGCGATGATATGAAGAAAATAAACCTGCTATACATATGCCTTGCTGCGCTGGTTTACGGCCCAGTACAGGCGAAGAAAACCAATCCCGTAAAAGCCGTAAGCATCACTCCGGTGTCTGTGGTTGCAGACGGAGACAGCCTTCGCGTGGCGCTCAATATTCGCACTGAGCGGCTGAAGGTCAGAACCCGCGAAGGATTCTCAATGCAGCCTTCGATAGAAAACGGCGCACATAGCCTGTCCATGCCGCGCGTGGAATGGACGGGCCGCCAACGATATAAATTCGACCGCCGCGACCGAACGATATATCCCGATGTGACATATACAGAACCTTACGCCCGCTACACGCCGGTACGTAAAAACAATACATATATGACCGACTATGCGGTTGCGGTTCCTTACCAACCGTGGATGGCAGACGCGTCGCTGTTTGCCAATTACGCATGTCATGACTGCTGCTCGGTGGTTCCATTGGACAAAAACCTTATTACCGGCGACCTCGGTCTGACCGAACCCGAGCCTGCTGCTCCGGAGGTATGGAGCGCAGACCCTTCGCGTATACCGCAGATGGTCTGTTTTCTCACCCCGCAAGTCGAAGCGGTGAAGAGCCGTTCGGAGAACGTGTCGGCTTTTCTGAACTTCAAACGCGGCAGCTATGTGATCTACGAAGATTTCTCGAATAACCCGGCCGAACTCAGGAAGGTAGACGAATTGCTCACCTCGGTCATTGGCCAACAGCATATCACGGTAAGCGCCATCCAAATAACAGGCTACGCATCCCCCGAGGGCACCTATGCCTCGAACGATATACTCTCGAGAAACCGCGCCAACTCATTCAAGAGCTACGCCACACAGAAATACAACCTGCAGCAATACACCATCTACACCGCGAATGTACCCGAGGACTGGGATGGACTGATTGAACTGTTGAAGCAGACCAACCCCGTATATAAGGATAAAATATTCGAAATAATCAACAGCTCGACAACTATGGACGGCCGTGAAAGTAAGATCATTGCGCTTCAGGGCGGTGCTCCATTTCGCGAGATGCTCGAGTACCTTTTCCCGAAATTGCGGCGTATCGAGGTGCGGGCCGACTATGTGGTCGATGCCATAGCCGAGAAGGATCTGCGCGATATTCTTTTCACCCGTCCGGGACTGCTCTCTTTGGAAGAGATGTACCGTGTTACGAAAGAGTATACTCCTGGAACGCGCGAGTACCGAGAGGTGTATGAGATCGCCGCGAGGATCTACCCAAACGATGTGATCGCGGCCAACAATGCCGCTGCGGCAGCCATATTGATGGGCGACCTGACAGATGCCAAGTTCTACCTGAACAAAATCGCCGATGATCCCCGCTCCTTTACAAACCAGGGTGTCGTGGCCTACCTCGAAGGTGACCGCGAACGTGCCGCTGACCTGTTCAGCCGTGCGGCAGCTACCGGCGATGCTCAAGGCAATACAAATCTACAATGGGTAAAATAATGCACAGGGCGAACATATGCACAATTTTCAGCAGGCTGCGGGCAGCGATAACGACTGTTATAATGACCGTAGGGCTGGCGTCGTGCCAGATCGATCTGGCAATGCCTAAAGTATGCGACCATAACGTCGAAATACTCTATCACTACAATCGTGAGAATTCCACCACTTACAATGTGTTGCCAAGTTACGTACACTCCATTACGGAGTACATTTTTGACGGCGACGATGTACTTGTGGATTGGAGGAATGTATCCTTAGACCCTTGTGAGAATCAATACTATTCGCGGCACACCCTCGATACAGGCCGTTACTCGGTCATAATGTGGGGCAACTGCTCCGACATCAACAACGAAGTATCTCCCGCTCCGGTAAAGGGTCTCACCACCCGCGAAGAATTGTTGCTCTCGCTCGACTCGATGCCAGATCCGGTGGACGACACCCATCCCAACGGCGACCGCCTGTGGCACGGCTACCGCACCTTCACTGTTGCCAGGACCGGCGTCAGCAAAGTCCGCGTGGATGCCGTACACTCTCATCTGTCGCTGACATTCCGTGTGCGTTGGAAAAGCGCACCGCCCGCACAGGGCACTTATACGGTATACCTGGAAGATGTCGGATCACGAGCGGGATTCATGCCTCATCTTTTTTACCCCTATCCAGGTGGGGCGCACCAGTTGCACGATCCTCTGGTGGACGACGGCTATTCGACAAAAAGCAACCTGATAATTCATCACATTCCGCGTATCGACCACGATCAGCATATGCTCGACTACAAAACGACGGTCGTGATGAACGGAGACAGGGAGTTGCGCGGCGAATTCGTGACCTACCGCATCTGCCGGGATTCCCATCCCGTACTGAACATCTTCGACAGTCAGGGGAATAGGGTGGTGCATCCCGATCCGGCAAAAGAGATCGACCTGTGGAAATATTTCGATCAGAACGTGCCCGCCCTCAACTACACGCTACGCCAGGAGTATGCGATAGATATATTGGTAGATGGCGATAACGTGTGGGTGATGCCGCTGGAAGTCGCGGATTGGGAAGACGGCGGATGGTTGTAATAGTACGGCAATATAATTTTCATTCATTTTTTCTTTCACTTTATTATTTCACTTTATTCAATTAACCAAATCATTAAATTATGAAAAAACATTTCACAACAGCATTGGTTGCAATGGCGGCTATGCTCGCTTCCTGCTCACAGGAAGAACCAATTGGCAAAGCAGATTCCAATGAATTGAACACCATTACGTTGCAAATTCCCGCAATGGTTCCTGTAACGTATGCCGCCGATCTCCACGGAACGGCTGCCGAGCGCCAGGTGAACGACATCGCCATTTTCATGCTCAAAGGCGGCAAACTGGAGAAGATCTTCAACGGCACGGATGCCAACTACAACAGTGCGACTGGTACGGCTCAAATCGCCGTGGAAGGCACTAGCCCCCGCGACTTCTACATTATCGGCAACCCGAACATGACAAATATACCCGCTGCCGGTTTTGTACAGGATGCCGCCACCACCAGCGAGGCCCAATTACAGACCCTTATGTCCAACACCCTGGGCTTTACCACTGTTTATGAAAGGCTTAAAACCCCGTTCCTGATGGCTACTCCCAAGATCGCCAACATCACCCCCTCGAACGGCCTTCAGGTCACCACTCCCAAACTGGTGCGCCGCGTAGCCCGTTTCGACGTTCATAACGACCCGGCTGTGAGTGGCATTGTGCTTAAAACCGTGGCTATTTCGAACGCTAAACAGCACGTCGGCGTATTGGCCAACAATACCCAGACCGTAAGTGGCCTGGTAGAAGAGATGACCCTCAATTTCGTTGCCAATAAGGCAGAGGCCGCTTTCTACCTCTACCCCACCGAGCTGGATGCGGCTACTGCAGGCAAGACCGTCATCACGTTCACCACCACTGACGGCCAGACCTACGTCGTGAAGACCGCTAAAACTATCGAAGCCAACAAGATCTACTCGATCCGCACTTCCGCCCCCGTCGACAACCGACTCAACTTCACGATCGTAGTTGAAGACTGGGATTCGGAGAACGACATGGAAATCGAGAAACAGGTGCTGCCATTTGCCATCCATGGCACGCCGGTCGCCTCGGCGGGAACCACGTTAGTAGGAACAACCTGGAGCAATGTGGCTTCGGGAGCTACTCTCGAGGTGACTTTCAACTCTGCTTCGTCTAGTGTTATTCCTGATGGAACTACCGGCGATCTCGGCCTGACCTGGGTTAACCAGATACTGACCTACGGCGGCGCCAGCTACAGAACGACCTACAGAATTAAGGCAAACGACAACAACGGCGGTACGGTTACTTTCAAGGAGACCAAAAGCAATTCGTCGATCACCTTTACGGTTGCCGGCATCTGATAGTTAAAGCCCAGGTGCAGTAAAGAATGTATCCGGTTCGAATTATTTTCATTTACACAGCCCTGCGGCCCTTGACCGGGCCGCAGGGTACTAAACGAATAACTGCTGATTATGAACTCTTTTGTTCATAGTCAATTAAATTAAACCTGTAACATGAAATACTTAGGCAAACTAAACCTCGTACTCTCCTGCATCCTCTTCCTGATATCTTGTTCGCATGAAGAACAGGTGTTGGACATAGAAGAAACTGCAAAAGGGCAGACGCTATGCACGATATCTTTCGGAACCGCGACTATGACCTACGCTCAGGCAAGCGAGGCGGAAAACCGCCTCGAATCGGCGGCTGTCTTCCTTATAAATTCTTCGGGAAAGGTATTCAGCCAGTTTATAACCGGCCAGGCGGGAGACCTGCTGACGGCCGTGGGCGCGGACTACTCTACATCGATGAATTTACCGATTGCAGAATCCATCGGGCTTGCAGAAGTGTTTGTTGTAGGAAATTATTACGGCCGGACTACGGGGCTGGAAACAATCTCGACCCGCAGCGAATTGATGGCTGCCGCGAGCGATGTGATGAGCAAAGGCGACGCCCTGACCACCCCATTGCTCATGTACGGCGGGACAAATACCAAGCTAACCCCCGGCGTAATCAATGCCATTCCGCGTATCACAATGCGCCGCATGGCCCTGCGCATCGACATTGTCGACAAAACCAATCCGGCTGCCGGATTCACCCTGGTTTCGGCGCTGGCCTGCGATGCCAAATCCTCGACCATGCTGATGCCGGGCGGGGCGGTAAGTTCCATTGCGTGCATCGACAATCTGTCGATGGTGCCCGCCCAAGGGAAATTATGCACCCTGTACACATACGAAACATCAGGAACGGACAACCCAATCATACAAATTGTTTATACGCAGGACGGGGCGGGCCATATCGAAACCTTCCGGCTGAAAAACACCATACCCGTGAAACGCAACGGTCATTATACGCTCACCGTCTCCACAGATGAAAGCCTCGCCTTGCAATGGAATGTCTCGGATATGGATGACGAGGGAGAACTTACACTCAAGATAGTCACCTGGGGCGACAGCCTTACGTGGAGCGGCGACGAACGCTACGAGATAGACGGAAGCTGGCCGGGCGTCTTGCGACGCCTGTTGGGGCAGGGTGAATATGAGGTGATCAACTGCGGTATCCCGGGCGAAAAATCGTTTGAAATATTCGGGCGGCAGGGAAGTATGCCCTTGTTCACCTCAAAAGAAATCACGCTCCCGGCCGGGACTACGCCGGTCGAAATAGGCTCGTGGGGCGATTCGGGCCTTTATTGCCAGTTGAACGATCTGAATGTGAATATGATGAAGATAGGAGTAGACCCCTCGATCAATCCATGTATCATCGACGGTATAGAATGTGAACTGTCGTGGGTAGGCGAAGAGCCTTATGATCCCGCAGGCCGCTATTGGCTGCGAAGAACAACCGCAGGCAGCGCCCCGGTGACGCTCAGCATCAGATCAGAACTGTCCACATACGCTATGCGCAACTTGCGCAATGTCCACGCGAATGTGTTCTTCGTAGGTCAGAACGGCGGATACGCCACGAGTGAAGAGCTTGTGGAGCAATACAGGCAGGCTATCAGTTACAGTCGGGCTTCGGATTACGTAATAGTAGGCCTGCACACCGGGACGGCCGAATCGAGGGCCGACCTGGAAGCAAAAATGCTCGGTGCATTCGGGGACAGATACATCAATCTGCGCGAATACTTCGTTACGCGCGGGATGGCCGACTCCGGCCGGCCTATAACCGAAGCCGACCAGCTGGCGATGAGTGAAGGCAGATGCCCGCCCTCGTTGTTGGAATACGACCTGTTGCACATAAATGGACATGGCAACAGCCTTATCGGTAAGTTGGTTCACGCCCGGCTTAAAACCCTGGGGATAGTCGGATAATCGCCTCTATTATGAACTGTCTGAGGAACATAGCGCCTTTGCTGCTCGCCATCGTATTGGCGGGTTGCTCTATCGGGGATGTCGTTAAAGAATCTGAAACGGCGGACAGGGTGTTGGTGGTTTATCTTGGCGGCGATAACAATTTGTCGGGCGAAGCTTCGGCGAAGATCGACGCCATATCTCGGGGGTGGAGTGGCAAACAGTGTGACAAAATCGTGATTTACGCCGACATCGATGGCCAGACTCCGCAGCTTATGGAGGTTGTCGACGGGGGGATTACACGAGTCGTAGCTGTCTATGCATCCGAGAATTCAGCCTCGGCGGAAGTCTTCGGACGGGTGCTGTGCCAGGTGCGGGAAAGCTACCCGGCCCTGAATTACGGATTGTTGGTATTCTCCCATGCAAGCGGATGGCTGCCCGAAGGACGGCTCGCAGAGCCAGTGCAGGTGGGGGACGAAGAGCGTATCGAGGCTCTATCATTAAGCTATGGAGGCAGTCGCTCAATTATCATGGATGGAGAGAGAGAAATGGAACTTGCCGATTTCGCCTCGGCTATCCCTGCCGGGATGTTCGATTATATAGTTTTAGAGGCGTGCTTTATGGCCGGAATTGAGGTGGCATGGGAATTACGCAGCAAGTGTGATTATATCCTGGCCTCTTCAGCCGAAATTGTCGCGCCGGGATTCACCCCAACATACGTTTCAAACATGCGCATCCTGTTGTCTGGGGATTCCGAAGCGTTCGGCAGGGCCGTGTTCGGTGAAGTTCTGACATACGCCGAGAATGACTACCGCCGCTCGGCCGTTTATTCGCTCGTGCGTACTGCCGGGCTTGAGCCGCTGGCTGATTTCGTTGCCAATAATTGCGACTTTACGAAAACCGCGGAGATAACTTCGATGCAGCGTTTCGACCGCGAGCTGGGTACGGGAGCGGTGTTGTTTTTTGATTTTGCAGACTATTTTTCACGCCTGCTCCCGACCGAATGGCAACGCAGTGAATTGCAACGCCTCACCGGGGAGTGTATAGCATGGAAAGCCTCGACGGCAACTTTTATGCTCTCTTACGGCGGTTTCGCTGTCAATCTCCACTCCGGTCTTACGACCTATGTCAAACAACCATCATTGCCCTATCTGAATTCCCGTTACGCGGAATTGGGTTGGGCTAAAAGGATAAACTTACCATAGATAGGTTGGATCAGGAAATATCTCCTTTAGATTACGGAGACAGCATAGCCCCGAACAATTAGATTTTAAATCAATTAATCAATATGATGACTTACAGAAAATCACTTAGCCTTACCCTTCTCTTATATTTGGTAACGTCATGCCTGAGCGAACCCGTGAAAGAACCCATGAAAGAAGAACCCTTAGTAGCAAGGGAATTCGATAGAATTGAGGTCATCACGCCTAAACAGATATACGCACTTGGAGAAACGCCCGACTTTAATGATTGGATCGTAAACGAAGTCTTCTCTGATGGGTATAAAGAAATAATTACGAATTACACAGTGTTATGGGAAGGCGATATATTAAAACCCGGAACAAGTGTAGCCGCCGTCACGGCAAGGAATACCACGGTGGAGGTCGATGTCGTTATCGGAAATAAACTCGTCGACACCGGGCTTCCAGTAGTGTATATTGAAACGGAAGGCGGACAGGCGATTACTTCGAAAACGACCTATATAAACGCAAAGATGACCATCGAGGACGGCGGTGAACTTATTACCGAAAGCACGATGCGCATACGCGGCAGGGGCAATGCCACGTGGTCTTCATATCCGAAAAAACCTTATAAACTCAAGTTGGATAATGAAACAGATCTCCTGGGTATGGGAAAGGACAAGGATTGGATTCTGTTGGCCAATTATTGTGATAAAACATTGATGAGAACGAGCGTCGCTTTAAAGTTGAGCGAACTTCTCGGTCTTCCATGGACGCCCAAGGAGAGGTTTGTCGAATTGATGCTTAACGGCGAATACATGGGTAATTATCAACTTACGGAGTCTATCAAGCAGGATGTCAACAGGGTGAATATTCCAAAAACCGGCTTTATCATCGAGAGAGACGGTTATTATCAACAGGAACCTATATGGTTCAAATCAAGCAGAGGATATGGGTTTTCCTTTAAGAACCCCGATGTCGAAGATTTGACACAGGCTCAAGTCGATTACATTAAGGGCTGCGTGGACGAATTTGAAGGGGCGCTCTACTCCACGTCGTTTAACGATCCTGTAAACGGTTATGCGAAGTACATCGATATCGACAGCTTTGTAAGGTGGTTCCTGTTCCATCAAATTATTGCCAATTTGGATACGAATCCATATCTTATTAAGGCAGATATGACAAGCGGCTCAAAGCTTGCGATGGGACCGGTATGGGACTTCGAATGGTCGTTAGGGATCGGATGGTATGAAGGAAGCAGGCCAAGACCTGCCGATTATCCGGTCTGTTATACTGAATTTTATTTCAACAGATTGCTCCTGGATGCCAATTTTGCGGCTCGATTGCAACAGATGTGGGAAACATACCGCAGCCGCGTGACCAGGGATATACTTCAGCATATGGATGACGTTCAGAAAGAAATCATGGAATCGCAACGATTGAATTTCAAACGCTGGGATATAATGAACGAGAGAATAAGTGTCGGCGGCATTCCTATGGGGTCTTTTGAAAAAGAAGTGGAGTGCGACCGCCAGTTTTTTATCAACCACATGAATTGGCTCGGCAACTGGATTCCCCAACAGAATCCGGGAAATTAATTATTTCCAAATTGCAACTCATATTACACAACATAATCCAAATGTTGATCTTTTACCCTATCTGAATTACCGTTACGACGAGTCTGGCTGGGCAAAAATACTAAAAAAGAATTAAGACCGGGAAAATCATTTTACAGGAGTGTTTCCAGAACAACTCAAATAGAGATGCGAGCCAACATACAAAAATGTGTGTTGGCTCTTTTTTTAATCATATGTGCCGGCTAATTATTCACCCAGGTACCGGATATGAAATAAAATTATTTCGGTTCCCGTTATTATACGTCAGGTACTGGAATTTATAGCAGACTGCAGGACAATATAATATTACAAAGAGCGGACAAAGTGTATCGAAATATACAAAAACGGTGAGGAAACGTAAAAAGATATCACTATTGCGATCGTTATTTTTGCAGGTCGAAAACGAGAAGCCTTCTGCATAAATCTTTATGGACGTCCTGATTTACCTGGACGGCGGTTTCACTCCATGCACGGTATCCTGATATACCACCACGGCTTGCTCGAAAGACAAATCCAGATTAATCACAATAAAGAAGGGAATCAAGAAATGACATGTAAAGAAGGATGTAAACTTCTGTATGGCGAAGAGCATTTTTCCTGCAGCAATTACGGTAAGGAAGAGACTGCATTGGTGAGGATTGTGGAATACACAAAAGGGGAGGTAAGAGACCGTATATTTCTCCAATCCGGTGTGGCATTTGTTCTCAAAGGCAATGTGCGGATAAGCGTAAACGGCATAAAAGATTTTCCGATCGGCGAAGAGAAGATGCTCGTATCGCCCATGGGATCACGGTTCCGGGTGGAGGCTATGGAAGACACCACGGTTTTGGTATTTCATATGAAATATACCACTCAGCTTTGCGAATCGTTCCGGTACGACAACCTTGCTTATGAACAGGTGCCGGACAGGAACAGCGAACTGAAGGCGCTTAGTTTCAATCCGGCGATCCGCAGTTTCATCAGCGACCTTATGGCGCGTATTAATGACGGCCTTACGTGCAGGCATTATCTGGAGCATAAATTATCCGAGCTTTTCTTTCTGCTGCGGGCATATTATACTAAAGAGGATCTTGCGGCCTTTTTTTACCGGCTTATGACGAGTGATCTGGCATTCAGGGAGCTTGTCGTGCATAATTATTCCAAAGCCAAATCCGTAAAAGACCTTGCCGATATGGCTCATTATTCCGAAACCGGCTTCCACAAGCGTTTCAAAAAAGTATTCGGGGAATCGCCATCGGATTGGCTTAACAGGGAAAAAGCGAACAAGTTGCGCCATGAACTCGCCCAGACCCAGACCCCGCTTAAAATCATAAGCGACAAATTCGATTTTTCCTCGGCTTCACACCTGAACAAATTCTGCAGAAAACACTTCGGGGCAACTCCATTGGAAATACGGAGTGGTAAAAGATAACGGGAAGCAGCAAAATTTATCGAAATGTACAATAACAGTGAAAAATTGTAAAAAATAGAGGGAAAATTAGGCCGTTATATTTGCGACGTTAAAAAACCGGGCAGTCTTCTGCACAAATCAGCAGATCGTCCACAACCTGAAAAAATAAATTAACGAGCAAATGAAAACAGCAAAAATTTTAACCTTTTTAGCCGCAACATCGCTTATATCTGTAAGTTGCAGCAAAGAAAATTCCGACCAGTCCGCAAACGCGGACAAAGGTAAACCCACCTACGTACAGGTTAACGTATCCTATCCGGAAACCCGTGCGGCAAACGACCCGACAGCAACGGCTGCCGAAGTAAAACTCAACACAGTCGATGTCTTTATCTTTGATGGAGTCAGCAACACTCTGGTAAAACGCCAGCAACTCTCTTCCGCCGATTTCAACCCCATCGCTCCCGGCAGCGGCAACAACGACCTATATTCCGCCATTACCAAGATCGCCACTACGACCGGCGCCAAGAAGATATATGTAGGTCTCAACCTGCCCGCCTCGTTTCCCAATGTCTCTTCGGTCGGCGAATTGAAAGCCAATTGGGCGACTACGGTGAACGACCTTGTGACGGCCGGCGGAATCGCGATGTTCTCTGCCGCAGAAACCAGTAAAACCCTGGTTGAAACGACCAATCCTTCCTATGCCGACAACAACGTGTTCACCGTTCAGGTCGAGCGCATGGTTGCCAAAGTGGCCGTGGAAGACGGGGGAATCGTCAGCGCTGTTGCCGGCGGCGTGATCTCGGATGTGCAATTCGCCATCCACACTTCCAACAAAGTCCTTTTCCCTCTGAAGAATGTGGCGGGCGGTGTCGTTAAAGACCCGAACTGGGCCTTGGGAAGTTATGTGTCGACCGACTTCGAGAACTTCAGCGATTACTCTCCGATCAATGCACCCGGCACATCGGGCGTCAATGGAGCCACCGCCAAACTTCTGAACGCGAAATACGCTCCCGAGAACACCAGCCAGGCACACCTGCAAAAGGAAACCACTTATGCATCCATCCGCGCCAAATTCGTTCCCAATCAATTCTCCGATGAGAACGGCGCTTCCAAAGGAAGCAACGTGGGGCAGTCGGCCAAAACATTCTGGATCGTGACCGATTCGGAAGGTGTGCGCAAATTCTTCGATTTGCAGGCCGAAGCGCAAACCTATGCCACGAGCAAAGGCGTAACGGTCAGCGCACCCTACACCGGCGGCTACTGCTACTATCAGGCGTATCTCAATCCCAAGAACGGTTACAACACCGTACGTAACGATTTCTACAATGTCGTGATCACGAAGATCAGCGGCCCTGGCAAACCCGATCCCGATCCCAAAGATCCGGAACTGCCGGTCGAAACGCCGACCGATATCACAGTCAGCGTAGAAATCATCGCATGGACCTACGTAGCCGATAACTACGAACTCAATTAACGAAAAACTAACGATGCCGGGAGTACCCTTATAAATATGAGGGTAAACTTCATAAGCCTCGGGTACTCCCGGCATCATTTTCAGATTCAAACCAATCATTTTAAAACGAAACAGATAATGAAAGCCGTTAAACTGTCAGGCATATCCGGAGCATTGATCATGTGTCTGCTTTCTGTGGTTTCGTGCATCAGGGAAGATGTCGGTGCCTGCCCTCAGGAGACATACCGCCTGCAATTCAGATTCTCGTATGATGAAATGCGTACATTGCAGGATGGCGAGCTTAAAGTGGCCGATATCTATGTTTTCGACCGCAGCGACCGTTTCGTCGCGCTTCAGGAGATCGCATATCCCGTTACTGGCAAAGTTTACACCGCCGACTTCGAACTCGATGCCGGCAACTACAGCTTCGCGGTATGGATCAACCGTGTCGATCCGTATTCGACCGCTCCGAATCCCGGCGAATTCCCGGCCGTGCGCCCTGCAAAAAGGGAGGCAGAAATGGGTCTGAATTTATCCGATGGCCGATATGTCCGCTCCATTATTCCAACCCAATTTTACGGGTCGCTGGTTTTCGAGTCGGTACTCGACAGAGGCGACCAGCTTTTCACGATACCGTTGGTGGAAAACACCAACAAAATAAACCTGACCGTTCGGGGACTGGACCGGACTGAACACGTTTACATGTACACCATTACCGACAATAATGGCAACTATTACTTTGACAATAATTTCGCTCCATGTGAGGAGTTCAAATATACCGCTACGGCCCACTTCGACGATTCCGATGCGCTGAAAAGTTCGCTGACCGTCCTGCGCCTTGCGGAAAACCGCCATCCGAGGCTCGAGTTGTTCGATCTGACCGCAGGAGAGATGATATATCCATACCGCTCCGGGCAGACAAATGATCTTATAGAGATGATACTGAAAGCTTATGCCAACGGTCCTCGGATAGATTTCGACAGAACACATGTTTACGACATCGTTATCTCTTTCAATACGGATATGACCGTATCTGTCACGATCAACGGATGGGAATTGACGATGGACGAGATGGAACTGTAAAACATAACAGACAGCCATGAAACAATCGTTTAAATATATATTGCCCCTCCTGCTTCTGATACTCCAGGCTTGCATAAATGATGATATGCCGGAATACACAGGCTATGTGCAGGACGGAGCGATGGTCGATATGAAGTTCTCCCTGGAGTTGCCTTCCGGGACCGGACATCCTGCGACCCGTGCCCTGAACGATTTCCAGGAACAGGAACTTAACCGGCTCGACCTGCTGGCTTTCAGGGTAGACGGCACACAGGAGAAGTTTGCGTACCATTCTTACATCAGCGGATTCAGGTCCTATCAGGAGAGCGTCGTCTTCAATGTCAGAGTGCTTAAAGGCGGCGGCACAAGCTACCGTTTCGTGCTGCTTTTCAATCTGGACGACGCACAGGGGTCCGCTTTGGACGGCTTGCTTCCCGGAACTACGAAAGACGAGATACTCAGGGGAATACAAATCAGGCAGACCGGCAAATGGCCTTCTGACGGATCGAGGCTGCTGCCGATGTGGGGACAAAGCGAACCTGTCGTGGTCGACGACGCACGGGTCGCGGCCGGCATCGGCGGCATCAAACTGGCAAGGATGATGGCCCGCATCGACGTGGTGGTCGCCACTCCGGAAGCTAAAAATGATTTTAAGCTCCGGTCGGTATATCTCTACAACGCCAACCACAATGGAACAGTCGCTCCTTCTCCGCAGAACTGGGATCCGTCCGGCAATGCCGTCACTGCACCGAGCCTGCCTGCCGATCCCGAGAAAGATCTCGGGCCGCTCGTTTACACCGAGGCCTCGTCAACCAACCAGGAGTTCAAGCAGACCATATATACATTCGAGTCCGCGGCCAGGCAGGGGCAACCTCTTGAGACTCCGTGTATTGTCGTGGGCGGCCTTTACGGCTCGGAAACGCAACTTTCGTATTACAGGATCGACTTTTTGAAAGCCGATAAGACAACGTACCTCGATCTGCTGCGCAACCATTGCTATACGGCGAATATCACCAAAGTCACGGCGCACGGTTACGACACTCCCGACGACGCTTTCCGGGGAAGCATCAG
>JAVBRB010000023.1:0-55969 GCA_031548515.1 Rikenellaceae bacterium | reverse complement strand
AAAAAGCAACTTCTTCTCATATAAAAATTTAGTTTTTAAGGGATTAAACGGGCCACTGCGGCCCTGAAAAGATATGCACCAAACTGTTCCCTTCGCCGGCATTATCCGGATCAGGTTCGATGGGTATAATCTCAGCCCTTTTTCCTGTCCGTCAACCGTCTCCGGCCCGCGACAAAATAAGGACACCCCTTGTTTCGGGGGCAAAGGTAAAAAGGAATTTTCTTTTATCTACTTTTTGATAGGCAAAAAGTAGCAAAAACCTACCCCATGCACCAAAAAGCTACTTCGTTTTGTCTAAAGTTGTACGCCTTGAGCTACGCACATGGCGACTTCCACTTTAGGCTGCCACTCCGTTTAACGCTTTTTGCCAAATGGGGATTTACGCACAGCCTTCAGGCTGTGCTATGACGTTTCAATTGTTTTGCTTCGCAAAATAATCATCGACAGAGCGCCGACCGTCGGCCGCAGGCCGGGGAGGCATCTTGCGAGGGAGATAACTGAAAGGGTCGATTTCCCGACGCTTGAGGCGATATTATAAATTCCTGTTTTGGATACCCCGTTACTTGAGGCAAGGTAGTTCATTCTATTTTGACGAAGACCGAGGCGACCCGGCAGATGTTATATATCTGCATATAGTGCCGTTTTCCATCGGCGGATGGATACGAAAAATGTTCGGTTTCAACAAATTCGCGGCCCTGGCCTCCAAAACGCTCCTCGTCAGTGGACATCAGCATGCGGTATTTTCCCGGCGCCGGAACTTCTATCGTGTAGTCAGGAATCGAATGAGACGGATTCCAGTTGAAAACAAATACAAGGTCTCCCCTACTGAAAACCATCGTCTGGTTCGGCTGGTCCATCTGCAGGCGGAAAGGGTAATCCTCACACAGAACACAGTGCTGCCGCACCGCGCCGATCATCGCCCGGTCGAACTCCCACAGGAGAGAGTAACGCAGGAAGGGGCTGTCGGCCAGCGACCACTGGCGCCGGGCATGGGCGTAGCTCCAGCCATTGCCCTCGCGCGGGAAATCTATCCACTCGGGATGACCGAACTCGTTGCCCATAAAATTCAGGTAAGCCTGCCCCCCGGCGGCGATCGTCACGAGGCGGATCATCTTGTGCAGGGCCATCCCGCGATCGACAACAACACTCTCGCTGCCTCGGTCCATCGCCGTGTACATTTCTTTGTCTATCAAGCGGAAAGCGATGGTCTTGTCGCCCACCAGGGCCTGGTCGTGGCTCTCGGCATTGGCCACGGTCTTCACCGCCGGAAGCCGGTCGGTCATGATATTCCAGATGTCCCACACGTTCCACTGCTCGTCGGGAACCTCTTTAAGCATCTTGATCCAGAAATCTGGGATAGCCATGCCCAGACGGTAATCGAACCCCACCCCTCCGTCGGCGATGGGCAGCGCCATTCCCGGCATCCCGCTCACGTCCTCGGCGATGTTAACGGCGCATGGACGGAACTCGTGCGTCAGGTGGTTGGCCAGTGTCAGGTAGACCAGCGCGTCTGGGTTGACATCGGGGCCGAAGAATTTGTCGCGCGAATCGAACTCGGTGTAGCCGTGGTGGTGGTAGACCATCGAAGTGACGCCGTCGAAACGGAAACCGTCGAAACGGAACTCGTCGAGCCAGAACTTGACGTTCGAAAGCAGGAAATGCGTCACTTCGTCCTTGCCGTAATCGAAAAGTTTGCTGTCCCAATGCGGCTGGTAACCGGCCGGACCAGCCTTGGAATATTGGTGATCGCTGCCGTCGAGTTCGTTCAGCCCCTCGTTCAGGTTTTTCACGTAGTGTGCGTGTACCAGGTCCATGATGACGGCGATACCCATCTTATGGGCGCGTTTTATCAGGGCTTTCAGCTCCTCTGGCGTGCCGCTGCGCGAACTTACCGCGAAAAAATTCGAAACGTGGTATCCGAAACTTCCGTAGTATGGATGCTCGGCCACTGCCATGAGTTGCAAAGTGTTATAGCCCAACTTTTTGATGCGCGGCAACACGTTTTCGGCGAACTCGGCGTAACTGCCGACCCCCTCTTTCTCCTGCGACATGCCCACATGTGCCTCATATATCAGCAACGGCCCGATCGCCGAGATGTCGAATGAGTCATCACCCCAATCGAACGGCACGGACGGATCCCAGAACTGCGCTGTGAAATCTTTGGTATCGTCGTTCTGCACCACTCGTCGGGCGTAAGCCGGAATTCGGTCGTGCCAGCCGTTGCGCCCGTGGACGTGCATCTTGTAGAACGAGCCGTGGACGAGCCTGCCGGCATACATTGCATCGGGCAGGAATATGCTCCACACTCCGTCCACTCCTTTTTCAAGCCTCAGCTCGGTACGCTGCCAACCGTTGAAATCTCCGAAAAGAAAGACATCGTAAGCCTCTGGAAGCCACTCGCGGAACCACCACCCGCCCAACGTGTCATCGTGCTGGAAACCGTACCAACGATAGCCGTTGGCGAAATCCGAGAGCGTACCGCCGCCCGCAAGGCTGCGCAGCCGTTCGGAGTATCGGCTGAAACGTGCATTCACTTCATCCTCTACCGGCGCGAGCCACTCGTCCCTCTCCACCATCGGGAGCCTTTTATGTTTGTCAGCCATGGTTACGGTTCTTTTTTGTATTAACACGCCCTGCAAATCAGCTATGAAGTTAATCAATTTTGAAGTGCGGCGCAAGTTTCTGCCGATTATTTCATATATTTGTCTGTTTTGCAGTCGATATGCCTGAAAATTCAACTGATCTAAATATTAAATTTTATGTTTAAAGGACATCCTAAAGGGTTATTCGCCCTTGCACTGGCCAACACCGGCGAACGCTTCGGGTACTACACGATGCTTGCCATCTTCGTACTGTTCCTGCAGGCCAAATTCGGTTTTACCGAAGCTCAGGCCGGACAGGTTTACGGCATTTTCCTCGCCGTGGTCTATTTCATGCCGCTGGTGGGCGGTATCCTGGCCGACAGGCTTGGTTACGGAAAAATGGTAACAATGGGCATCGTCGTCATGTTTGTCGGGTATGCATTGCTGGCCATTCCGATGCAGGGCACACTGGCACTGGCTCTTATGATCGCCGCCCTGCTTTTCATATCGGTCGGGACAGGATTCTTCAAGGGTAACCTGCAGGTAATGGTGGGGAACCTCTACGATGCACCGCAGTACAGGGAGAAAAGGGACAATGCATTCAGTATATTCTACATGGCAATCAACATCGGCGCGATGTACGCTCCGTGGGCCGCAACCAGGATAACCAACTGGCGTCTGGGATCCTCAGGGCTCTTCTATAATGCACAGATACCCGCGCTCAGCCACCAATATATAGACGGGACGATAACACCCCAGGGACTCTCGGACCTTACGAACCTTGCAGCGGCGCAGCCCGCCGGACTCACCGATCTGGCTGCTTTCGCACCGAAATACATCGAATCGCTTTCGGGCGCATATAATGCCGGTTTTGCCGTAGCATGCGTTTCGCTCGTAGTATCGATGATCATTTATCTCTCATGCAAGAAATGGTTCAGCCATGCAGATGTCACTGCAAAACAGCAGGCCGCCGCACAGGCTGCCAGTGGACATAAAGTGACGGAACTTTCGCCGGCACAGACCAAGCAGCGTATTACAGCCCTCATTCTGGTCTTCGTCGTAGTTATATTCTTCTGGATGTCTTTCCACCAGAATGGGCTGACACTCACATTCTTCGCACGCGACTACACGGCGAACAGCGTCGACGGGATGGACAGGATGCTGTTCAATATCCTCAATCTCACGATGCTTGTTATAGGAGTATATGCCCTGGTCAGCGTATTCCAGTCGAAGAGCGCCCGAAGCAAGATCATTTCGGCATGCATACTCGCCCTCGCAGCTTTCGGACTTGTGATGAATTACACAAACCTTCCCGCCGCACTCGGTATCGAACCGCAGATATTCCAACAATTCAATCCGTTCTTCGTGGTGGTACTGACGCCGATCTCGGTGGCTGTGTTTACATCTCTCGCCAAGAGAGGCAAGGAGCCGTCTACGCCGCGCAAGATCGGCACAGGGATGATAATCGCGGCCTTAGGCTTCGTGGTAATGGCCATCGCATCGTTCAGCCTTATGAGTCCCGCGGAATTGAAAGGCGCGGGTGGGGTAAGTTCCACTTTGGTATCGCCCAACTGGTTGATCGGCACGTATCTTATATTGACATTCGGAGAACTTCTGCTCAGCCCTATGGGAATTTCGTTCGTATCGAAAGTTGCACCGCCAAAGTATAAGGGCGCAATGATGGGCTGCTGGTTCGCCGCAACGGCCATCGGCAATTATCTCACCGGCGTTATTGCAGGTATCTGGGGAAGCGGAATGCAGCTCTGGATGATCTGGAGTGTGCTTATCGCAGTCTGCCTGATCTCAGCCGTGTTCATTTTTTCGATCATGAAACGTCTCGAAAAAGCTACTTCCGACATCTGATCGACAGACAATAGAGTAAAGGAAAGGCTGCGAAATTTTCGCAGCCTTTCCTTTTTTCAGTTTTGAGATCTTTTTTATTCGTAATTAACCATGCTTTGCCGGTTTTCCCTCCTTCGCATCTCGGTCATTCAAACAAATTTGATGACGCTCGGCTTGGCGTCGGTTCGTAATTGTTCATCTGTCGTCGCCGGCGTATTCGCAGTCACATTCGCCGGAGGTCTCCATTTCGATCGTCACATGATCTATCTTGCATCTGCGGCAGATCTCGCGCACGGATTCCTTTATCGCATGCCATTCGTTGCACGAACCACTCCCCGAAACCACCACATGCACCGTCCCTACGTGCGTCACCCCGTCCTGAGACCATACATGCAGGTCGTGGATCGATTCGACACCGGGCAACTCGGTCAGTGCGGCGGTCAGTGCGGCGGTGTCGATATCGTCTGGAATACCCTGCAGGAGTATTTTAAAGGTGTCACGCAGGTTTCTCCACACATTCCATAGCACCCATGCCGTGATGCCGAGCGAAAGGATCGGGTCGAGAATCGGCAGGTCGACGAACATCATCACGATACTGGCGGCAAGGACCGCAAGCCATCCGAGAACGTCTTCCATCATATGCAGAAATACGGCGCGTTCATTGAGCGTTTTTCCTTTCTTGAGACGCAGCACCGCGACCCCGTTTATCACTATCCCCGCAATAGATAGCCAAAACATCCCCTTTGCGTGGACCGCCTGCGGATCGGCAAGCCGTTGTACGGCTTCGGTCACGATAAATATTGAACTGACGAGCAGTACACCCGACAGGAACACGCTCCCAAGCAGTGAAAAACGCTTATAGCCGTACGAGAATCTCGCATCGCGTTTTTTGTTGGACTTTTTCTGCAATACCCAGGCAACGCCGAGGGAAATGCTGTCGCCGAAGTCATGCAGGGCGTCGGATAGAATGGCGATACTGTTGGTCAGGAGTCCGCCTATCAGTTCGATTACCGCAAAAGTCAGGTTAAGGATGAACGCTGTGACGATATTTTTCGCCGCCGCGTCGCCGTGGCTGTGGTTATGATCGTGATTGTGCCCCATAGCAAGAGAGTGTTAAGTTTTTTGTTTTGCGGTCAGAGTGATGGTTATACAACCGGCGCAGGAGCTAACGGCAATGAGTTTACTCAAATTGCCCGAGCGACAAGGAGGAAAACCTAAGGTTAACTTGGCTCGGCGCAAAAAACAGGCAGGAGTTTACTGTCGGTAAATGACTGTCAGTTTTTTGGGGTCAGCGGCAGTATAACCGCCGCTATCACCGCAAAAGTGGTGAGTCCGGTTCCTTCGCCATCACCTTGTAGAACATTTTGTCGAGGAAACCAGGCGCAATTTTTTTTATGAAGTGGGTTCCGCGCCCTTCCCATTCCATCAACAACAGGCGCTTGCGGCGCTTCACACCCCCGCTTATCCGTCGAGCGACCTCTTCCGCACTCATCATCTTACCTTCTTCCCGCGGAGTTTTGCCTTGTACGGAGCCGTCTTTTGTAAGAGCGGTGAAACGAACGTTGGTGGCCGTGAATCCCGGACAGGCAATCATCACATGCAGTCCCTTTTTCAGGTTTTCGATACGGACGGTTTCCAGGAAACCGGTCATTGCGTATTTGGAAGCGGAATAACCCGTTCGGCCCGGAAGCCCGTGCAGCCCGGCCACAGACGAAACTCCCACTATCGAACCGTGCGATTTCTGCAGGTAAGGCAGAGCGTATTTGGTACAGTAGACCGTTCCCCAGAAATTGACATCCATCAGTTTGTTAAGTACCTTCAGGTCGACATCGTCCAGAATGGCTCGCATCGAGATTCCGGCATTGCATATCAGCACGTCGATCCCGCCGAAAGCCAGAACGGCCGACCCGATCAGCTCGCGGCAATCCTCCTCGCGGCTCACATCGGCAGTGACAACTACCGCTTCGCTCCCCTGGGAAGTTATGTTTGCTGCTACTTCGGCAAGTTTTTCACAGCTGCGGGCCGCAATCACGACCTTTGCGCCTAGTCCGGCAAATTCGTAAGCCAACGCTTCGCCTATTCCGGAAGAAGCTCCGGTTATGACAACAACCTTATCCTTAAAGTTTCTCATATTATAACATGATATAATCTATCCCCGGCCTTACATTCCCGCTAACCCGCGCCGCCCGACTCTATTACCAAACCGTCGCAGGCAAGGAATACGTTCTCCGTCAGCCTGCGTTCCTCGACCGCATGTAAACCCAACTGATGCGACACGTGCGTCAGATAGGTTCTCTTCGCTCCCACGTAACGACTCAACAGCACCGCTTCCTGCACGGTAAAATGCGAAAGGTGCTTCTCGTATCTCAGAGCATTCACCACCAATACTTCCACGCCTCTTATTTTCATTATCTCGCCGTGCTCTATGTGGTTGAAGTCAGTCAGGTACGCCAACCCGCCTATCCGGAAACCGGTTACGGGCAATTTCATGTGCATCCCGGCCACAGGCACGACTTCCACACCATTGACATCGAAAGGCCCGCCGCCAATGGTGTGCAGATTTATCTGAGGCGCACCTGGATAAAGATATTCGCCGAAAGCATAATCATAGTCCTTTCGTACAGCATGTTGAACATGCTCCGTAGCATATATGTCGACAGGCCCCCGTTGGAAATAATTATATGCACGGATATCGTCGATGCCTCCGGTGTGGTCCTTGTGCTCGTGCGTCAGCAGTATGGCATCCAGGCGGCGGACATCGGCGGCAAGCATCTGTGCGCGGAAGTCCGGTCCGGCGTCTATGACCATATTTAGCCCTCCGGCCTGCACAAGTGCCGACGTCCGCAGGCGTTTGTCACGCGGGTCCGCAGAATGGCACACTTCGCACGGACAGGCTATCATCGGCACACCCTGCGAGGTCCCGGTTCCCAGAAATGTCAACTTTACTTCCATAACCGCAAAGATAGTGAAGAGTGAAGAGTGGAGAGTGGAGAGTGGAAAATTTTATCAACAAAATCCGAAGAATGCATCCCTCCGTACGCGCCTTCAAAAATAGAAAAGGACGGGATATCCCCGTCCTTTTCCCATATCTGTCATCCCAAATTAGAGTTGGTCAACGATGCTTTTGAGGTTGATATCGGTGAGAGCCTTGGCTTTCAGCGACGGATCTTTGTCAATAGCTTTGTTTACGTTGGTAACGGCTGCTTTGGCATCGCCTTCCTTGGCAGCGATCACACCACGCAGATAGTCTGCATCCGCACTGTTGTCGCCTACAAGAGCGTTCTTCGCTGCGGACAGGTTGCCGTTGAGCACTTCGGCGACGGCCTTGTTGTAACCTTCGAGGTTAGCTGCAGCAGCAGAGTAGTTGCCCTGGGTCACAGACGAAAGCGCTTTAGCCTGATTGTTTGCAGCAGGCAGGTATTTAGCAGCTTTCTGGTAGTCTCCCTGAGCGAGAGCTACGAGAGCGAGGTTGTTGTTGAGAGCGGGATCCGACGAAAGCGCAGTTGCTTTTTCAAAAGCTTTTTCAGCACCGGTCCAGTCGCCTTCTTCAGCATAAGCTATACCAAGGTTATTCCAGGCGCGGGCATCGTTGTATTTGTCAGCGGCAGCCTTGTAAATTTTGATCTTGGTTGTGTTATCGTCATACAGAGTAGCTGCGAAGAGCATTTCTTCGACGTTCAGCGAATTGATGTTGCTGGAAACCGCTGCACGGAGTTCGTCGTCTGTCTTGCCCTGGATGTCGGTAGTAGCGAGCATCTGGGTGCGGCGAAGCTGCGGGAGAATGGTCTTTTCGAGTTCTTCGAACACTTTCGACATATTGCGGATTTCTGTATCGCGCTGCGAAGCAGAAGAGTACATATTGAGGACCTGGAGAATCAGGGCTTTGTCCTTCATATCCGAAGCTTCGACGAGTTTCTTGAAGCCTTCCCAGTCTTCACCATAGGAAGCGACATCGTAATTCAGACCTTTAACGCTCTTGAGTTCTTTGCTTACAGCAGTCTGACCGCTTTCGCCACGTTTCTTGGAGAGCTGGTCGTTGAAGCCTTCGGGACCTTCGGGAGAAGCATAGCCTTTAGCCTGGATGTTGCCGAGGGTAACGCGGTCTTTATCTTTGTTTTCCTTTACAAATGTTTCGAAAAGCTTGGTCTGTTCTTTCGAAAGCTCGGCGCTGCGAACGTTAGACATGTTTTTCTGGTACATGATGTTAACGTACTCGCTGTCATGGGTGATCCTTTTGAAATCATCGGGCATGACGACCATCGGACCTGCATAGTCGAGATCTTCCTGAAGGGTGTTTACACCTTCAGCGACAGGAACGACCGCCACGAGTTCGAAGTCGGCATCCTTACCGTCGCATTTTGCTTCGACTTTCAGTTCCAGAACGCTTTCGCGAGCGCGTGGATCCCACGGAATAGAGATGGTCTGAGTGTAGATACCTCCCGAATTTTTGGCAATAACGGGATAGTTGTCTTTCACCTTTTCACCTTGTACATACTTGGGAGCGCCTTCGATGGCACCGTCAGCAAATACGAGCATCGGGGTCACTTTCAGGACCGCTTTGGGGTTGTAATACTTTTCGGGGAATACCACGGTCACATCGGTAACCACGTTTTTGCCTACCAGAACCACGGGATCCGGATTGGCGACCACACTGATGAGGTCGGCATTCTTAGCCATTTTTTTGAAACAGTTGCAGCTTGAAAGCGTAAGAGCGCAAGCTGTCAGCAGAACGCCGTACTTAACGATTTTTTTCATAATCAATACAAATTTTAAAAAGTTATCTAATCTAAAGAATCTCCTGAATTGCAATCGCTTTTTTATAATTGCCACAAAGGTAACGCTTATTTTTCTTTTTACACATGCGGAAACCGACAATTTTCAACAATTTTGATGTGATTTTTGGACGTTTTGCATCCGGCAACATTTATGCCACCTTCGGAATCGACATCAATCCATCGTTTTTTTCTCCAAATATGGAACGCTTTCTTTTCCGGATTTGCAACATTTCCCATATATGTTCAAAAAAGAAAAAGCTCCTGCAATGCAGAAGCTTAATCAATAGTCGTGCCTGTTCAGTTGGCCTATCTTTTGTCGCGGTCACCGCGTGGCTTGCGGTCCCGATCCCTGTCGCCCCTCGGACGGTCGGGACGGTCTTCGCGTGCAGGTTTCTCAACCCAGCCCTCCGGTTTTTCCATGAGTATCTTGCGAGACAGTTTATATTTGCCGGTCTTGGCATCCGTGCCGATAAGTTTCACGTCGAGCATGTCACCCTCCTTGATACCGGCTTCTTCCATCGTTTCGAAACGCTTGTAGTCGATTTCCGAAATATGGAGCAAAGCATCCTTACCGGGAAGTATCTCCACGAACGCGCCGAACGGAACTATCGAACGGACCTTGCCGTTGTAGACCTCGCCCACCTCAGGAACGGCGACAATGCCCTTCACACGGTTTAGAGCTGCGTCCAGGGCCTCCTTGTCCGGTCCGAAGATATCCACGAAGCCCTTGTTGTCGGCTTCGGTGATGGTGATGGTGGTACCGGTAGTTTTCTGGATCTCCTGGATGATCTTTCCGCCAGGGCCGATAACTGCGCCGATGAAGTCGCTCGGGATGACGATCTGAACGATCCTCGGAACGAACGGCTTGTAGTCTTCTCGCGGTTCGGAAATAGTTTCGGTAAGTTTGCCGAGTATATGGAGACGTCCTTCCCTGGCCTGAAGTAGCGCTTTTTCCATCACTTCGTAGGGAAGTCCGTCGACCTTGATGTCCATCTGCGTTGCAGTGATACCGTCTGCGGTACCGGTCACTTTAAAGTCCATATCGCCCAGGTGGTCTTCGTCACCCAGAATGTCTGACAGTACGGCGAATTTGCCATTATCGGTGATAAGACCCATCGCGATACCCGAAACCGGTTTTTTGAGCTTCACTCCGGCGTCCAGGAGTGCCAGCGTACCCGCACAGACCGTCGCCATCGACGACGAACCGTTGGATTCGAGTATGTCGGAAACGATGCGTACCGCGTACGGATTTTCTTCGCCGACAGGAACCATCGGCTTCAGCGCCCTCCACGCAAGGTTACCATGGCCGATTTCGCGACGGCTGAGGCCCCTTGCGGGACGCGCTTCACCGGTCGAGAACGGCGGGAAGTTGTAGTGCAGCACAAACTGTTCGCTGCCCTGGACCAATACTTCGTCTTTCTGTTTTTCGTCGAGCTTCGTACCGAGCGTAACGGTCGTAAGCGACTGTGTTTCACCGCGTGTGAAGATAGCCGAACCATGGGCGCACGGCAGGTAGTCGATCTCGCACCAGATGGGGCGGATTTCATCCGTGCGGCGTCCGTCGAGGCGCTTGCCCTCGTCGAGGATCATGTTGCGCATCGCCTTCTTCATCACGTCGTCGTGGAAATATTTCTTGATGAGCGGCATTTTTTCGGCCAGTTCCTCTTCGCTGTACTGCGATGCGAATTCGGCTTCTATGGCCTCGAATGCGTCGTGGCGTTCGTGTTTAGCAGTTCCGCCAGTAGCAACGGCATAAGCCTTGTCATATGTTTCGGCGATGACCTTTTTACGCAGGTCTTCGTCGTTGACTTCGTGGCAGTAAGTGCGCTTAACGTCCTTTCCAAGCTCTTTCATAAGCTCGATCTGAACGGCGCAATGCTTCTTGATCTCGTCGTGGGCGATTTTGATAGCCTGAAGCATATCCTCTTCGGAAACTTCCTGCATTTCGCCTTCGACCATCAGTATATTGTCATATGTGGCGCCGACCATGATGTCAAGGTCGCACTCCTTCATCTGCGAGAAGGTGGGGTTAATGACGAACTCGCCGCCGATCCTTGCCACGCGGACCTCCGAGATGGGACCTGCGAAAGGTATATCGCTTACCGCCAATGCAGCCGAAGCCGCAAGGCCGGCAAGGGCATCGGGTTGTATGTCTTTATCCGCGGAGATCAGGTTAACGGTAACGAATACCTCCGCATGGTAATCGTCGGGGAACAGAGGGCGAAGTGCGCGGTCGATGAGCCTCGAAGTGAGGATCTCGCTGTCATTCGGCCTTGCTTCGCGTTTCAGGAAACCGCCAGGGTAACGTCCCGCAGCAGCGTATTTTTCTTTGTATTCCACCGACAGGGGCATGAAGTCCGTATCGGGTTTTGCATCCCTGGCAGCCACGACAGTTCCGAGGAGCATCGTGTCGCCCATTTTCACAACCACTGCACCATCAGCCTGTTTGGCAAGTTTTCCGGTGCTGATCTCGATCTCGCGCCCGTCGGCGAGAGCGATCGTCTTTTTGATCTCTGTGTACATCATTTTATCGTCTTTTTCCTTAAATGTCATGCGTCCTGTCACCCGGTGATTATAAGAAAAAGGCAAATCCGCCTGCGGAAATTGCCTTTTTCATTTGCAACCATCCGGAAGTATTACTTCCTGAGGTTGAGAGCTTTGATTATAGCTCTGTATCGTTCGATATCATTCTCCTTGAGGTACTCGAGAAGCGCCCGGCGTTTACCGACGAGGCGCAGAAGCGCCCGCTGCGTGCCGAAATCATGACGATTCTTCTTGAGGTGTTCCGTAAGGTGGTTGATACGATAGGAGAACAGCGCTACCTGGCTCTCGGGAGAGCCGGTATCGGTGTTGGACGTCCCGTACTGGCCAAAAAGCTCCTGCTTTTTTTCTGCTGTTAGATAACCCATAACTCATTAATTATTTTGGGGTTCCACTTCACAAACGAATCCGCCTTACCGAATATCGCCGAAGCGTGGCGCAAAGTTAAACAAAAAATACGAATTACGAATTAAAAATTACGAATTATTTACTTATCAAATAATCGCTTATAATGTACTGCAAAATTGTCGCGAGCGCCGCCGACTCGTGACTCATAACTATTTTTGTTATCTTTGCTTCCGGTATAATCACCCGACTTCTGAATTATGAAAAAATTCCTGATCCTGATCGCACTGTGCGCGGCTTCTTTGCCGGCGTTCGCCTCGGCGGACTCCGCACTGGTGTATGTCTACCCCATCCGCGAAACTATCCAGCCGAGCGTAGTACGCCTTACCGACAAATGTTTCCGCCAGGCTGAAGAGATGGGAGCTGACTATATCGTTATCGATATGAACACTTACGGAGGTGTGGTAGAATCGGCCGATTCGGTCCGAACGCGCATCATGGGTTCGAAAATCCCGGTTTACGTGTTCGTCAACAACCAGGCTGTCAGCGCTGGAGCGCTCATTTCGCTCGCCGCCGACCGCATCTACATGAAACCCGGTTCGACAATGGGTTCGGCGACGGTTGTGGACCAGTCGGGCGACGTACTGCCGGATAAGTACCAGAGTTTTATGCGCGGCATGATGCGCGCCACAGCAGAGTCCCATGGCAAGAAGCCCGTAGTGGACAGCTATGGCGACACTGTCGCATGGAAGTGGGTGCGCGATCCTCTCATAGCCGAGGCCATGGTAGATCCGACGATCGAAGTCATGGGATTGGTAGACAATACCAAAGTGGTCAATTTCACGGCTGAGGAAGCCGTCAGGTGGGATTATTGCGAAGGCAATCCTTCGTCTGTAAAGCAACTGGCAGAGATGGCAGGGATCGAAAATCCGGTGATATACGAATACGCCCCGAACTGGCTCGACAAACTGATGAGGATACTGACCAACCCCGCCCTGCAGGGTATACTAATCATGTTCATCATCGGCGGAATCTATTTCGAGATCCAGTCCCCTGGCATCGGACTGGCTCTCGGAGTGGCGATTCTGGCCGCATTGCTCTATTTCGCTCCTCTATATATAGAAGGTATGCTAAACTATTGGGAGATCATACTTTTCGTGGCGGGGGTCGCGCTGATACTAGCCGAAGTGTTCGCCACGCCTGGATTCGGGGTACTCGGCATACTAGGCATAATCTGCACGGTGTTGGGCCTGATGTTCGCGCTCATAGATAACGACCTGCTGAAGCACATACCGTCGGGAGCAGTCTCGGCAGGCGTCATCCTGAAGCCGTTCGGATTGGTGATAATCTCGCTTACCACCGGATTCGTCGCCGCACTGTGGCTGGGCAGGAAATTCCTTGTAGGGCGTTCGCGCCTGCAGGGCAAGGTGGTGCTGAACACGGAAATCGGCGAAGCCTATGTTTCACATACCCCTGTAGAGGACGACATGACGGGCAAGGAAGGTGTAACGGTCGTAGCATTGCGCCCTGCAGGCAAGATCGAAATCGACGGACGCCGTTGGGAAGCCGCCGCGGAGAACGGGCTTTTCATCGACAAGGACAAGCCGGTCATCGTTACACGCCGTGAAGGAGGAGTATTATATTGCACCGAAAAAAAATCATGAGAAATATATTCATAATATCATCGTTGCTTGCCCTGTCGCTTACCTGCTGCAAGCAGGACTATTACGCGACTTTCAGCGGTTTTGAGCAGGGAACGACATACAGGATCGTCGTGAAGAATCCGGACGAAGGACTTGGTGAGCGCATCGACGCGGTGTTCGACGAGATAGACAACACTTTTTCTATGTTCAACCCCTCTTCGCTCGTCAGCCGCATTAACCGCAACGAGACCGACAAGACCACTCCCATTTTCGACGAATGCTTCGCCATCGCGCAAAAGGTTTACGCGAACACCGACGGCTACTACGACCTGACCGTGAAGCCGCTCGTCGACGCATGGGGATTCGGCCCCAGCGAGCAGCAGGAGATTCCGTGCGTGGAATGTATAATGGAATATGTAGGTATGGACAAAGTCCATCTGGAGAACGGCCGCATCACAAAGAGCGATCCGCGCATACAGCTGGACTTCAGCTCTGTCGCCAAGGGCTTCAGCGTAGACAAACTGGCCGGGCTGCTCGAAAGCGAAGGAGCGACCGATTATATGATCGAGGTCGGCGGCGAAGTGATGGTCAGAGGCGTCAATGCGGCCGGCAACAAATGGCTGATCGGAATAAATAAACCAATGGAGGGCTTTTCGCAGGAATATGAGGCCCTGGTCACTTTCGGCGACAGGCTGCGGGCCATCGCCACTTCAGGCAATTACCGCAACTGGTTCACGGACGAAGCCGGAAACAAGCGGGTCCACACTATCGATCCGAAAACAGGAATGCCAGCCATAGGAAATATCCTCTCCGTAAGTATTGTCGCGAATGAATGCGGGATTGCCGACGCCTGGGCAACAGGGCTTATGGCGGCACACGACATAGAAGCGGCCAAACGGATACTCCCACCCGCCGGACTTGAATTCTTCATAATATTTTCGGATGAAACCGGAGGATTCGAAGTCTTACGCTCCAACGGTTTTCCGATAGTCAAAGAATAAGAAATTACATTATGTGACGGTTATCTCCCGGCCTCGACAATGCCTCCCCTCGGGGGGAGGGTTGGGAGGGTGATCATGCAGTATCGCGGCTTTTTCATAGCCGCTAACGTGGGTTTTGGATAAGAGTCTCACGATAACAAGAGAGCAATCTCAAATTAACATAAAGCTTATCCGAAACTTACGTTAAATATATGGAGAGCATAGTATAGATTTATTATCCGAAACCCATGTTATGAGGAAAGTAAGATTCATCTACAACCCGAGAGCCGGAGAAACATCCATCGGCGAATGGCTCGACCGCATCGCGGCGCTTTACCAGTCCCGCGGACTGATGCTTTCCCTGTTCCGGCTCGATTTCAACGCCCCGATAGAAATGGCGGTGGATGACATAGACCATACCTACGACCACATCCTGATAGCCGGTGGTGACGGAACTGTCAATTTCGTGGTGAACCTGATGAAACAGCGCTCAGTCAACGTTCCGGTAGCTGTTCTGCCATTGGGTACAGCAAACGATTTTGCAAAAGCATTCGGAATGCCGTCGGACATCGAAAAAGCCGTCTGTGCAATACTCGACGGCGAAACCAGGCCTATAGATATCGGGGTGGCAAACGGCGTGTGGTTCGTCAACATACTGAGCTGCGGGTTGTTCACTTCCGTTTCGCAGAATACGCCGACCCAGATGAAGAACATTTTCGGCCGCCTGGCGTATCTGGCCGGGGGCGCGCTCGAACTTGCCAATTATCACAAGATAAACCTGAAAATAGAATCAGACGGAGGAAATTTCGAGGGAGACGCGCTGATATTACTCATATTCAACGGCAAGACAGCCGGAAGCCTGAAGCTTGCCCGTACCTCGGAGCTTGACGACGGGCTTCTAGACGTGCTGATAATCAAGGGACACAATCCTGTAGAGACGTTCAACGCCGTGTTCCTGCATGTTTCGGGCATGTCGAAGAAGTATCCCAGAGAAATAATCCATATACGCTGCAGCCGCCTGACTGCCAACGCCGCAAGTCAGGAGACGACCGATATCGACGGTCAGCCGGGTCCCGATTTTCCGCTCGACGTGCGGTGCGACAAGGGTGGCCTCCGCGTCATTTTCCCGCGCCGGAAAGAAAAAAAGCAGCGGCAAACAACTTGAGAACAGACCGGAAGAAATTGAAAAGGGACCCATCAGGGGTCCCTTTTCAGTAAAGCTATATCGGTGCGGCGTGCGCACCATGAATATTGCGATAAATTTACTTTACAGCGACAACATTGATAGCCTGAGGGCCTTTTTTGCCTTCGTCGAGGTCGAACTCAACAGCCTGATCCTGCTCGAGACCACGGAAACCGTCGCCCTGGATGCCTGTGTAGTGAACGAATACGTCCTGACCTTCTTCGGTCGTCACGAAACCATAACCTTTGGCTGTGTCGAACCATTTTACTTTGCCTTTCATAGGAATAAAAAATGTATTAAAAAAAATAAAAACGGGAACATCCGCAGGATTAAAACGTAGCGTCACCATTCCCTAATCGCGGCAAAGTAAAGCAAAAGATATTGATCTCCAAAATAATCAGGCATTATTTTTCTACCGGCAACATTTTTTTAATCCGTTCGAGACCTGTTCGGGAGAGCGGCGTTTGGGCAAAAACATCGCCGAATCCACCGTCCGTCATCGCCAGCCAGCGTTGGGCAGGAAAATCGGCAGGGTCAAAAACCGGATCGAAAAGCGGATTGGCGCACTGCGCACGGACTTTGTTGTATGGGCATACGCTTTGGCATTCGTCGCAACCGTAAATCCAGCCATGCAGTGATTCCGGCGCGGCTGGCTCCCGTACTTTCTCTATCGTGAGCGCCGAAATGCAGCGTCCGGTATCTATTGTTTTCTGGTGCGAGACAGCTCCTGCCGGACAAGCATCCATACATCGCCGGCACTCGCCGCATCCAGGCCCTTCGCAGGGAGTATCGTACTCGTCGCATCCGGCATCGAGGATTATTCCGCCAAGAAGCAGGAATGAGCCATATACCGGATTCACGAGCAGAGAATTACAACCTATCCAACCCAATCCGGCCTCAACCGCCCATGCTTTCTCGAGAACAGCCGAGGTGTCGCAGAAAACACGTCCCGAAACCATAGCGCCGTCAGCGCGGATTCTGTCGAGCATTCCCGAGAGCATGGTTTTCACCTTTGGCTGGTATTCGGTCGAGAGGGCGTATGAACAGACTTTCGGACATGGAAAACCGGCGGAATAGCCGCCGCTGTAACGGTTGCGGTAGTTGACGGCGCAGACCACCACTGTGCGCGCTCCCGGAACGTGGAACGACGGATCGAAACGGCGTTCGGGACGGTCGGCAAGGTAATGCAGCACACGGTCGCCGCTGGCCTCCAGTCCGGCGGCGAAACGGGGAGCGTATTCGGCCAGCACCCTTGCGGGAGCAATGCCGCAGAGCGTGAATCCCACCTCCGCAGCGTACTTTTTTATGTTGTTCGAGTCCAGTCTCATTTTATGGTGCAAAACTAACAATAATTCGATTTTTTAACGTTACTTTTGTTGAACATTAAACTGGAGGATTGTTGCCTCGACGATAGCAACTATGGCATCGACGTTAGCAGAAGTATATAAAAACAGTATAGAAAAATACGCGGACCGCGTTTCGCATGTCATGTACGAGCGCGAGAAGGTAACGTTCCGCGAATTCGGGGAGCGGGCCAGGGCAGTACAGGAGATGCTGCTCGAAGCGGGCCTTTCGGCAGGCGACAAGGTAGCCTTGCTCAGCAGCAGCATGCCCAACTGGCCGGTATGCTATTTTGCGGTGGTTTCCATAGGGATGATTGTCGTTCCCATCCTTCCGGGATTCTCCGGCGAAGAGTTCGACCATATCATCGCCCACTCCGAAGCGAAAGCATTGCTGGTGTCAGACAAACTCTACACAAAACTCTCGAAAGAGACGCTCGACAGCCAGAACATTGTCATCCGCACGAAAAACCTGGGTATCATTCACCAAAAGGAGGAGACATGGCGGGGCGAAGGCCGGGAACCGGTTCCCGGTGATACCGCAGCGATAATCTACACGTCGGGCACGACCTCTTCTCCCAAAGGAGTGATGCTTTCCCACGGCGCGCTGGCAAAACACATAGACATTTCATACGATCTTTTCCCCATCACGCCCGACGACGTTTTCCTGTCAATACTTCCGCTTTCGCACACCTACGAATGCTCGATAGGGATGATATACCCGTTTGCCAAAGGCTCGATGGTGGTATATCTGGACCGTCCGCCCACGACATCTACGCTCATTCCGGCGATGCGCGACATCCGTCCCACGCTTATGCTGAGCGTCCCGCTCATCATGGACAAGCTCTACAAGACCCAGGTATTGGCAAAGTTCACAAAGAATGCTGTGTGGAGGGCGTTCTATTCAAAAACATTTTTCCGTAAGTTGCTGCATAGACTGGCCGGAAAGAAACTTCACAAGATATTCGGCGGCAGGATACGCTTCTTCGGCATAGGCGGAGCGAAACTCGATCCGCAGACAGAACGGTTCCTTCTGGAAGCGAAATTCCCGTATGCGATCGGTTACGGGCTGACGGAAACAGGTCCGCTCCTGGCCGGAGCCGTTCCCGACATGGTAAGGCTCGGATCGACAGGTCCGGCAGTTATGGACGTGACGCTGAAACTGGCGAACGTCAACGAACAAGGTGAAGGGGAACTGATCGCTTTGTCGCCGTGCGTGATGCAGGGCTATTACAAAAATCCGGAAAAAACCGCGGAAGCTTTTACTGCGGACGGTTGGTTCCGCACCAATGACCTCGCATATATTGCCGACGACGGATACGTATATATAAAAGGGAGACTAAACAGCATGTTGCTGTCGTCGACCGGCGAAAACATCTACCCCGAAGAGATCGAAAGCATCCTGAACAGCCTGGTCTATGTGAGCGACTCCCTGGTGACCGAAGACCAGAAAGGCAAGCTGATCGCATTGGTGCAGTTCAATTACGACGAACTGGAGCGGAAATACTACGGTATCAAGGAGAACCTCTCCAACAAAATGGACGAAATAAGGAACGAGGTCAAAAACTACGTCAACTCGAAAGTGTCGAATTTTTCGAAGATATCCGAAGTAGAGGAACAGAAAGAGGAATTCCAGAAAACTCCGTCTCTCAAGATCAAGCGTTTTCTGTATAACCGCAAGGAAGCGGCGCCATCACCTGGGAAAAACGCAAAAAAAGAGAATGGATAATGCTTATTTCAGAAGTCCATCGCATCAAAAAGGGAATCACTGCATAAAAAATGCAGTGATTTTTTTATAAATATCCGGCGAATGTCATAAATTCATGCTCCGGCATTTTATATTCCCGTTTTTTGTACTACTTTTGAGATTGTGTCACAAATCGATTCACAGACCAACTTTTTACTAACCAAATTAAATTTTCTTACAATGGCTAAACAACTTAAGGAACTCGTCCTTTTCGATGGCGAAAAAGTGCTGTATCAAGTCGAGGGCAACGCCTGGAGCAGTTCATCAAATCCATTGGAACAGCTTATCGCCGGCTTCTTCAAAATTTTCTGGGTAATTTTCGGCGTCAAACTCACCACCTACATCATTGCGACCGACAAGCGCATCATACAGGTGGACAAGAAAACCATCCTGTGGGGCATGATGACAGGCAATGTCGCCGTTATCACCCTTAATAAAAAGAGCGTCCAGAGCGTAGGGTACCAGCACGTTGTAAGCTGGTTCTTCTGGAAGACCTCGTATTTTGTACTTGCCAACATCACGTCTGTGATCCACATCACATACAAAGGCAACCGCGACGAACTCGGCAACATCGTAGCCGAATTCAGCCGCCTGGTTTCGGAATAATTCCAGCCTGTTCGGTAATACGGCCGTTCTCTTTGGAGGGCGGCTTTTTTTATTTACGCAAAGTCTATTCCGCTACCTGGTCCTGGGGTTGTAACTCGGGCATATCCGTTTCTTCAGTCTCCTCGAACAGCGCCAGATAAGACGAGATCGCAGCATATTGCTTCACGCGGTTATATAGTTTCGCAACCTGCGCAAGATTCCGCAGGTAGGTATACTTTTCATACCACACCTCCTCGACAAGGCGGGCGTTGCGTCCTTTGAATGTCAGGTAATACTCGATGTAATCTTGCAGATTATTGGCATAATCCTCCAACAGCACGTCTCCCTTATCCATAGCCCCGGCGAAGTAATAGCTGTCTATCATAGGAAAAATACTATAGTAGTCGAAGTTTATCTGTGAAGTCGGGTATTCCTTCATGGCACGGTCGAGCACTTCCACGGCCCTTGTTTTATCCCCCTGCTCCACAAGGCGCTGGGCAAGCCGCGCAAAGGTATTGTAACACTGTACGAAGCGCAGGTTAATGACCGAAGTGTAGTCGACATAAACGCGGGGGTCGCCTGCATTGCCGTACTTATACTGGTTCATAACCAGGTCATGGTAGCGGTCGACGTCGATGCGTCCTGCGTCGAGAATATCGAACGGGGTCTTGATCGGCACAAAACGGTACGCCCATCCGTCGGCCTGCAGCCAGTCGCCGAGACCTATGTCACGCATGTTCCGTGTCATTGTGAAGTATAGCGGACGGCTCCAGTCGAAATTTGCCACCAGATCCAAAAGCATCAGCTGCGTTTTGTCGAGATAACGGTCCGGAAGCGTAAAATGAATAGTATCGACCATCAGGTGCGCATCCTCGGGGCGAACGATGCCCGAGGCGACGGCATTCTCCTTGTTGACCGGCAGAGCTATCTTTCGCGTTGGGATATAGTCGGTTTTTTCACCGTTCGCCAACTGCCCCTGTGTCTTGGGGTCGCGGCTTTTGACAAAGTCAACTACCCATTTCGCCGGCATGGGCCTCTCGAGGCGGTCATCCACGGGAATGAGGTCATACTGCGAATATATACTCCTGGGAATAGTGAAGGGTACGGGATCCGACTCGTTGTACGCATGCGTCATCTCCTCTACGTACCAGTCGGCGCCCAGATAACTCATATTCATTATACGAACGTCCGGGCGCACGTCCTCGACCTCCTGGTTGTACCACAACGGGAACGTGTCGTTGTCGCCGTAGTTCATGACGATCGAATTGGGCAGGCACGAAACCAGAAAATTGTAGCCGATGTCGTGACCGATGTAGCGGCGACTGCGGTTGTGGTCGTCCCACCCTTCGGCGCAGAGTATGACCGGAACAACGGCGCAGACAACAGTAGAGATGATGACAGAGGCGATGTTTTCGCGCTTTTTGAAAAGTTTTGCCGCGATCTCCTGCACCCACATCACCCCGAATCCTATCCATATGGCGAAAGCGTAGAACGAACCGGCGTAGACGTAATCCCTTTCACGCGGCTCGGTGGGAGTAGTGTTAAAGTAAACGACAAGCGCGACACCCATCATCACAAAGAGCCACATCACCACCGTGAAGCCCTTCTTATCCTTGCTCAACTGATATATCAGCCCAAGGACGCCCAGCAGGAATGGCAGGAAGTAGAACTCGTTTCGGGCCTTGTTGCCGGCCACTTCATCCGGCAGATTCTTCTGCGGCCCCAGGTACAGCGCATCTATCAGGTCTATTCCCGACAGCCAGTTGCCGTTGATGAGGTCGCCGGTTCCCTGCACGTCGTTCTGCCGCCCCACGAAGTTCCACATAAAATAACGCCAGTACATGAAATTCATCTGGTAGCCGAAGAAATACTGCAGGTTCTCGCCCATCGTAGGCACTTTTACGACTTCACCGCCAACGCGGACATCGCGTCCCGTCACATCCACCCAGCTTTCGTAAGCCTCCTTATGGCGGTAGCTCCACATGCGCGGGAACAGGGACTCCAATTCGGAAGGATATTCATATCCTGTTAGGGTGACTTTTTTCTGGTATTTCCCATCCTCGCCGAGCACATACGTGGTACTGTACTTCTCTTTTATCGGCATCGATCCATACGACGGGCCGTAGAAAATGGGTTGGGCCTCATATTGGTCACGGCTCAACAGGCCCAGCAGGCCGTAAGGATTGTTGGGGTTATTGCTGTTCATGGGCGGATAGGCCGCAGCGCGGATAACTACCGACGCATACGAACTGTATCCGATCAAAATTACACCCGTGCACAGCAGTATCGTGTTCAGCACGACTCTACCCTTTTTGTGGGTGATCCACACCCCGAGCGCCACGAGCGCCAGAAGCAGCAAAACCCAGAACACCAGCCCGCTGTTGACCGGCAGCCCCATACCATTGACAAATATGCGGTCGAACCACGCACCGATAGAGACTGTAAAGGGTATTATGACGGCATTGACCGCCAACAGTATACCGCCGGAAACGAGAGCTGCCGACAGTATGCCTTTCCATGTGATATTCTCCGTCTTGCGGAAATAGTATATGAACACCAAAGCGGGAACGGTCAGCAGGTTCAGAATATGCACCCCTATCGACAGGCCCATCATGTAGGCGATCAGGATGAGCCAACGGTTCGAGTGCGGTTCATCGGCTACCTCTTCCCACTTGAGCATCAGCCACACCACGAGGGCGGTGAACATCGACGACAGGGCATACACCTCGCTTTCCACGGCTGAGAACCAGAACGTGTCGGTAAAGGCGTATGCCAGCGAGCCTATAATGCCGGCTCCCATGACTGTCCATACCTGAGTTTTAGAGGGTTGTTCAAAACCGTTTTTGCCGTATGTTTTACGCGCCAGGCGAGTGATCGTCCAGAACATGAACAGGATACAGAATGCACTGGCTACGCACGACATCAAGTTGCCCGCCAGCCCCACCCATTCGGTATGCCCGAACGAAAGCAGGGTGAACAGGCGCATGATCATCATGAAGAGCGGCGCTCCCGGGGGGTGTCCCACTTCGAGTTTGTAGGAAGTCGCGGTGAACTCCATGCAGTCCCACCAGCTTGCGGTCGGCTCCGTCGTCAGGACATACGCCGCAAGGGCTATCACGAACACCATCCAGCCCGTCCAATTGTTGCACTTTTTGTAATAATTCATTGTATTTCTGTTTCTAAGTATCGCCTCCCGCGTCATTCCGAACGCATGTGAGGAATCTACCTTATATGAATTTTCTTTTTAACTACTTTTTTGCCAGAAAAAAAGTAGCAAAAACTGGCCGAGGTTCCAAAAAGCCACTTCGTTTTGTCTAAAAATGGTACAGCCTTGAGCTAACGCGGAGCTATCGCACATGGCTGAGTTCCATTTTAGCCTGCTCCTACGTTTAACGCTTTTTGAAAGCTCGGATTTAATTTAATACAACACTTTTCTATATTAAGGCAAAAATAGGTATTTTAACCGGATTTGGCATACGCCGGGTCCGTTTCTTGGAAAAAAACGCTAATTTTACGGGCGATTACATTGAAATCTGTCCGTTTATGGAGTCCAAACTCAGCATTTACAATACCCTCACCCGCTCGAAAGAGGTTTTCGTTCCGTTAAATCCGCCGCTCGTGGGGCTTTACGTCTGCGGGCCGACGGTCTACGGCGATCCGCATCTTGGGCATGCCCGTCCCGCTGTCACTTTCGACCTGCTGTTCCGCTACCTGACATCGCTCGGATACAAGGTGCGTTACGTTCGCAACATCACCGATGTTGGCCATCTGGAGAACGATGCCGACGAGGGTGAGGACAAGATCACGAAAAAAGCACGGCTCGAACAACTCGAACCGATGGAGATAGCGCATCATTATACCGTGCGCTACCACAAATATATGGATGCGCTGGGAGCACTCTCCCCCTCTATCGAACCGCAGGCTTCGGGACACATCATCGAGCAGATCGGGATGGTCAAACAGATCCTCGACGCCGGTTACGCCTACGAATCCAACGGCTCGGTCTATTTCGACGTCGAAAAATATAACCGCGGCCACCGTTACGGCCGCCTTTCGGGCCGCAGCATCGACGACATGCTGGCCAACACCCGCGAACTCGACGGGCAGGACGACAAACGATATTCGTTCGACTTCGCGTTGTGGAAGAAGGCCTCGCCGGAACACATCATGCGGTGGCCGTCTCCGTGGAGCGACGGTTTCCCCGGCTGGCACATGGAGTGCTCGGCCATGAGCCGCAAGTACCTGGGTGAACGTTTCGACATACACGGGGGCGGTATGGACCTTATTTTTCCCCACCATGAAGCAGAGATCGCTCAAAGCACGGCGTCATGCGGGCATGAGGCTGCGAACTACTGGATGCACAACAATATGCTGACCATCAACGGCCAGAAAATGGGTAAGTCGCTGGGCAATTTCATAACGCTCGAGGAACTTTTCACGGGCAGTCACAAATTGCTCGAGCAGCCCTACTCGCCCATGACGATACGTTTCTTCATGCTGCAGGCGCACTACCGCTCGACGCTCGATTTCAGCAACGAGGCCCTGCAGGCCGCCGAAAAAGGATTGGATCGCCTGATGAAAGCGGTCGAAACGCTGGGCAAGCTCGGTGCGTCGGCCGAAAAAAGCACGGTGGACGTGGGCGACCTCGACCGTCGCTACACCGAGGCGATGAACGACGACCTCAACTCGCCGATGGCCATCGCAGCGCTGTTCGACTGGACACGCACCATCAACCAGTTGCACGACGGCTCGCAGAAAATATCCGCTGAAGACCTCGCACGGCTGAAGACGCTGGTCAACATGATAGTTTTCGAAATTCTGGGCCTGCGCGATGAAAAGGCCGCGGGCGTTTCGGGCGGAACAGACCACCTCTCACCGGTCGTCGACCTTCTTCTGGAACTCCGCGCCGAGGCCAAGACGGATAAGAACTGGCCCCTGAGCGACCGCATCCGCAACCGCCTGGCCGATGCAGGCATCAAAGTGAAAGACCTGAAGGACGGTCCTTCCGAATGGACTTTAGAATAGGACATGACAACTGTAGAACAAATAAAAGAACTTTCGCGGAGGCTCGAAGAACTCGCGCGACACCTTAATATAGAGGAGCGCAAAAGCCGTTTGGCTGAGGAGGAACTCAAAAGCCAGGCTCCTGGCTTCTGGGACAATCCCGAAGAGGCAGAAAAACAACTCAAAGGCATCTCCGCCATCAAAAGCTGGACCACGGCCTACGATTCCGCGGCGGCGCTTGCCGACGACCTGCAGCTTATGCCCGACTTCATCAAAGAGGGTGCTGCCTCGGAAGACGAACTCGACGAAATGTACGCCCGCGCTCTGACCGCCATCGAGGAACTCGAAATGCGCAACATGCTGCAGGGCAAGGAAGACAAACTCGGCGCCATCATGGACATCAACGCCGGGGCGGGCGGCACCGAGGCTCTCGACTGGGCGTCGATGCTGTTGCGCATGTACACCCGCTGGGGCGAGGACAACGGCTACAGGATGAAGACGCTCGATTTCCAGGAGGGCGACGAAACGGGGGTTAAGTCAGTTACGCTAGAGTTCGATGGCGACTTCGCCTACGGGTTCCTCAAGAGCGAGAACGGCGTCCACCGCCTGGTGCGCCCCTCCCCTTTCAACGCACAGAACAAGCGCCAGACATCGTTCGCGTCGGTGTTCGTCTCGCCCGCCGTCGACGACACGATCGAGATAAACATCAACCCCGCCGACCTCGAATGGGACACCATGCGAAGCAGCGGTGCCGGCGGCCAGAACGTCAACAAGGTAGAAACGGCCGTCCGCCTCAAACACATACCCTCGGGCATAGTCATCGAGAACAGCGAGACCCGTTCGCAACTCAACAATCGAGAGAACGCGATGCGCATCCTGCGCTCTAAACTTTACCAACGTGAACTGGAGAAACAGATGGAAGCGCGCAACGCCCTCGAAAAACAGAAGAAGAAGATCGAATGGGGTTCTCAGATCCGCAGCTACGTGCTGGACGACCGCCGCGTGAAGGACCATCGCACCAATCACCAGACCTCCAACGTCGAAGCCGTGCTGGACGGAAAGATCGACGATTTCATCAAAACATATCTCATGGAATTCGGCGGCGAATCCGCGGAATAAGGAACGGGGTTTCTATTACGCAAAAAGTCGTATCCTTAAAAAATAGCCGGGGTTTCCGGCTGTTTTTATTTCACACGCCCCTCTCTGTTTTTTTATTTTATAATTTTTTAGGCCTCAACACACCTGCAAAACCGCGATTTCGGGAAATATTTTTATTACACAGAAAGTTTGGCACGCACTATGATATGTAATATTCCCGAAATCGGGATTACCCCGGCTTCCTCAAAACCAAAAACAATAAAAAAACTAAAATATTATGAAAAACATATCTACTTTCAGAGGCATCTTAGGTTCGGCCGCAACCAACAAGCGTAACCTTGGTATAGACCGTTCGGTCGTAAGGGATTTCAACATGGAGGAATTTGCGGGAGTATGGTACGAGATAGCCCGTATGGACAATGCAACGGAACGTGGCCTTTCGCACGTCAGTTTGACTTTCACGGTCAACACCGACGGCGCGATTTCACTCCGAACCGAAGGTTTGCGCGAAGGTTCGTCCACATTCGAAGTGACGCGTTCGCGTATATCCGTTCCCGACACCGCACGCCGGGCCTCAATGAAAATTTCAGGTATGTTTTTCACAAACAGAGAGTTCAACATACTTGAAGTCGACGAAGACTACAATTTCGCCCTGATCGGCGGCCGTTCTGCAAACAACCTGCGGATACTGAGCCGCGCTCCGTATATTCCGGATGAAGACCTTGGATACCTGGTAGCACGCGCCCTGGAACGAGGTTACGACATTTCGAACCTGGTATTCCCAGAGCATGCGACAGTGGTTTCGGCCAGGGAACTCCTCGCCTGCGCCATATAATGTAAAATAATAAACCGGGAGTTGCTTAAATGCACCTCCCGGCAAGATATAAAGCGCAAAAACGCACTCCGCAAGAAAGGAGTGCGTTTGCTGTTTTAATGCGATCGCCCTCCCGCCTCCCACCGATCGGGTCGCCGAAAGCGGATGGACTCAATGAAGCTAAACCGTAAAGTGAAAGGGTGCAGGAATATCAATTTTACGCCTATCTGGGGAAGAACATATGTTCAGCCTTTATACCGCATTTGTCCATCATCTCGAAACAATACTCCAGCTTGCCTGTGTTCGCATCTCCGTTGTTGGTTCCGAAAGCCAGTTTTACACCGGCATCCATGGCCGCCATGATAATCTTCGCGTTTGGAATACGGTAACGCGCGTTCACTTCGAGCGCCACCCCGCTTCGGACGAGGGCGTCCACTACCTTTTTGATGCGCGCGTCTGTCCACAGTGCGTCGTAATCGTCCGTCATCCCGGACGGAAGGAAACAGGGATTGACATAAATATCGATAGGCTCATTAGTTATTACATCCACGGCCTTGTCCACGATCATATCCATATATTCCTGCTGCGGTATGTCTATCACAACCTCCTCATCTATCCAAAGGCGCACCCGGCGGCCCTTTTGGTCGGTGAAAGTGAGCGCGTCGGTAAATACGTAATCGAACTTTTCCATCGACGCACGCGAAAAGGTCTGCGGCCACTCACGACCCTCGCCCTGCATGGCCATGAAAGCCGGAAGATTGCGGGTAGTGTCGATAAATTTACTGATGTCGGCGTCTGAAGTCAGGGGAAAGCCTATCCCGCAGTTGGGGGCGATTCCGTAGAATATACCTGTTTTGCGAGAATTGTCCATAGCCTGATTCTGGTCCCAGCCCTTGAGATGCACATGGAAATCTATCACTGGGAAACCCGCCTGCTGCAAACGTATCACCCGGTCGGTGGTTTCGTCGACCGCATCCGTACTCCCTTGTACGTCATCGGGAAGTCGCATCACCTTCATTTCCCGGAAACGGGTGGTCCCTTCGCAGTTTTCCAGGAAGAACGTCCCGCTACCGATCCGGGCATCGTTTTCGCGGAGGCGAAATGGCTGTTCAGGTTCCACATAGTCGACCGTCGTGATACCGTCTATCTTGACGACGATATTTTTACCCCTGACGGCAACTTCCAGGTCGAACCACTCGCCGTCCGGCGCCATGCTTTTGTAGACGTTGCGTACATTGTTGAGGCTGCCGCGTTTCTGAAGTCCGCTTTCACCGAGCCTTTTATTTCCCAACACTATTTCATATCCGGAAACGTCGTCGCCACGATGGAACCAGAGCGAAGAGACGGCATCGGGAGTAGTGAGTATTTTCGCGGAGAGTACGAAATTGCGAAATTGAGGGATCGACTCCCTATGTGCGCCACAGAACATAATTCTGCCTCCTGACAAAATTATTTCCTCGCCAGTTCCGTAATCAAGGCCGCTAACCGGCACATCCCAATTAGAGAAATTTTTGTAGGGCATCATCGACACCCACTTTCCCGTGCGCGGGCCACACGAAACAGCCGACAGCAGCAGGGTGGCGGCAAAAAAAACCTTCATCTTTTTCATATAAAGCGGTAGTTACAGTGTCATCCCGAAACAGACACGGGTATCCCCAAAGCCTCTACCCGCGCGGCTATTGCACGCAGCTCTTCGACCGGGACTTTATGCAGGTCCCTGGCCGGGGTATCGCGGTCGATTGTGTAGATCATCACCTGCCGGGGACCGATCTCTTTCAGCAGTCCCAGCCATGCCGAAACCTCGCAGTCGGTGGTGTTGTCAACCAGCCGGCCGTTGTATTCACCGCGCAGGAACATCGTCTGGACGATCAGCCGCCCTTCGAATTTTTTCATATCAGAAACCGTCCCTGCAACGGTGTATTTTCCCTGCGGGCCGTTTATAAGCCTCACGGTGTCATCGAAAGCCGAGTCCAGTTTCAGTATATTATTGTCTACTTTCATCAGAGCGCGCCTGACATTTTCGCGACCGATCATAGTGGCGTTGCTCAATACCGAGATTTTCGCCGACGGACAGATTTCATCGCGCAGTCCGATTGTATCGTCGATAACCTGCTCGAAGTCGGGATGCATGGTAGGTTCGCCGTTTCCCGCAAAAGTAATGACGTCCGGACATTCCCCTGCGGCAGCCATTTCGCGCAGCTTATCCCCCAGCAGGCGCCGGACGTCTTCGCGAGAATTAAAGCGCGGATGTTCCCCGATGCGGTTCCACCCGCATTCGCAATAGATGCAGTTGAAATTACACAGTTTACTATAGGTAGGAAGCAGGTTCACCCCCAATGAGACGCCCAACCGGCGGCTGCGCACCGGCCCGAATATCACATCATGAAAAAGCGCTGTCATAGTGTGGCAAAGATAACAAAAAGAGTCATGATCCCCGGATTCCGAATCGTTAAATACAAATTATAATGTATAAAATTAGTTTGTTTTTCCATTTTTCATAACTTCGAACGGCAGCAAATTTGCAGAGTGATACCTATCTTTGCAGGATAAAAAACCAACTTCGAATAAAATGTCGTCTGAAAATTATTACGGCCTCTCCGCAGGCGAAGTGGAAAAAGAGTTCGATACCAACGCTGAATCCGGTCTTTCGGAAAAAGAGGCTGACGCCCGGCGCGAGAAATACGGTCTCAACGAATTCAAGAAGACAAAACGCGCGAGTCTGCTGACCAAATTTCTCAGTCAGTTCAAGAGTTTCATGATTATCGTGCTGATAGCCGCGGCAGCCATTTCGGGTGTCATCGGCTACATGCACGACGAAGGTTTCACCGATGCCATAATCATTCTGGCGATCGTCATCCTCAACGCCATAATCGGCACGGTGCAGGAGGCAAAAGCCGAAAAATCTCTCGACGCGCTCGAAAAGCTCTCCGCCCCGCACTGTAAGGTGATCCGCGGCGGGCAGATCCGTGTCATAGAATCGCGCGACCTGGTCCCCGGGGATGTTGTTGTGCTTGAAACTGGCGACTCCGTACCTGCGGATATGCGCCTCACCGAAGCCGTCAACCTGAAAATAGAGGAGGCTGCCCTGACAGGAGAATCCGTTCCGGTCGAAAAAAACACGGCTTCCATCAACGGCGAAGTCCCGCTAGGCGACCAGGTCAACATGGCCTTTTCGTCTACAAGCGTCACATACGGACGCGGAAAAGGCATCGTCACAGAAACAGGAATGGGCTCCGAGGTTGGCAAGATCGCATCGATGATCCAGTCGGTACCCAATACGAAAACCCCGCTGCAGGAGAAGCTCGACAAGCTGGGCAAAGTACTGGCTATAGCTGCGCTCGTCATTTGCATCATAATATTCGCCGTAGGCGTATTGTATGGCAAGGATCTGCTGGCCATGTTCATGACCGCTGTCAGCCTCGCCGTGGCCGCGATCCCCGAAGGACTTCCGGCCGTCGCTACGGTGGTCCTGGCGATCGGGGTACAGAGGCTGGTCAAAAAGAACGCCATCGTGCGCAAGCTACCATCGGTCGAAACGCTCGGAAGCACGCAGGTTATCTGTTCGGACAAGACCGGCACACTCACGCAGAACCGCATGACAGTCGTCAGGATATACTTCAACGGCAAAATCGAAAACGTGGAAGAACTTTCATCCGAGCGTTTCAGGGAATACCGGCCGTTGGCCGTCTACTCGATATTGGCTAACGACGCCCGTATAAGCGATGAAGGCGAATACAGGAAAACAGTCGGAGATCCTACCGAAACCGCGATGCTCGATTTGGGACTGAAATACGGCATGAGCAAGAACGATCTCGAAAGCGACACCCCGCGCGTAGAGGAAATACCGTTCGATTCCGAACGCAAACTGATGACAACTATCCACAGTCGTAAGGGTGAAAAATATCTTGTCGCCATCAAAGGGGGACTGGACGAGCTTCTGGCAAACTGCGACAGGATACTGGAAAGCGGCAAAGTACGTAAACTCACCGGCGAAGACCGCGAAAAGATACACAAAATCAACCTGTCGATGGCCGAAGACGCCCTGCGCGTGCTGGCGGTCGGAATGGATGAGATAGACGACGTGCCGAAAGAGGTTTCACCGCAGACGCTCGAAAAAAATCTGGTATTCGTCGGCCTTCTCGGTATGATCGACCCTCCGAGAGATGAAGTACGAGTGGCTGTCGCGACTTGCCGCGATGCGGGCATCAAACCCGTCATGATAACAGGAGACCACAAGATTACCGCCGTCGCCATTGCCAGGCAACTCGGTATAATGCAGGAAGGTGACGAGGCTATTACCGGCGTCGAGCTGGCTAAAATGTCGGACAGCGACCTTTCGGCCAATATCGAAAAAATATCGGTTTACGCGCGCGTAGCGCCCGAGCACAAGGTCCGCATAGTGCAGGCTTTCCAGTCCCACGGCAAGATCGTTGCGATGACGGGCGACGGCGTGAACGACGCCCCCGCACTGAAACTGGCGGACATAGGCATTGCTATGGGCATTACGGGCACAGACGTATCGAAAGAAGCGGCCGATGTGGTGCTAGCCGACGACAACTTTGCCACGATCGTCACGGCAGTCGAAGAAGGCCGCCGCATCTACGACAACATCCTAAAAGCCATACAGTTTCTGCTGTCGACCAACACGGGTGAAGTTCTCGTGCTGCTCGTTGCGGTGCTTTTGAACTGGGACACGCCGTTGCTTCCGATCCATATCCTGTGGATCAATCTGGTGACGGACAGCCTTCCGGCCCTGGCATTGAGCGTCGACCCGGCAGCCCCCGACATCATGCTGCGCAAGCCTATCGACTCGCGCAAGGGAATCATGACCGGAGGTTTCGCTACGCGTGTACTGCTGCAGGGCATGATGATCGGCGGACTGTCGCTCGCTGCAAACCGCATAGGCATACAGTACAGCCCCGACGTGGCGCATACCATGACTTTCGCCGTGCTGGCGTTCTCGCAAATAACGCTCGTGTTGGGTATCCGTTCGCCTCGCCACTCGGCCTTCCGCGGAATGTTCAACAACAAATACCTGTGGGGCGCACTGATCGTCGTTTCAGCCATGATGTGGGTTGTGCTGGAGATCCCCGCTCTGAAAACGATATTCCACGTCGCCGATCTCGGTTGGACTCAGTGGGCATGGGTACTCGGCTTGGCCTTAGCGCCGCTGGTGATAACGGAAGCTGTGAAGCTCGTCGCAAGACTGTTCAGCAGGAAAGCGGAATAAATCCTTTATGCGTAATTGCAGAACGGGACGCCTGTCGGGCGTCCCGTTCCCTTTATTATCCTACCGGATTATTGGGATTTCGGAGTACTTTTTCTCTTCTTTTTGATACCCACCATCTTTTGCAGGAAAAGGTTGTTGGGAATGACGATCAGTTCGTCCTCCTCGGTGCGTATATGTGTATAAAAAGTGCCTATCATCTCTATAGTCGCCTCGATCGGTATATCCTTATCGATAATCTTTATCCGGCTTCCGACATGATATGGCGCCGAAAAGAACATCATGATGCCGGCCGTGATATTGCTCAGTATCGACCATTGGGCGAACATCGCCACGCCTATGAATGCGAAAGCAGAAGTCAGCCCCAGCACAAAGTTCTGCGGCTTGACTCCCCATATCATGGCTATCAATATTACGAACAGGACGTTCCACATCACTGCAACCACATGCCTGATCTGGCGTATGCGGGGCTGCACCATTCCTGACTTCGCGCCGTATCTTTTTATGAGGTTTTTGGATACCAGCTTCAGAATGGGCAATATCAACAGCGCCACGACCGTCGCTACGATCTGCGGCATGTATTGTTCCAACGTTTCGAATACTCCAACATCATCCATGTCACACTAATTTTTACACAAAGGTATGATTAACGTCCGGTCATTGCAAATTTCCCGCCTAACAAAAAGGCCGGCTTCATGCCGGCCTCATATCAAAAAAAAGAGTATTACTAAACCATTTTTAGCACAGCCTCCGGTTGTGCAAGTCCCTATTTCATTTCGGCGTTCATCATATCGCCGGTCTCGAGGAACGCCTTATGGAAAGCGAAAGCATTGTAAAGGTTCACCGGAGTCTGCCCTTTCACGCCCGAGTCCAGGTATGCGCGCAGCAGCGGACGGTAATCCGGATGCGCCACCTTTTCTATGATCTCTTCGGCGCGTTGTCGAGGCGATTTTCCGCGCAGGTCGGCCACGCCGAACTCCGAAATGAGCACCTTCACCGAATGTTCATTGTGGTCAGTGTGCGACACCATGGGTACTATAGCACTTATCTTACCACACTTGGCTGTCGACGGGGTGAGGAATATCGACAGGTATGCGCTGCGGGTGAAGTCTGCCGAGCCGCCGATACCGTTCATTATCTTGCTTCCCATGACGTTGGTAGAGTTGATGTTTCCCAGGATATCGGCTTCGAGGGCGGTATTCATGGCGATTATACCCAAACGGCGGACGACCTCGGGATTATTGGAAAATTCGGTCGAACGCAACAGTATCCGCTCTTTGAAGAAAGGCAGTTTCTCGTAGATATGCTCCATCGTGGGATTACTGACCGTGAGCGAACTTCCGCTTGCGAAAGTCACGCGGCCGGTTTCGAGCATATCGATCACAGCGTCCTGTATAACCTCGGTGTATACCTCGAAATCGGGTATATCGGGACATTCGCAAAGCGCCGCCAGAACAGCGTTGGCGATGTTGCCGACACCGGACTGAATGGGCAGGAATTCCACAGGAATACGCCCGGCCTTCATTTCTTCGACGAAGAATCTGGCCACGTTCTCGCCGATCTTCCGCGTCGTTTCGTCGACGGGGGCGAAACCCGAGCCTTCGTTGGGAAGATTGGTGTCTACGACTATTATCTTCGCCGGGTCGGCCTGGATGTACTCTTTGCCAACGCGGTCGTGTACGCCGGTGACCCCGAGATCCTGTCTGTGCGGGGGATCCTGAATATGTGCGAGATCATGCATGCCGCGCAACTCTTTAGGATGCCAACTGTTCAGCTCGACGATAATGGTCTTTGCCAGGCGGCATACGGTGGGCGCGATACCCACTCCGCAGGTAGGCACTATTTGTCCGTCCTCCGTGACGTCGCACGCTTCGACAATGGCCACGTCTACAGGACCGAAGAAACCATATCGCAGGTCCTGCGCCAGCGTCGAGAGGTGCAGGTCGAAATAGGGAATATCTTCGTTGTTGATCGCGTCGCGCATATCCTTGGTCGTCTGGTAGGGTGTCCGGAATTTCACGGCTTTGGCCCTTGCCAGGGCGCCGTCGATCGAATCGCCTGTCGAGGCTCCCGTGAACATACCTATTTTGAACTCCCTGCCGGCGGCATGTTCCTCTTCGGCATAGGCAGCCAACGCGCGTGGGACGGCTTTAGGACATCCTGCATGTGTGAAGCCGCTGAAACCTATGTTGTCATTGTGTTTTATGAGCCTAGCCGCTTCCTCCGCGGTCATTTTCTTAAGGGCCATTTCGAGTTATATTTTTTGGAGTTAGGATTTTTAAAGGCGCAAATTTACAACAAATAGGATGAATAAAAAAGCGTTTGCTTAAATAACGAAGATTCGGGATATAGAGAATTGCAATAACGGAGTCACAACCCCTTAGTCGCTACTAATGCCGCTACAAAGCCCTCTCCTGAGCATAGGAGAGGGTTTACCTCCATCCATTATTCCATTCCGCGCCAGGCTGCGGCTGACAAGCGGACTACTATTCGGTGAGAAAGTCGGGAAAGATGATCGAACCGGAGTCCCATACACCCTATGAATATATGGAACAACGATTGTCCTTTCAGCTCAGTTTTTCAAGCAAAGAGCGCAAACCGGCCTCTTTGGCAATAATGTCCGGCACTTCCGCAATCGCAACCCGCTTTTGCTCCATCGAGTCGCGAAAACGGATCGTAACGGTGCCGTCCTCAACTGTCTGGTGGTCGACGGTGATGCAGAACGGCGTCCCGATGGCATCCTGGCGGCGGTAACGCTTGCCGATGCTGTCTTTTTCGTCGTACTGCACATTGTGGTCGTATTTCAGGCTGTCGATGATCGAACGGGCGATCTCGGGCAATCCGTCCTTTTTGACGAGCGGCAGTACGGCGGCCTTTACAGGAGCCAGGGCCGGCGGGATAAACATCACTACCCTCTCCTCGCCGTTCTCAAGCGTTTCCTCTTTGTACGACGCCGAAAGCACCTGCAGCACCATGCGATCGACGCCGATCGAGGTTTCAACCACATAGGGCACATAGCTTTCGCCGGTTTCGGGGTCGAAATACTGGAGTTTGCGGCCGGAGAATTTCTGGTGGTTGCCCAGGTCGAAATCGGTGCGCGAGTGAATCCCCTCGACCTCCTTGAACCCGAACGGAAACTTGAATTCGACGTCGGCGGCGGCGTTGGCGTAGTGGGCCAGCTTATCGTGGTCGTGAAAACGGTACATATCGTCGCCGAATCCGAGCGAGCGGTGCCATTTCATGCGAAATTCCTTCCAGTACTCGTACCATTTCATCTCTTCGCCCGGACGCACGAAATACTGCATCTCCATCTGTTCGAACTCCCTCATGCGAAAGATAAACTGTCTCGCGACGATCTCGTTGCGGAATGCCTTTCCGATCTGCGCGATGCCGAACGGGATCTTCATGCGGCCGGTTTTCTGCACGTTCAGGAAGTTGACAAAAATACCCTGAGCCGTCTCCGGACGCAGATATATGGTGTTCGCCCCTTCGGCGACGGAGCCTATCTTGGTTTCGAACATCAGGTTGAACTGCCTCACGTCGGTCCAGTTGCGCGTGCCTGAGATCGGATCGACGATCTCGGCATCGACGATAATCTGGCGCAGTTCGGCCAGGTCGTTGTCGGTAAGGGCTTTGACCATGCGGCCGTGCACCTCGTCGCGCTTGGCCTGCAGTTCCAGCACACGTGGTGAAGTGGCACGGTATTGCGCCTCGTCGAACGCGTCGCCGAAACGCTTTGCGGCCTTTTCGACCTCTTTATCTATCTTTTCGTCGAGTTTGGCGATGTGTTCTTCCAGCAGGACATCGGCACGGTAACGCTTCTTCGAATCCTTGTTGTCGATGAGGGGATCGTTGAAGGCACCGACGTGGCCCGAAGCTTCCCAGGTGCGGGGATGCATGAAAATCGCAGCGTCGATGCCTACAATATTTTCACGCAGGCGCGTCATCGCCTCCCACCAGTATGCTTTTATGTTGTTCTTGAGTTCGACGCCCATCTGGCCGTAGTCGTACACGGCGCTCAATCCGTCGTATATTTCGCTCGACGGGAATATGAACCCGTACTCTTTGGAGTGTGCGATAAGTTTCTTGAATAATTCCTCCTGTGTCATAGCCTTGCTCTTTTTTGTCAGCAAGGGACAAAAATAGTAAATTCAGCGGAATAGCGCCCTGTTTCATATAAAAAAATACGGAATGAAAAGTCCCGCATTTTCTCATTGTTACCTTCCTCCGTTTTAACGGCGCCAGCCTCCGGCTGGCTCACACCTGCTACGGTCGGCGAGATAGCTCTTTCTGCGCTTTGTTCAATCCGGCGTAGTGGCAGACGAGCAGGTTATCATCGTCGTCGTAGAGGTGCATCCCGTTACCGAGGCACCAGCGCCACATCTTGCACTCGGCGCACTCCCCTTTCCGTGCCCATTCCCTGTTGCGGAACTTCCTGAAACGGTTGTTCCATACATCCATGAAATCATCATGGTATATATTTCCCTGGTGGAACCCGGCGCGGATGCTGGTACACCCCGAAATGGCTCCGTCGATGCGGATGCTTCCAGTAGTGACGCCGCCCGAACAGTGGTAGAAATTGTCGCGGACCTCGGTTTCGAAACCGCCCAGAAAACCCTCGCAGGCATAATCGACCTTGATCCGCCCCTCTTTTTTCGTCTTGCGGATGAACTCCATCAACTCGCGAAACTGTTCGTTCGAGAGCTGCAGTTTTGGGTCTTCGGCGGCCCTGCCGACGGGGAATATAGTGAAAAGCCTCCATGCCGTCACCCCCTCCGAGATAAGGAACTCCTTGAAATCGGGCAGCGTGGCAAGGCTGTCTGCCGTGACGCATGTCACGATATCGTAAACTATCGAAGGTTCGCGCGAAATAAGGTGCATCGCGCGTATGGCATTTTCGTAGCTCTTGGGATGGCGGCGGATATACAGATGGTCTTTTTCGAACCCGTCGAGGCTCAGCGTGATCGAGTGCAGTCCTGCCCTCAGCAGCGAGTCGAACCTCGCGGCGTCCAGCAGCATGCCGTTCGTCACCATTCCCCACGGATAACCGCGCTTGTAGACCTCCAGACCTGCCTTTTCGAGATCCTTTCGCACCAGCACCTCGCCGCCCGAAAAGACGATCATCACCTTGTGCGGATCGACGTGCGGCGTTATGGTGTCGAGCACGCGCAGAAAATCCTCGATCGGCATATCCTTGTACGACGGATCGACGGTGCAGTCGCTTCCGCAGTGTCGGCAGTCGAGGTTGCAGCGCAGCGTACACTCCCAGAAGAGCGTCCGGAGGGGATGCCGTTCGACTTGGTCCTTGTACAGCTTCGAAAAAAGTTCGAGGCCAAGACGCTTGCGCAGGCCCACTTTCGTTCCGTCCATAAGCAATTACTCAGCGGACCCTTCCGCAGTTTTCCCGCCTTCCTGCCGGGCGTCTTTTTCGCGGACCTCTTTTTGTGGTTCCATACGGGGCCGCGGCGGTCCGTACATAATCATTATAGGCATAATCTCGGTAGTATCCGCCTGCATGGTCGTCTGTTCCGGAGTATTTTCCGGCGCCTTGCTTTTCGACGGACGGTTTGCGCAGCTGCCGAAGCCTATCAGCACCAGTATCGCCGCTATAATTTTAGTCGATCTCATCTTTTATCGTCTGTCTAAATCCTTATTTTCTTCCAGTTCGAAGTCGACGATCCTGACAGGCTTGTCATCTTCATAATTAAGTCCGTTCGATTTGAACGTTTTTTCCAACGGTTTGAACACCCCGTTTTTCTCTCCGTCCACATCCTCCGCGATTATCGAATACACCGGACCGGCGGGCCACGGCACGGTTTTGAACGACCCGTCTTCGGCAGAATACGCCGTGTTTTGTGGAATATATGAGTACTCGCTGGCAGCCGACGGCTTCAGGACAACCCGGATCCCCTCTATCGGTTTATCGCCGGTATCAGTAACTTTTCCCTTTACCACGAATGATTCCCGTATCACTCCGTACATCAACATTCCGCCGCCATCAACGTTGTCGTCTTCGTCGCTGAACGGCGAGCACGACGAAAATCCGAGCACGGCGAGCAGCCCGGCCAAAAGTTTATTCTTCATCTGGAGTATCGATTATTTTTTCAAGTTCAAAATCCGCTGTTTTTACAGCTTCTCCTTTATACCAACCGCCGCTTCCTCCTTTATAATCGGAACTATCTATGGCAACGGTCTTGGTCTCGGCGGCGAAACTGCCGCCGTTCTCATCCTCGTCAACGTCTTCGGCGGATACATCGACCGCAGTCAGCATATGCCAACCATCGTACTGTATATCATATTTCCCTTCTGTATCGGTTTCGGCCGAACCTAATTTATAACCATCCTCAGACGGAACGCTAACGGTTACCATGATACCTTCGACCGGCTCGTCAGAAGCGTTCGTTACCCGGCCGTCGACTTTGATTTTGACCTCAAATTCGGCATTACCGGGTGCATAACACGCAGTGCAGGTCAAAACAATGCCGCACAGTGTCAGAATCTTCGCAATGATCAGGCTGCTCGTTTTCATAATCCGGCCGGATTTTGTGTTGGATCTGGCACAAATATAATAAAACACATTGATATAAATGCCTGTATCCCGAAATACTGCACGGGAATCAGCAATTTATTCAATTGTTTTGCTTCGCAAAATAATCATCGACCGAGCGCCGACCACCGGCCTGCGGCCGGTGGTGGCATCTTGCGAGGGAGAGAACTAAAAGAGTTGATTCCCCGACGCTTGCGGCGATATTATAAATTCCTGTTTTGGAGACCCTGTTGCTTGAGGCGTGGTAGTTCATTGCCTCGACGCTTTAACAGTGCAGGAGAGCAGTCTGCATCAAAATAAAACATGAGTTGCGGATAAGGTTTTCTGCAACGACGACGTAATTAACTGCAATATAGCATAAGTACTTATCCGCAACTTACGTTAAAAATAAGGGCGATCGCCGGCATTTTCAGCGGATTCTTAATATCTTTGCCCTTGATCGTATGGAAAAAAGAGAGAAAAAGCGGCGGAAAGTTCCCGACACCGGAAAGGTGATGTTTATCTTCACCAACGTGTTGGTATGGATAATAATCCTGGCCTATCCGTTCATGCTGGCCACTCGCGACGGCTCGCTAATGCAATTAGACAAATACCTAATATACAGCTGGATACCGGTAATGTTCATGCTGGTATTCTATTTCAACTACTATTTTCTGATAGACAAGCTGATATTCGAAAAACGCAACTGGCTGCTGTTCCTTGCCTCGAACTTCATGGTGATAGTTATAGTGGCCGCCTGTTCGCAAATACTCCAGGAGGTGTATCTTACACAACTCGTGAGCGACGCAGCCGAGCCAAGGGAAAAGATAACGCTGGCAACATACGTGATCCGGGACGGACTGGTTCTGATGCTGGTTATCGGCCTAAGTGTGGCACTCAGGATGATCGTGGCATGGCAGGGGCACGAAACCGAACGTGCCGCCCTGGAGTCCGAAAAACGCGATGCCGAACTGCAGAACCTGCGCAGCCAACTCAACCCGCACTTCCTGTTCAACACGCTCAACAACATCTATTCGCTGACCGGCTCGAACCCCGACAAGGCACGCGAGGCCATACACTCGCTGAGCAAGATCATGCGCTACATCCTCTACGACAACGAGAGCAGCGTGCCGCTCGACAAGGAGCTGGACTTCATACGCAGTTATATAGAACTGATGAAGCTGCGCCAGACCGAGAATATGGTCATCGAAACAAATCTACCGACCGGCGGACAGGACGTGAAGATAGCTCCGCTGATGTTCATGACGCTGATAGAAAACGGATTCAAGCACGGCGTTTCACCGACCGAGCCTTCATACGTCCGTATAGCCATCTCGGTCTCCGAAAGCAAAAAAGGAGAGAATTCGGTGACGTGTCGTGTCGAGAACAGTTTTTATCCGAAGACCGACATCGACCGCAGCGGGTCGGGCATCGGGATCGGAAATCTTCGCAAGCGCCTTGCACTGCTTTATCCGCGCCACCACGAGCTGGCATTCAACCGCGAGGGAAATACCTATATAGCCGAACTGACAATAAAAATCTGACCCCATGAAACTGGACTGCATCATAGTTGACGACGAACCTCTGGCTCTCGATATTCTCGAAGAATACATACGCAGGACGCCGTCGTTGGAGCTTGCCGGACGATTCACCGGAAGTGTCGACGCTCTGAAACACCTTAAAGAAAGTCAGGTCGATGTGGTATTTCTCGACATACAGATGCCTGGGTTGAGCGGACTCGACGCGTCGAAACTGATCAACGGGCATACCCGTGTCATCTTCACTACGGCTTTTCCGCAGTATGCGCTCGAAGGGTTCAAGGTCGACGCGCTCGACTACCTGCTGAAACCCATCAGCTTCCAGGAGTTTTCGCGTGCGGTGGAGAAAGCCGAGGAGTGGTTTTCGATGAAACGTGCGGCCAAAACAGGAATTGCATCCGGCGAAGAACCTCACAGCCTGATAGTGAAGTCGGACTACAAGCAGTTCGTGATCCCCATCGACACGATAATCTGGATCGAGGGCATCCGCGACTATATCAGGATACACACGGGTGAAGGGTCGGTGCAGACGCTCATGAACCTGAAGACAGTGGAGGAAATGCTTCCGCGAGGTCATTTCGCGCGCGTGCACCGCAGCTATATCGTCAATGTGGACAAGGTGAAAAAAATAGAACGCACGCGCATCATCTTCGGCGACGTGGTCATTCCCATATCGGATACCTATAAGGAATCTTTCCTGAAACTGCTCGCTTCCCGCGCACTGTAAGTAATCGGGATTCCATCTAATAAATCAATTATTTAACCATTAAAGTTAAATAAATCTGACTTTTACATCCTTTCGGGAACTTCTATACCCAAAAGGCGCATCCCTTTTTTGATGACCGAGGCCACCTGTTCGGAGAGGCGCAGGCGGAAAGCGCGCACGGCGGTATTTTCTTCGCGCAGTATCGAATGGTCGTGATAGTAGCCGTTGTAGGTCTTGGCCAGTTCGTAGACATAGGCGCCGACAAGCGACGGGGCGTAACTCTCCCCTGCCGCGGCTACCGTCGCCGGATATTCCGAAAGGATTTTTATCAACCCGATTTCTTCGGGCAGGTATGTTTCCGGCTCAGTGGTTTTCGCGTAGTCGATGCCGGCTTCTGCGGCTTTGCGAATTACCGAGCGGATACGTGCATGGGTGTACTGGATGAAAGGCCCTGTGTTGCCGTTGAAATCTATCGACTCGCGTGGATCGAACAGCATCGTCTTTTTCGGGTCGACTTTCAGGATGAAGTATTTCAGCGCCCCCATGCCGACCATCGTGGCGATAGCGTCGGCCTCGTCGGCGGTGCAATTGTCGAGTTTACCGAGTTCCTGCGACATTTCGCGGGCGGTATCGATCATCCCCTCTACAAGGTCGTCGGCGTCGACCACCGTCCCCTCGCGCGACTTCATCTTGCCTTCGGGGAGTTCGACCATGCCGTAGGAGAGGTGATATATTGCATCGCTCCAGTCGTAGCCGAGCTTCTTGAGCACGAGTTTCAGCACCTGGAAATGGTAGTTCTGCTCGTTGCCGACCACGTAGATAAGCGCGTCGAGGCTCTCGTCCTCGAAACGGCGGTAGGCGGTGCCCAGGTCCTGCGTCATGTAGACCGATGTTCCGTCGGCGCGAAGCAGAAGTTTTTCGTCGAGTCCGTCGGCTGTGAGGTCGATCCACACGGAACCGTCGGCGCGGCGGTAGAACACACCCTTCGCGAGTCCCTCCTCGACGAGGCTTTTGCCCAGCAGGTAGGTCTGCGACTCGTAGTACATGCGGTCGAAATCGACGCCCAGAGCCTTGTAGGTCACGGCGAAACCGTCGTAAACCCAGCCGTTCATGGTTTCCCACAGGCTGTATGTTTCGGGGTCTTTGGCCTCCCAGCGGCGTAGCATTTCCTGGGCTTCGAGGATCATCGGGGCGTTCTTTTTGGCCTCATCTTCTGTCTGGCCCTGCGCCATCAGCTCCTTTATCTCCTGCTTATAGTGCTTGTCGAATTCGACATAGTATTTACCCACCAGGTGGTCACCCTTCATCCCGCTCGACTCCGGTGTTTCGCCGCCGCCGAACTTCTTCCACGCCAGCATGCTCTTACAGATGTGGATGCCGCGGTCGTTCACCAGATTGGCTTTCAGCACCGTGTTGCCGCACTCCTTGAGAATCTCAGCCACCGAATAACCGAGCAGGTTGTTGCGGATGTGGCCCAGGTGGAGAGGCTTGTTGGTGTTGGGCGACGAGTATTCGACCATGATCGTGCGGCCGGTCGGCGCGGCGCGCCCGAAATCCTTATCGGCCGCCATCTCTGCGAAACGTTCGCCCCAGAACTCCGGTTTGAGCGATATATTCAGGAAACCTTTTATGACGTTATATGCGCCGACCTCGGGTGTGTTGGCCGTGAGCCACTCCCCTATTTCGGCGGCCGTGGCGTCGGGCGATTTGCGGCTGGCCTTCAGAAGCGGGAAGACGACGAGCGTGAAATCGCCTTCGAATTCCTTGCGGGTTTTCTGTATCTGGACCGCCCCTGCGTCCTCAATGCCGTATAATTCTTTTACTGCGCGTGCCGCCGCGTCCGCGATTATTTTCTCGATATTCATTGCCTGAAAATGTTATGAGTCGCAAAGATAGGGATAAATTGTTTAATTTTACGGCTCGAAAGCCATGAAGATAGGAAACACAGACCTGGGCCCGAGGCCGCTGCTGTTGGCGCCGATGGAGGACGTTACAGATCCTTCGTTCCGCTGGATGTGCAAGCAGTTCGGCGCCGATATGATGTACACCGAGTTCATTTCGAGCGACGGACTGATACGCGACGCGGCGAAATCGCTGGCTAAACTCGACATATCCGACGAAGAGCGCCCCGTCGGGGTGCAAATCTACGGCCATCTGATCGAACCGATGGTCGAGGCGGCGCGCATGGCCGAAAGCTCCCGTCCGGAGGTCATCGACATCAACTTCGGCTGCCCGGTCAAAAAAATAGCCGGCCGCGGCGCGGGCAGCGGGATGATGCGTGACGTGCCGCTGATGGTCGAGATGACCCGGCGGATAGTCGACGCCGTGAAAACGCCCGTTACTGTCAAAACCCGCCTCGGCTGGGACGACGAACATAAAAACATCGAGGATATAGCCGTCCGCCTGCAAGACGCCGGGATACAGGCGCTGACTATCCATGGCCGCACGCGTGCGCAAATGTACCGCGGCGAAGCCGACTGGACGCTTATAGGAGCCGTAAAGAACAATCCGGCCATCACGATTCCCATCATCGGCAACGGCGATATCGACTCACCGGAGTCAGCCAAAGAGGCTTTCGACCGCTGGGGCGTCGACGGGGTTATGATAGGGCGAGCCACATATGGCCGTCCGTGGATCTTCCGCGAGATAAAACACTACCTCGCAACGGGCGAACTCCTGCCCCAGCCGGGCGTCGCCGAGCGCGTCGAAATCGCCAAACGCCACTTGTTGAAGTCGGTCGAAGTGAAGGGTGAAAAAGTCGGAATCCTGGAGATGCGCCGCCACCTGTCGAGCTATTTCAAGGGGTTGCCGAACTTCAAGGAAACGCGCCTGAAACTCGTCACGCTGAACGATGTGGCCGGGTTATTGGATACCATCGACTTCGTCGGCGAACAGTGGGGTAACCACGACATGAGCGAAACCGTTCCGAAACTCTGGTAGAAATCTGCAACGGCGGCACAGATTGCCATTCCGAGTGAGTGTGATCGAAAGGTTTGCCGCATGACAAAAGGCTCTATCACACGACGAGGAATCTACCACTTAACTATAAGGCAGGCCCCTCATCGACGGAGACTAAGGTATCGATATACTGAAACCATATCGGTCCGCCTCTGTCCGAATGACAATGCGGCGCGAACTATTTTAAAACAAAATATTTGAAAATATGAAAGTCATAGGCATCAACGGAAGTCCGCGCCCGGAGGGGAACACAGATCTCGCACTGCGCGAAATGGCGAAGGAACTGCAGACTGCGGGCATAGAAATGGAGATAATCCAGGTGGGCAACAAACCCGTGCGCGGCTGCCTGGCATGCGGCACATGCATCCGTAAGAAAGACGAACGCTGCGTGATGAGCGATGACATCGTCAACGAAATGATCCAAGCGCTGAAGGGCGCCGACGCCATCGTCCTGGGTTCGCCGGTCTACTACGCCGGTATAGCCGGGACTATGAAAAGTTTCTGCGACAGGGTTTTCTATGTGGCGTCGGCAAACGGCGGCATGTTCGACGGCAAGGTAGGGGCGGCATTGGTAGCAGCAAGGCGTTCGGGCGGTTCGGCCGCCTACGCAGGACTGAATTACTACCTCACAATATCTAAAATGCTCATTGCCGGGTCGAGTTACTGGAACATCGTCCACGGTGCGCTGGCGGGGGAAGCAGAGGCGGATGCGGAAGGACTGCAAACCGTCCGCAACACTGCGAAAAATATAGCATGGCTGCTGCGCATGAAATCTTTGGGCGCTGAACCGCCCGTGTTCGACACCGGAAACCGCACCAATTTCATACGATGAATCAAAAAGCCGTTCTTGCAAGAACGGCATTTTTTTACAGTTTTTGCCAGCGTTTCAGATGGGGGAAGTATTTTCGCATCTCGGCACGCGCCTGGTCAGGCGAGAATTTAGTGCCGCTGTCCCTGTTGAACTCCCCGAGGAATTTCATGCAGTGGTCGATCATCTCCTCCATCGACATATCCTTCTGGGCGAATTCGCCATCTTTGTAGCAATAGATGCAGTACTCGGGATTTGGACTCCCGTCATTTTCCGTCCCGTACTCTTCCGGCTTTACGAGCGGCATTCCGCAGCTCTGGCAATAAACTGTCGCTTCCATATCGATCGTATTTTAGGTTTTCCCGGCAACTTCGTTTGGTATGCTCTTTGCAAATTATACTTCCGTGAAAAACGAAGGTACGAATTTTAATATTAATTTTTTACAGACAAAGCCATGAAAAAAGAACCGACATGCTGCAGCTGCGAAGCGGACTTCGAAAAAGAAGTTACCGGACTTGTAAACGAAGTCGAAGGCTACACCAAAGCCAACCGCACAAAAAAATCCGAAGAAGTTAAAGCCGCCTTCAAATCTAATGACAGGAAGGAGGAAAAATCCGCTTCGAAGAAATAAGCAAAAGTTTACAAACGCTTTTCCCGCAGTCCGGATAACAAGCTGGACAGACCCCTATGATCCCCCTGTCAAACCCGGGGGGATCGCTGTTTTCACAGCGGCTGCGCCTTTCCGCAAATATAAACCGTCCTACCCTGCGGGCATCCATCCAAAGGCGGGAGAGTCATGCTTGATTGTCGATTGTCGATTTTCAATTAACTTGCGGCGTGCGGAAGATCATACATATAGACATGGACGCCTTCTATGCCTCCATAGAGCAGAGGGACAACCCGCTGTACCGCGGAAAACCTCTTGCCGTCGGGTACTCGGGAGAAAGAGGCGTCGTGGCTGCAGCGAGCTACGAAGCTCGCCGGTGGGGAGTCCGTTCGGCCATGCCGTCGAAGATCGCGATCGCGCGCTGTCCGGGGCTTATATTCGTTCCTGGGCGTTTCGACGTCTATCGCGACGTATCGCGGCAGATCATGGACATTTCTCTCGGCTACACGGAACTCGTGGAGCCGCTATCGTTGGATGAAGCATACCTGGATGTGACACAAAACCATATCAACATGCCGTCGGCCACGATTATTGCACGGGAGATAAAAAAGCGCATCAAAGAGACCACCGGACTGACGGCCTCGGCTGGAGTTTCAGTGAATAAATTCCTTGCAAAAGTAGCCTCTGACTACGACAAGCCGGACGGACTATTCGTAATAACCGACACGCAGGCCGAAGAGTTCGCCGGAAAACTGAAAGTGGAAGACTTCTTCGGTGTCGGCAAGGTCACAGCGGAAAAGATGCATCGCTACGGCATCCGCACGGGCGGAGACCTGCGGCGGTTCGGCGAGGAAAATCTAGTGAAGCTGTTCGGAAAATCCGGGCAGATATACTACAACAACGCCTGGGGGCGCGACTACCGTGAAGTGCAGCCACACCGTATCCGAAAATCCATAGGGGCTGAAAATACTTTCCCTACCGATCTGGACAGCATGGAAGCCATGGCGGGCCAGTTGCGCGAAACAGCCGAAAAAGTGTGGCGACGCATCACCGACAAGCAGTTTCTCGGACGCACCGTCACCCTGAAAGTCAAATACGGGGATTTCGAGCAGATAACCCGCAGCCGCACTCCCGGCGGCTTCGTAGATGATTTCAACATTTTTTGGGAGATCGCCCGCCAATTGCTTCTCGGCATAGATATTTCACGCAAAGGCATCCGTCTGCTGGGCCTGTCTGTGGGCAATATCGACGAGCTAGAAACGCCAGGCTCCCATCAGTTGGAGATTGACTTCAATTGTTTTACGAAGTAAAATAATCACCGACCGAGTGCCGGCCGTCAGTCGTAGGCTGGTGGAGGCATCTTGCGAGGGAGGTAATTAAAAGGGTTGATCATCTTTGCCTGTCGGCTCGAGGATCTCGCCATGCCTTACGACAGACTCCGGTTCCCCGAAACTCGCTTCGATATGTCTAAAATTATTCCATTTAACACCTCGCAGTATGCGGCGGAGTCGTTTATTCCTCTCTGTCGATCCTTTCTCTGATTCTCTCCCACGCATGCGTACCGAACAGGCAGCTGTCCCGCATTGTGCCGAGCATTTCGCGGAACCGCGACATCGGAACGGCGAAACCCAGTTCGTCCTCCCCGAACCAAGGCCTTACCGACGGGTCGAACAAACCCAGGAAACAGCGTTTACCATCGCGGCGGTTCTCCACGAGAGGCTTCGAAACCATCACCGAGCATCCCGAACCGAACGGCGTCGCCACAGCATCTTCTCCGCCATCATAAAAAGCCCACGTCGCCAATCCCGAAAGGACGTCGGGCGTCGCAATAAAAATAACGCCCTCTTTCCCGTCGAAAGTGTCGATCCTGTCGATCCGCGCAAAATTCAAATATTGTCCGTCCATACGCGGCATTTGCAACTTTTCGATATAATCGACAACCATTTCGGGCGTTTTCACATAGCGCTCTTTCCCCGAAACAAAAGCGGGAACATGCGGAGGCATATCCGTAAACCCCGTGTAGAGCTTACCGCCACCACAGCCTATGGTTTCGACGCCCAAGCTGACCGGAGTTCCGGCCCGCACCGTGTCGAACGCCTTGAAAAAGCATCCGGGAATTTTCTCTGTAGGGTACGGGCCGTCCCCGGAGTACCAGAAAACCACCGGCAGTCCGGCCTCATCGCCGAAAGCCTCCCTGAAACCGTCGATAAACTCTTTGATCTTCATTTATAGTATCCAATTTTTCAAATACTTCCAGAAAAACAAAACAAGCGATCCAAATACAACAAGAAATGCACCAATGATCAGATACTCTTTTTCCTGCCGTCCTTCGACAAAATGAAATACAATAAAACAAACTCCAAGAGTTGTGAATAATCCTACTTTAAGTAGTGTTGTTATATCGACAAGGTCTGACCAAAAAAATTTCTTTAAGCGGCGTTTCTTGTTTTCATCCATATCGTTTGTTTTTTCGATCTCGTTGCAGGGGCGATAATTTTGTAAAATTACTGAATTGGGAGCAAACAAAAAAGCGCTCCCCGCAAAGGAAGCGCTTTTTCTATCGAAGCCTGCACGGCTTATTCTTCGTCATAAACCTTAATCTTGATATTGCGGAACCATACATCGTCACCGTGATCCTGGAAGCCGATATAGCCTTCATGGTTGTCACCGCCAACATTCAGCAACAGGTCATAGGCGACAGGCCATTTATCCTTACTGAACTTGCTGGCATCGAGCAGCTCTTTCCATTGCGGAGTCCACAGGTGGTATTCCACTACGGGTTCGCCGTTCTGCCAGTGGATAACCGTACCTTTGAATACGGATATGCCGCCGGTGTTCCATTCGCCGAAAGGTTTCGAATTCTGCGGTTTGGCAGGGATCATGTCGTACAGGGATGCAGACATGCGGTTGCCGTCAACACCGAGGCGGGCATCGAGATGGTTCACATTGTCCAGGACCTGGTATTCCGGAGCCGAAATATAAATAGGTTCGCCGGGAATTTCCTGCGCCAGATAGAACACTCCGGAATTGCTGCCCTTGCCGACTTTCCATTCGAAAGTCAGGTCGAAGTTTTTGAACTTGCGGCCGCCGAATATGATATCGCCGCCATCTGTCGACTGTGCCTCGCCGGCACCGCCGCCGCTGATCTTGATGCAGCCGTCCTCGATGGACCATTTACCCGGAACAGTTTCGCGGTTATATCCGCGCCATCCGTCAAAAGTCTTGCCATCGAACAGAGTGATCTCGTTCGCTTTTACTTCAGTTTCAGCGGCAGCCACTTCCTGGGCAGCCTTTTTACTGGCATTTCTGCCGCAGCACGAGGCCAAAACAGCCGCCATAGCCAATCCTGTTACAATAATTCTAACTTTCATTTTTCTTTTATTTGTTGAGCGTTTAATTACTTGGGCATATCCACAAGCTTCCAGCCTTCGCGGTAGTTGTGTTTGATGAGTCCGTCGGCGAATTCCTGCGCGTTGAACGGATCGGTCCACACCTTGTTGAAAGTAGGGTGCCCGTCATGGATGCTGAACCCGTCCTCGATCATCACGCGGAGGTTTTCATCGGGATTGATGTTGGTAAAGCGCATGTTCGGGCCGTCCCATTCGAGAACCTTGTTAAGGCCCTGAAGACGTACCGCAAGGACGCCCATAACGACCATCTCGTTGAACGGACCGGCTTCTGCGAAATTTGAAGCGGTCTCCACGCGGTTCTTCTTGCTCTCCTTGCAGGCGCGGATGAAGTCCTGACCGTGTGCATTGTTGGGAACGCGGCGGGTACGCTGCGGAGCATTGGGCTTGCGTCCCGAAAGCAGCCATGGATCCTTACCATAGCAACCGCAGATAAGGATATCTTTCGTACCATAGAAAATAACACCGCCGCCGTCGTTGTTGAGGTTCACTCCGTCGGGCAATCCCTCGGGACGCGGAGGAGTCAGACCGCCGTCGTACCATGTAACCGTAACTTCCGGCAGTTGGACGTTCTCATACGAACCGCGGGCAGGGAATACCAGATTAACCATTTCAGCATTGGGAGCGCATTCCGTAAGAAGCGGAGTGGAACTGCCCTGGACTTTGGTCGGATAACCCAGCTTGAGGCCTTTGAACACAGGATGCAGGATGTGGCATGCCATATCGCCCAAAGCGCCGGTGCCGAAATCCCACCAGCCGCGCCAGTTCCACGGGGTATACAGGTGGTTGAACGGACGCATGGGGGCCGGGCCGATGAACAGGTCCCAGTCGAGGGTATCGGGGATCGGATCTACCGTTGCCGGGCGCATCAGGCCCTGCGGCCATATGGGACGGTCGGTGAAAGCATCCACGCGGGTAACTTCGCCGATCTCGCCATTCCAGATCCAGTCGCAGATCAGGTTTACGCCTTCACCGGAAGATCCCTGGTTACCCATCTGTGTAGCGACTCCTGTTTTTGCAGCCAGTTTGGTCAGCAGGCGCGATTCGTACACGGAATGGGTCAGCGGTTTTTCGCAATATACGTTTTTGCCCAGCGTCATCGCATCGGAAGCGATGAGAGCATGGGTATGGTCGGCGGTAGCGACCACCACAGCGTCGATGTCTTTCTTCATCGCATCGAACATTTTGCGGTAGTCATAGAATTTTTTAGCGTCCGGGTAGCGGTTGAACGTTCCCTGCGCATACTTCCAGTCCACGTCAGCCATAGCTACTATGTTAGCCTGCGGACCGAGTTCGCGGAGCACGCCCGAACCGCGTCCGCCGACGCCGACGCCTGCCACGTTAACCATATCGGAAGGAGCGGTATGCCCCAGAACGCTGCCGAACACCTTGTTGGGCATGATCGTAAGTCCTGCAACACCTATAGCTCCCGTTCTAAGGAAGTCTCTTCTCGAAATTTTTGTCGCCATAATCAATTGGTTTTATTTAGGTTAATCTATTTCACGTAAGAAGCCGCATTAAGGAAATCGAAACTCTTTTCGACGCAGATATCGGCCGGCAGGGTATACTTTTCAACCTCCACATAGTAATCCTTCATTCCCTGTGCATATGCCGCATTGAATATCTTTTCGAAATCAATCTTGCCGCTGTCGCCGATGATCGAATCGTCCTTGATATGCAGAAGGGCGAAGCGGCCTGCATATTTATTGAGGTATTCGACCGGATCCTTGCCTGCCTGCGAAACCCAGTAAACGTCCATCTCGAAAGTGACGTCAGCCGAAGTGTTCTCCAGCATGTAGTCGTAATTCACCACGCCTTCTATCACGTCGAACTCCGCGGCGTGGTTGTGGTAGCCGAACGTCATGCCGTATTCTTTAGCCATGGCTCCCAGTTTGTTCCAGTAACCGCACAGCGCGGCAGTCCATTCGAGCGTATCGCCCAGATTTATCGAAGGCTGGACGACATACTTGCAGCCGAGCGCCTTGTGGTCTTCGAAAGCCTTCTTCCACCAGGCCATTATCTCTTCTTCCTTTTCGGGTTCCCAGTTCCTGCCGACGTGGCAGCTGCTTACCTTCATTCCGAGACCTTCGACCAACTTGCGGAAATCCTGCGGAGTGTAGCCGTAGATCCTGCTGCCGTCGTAGGAAGCGGTTTCGAGTTCGGTATAGCCCATTGCGGCTATTTTTTTCAGAGTTCCTTCCGGATCCTCCCTCATAGCATCGCGGAGCGAATAGAGCTGAAGCCCGATGCGTTTTTGTTTAGGCGCAGGCGTACATCCGGCACTGCCTGCCAATCCCGAAATAACGCTGCCGCCGACAATTGCCCCGGCAACCGCCAATGCACCTTTTTTGAGAAAATCTCTTCTGTCCATTGCGAATTTTTAAGAATAAAATAAATAGTTCAGTTTAGGCTTTCGCTTGAAAAACCGGGTTGTTTCAGGGAGGGAGGATATAACGATGCCAAATTTAGGGATTTTTCATTTAACAAACAAGGGCGTGCATCACTTTTAATAACCCGTCTACCCGTGAAACGGTCAAATCGCCCGGTGAAACGGCGCCAGAAGGGCTTGGTATCTTTTTTGCGGATAACCATAGACAATAATAATTAATTTTAGTGTATATTTACGATGGGAAGAAGAGAAGAACTCGAAACGGGACTGGAGAGGGCGCAGCAGCGCATCGAGAACGCTCCGGCGGATACGCCGGATGATTGGATGGAAGCGTACCGCAAGGAATTGGACAGCATACAGGTCGAACTGGACAACCTCTATGACGACCCCGAAACGAAAACGGAGTAATTACTAACCATTAAAAATACTTTGATTATGGAAGAAAGCAACATCGTTATCGAAACATCCCTGGAACCCAAAACGATGAGGATCGGGGAAGAGGATAAATCGCTGCTAGCGAGCAGCGCCAAATGGGCGAATTTCATCAGTATCGTCATGCTGATATGCTATGGACTCGCCTTGGTGTGCATAATCTTATGGATGATCGCCGTAGCCGTAGCCGGATTTTCGATGTACGACATCACCGGTATGTACGGTGCGGCTGGAGCAATGTATGCAGTCGTAATGTGGCCGGTAATGATATTCGCCCTCGTGATGTACATAGTGCAGATGCTCCCCGCAATTTACCTGTATCGTTTCGCGCAGAAAACAAGGGAGGCCGTGGCTTCGAACAATGAAGCGGCCATGACCGAATCTTTCCGCAACCTCCGTGGATCGATAAAAACCACGGGAATAATCCTGATTGCGTCCATCGCGTTCGGGATACTGTTCTCGATAGCGATGGTCGGATGGTTCGCAATAGCGATGTGACGTTTTAGAACGGCACGGCTCCAGGTCGCGCCGTTTTTTTCGACACAGGCAGGGAACGCCCCTGCAGCTATCTCCATCGCCTTTTCCTGCGCCACACCCCCAGGCGATTACTGACAAAGTCCGGTCTATGATTATTTGTTATACGAATAATTCCGGCACGCTGATTGTTATTATTTTCTATAAAACAATAAACTTAAAACCATGGATAATATAAAGAACAACCAACCGGAAAACGACAGCCAGATAAAAGAAAAAGCTGCGGAACTGGCACAGGAAGTACACAGGGAGATGAAGCAAAAAATCCGGAATGCGTCGGATAAAATGTCGGAGATCGGACAAAAAGTGGCCGACAAGTCAGGGGAGGTCCAGAATGCGGTGGCGGATAAGGTTACGGAAATCAAGCAGAAGGCCTCTGAAACCTACATCCATACGGTGGACAAGTTCGCGGAAAACACCCAGAAGTTCGGGAACAAGGTCTCGGAAGCGTCCTCCAAACTGACAAACCGCGCTGAAGAGCATGCCCAGCGGCTGAGGAATACGCTGAATGAGGAGAAGTGGTAAAACAAGCGCGAAAGAAGCGAAGCAAATCCGGTCAATGATTTCCAAATCAGACTCTAAGGCAGATCTTCAAGGATCTGCCTTAATCTTTTGCCTCAGCACTAGCAGTAAAAGCCATGTCGAAAGCATGGTCCGTATCCGTAATACGACAAAAAAAAGAGGATCTGCCGGCCGTTTCTGGCACGCTTCGTGAATTTCAAAAGGACAACAACAAACATTTTATTTGAACATTTAATATAAGAAGGTTATGAAAAAATTATTTTTCGCATCTGCCATTGCGGCAGCGGTATTCACCGTAGCAGGTGCCAGTGCTCAGGGTCCCGATCCTAAAGGAAACTTCAACCGCAACAACGAGGACATCCATAAGTATTACAAAAACGGCCGGATCAAGGACGTAAGGCACAGCATGCTGCTGACCGAAAACCTATGGACTGTCTCAAACAAAAAAAACAAACAGATATGGTCTGCAGTCAACACAGACAAGCAGAATGTCGTGGTGAAACTGAAGGGCAATGACTACAAGTCATTCACGAAGGCCAACGTCAAAGGAAACCGGGAATTCATTAAGAACATCGAACCCGTGAACAAAGACAAGCACGTAGCCAAGATCAGGGAAGAAGGCAAAAGATACACCCTGAAAAATGTCACCGGCGAGAACGGCAGCCAGATCGTTTCAGCGAAATAAGCAGGCAAATTTTATAATTTATGAAAAGGCAGCTATTTGATAGCTGCTTTTTATTTTATATCTTTGTAAAGTATTACACCCGACCGACTTTAACACGTCTAATAAACGTCAATGATTTTTCAAACCCACTAAATCAATGCGACTATGAAAAAATTATTTTGGGCGGCAGCAGCCGTAGCAGCAATCTTCACCGTGTCCGGTGCGAGTGCGCAATGTCCCGTCTGCGGACAGACGATCAAAATGAAAGCCGACCAGCGCGATATCCACAGAGCATACGTGGCGGGCGACGTCAGCTTCGATAAAATGGAAGCCGGCATGATCGGAACAGGATACAACTGGCGCGTGAAAGAAAAGAAACATCGCGAGACTTGGGTTGCAGGCAATCCTATGGGACAGGACGTCTATGTCAAAATGAAAGAAGGCAAGACCGGTAAAAAAGTTAAAGTCCATGTCGGAAAGGAGAGGTTGTTCGTAAAAGACCTCAACAAGGGCAACGGCAAAAAACACGTGGCCAAGATACTCGAAGAAGGCAAAAGGTATGTCGCTAAAGATATCACCACCGAAAACGGCTGTCAGGTCATAGCCCGGGTCCAGGCCGAGGAACAGGCAAAAAAAGACAAGAAGGAGAGCAAGAAAAACAAATAGGTTTCAGCCTGCCGCTAACAAGGAAGCAGCCCTTTACAGGGCTGCTTTTTTAATCCGGCACGGCGAATAGTTCAGCAACGGATGCAGCATGGCACGTTTAATGGGCATATTTCAATAATAAAGACCAAATGAAATTTTATATCTAAAAATTGTCCGTTATGAAAAAACTCGTTTACCTAGCCGTTCTTTGCACAGTTGCAGCATCGTTCGGTTCCTGTAAAGGGAAAAAGGCTGAGAAAACCGCTGCAATGTCCGCCAGAGAATACACTGAAAAACTATCCAAAGGCGACTATGACGCTTTCGTGGATATAATCGCCTTCGAAAAACCGGAGGCATCTGCGAAACCGGAAGTAAAAAAAATTCACGCATCTGCGCTGAAGACCATACACAAGCCTTCGGTCGATGAAAAAGGCGGAATAAAAGAAGTTGCGGTAACCTCGGAGAAAGTCGCTCCCGATGGAAAATCCGCTGAAGTCGTGCTGACCAACACCTACAACAACGGTGCAGTCGAAACGGTCAGCTATGCAATGATATATGTCGAACCCATCTGGAAGGTAAAGGTCAACGACAACAAGGAAGTATGGACGGCCACCAGTGAAGGAGACAAAGAAGTCGTCAAGATAAGGGACGGTGCCGAACGCGATTTCGTGAAAACTAACGACGACGGCGAAAAACAGTTCATCAAGGAGATCACCAAACGCGACGGCCAGGTCGAGATTATCAAAACCCTCGAAAACGGAGAGCGCCACAAGGAGGTATTCAAGGAACTGGAAGACGGCAATCGTGAAGTCGAAAAACTGAAAGACGGCGATGGAAAAACCGTCCTCAAGGACATAGACGACAAAGAAAAAGAGACGCTGAAAGCCAAAGATCACGAAAAAGGCGAAAAGACCGAACGTCAAACGGTCGTTATCGAGAAATAATCCCCCGGCGACAGGAAACAGCCCTCACGGAAAGGGCTGTTTTTCACATCCTGAATCATATAATGCTGTATTCGTGAAAAAATCCTTAGATTTGTTACCAATTAACTTATTAAATCCAATTTTAATGAAAAAGTATTTTGCAGAATTGATCGGCACCATGGTGTTGGTGCTTATGGGCTGCGGTGCAGCTGTATTCGCAGGAGCGGGACAACCGTTCGCCTCCGTGGGAACTCTCGGAGTGGCATTCGCCTTCGGTCTGTCGGTCGTCGCAATGGCCTACGCCATAGGCAAAGTTTCGGGCTGTCATATCAATCCGGCCATTACGCTCGGCGTATGGCTGTCGGGACGCATGTCCGGAAAAGACGCTGTCATGTACATGATCTTTCAAGTGATCGGCGCCGTAATCGGCTCGGCTGTCCTCTGGTTCATTGCAAAAGATTTCGCTTCAGCTACAACCCACACCGGAGCCAACGGCTATGCCGCCGGCATGCTCGTTCCGGCATTGGTCGCCGAAGCGGTCTTCACCTTCATTTTCGTGCTGGTAGTCCTGGGCGTTACATCCAAAGGCGCTGAAAACCAGTTCGCAGGTCTGGCAATAGGCCTTGCGCTGGTGCTCGTCCACATCGTATGTATCCCTATCACCGGGACTTCGGTAAATCCAGCCCGCAGTATAGGCCCGGCAATTTTCGAAGGCGGCGAAGCGTTACGCCAGCTCTGGGTGTTCATCGCCGCTCCGCTCGTGGGCGCCGCTCTGGCCGCCGGAGTGTGGAAAGCGATCGACACGCAGAAAGCGTAAGGCTCTATTTAAAACAGAAGACGGACGACAAAATGTCGTCCGTCTTCTGTTTATTACGTATCAAATTTTTGCCAGCCTTCATTTATCCCGTTCAGCCAGTCATAATAAAATTGGAAAATCATATGCGACATATCATCGGGATGACTCAGTCCTCTGTCACGCAAATATGCCTGGAGCCTCGATCCGCCCCAAAGGCCCCAGTTGTTCCTCACCCACATTCCCAGGCCCATATGTAAGACTATTACTTCGTCCCGGTTTTCCATACTCTTCACCGTTTCAATACCGTCCTGCTCTAAAAGCTTATCAAGCTCAAGGAAACATTCCATGATATTCCTGGGAATATACACTCCATTTATCGAATCTGCTACAATTTTCTCTTCATAAGCCCTGCGTTCTTCTTCGGCCTTCTGTTTTTTCTCCTTTTTTGTCAACTTGCGGTCTTGCGAATTGTCATCCACACCCGATGTATATCCATAAGCGACGCAGAGCATCGCAAGAAACATTATGAGACATATGCGTTTTCTCATTACCTTTTTTTATTAAGTAAACCCGTTGTGCATTTAGAATAAAATCATAAAAAAAGTTGTTCATGTCGGATAATATCCGTATATTTATTTGACTACCAATCAGATAAATATCATGAACGACTTTAGCGCAAGTTACGAAAAGATTTTGGGAACATTGCAAAACATAGAGCAAAAAGCGAATTTTCGCAATCAGCATCGCCGCCCGCGGATGAGCGACATCGAAGTTATAGCTCTCTCGCTCACAGCGGAGTATATGGGTA
>JAVBRB010000011.1:0-20963 GCA_031548515.1 Rikenellaceae bacterium | reverse complement strand
TCTTTTCGCCATCCATGGGAATATAGCATTCTCGTATGATCTCATACATCATATCTTCGGGAAAATCGAAGTCGTGTTTTACCGTGGTATATAACCATCCGGGCTGACCATCGGCAATAGTCGGGTCTATATATTCTTCGCATTACTCATAATACGCAAATCAGACCCTGGATTGGCGGCGGTCGGACAGTAAGAAACACCGCCTGACGCTTAATGTATACGGAGTCGGCAAAAAATATTATATTTGCGGCAGCCTGATAGCCTGAGATGCGAAGATGACGCGTGCCATTGCATGCGACGGCAGGGCGACGGGCACAATCACACAGAATTTCAATTTATTGCAATTTAGATCATTATGAAGAAATTGATTTTTGCGGCCGCCGTGTTGATTTTGGCAGGCTACGCAGCCACGGCCTCTCCGTCGGCACAGAAACCTGAAACCACATCCGAACAGCAAAAACTAATCAAGCTCGACGAGCAAAAGCAGAAAGAACTCGACAAACTGCAGAAAGACGAGGAGCTTAAAGCCCAGAAAGCAAAGGACAAGGCTGCGAAGGACTATCAGGCGGAGATCGACAAGCGCACCAAAGCCGCTGCCGAAGCCAAGCAGAAGAAAGAGAGCGATATAGATCGCAAAAAAGAAGAAGGCATTAAAAAAGGCAACGCTGCGATCGAGAAGAAGTACGGAGCAAAACAAGACAAAGTAGTTACGGTTCCGGCCGAGTGACCTGCTCTTCAAAAACAAAGGCAGATCTCAGGGATCCGCCTTTGTTTTTCACGCCGACCGTTTATTCTGTCCGGCCGGGGTATTGTTCCAAAGCCTTTCCGAGAAGCTCCAGCGCAACGGCAATATCGCTGCGGTTGAGCACGTATGCAATCCTTACCTCTTTGCTTCCCAATGCTGGAGCCGTGTAGAAACCCGACCCGGGAGCGAACATCACCGTCGCGCCGTTGTGGCTGAAATCACGCAACAACCATTCGCAGAAGCGGTCGCTGTCGTCGACAGGAAGGCGGGCCATCGTGTAGAAAGCGCCTCCGGGCATCGGGGCATACACACCCGGTATCTTATTCAGGCCTTCGATCAGAAAATCTCGGCGGCCGATATACTCGTCGTAAATCTCTTTCATATATGATTCGGGCGCGTCGACCGACGCGGCCGCCACGAGCTGTCCCAGAAGCGGAGGGCTGAGGCGCGCCTGTGCAACTTTCATTGCCGCCGCCCTCACAGCCTTATTGCGCGTCACCATAGTGCCGATACGGATACCGCACTCGGAATAGCGCTTCGAAACCGAATCAACCATCACGACGTTCTGTTCGATGCCTTCCAGCTGCATGGCCGAAATGTATGGTTCGTCGGAGTAGCAGAATTCGCGGTATACCTCGTCCGAAATAAGGAAAAGGTCGTACTTCTTCACCAGGTCGCGGATCGACAGCAACTCCTCGCGGCTGTACATGTATCCCGTCGGGTTATGGGGATTGCAGAGCAGTATGGCGCGAGTGTACGGTGTTATGTACCGCTCGAATTTTGCGATGGGCGGGAGCGCGAAACCGTCCTCGATGGAGGTGGTTATGGGCACGACCTTCACGCCGGTCTGTTCCGCGAACGATATGTAGTTGGCGTAACCCGGCTCGGTCATTATCACCTCGTCACCCCGGTCGAGGCACGACAGCAGTGCAAGTGTAATGGCCTCGGAACCGCCCGTGGTGATTATTATCTCGCCCGGAGTTACGTCTATTCCACAGCGGCGGTAGTATTCGGCGAATTTCTCCCTTACCGGCGGCAATCCGTCGCTCGGACTGTATTCCAGTATTTTGCGGTCGATGTTCTTCAGCGCGTCGAGACCCACCTGCGGTGTCCGGATATCGGGTTGGCCGATATTCATGTGGTATATCTTAATGCCGCGCGCCTTGGCTTCCTCGGCCAATGGTGCGAGCTTGCGTATCGGTGAGGCTGGCAGTTGCTCCCCTCTTTTGGAAATAACAGGCATCCCAGTCGTTTTTACATATATGTTTCGAGCAGCTGCCCGCGGCCTTCCAACACAACGCTGTCCTGGTCGGCGGGAATCAGCACTATATCGTCTTTGCCCAACTTCATGGAGCCGCCGGGAGCGGTAAGCATCATTTCGCCGCCGGTGCATATATATATTGTAAACGAATCGCGGCTTTCCAATTCGCGTTCCATGCGTCCGTCGACATCCAGTTGGTTGGTGGTGAAATAGGGGCATTCGATCAATAGCGCGGCCATGCCCTTGGAGGGATGCTGAGTAACGTTGCGCACAGGAGCTGCAAAATCTATGGCATCCAGGGCAAGTTCCGTGTGCAGTTCGCGGGGGTTGCCATCCTTGTCGGTGCGGTTCCAGTCGAAAACGCGGTACGTAATGTCGGATGTCTGCTGTATCTCGGCCACCAGGATGCCTTTGCCTATAGCATGTACCGTTCCGGCCGGAATGAAGTAGGTGTCGCCGGGCTTGACGGGAATCGCATTCAGGAGGTCGCCGACCGTTCCGTCTTCAACGGCGCGGAGGTATTGCTCCCTGGTTACGCCATCCTTCAGGCCGATCAGCAACTGTGCGCCCGGTTCGCAATCGAGAATATACCACATTTCCGTCTTTCCGTATGCATTGTGGCGTTTCGCCGAAAGCTCGTCGGCGGGATGCACCTGCACGGAGAGTTTGTCCTGCGCGTCGATGTATTTTATCAGCAGCGGGAACTCCTGTCCGAAGCGCTGGAAAACCTTGTCGCCCACCAGTTCGCCCATATATACCTCGACAGCCTCCTGCAGACTGTTGCCCTTGAGGAATCCGTTGGCGATGACCGAAACGTCGCCCTCGACGCCCGATACTTCCCAGCTTTCGCCTATGACGAGGCCCTTGTCTTCTTTCTGTTTCGCGGTTCCGCGTTTTTCGGCAAGGGCGCATCCGCCCCAGATGCGCTCCTTGAGGAGCGGCTTGAATTGAATAGGATAAAGCATAATAACGTGAATTATGGACAAGGACTTGTTCTGTTGTTAATCCTCCGAAGGCAAAGATAATATTATAGTACGGATTTTGCTATATTTGCATGATTTCAATGTGAATTAGGGAAAAGCGAAGCCAAGTCCGGAAAATCTGGCTTGCTTGCCGGTTTTCGTTATATTTGTTATCCAATGAATTTAAATTCGGTATTACCATGATCAAGAAGATCATAGATTTCATAACCCACGGCGTCTGGCAGAAAGACGAAAAGGACTTCTCCGGCAAAAGGACGTGGTGGCTCGTCCAACAGTTCCGTATCGTGCTGTTCACGGCCAAAGGCTTGAACAGGCACGACACGGCGGTACGCTCGGCAGCGCTTTCGTTCTACACCGTGATGTCGTTGGTTCCGGTACTGGCGATGGTTTTCGCCATCTTCAAAGGTTTCGGAATGGAGGAATCGTTCAGCCGGTACCTCTACGAACTCTTTCCGAAATACCCAATTATGATCGACCAGATAATGGTCTTCATCAAAAACCTCCTGGAGCGCACAAAAGGCGGCGTAATGGCTGTCAGTGCCTTTTTCGTGCTGCTGTGGGCCGTAATCAAGGTTTTCGGCAATATAGAGAACGCTTTCAATAACATTTGGGAGGTCAAGCGCTCGCGTTCGTTCGCCCGCCGCTTCACGGGTTATATGGCCATAATCATTCTTGCGCCCATATTGCTTCTGGCGGCAAACAGCCTCTACATCGGCGTCCGCAGCAAAGTCGAGCTTTTCGCGGGCGGGATGGTGGCCGAGATCCTGTTCAGCATCGCAGCGGCGGCTATCATCATCATGACGTTTTCGCTGATTTACATGGTGATACCCAACACGCCTGTCAGATACAGGAATGCCCTGAAAGCAGGTACGGTAGCCGGAATCGGTTTCATGGCATTCCAGATCGCCTATGTCTGGATACAGGGCAATCTGAGTTCCTACAACGCCATTTACGGCACTTTTGCCGCCATACCGCTGTTCCTGCTGTGGCTGCAGACAAGTTGGCAGATATTGCTTTTCGGGGCCGAGTTGTCGTTCGCGATGCAGAACATACGCGACTTCGAGGCCGAGCGCCAAGCCGAGGATGTCAGCTACGACAACCGCAGCAAGATCATGGTTGCCATAATGGTCATAGTCATCCGTAATTTCATCAACGGCAAAACCCTATCCTCTCCTGAAAAAATATCCGAAGAGATCGGCGTACCGGTGCGCACCGTGCGAGATATAGCCTACGATCTCGAAGCCGACGGACTGCTGCTCTTCGTGCACAACGAAAAAACCGACAAGATCGACTCGATGGCACCCGCCCGTGATCCGCACTCGCTGCGTTTCTACGACGTGATAAACTGTGTGGCGGAGCATGGCAGCGAAATGCCGGGCCTGCTCGAAACGCCTCTCTTAAAACGTATCGACGACACCTATGAAAAGGTCAAGGGCGACGTGCGGGACTCTGCCGACAACATCCTGTTGATAGATCTGTTATGATGCAGACGGTTATAATAGGCAGCGGAAGCGTAGCCGAGGGACTCGCGCATGAAATCACAGAGGCCGACGGAATCGGCCTGGTACAGGTGTGGGCGCGCAATCCGGAACGCGGCTCGCAACTCGCGTCGGAAACCGGCGCGCAGTGGACAGACAATCCGAAAGAACTTGCCCATGCCGATCTGTACATACTCGCTGTGAGTGACGGAGCGGTTGCCCGGGTTTCAGCCAGGATGCCATTTCCGGCCGGAGCCGTGGTTGCCCATACCGCCGGATGTGTCGATATCAAGGATATTTCGACCGGAATAACCAACCGCGCAGTGCTGTATCCCCTGCAGTCATTCACAAAAGGACGGCGAATCGCGGACTTCCGCCGGACGCCTTTTTTCGTCGAAGGAGAAACCACGCACGCGATGGACACAGTACGTAAGGCCGCGGAAGCGCTGTCGGACAACGTTATTGAAATGGATTCTGCGCGAAGGGCACATATACATTTGGCGGGTTCGTTCGCCAATAATTTTTCTAACGCCATGTTTTCGATCGCCGAACAGATAGCCGCAGATGCAGGCGCACCATTCGACTATGTAAGGCCGATAATAGCCGAAACGGTGGCAAAAGCAATGGACATGCCCTCACCACGTATGGCACAGACCGGACCTGCACAAAGAGGCGACAAAAGCATACAGGAAAAACACCTTGCGATACTGCACGACGAACATCCGGAATATATTGAACTGTATGAAACTGTGAGTGATATCATATGGAGAATTTTAAAGAAAAATTAGCGCGCGTAAAGGCGTTCGTCTTCGATGTCGACGGGGTGTTCACGGAAGGCGGCATCACGTTGCTGCCCGACGGCGACTTCCTGCGCACATATTACGCAAAGGATGGGTATGCCTTCACATATGCCGCATCGGAAGGATACAGACTGTTCATTATTTCGGGCGGCCGCGGTGAGATAATGCGCCGCCGGTTCGAAAGGCTGCAGGCTACCGCAATCCATACCAACGTAGCCGACAAACCCGCCGTACTGCGCCGGATCGCCGAGGAATACGGACTCGACCTTGCCGACACCGTATATATGGGAGACGACATTCCTGACCTCGACGTGATGCGCATGGTCGGCATACCTGTCTGTCCGGCCGACGCCTGCCATGAAGTGATCGAAACCTCTGTCTACGTTTCCCAGTACGCCGGCGGCAAAGGGTGTGTGCGCGACATTATCGAACAGGTGCTGCGCGCGCAGGACAAATGGCTCCGGCACACCATCGGAATGCACACGATATGACGCCTGTTCCGTATGATAATTCATTAATGGCGTTTCGGCTATTCGCTGCTTTATATGAATTATCATACGGAACAGGTGTCAGCAGAGTTTTCAACTCTGTTTTTGTATTCGATCACCCCTCCCCTGACCGTAGGGAAGGGTGCTATTGGGAATTTTTACAAAGAATGACCTGCAAATGACAAAGGAAAAAAAGCCGCCGAAGAAGTACCGAAACCGTGAGAACGAAGCACTGCCGTCGCGTCTGCCCCTGAAAGAGGGCAAGATGCTGGTGGAGGTATATGTCGAAGGATACGACGACGTAGCGTTCTGGCGGGGCATATTCAACGATTTCGAGTCCGACCGCGTCACTTTCGAGATAGCCGTTCCGCCGCGTCCCGACTTGGCGAAGGGCAAGCGCGTGGTAATGGACATGATAGGGGAAAGTTCACCCGTGAAGCTGCTCTGCGTGGACAGCGACTTCGACTATCTTTTCAACGGCTACACTGCGCAGTCGCGCAGGGTTATCGAATCGCCATTCCTTTTCCACACTTACACATACGCAACCGAGAACTATCTCTGTTTCGCCCCGACGCTGCATACTGTCTGCACCAAGGCCACCAAGAACGATACGCGCATTTTCGATTTCGAGGCCTTCCTCGAAGCCTATTCTCGCATAATTTACCCTGTTTTCCTGTGGTATGCCTACTCGGCGAGGCTTGGCGATGAACATATCTTCACGCTGATCGAATTTAAGAACACCGTGAAATTAAACTATCTGGAAGTGGAGAACGGCGGTCGCGGCACCCTGCAATGGTTGTCTGGAAACGTCAACCGCAAGCTGCACACGCTGGAAACGAACCATGCCGAATGGAAAGGCGCGGTGCATGACTTCGCACTGCTGTCACGGAAACGCGACCTGACCCCCGGAAATACATACCTTTTTATGCACGGCCATACGCTGTTGGACAATGTGGTAGTGCCGATGCTCAATGCCGTATGCGATAAATTGAAACTACTGGCCAACAACTATATATCCACGTCGGCACAAAAAGGGACGGCCCTCAACAACGAGATAAGCAACTACCGCAACGCCCTGCTCAACGTGCGCGATACGCTAACCTATAACGAGGATTACAAGGGCTGTTTCCTCTACCGCCGCCTGCACGAGGATATCCGCGCAATGCTCGAAAAGAACGGACTGATATAAGGATCGTATATAACAACATCAGGGGCATCTGTGATAAGATGCCCCTGATGTTGTTTACCGGCCTGTCACCTAAAACTGCTCCAGGACTTCGATACGCCTTTCGATGGGCGGATGGGTCGCAAAAAGGCTTCCTCCGCTTCCATTCGCCCCGTGCTCTATGAACAGCTGGGCCACGTCGGCACGCTTCACCGTTTCCACTTCGCTGTTTCCCGATATCTTGCGCAGGGCATTGGCCAGAGCAAGCGGTTTGCGTGTCATTTCGGCAGCTCCGGCATCGGCCATGTATTCGCGCTTGCGCGAAATGGCCAGCTTGGTGATATTGGAACACAGGGTTCCCACGGCAGCCAGAAGGGCCAAAATAAGCAGGAAAAGCTTTATCCCGCTGCTGTTCTTGCCGTTCACGCGGGGTATCGCATAGAATGCACCAGTCATTATCAGCGTGAAAATCCCTACGAACACGATCGACACTATCAGCAAACGCACGTCGCGGTTGCGGATATGGGTCAGCTCGTGGGCTATCACACCTTCGAGTTCGTCGTCGTTGAGAGTGTCGATAATACCTGTTGTGAGCGTCACCGTATAGGTTTTGTCGTTGATCCCGCTGGCGAAAGCGTTCAGTGCGGGCGAGTCCATCACGTTGACCTTCGGCATTGGCATGCCGTTGGTCATACACAGGTTCTCGACAAGGTTATAGACGCGCTTGTTCTCGGTGCGTTCAAGGGGCTTAGAACCAGCCGCCCTGTTTATAATATTGGTATTGAACAGGAACGCGATTATAAACCACACGCCGACACCGCCGAGAACCCAGGGCAGGGCCTGCATAAACCAGTATGACGACACATCCCACACCGAATATTCGGCCTTGCTTTCGAAAGTCAGCCAGTATAATATCAGCATAAACAGCATGGTCAAGGCCAAAACCATTACAGGGAAGACAATAAGCAGAACCACCGATTTCCAGTTGTTGCTGCTCTGCTGGCCTTTTATTCCAACGTATTTCATGTTACGTATTTTCGATTATAAATTCGTGCAGCGAATAAATCGCCACCGGCGTTCCGGCTTTAGAAACTGATCTTGGGAGCCTCTTCGTGAGATGCACGGTCGGTGCCCAGGTCGAACATGACCTCCTTGCGGAAACCGAACATGCCTGCGATGATATTCGACGGAAACGTTTGGACCTTGTTGTTGTACTCTTTGGTGGCCGAGTTGAAGTAACGGCGTACAGAAGAGAGCTTGTTCTCGACGTCGGCGATCTCTTCCTGCAGCTGCAGGAAATTCTGATTGGCTTTCAGGTCGGGATAAGCCTCGAGTGTAACTTTAAGACCGGCAAGTGCAGATGTGAGTTTACCTTCAGCCGCTATCTTATCATCGATGGTGCGCGCGCCCACAGCCTCGTTGCGGGCTTTGACCACATTGTCGAGTGTTTCGCGTTCGTGTTTCGCATAGCCTCTGACCGTTTCTACCAACTGGGGAATCAGGTCGTGGCGCTGTTTAAGCTGTACATCGATGTCGGCAAAGGCATTCTCGCGGTTGTTGCGCAGTTTGACCAGCGAGTTATACATTCCGATGAGAATGAGGATCAGTAGCACTACTGCTCCGATTACGATCCAAAGTGTTGTTGTCATCTTTATTTAAGTTTTAATTGATTATCATTATTTTGCGAGCGCGAGCGCAAGCACGTCGTCGTTGGTGCGGACGTAGTGGAAATTCACTCCGTTAACATAGTCCTCCTTTATTTCGGCGATGTCCTTTTTGTTGTCCTCGCTCAGGATGATATCTGTGATCCCGGCACGTTTTGCGGCTAGGATCTTCTCGCGGATACCGCCTACGGGCATAACACGCCCCCGCAAGGTGGTCTCGCCCGTCATGGCGATGCGTTCCTTCACCTTGCGGCCGGTGTAGGTAGACACGATGGAAGTAACCATCGTAATACCCGCGCTCGGACCGTCCTTGGGAATCGCCCCCTCGGGAACATGGATGTTGATATCCATCGTCCTGAACTTTTCGGGATCTATGTCCAGTTCCAGAAAATGCGCCTTTACCCATTCGAGGGCTATGGTGGCCGATTCCTTCATCACCTCGCCAAGATTACCCGTCAGGTGTATCTCTCCCTTGCCCGGGCTGAGTATGGATTCGACGTAAAGGATATCGCCGCCGACCTGAGTCCATGCAAGGCCTGTAACGACGCCCGTAATACCGCCGACTTCGTATTCGTCCTTGATGTAGCGCGGCATTCCGAGAATCTTCTCGACATCGGCTGCCGTGATCTCCGGCGAGAACCCTTCGTTGAAACCGATCTGCTTGGCACGGTAGCGCGCGATTTTCGCGATGTGCTTATCCAGCAAACGGACTCCCGACTCCCGGGTGTATTCACCCACTATCTTTTCCAGCACCTTATTTGAAATGTCCATCGCGTCGGCCGGAATACCGTGGGCATCCTTTTGCTTGCCGACCAGATGTTTCTGTGCGATATGGACTTTATCCTCAAGCAGGTATCCCGGTATGTTTATCATCTCCATGCGATCGGTCAGAGCCGGGTTGATAGTCGAAATATCGTTCGCCGTAGCGATGAACAGCACTTTCGACAAATCATACTCGGTGTCCAGGTAGTTATCATGGAACGTGGTGTTCTGTTCCGGGTCGAGCACCTCCAAGAGCGCCGACGACGGGTCGCCGTGGTTTCCGCGGCCCACTTTATCGACCTCGTCGAGAATAATGACAGGGTTCGACGAACCGGCACGGCGGATGGTCTGGATGATTCGTCCGGGCATGGCGCCGATGTATGTGCGGCGGTGTCCGCGGATCTCGGCTTCGTCGTGCAGGCCGCCCAGCGAGATGCGCCCGAACTTGCGGCCGAGGGCTTCGGCGACGCTTTTGCCGAGCGATGTCTTCCCCACCCCCGGAGGACCATAGAGGCAGATGATGGGCGATTTCAAATCGCCTTTCAGTTTTATCACGGCGAGGTGCTCCAGTATGCGGTCCTTGACCTCTTCAAGTCCGAAATGGTCTTTGTCCAACTGCGCCTTGGTCTGCGCCAGATCGAGGTTATCTTCAGTGCTTTCATTCCACGGCAGTTCCAACAGAAGCTGCAGGTATGTCATCTGCACTGAGTATTCCGCGACGGCCGGATTGAGCCTTTCGAGCTTTGCCAACTCCTTGTTAAACATTTCGGCCACCTCTTTGCCCCATTTTTTGGCAACGGCCTTTTCGCGCATTTTCTCGATCTCGTCGTCCATGCCGCCATCGCCCAGTTCCTCCTGGATGGTACGCATCTGCTGCTGCAGATAATACTCACGCTGCTGGCGGTCGATATCCTGCTTGACCTTTCCCTGTATCTCGCTCTTCAACTCGACGAGCTGCTGTTCCCGGATCAGAATCTCGAGAAGACGCCGTGCACGGGCGAGAAGCCCGGGAGCCTCCAGAAGTTTCTGGCGGTCGGCGTCTTTCAATTCGAGGTTGGTACATATGAAATTTATGATACCGCGCTTGGAGTCGATGTTCTTGATGGCGAACGCCGCCTCTTTTGGCATATTGGGCGAAATATTGATTATTTCAAGCGCCACGTCGCGGATGGAATCCACCAGGGCATCGAACTCGACGTTGTTGCGGTCGGGCGAGGTATCCTTGATCGGCACTATCGACGCACGGAAATATGGTTCGGAAGTGACGAAGTCCATGATCTCCACCTTTTCGAGACCGTGCAGGATCACCGTCATGTTTCCGTTGGGCATCTCGAGCGTCTTGAGGATGCGCGCGGCCGTACCCACTTTATACAGGTCGTCCGGACCCGGATTCTCGACGTCAGGCTCTTTTTGCAGGACGGCGCCCAGAATGCCGTTCGAGGACTCCACATCCCTGACGAGTTTCATGGATTTTTCACGCCCCACGGTGATGGGTGTAATGGCGCCCGGAAACAGCACCGAACTGCGCAGCGTCAGCACAGGCAGCACGCTCGGTATGTTCACGTCGGCCGGCATCTCATCCTCATCACCCGAAACGATGGGTATCACCTGGTGGTGCCCTTCGATCATATCGTTGATGTTGCCCAGATCTTCGATGTAGATTTTATCTTTTTTGCTCATAGTGTTCCTTAACTTTCGTGTCATTTCTGCCTGCCGCCGCACTGACATTATGTCATGCCGACCGGTTCAAGGATTTCCGGCAATACGCATGGGCCGGCTCCTGACATTATTATCAAAAACAGTGCCTCCCCGGAAAAACCCATAGTTTTGGCAGGCCCGGTGTCATGTCCCGCATGCACAAATCCCCGCAAAGATAACGATTTTTCGCGGACATCGCATGGCGTGTATCCATTAAATGTTATCTTTGCAGTTCTGTAATATTTGAAACAAAACGTATGAAAGCCGCCGAAAAGTATATTCCCGGACTAATCGAGGAAAAATGGTATGAACACTGGACCGGACGCGGGTTTTTCCATTCGGAACCCGATGGACGCGAGCCGTACACCATAGTCATACCCCCACCCAACGTTACGGGGATGCTGCACATGGGGCATATTCTCAACAACACGCTGCAGGACGTTCTGACGCGCCGCGCCCGCATGACAGGCAAGAACGCCTGCTGGGTGCCGGGAACCGACCACGCTTCTATCGCAACCGAGGCCAAAGTGGTGGCTAAACTGAAAGCGGAAGGGATTGAAAAATCGGACCTGACACGCGAAAAATTCCTCGAAAAAGCATGGGAATGGAAAGAGGAACACGGCGGCATTATACTCAAGCAGTTACGCAAACTCGGATGTTCATGCGACTGGGACCGCACGGCCTTTACCATGGATCCGTCGATGACCGAAAGCGTCATCAAAGTCTTCGTCGACCTCCATAACAAAGGAAAGATATACCGCGGCGTGCGCATGGTCAACTGGGACCCGGCCGCGCTGACCGCCCTCAGCGACGAGGAGGTAATACACAAGGAATCTCAAGGTAAACTCTATTATCTGCGCTACTTGGTCGAAGGGAGCGACAGGGCCGTAGTCGTCGCAACCACCCGGCCGGAAACGATCCTTGGAGACGTGGCCGTTTGCGTCAACCCGGCCGATCCGCGCTACGCCGCGCTGAAAGGCAAGCGCGTCATAGTTCCCATCGTGGGGCGTTCTGTGCCTATAATCGAGGACGATTACGTAGATATGGAGTTCGGAACGGGGGCGCTTAAGATCACCCCTGCGCACGACGTCAACGACTATGTTATCGGGGAAAAATTCGGCCTCGAAACCATTGACATATTCAATGATAACGGCACCATCAACGAAAAAGTGGGGCTTTACGTTGGCCAGGACCGTTTCGCAGTACGCGAACAGATAACAAAAGACCTCGAAGCCGCCGGACTGATGGAAAAGACCGAGGACTACACCAATAAGGTGGGTTACTCGGAACGCACGGGTGCGGCAATCGAGCCGAAACTTTCGATGCAGTGGTTCCTGCGCATGGAAGAACTCGCGAAACCGGCTCTCGACGCCGTGATGGACGACGAAATTCGTTTCGTTCCCGCGAAATACAAGAACACCTACAATCACTGGATGTCGAACATCAAGGACTGGTGCATCTCGCGCCAGCTGTGGTGGGGGCAGCGCATCCCGGCATGGTTCCTTCCCGAAGGCGGCTATGTGGTTGCCGAAACCCCCGATGAAGCCCTGAAATTCGCGCGCGAAAAGACGGGAAACCCCGGTCTGCAGCTCGCCGACCTGCGCCAGGACGAGGACGTTCTGGACACCTGGTTCAGCTCGTGGCTATGGCCTATTTCGGTTTTCGACGGCATCCGCCATCCGGACAACGAAGAGATAAATTATTACTATCCCACCAACGACCTCGTCACCGCCCCCGACATCATCTTCTTCTGGGTGGCGCGAATGATAATGACCGGTTTCGAATACCGCGGCAAAAAGCCTTTCGGAGCGGTCTATTTCACTGGTATCGTGCGCGACAAACTAGGGCGCAAAATGTCAAAACAGCTGGGCAACTCGCCCGACCCGCTCGACCTGATCGCCACCTACGGCGCCGACGGAGTACGAATGGGGATGATGCTCTCGACCTCTGCCGGAAACGACATCATGTTCGACGAGGCAATGTGCGAACAGGGACGCAACTTCGGCAACAAGATATGGAACGCCTGGAGGCTTGTGGAAGGTTGGCAATCCGCCGAAAAGCCGCAGCCCGAGGCCAATCGCCTCGCAGGCGAATGGTTCGACGCGGCGCTGTCGAGGGCGCTGGCCTCGATCGAAGCCGATTTCGCCGAATACCGCATCTCGGACGCGCTGATGACGGCCTACAAACTATTCTGGGACGATTTCTCGGGATGGTACCTCGAAATGATAAAACCCGCATACGGCGAACCCATAGATGCGGCCACGCTCGCGCAGGCCAAGGCGTTCTTCGCCAAGCTGCTGCAGATGCTCCATCCGTTCATCCCGTTCGTGACCGAGGAGCTGTGGCACTGCGTAGCCGACCGCACCGAGGATGACTGCGTGACCGTAAGCCTGATGCCTGCTGCAGGCGAACAAAAGCCTGAAATGCTGGCCCGCTTCGACCTCGTGCGCGAGGTTGTAACCTCCATTCGCTCCATCCGCACGAAGAAAAACATACTCAACCGCGAGGCGCTCGAGCTGAAAGTCATCGCCGACGAGAACTACCCGTCGGAATTCGCGCCCGTGCTGGAAAAAATGGCCAACCTCACCTCAATAGAGAACGTCTCTGGAAAGGACCCCGACTGGGAGGCGTTCATCGTGAAGACCGCGCAGTATTTCGTCCCTATGGGCGGCAGGATCGACCGCGAAGCCGAACTTGCGAAGCTGCGCGAGGAGCTGTCCTACCAGGAAGGATTCCTGAAAAGCGTCATGGGCAAACTGAACAACGAGCGCTTCGTCTCCTCCGCCCCAGCGCAGGTCGTAGCCAACGAACAGGCTAAAAAAGCAGACGCCGAAGCCAAGATCACCGCAATCAAAGAACGCATCGGGCAGCTCTCATAAAGGCCGAAACCACAGCAGCAGACGTCTTTGCGGGAATAGAGGACGAAACAATCCAGAGAGCAGGTCCGATTCCTTTGCTATATTCGCAATGACAGGAAACTCAGGACCACCCGTTAACCATCAGATCATTTTAATATCGCCAGCACCCAGTCGCGGATCGAAATGAGTCCTGTAAGGTCGGCGAGGCAGAAAAGCACGACCACGACCATGAACCATTTCAGGAATTTGGTTCCCCAGCCGATGGCGTAATGCGACGCAAGGAAAGCCCCTATCACATTGCCCATGCCGTGGATCAGCCCGACGATGTAGTTGACGTCGCCGTGGATGATGAACACCAGCAGCGAAAACGGCATCACCACGAACAGAATCATGGCCTTGACCACATTCGCCGCGACTATGTTGAGGTGCATCATGCCCATAGTCACCAAAAGCACCATGTAGCCCATGCCTACGAACACATAGCCCGTGTAGAGGCCGATCAGGAAAAATATGAAGTAATGTATAGGTTTTATCGTGATGACCGACACCCCCCGGCGTTTAACGAGTTTGTCTCCGATCAGTGTAAATATCAGAACGCCCACCAGCACTATCCCGAGGCATATATGAAATATGCGCGGGTCTATGGTGACCGCTATCTGCGAGCCTATTACCGCGCCTATCACCGATGGTATGCATAATTTCAGCGCACTGCGCCAGTCGACCATCCGTTTCTTCATGAAAGTGGCCGTCGATGTGAAATCCTGCATTATTATCGAAATACGGTTGGTGCCGTTGGCGACCTGCACCGGCATCCCGAGTGCCATGAATATCGTAAGCGAGATGACCGTACCTCCGCCGGCGAGCGTATTGATGAACCCGACGGCGATACCCGACAATACCAGAATTACGATTATGCTGAGGTTAAGGTCCAAATTGCAAATGAAAAATGAATGATAAAAAATGGAATATAGGGGGTACTGAGCGCAGTTCCGCTCCGCTATTTCCTCAATTATTCCGTGCAAAAATAGTTAAATGCCGCCTATTTTCGTAGCTTTGCGAAAATAAATTATTCAACAAAATCCCTCCTCTAACCGTAGCGGAGGGTCTGGGAGAGTGATCGAACTCTTGGATCATTAACGTTTTTCAGGGAGTTGGATGGAATCCATGAGTATAATTGTAATTAATCAGGGTAGTCATACCCGGCAAGTAAACATACGTTAATGATTCACGCTGGACGATACCACGAACTGACGGTAGGCCGGATTTCCGATTTCGGACTCTATCTCACAAACGAAGATGGCGACGAAGTGCTGCTGCCCAACCGCTACGTTTCGCTGAAGGATCAGGTGGGCGACATGAAGAGGGTATTCGTTTACCACGACTCTGAAGACCGGCTCGTTGCGACTACGGAAGAACCCGTTGCCGTAACAGGCGACATTGCCTTGATGCAGGTCGTCGACAAAAATCTTCACGGGGCGTTCCTCGACTGGGGATTGACGGCCAAAGACCTCTTCCTGCCCAACCGCAACCAGCAAGGCGGCGTGATCGTGGGACACAAATACCTGGTCTATCTTTACGAAGACTCGGTGACGGGCAGATGCGTCGCTTCGATGAAACTCAAAAGCGTTGTTGCGAACGACGAAATAAGCGTCATACCGGGCCAGCAGGTCGACCTGACCGCCGCGTCGGAAAGCGACATAGGCTGGCGCGTCATTGTCAACAATCGACACTGGGGAATGCTCTACAAAAACCAGCTCTTCTCGAGAATACGGACCGGCGACCGGCTTACTGGTTTCGTTAGGCGCGTAACCGAAGACAAGCGCATCGACGTAGCCGTCCAGAAACAGGGTTACGACGAGGTGAAAGATGCCGCCGAACGCCTGCTGGCATTGATAAAGCAGGGGGGAGGGTTGCTTCCCATAGGTGATAGAAGCACCCCGGAAGAGGTGGCGAAGCTGACCGCCATGAGCAAGAAAGTCTTCAAACGCTCGCTCGGAATGCTGATGAAGCGCGGTGATGTCGCCGTAAGCGACACCGAAACGAAGTTAATAAAATCATGACCGGCAACAGTCGGTGCGGATTATTAAGAACCGGTTTCCGAAAATGAAAAGACTGAATACGGCAGAGAGGGTTTCGCATCGCGACCCCAGCGACAATTTCGTATACCAGCGTTCGCTGCTCGCATATCGCGAAGCCGCTTCGCGCGTTAGCGGAAACATACTCGAGATAGGCACCGGAAGCGGGTACGGCGTAGAACTGATATCCCCGTACGCATCGACGTTCGTTACTGTCGACAAGCATCAGCCGAATCTGGATTTCGGCGAATACGGGAATGTCAATTTCCAACAGATGAGGGTTCCGCCCATCGATTATCCCTCAAACACCTTCGATTGGGTTATCTCTTTTCAGGTCATCGAACACATAAAGGATGATTTCGCATTCCTTGCCGAGGTGAACCGTGTGCTGAAACACGGCGGGAAATTCATGATCACCACGCCCAACTCACGGATGTCGCTCACCCGCAATCCATGGCATGTACGTGAATACACGCCCGGCGAATTCACCAATCTGATGGAGTGCCATTTCGATAATGTGGAAGGCCTGGGTATCTTCGGCAACAGCAGGGTGATGGACTATTACGAGAAAAACCGCCGCAATGTGGAGCGTGTGGCGTGTCTCGATCCACTGAAACTGCAGCAGTGGTTGCCGCGCTGGATGCTGCGTATCCCCTACGATGTGGCAAACCGCATAAACCGACGCCGCCTGCTGAAAGACAACAAGGAACTTACGGCCGGCATTACGATCGACGATTACCGTCTGGCTCCGGTCGGCGACCAGGCATTTGATTTGTTTTATATGGGAGAGAAAAATTGAATGGCAAACCACCCCGTCTCTTCAAGCCACCCTTCCACAGGAGGGGAATTCATGACTGATGGCTATTTAATATCTGTCATCGTTCCGGTCTATAACGCGGAAAAATTTCTGGCACGGTGCGTCGATTCAATACTTGCACAGACATATCGTAATATAGAGGTATTGTTGGTGGATGACGGCTCGCGCGACGGCAGTCCGGCTATCTGCGACGCATACGCGGCTCGGGACGGACGCGTCAGGGTGATCCACAAGCCCAACGGAGGAGTTTCGGCCGCACGCAACGACGGTATCGAAGCGGCTTTCGGGGAGTTCATCGCATTCTGCGACAACGACGATTTCTACGCTCCGGGGATGCTCGAACGCCTGCTCGGGATGTGCCTTGACAATGACTGCGGCATCGCCCACTGCCGTTTCGCGAAGGGCGACGGAGAAAACCTGCCGACACCTCCGCAGCAGCCGGTGAAAGTCTTCTCCAGCCGCGAAATACTCGAATCGTTCTACACCGAGGCTACCATATACGTTTGGGATAAACTCTACCGCCGCGATGTGTGGGCGGACGTGCGTTTCCCGGTCGGCTCATACACGATGGAAGACCAGATGGTGGTACACCACACCCTGTGGGCCGCAGGGTGCGTAGCCGTGGTGCGCGAAAAGCTATATTACCATTATATACATCCGGGCAGCGTGATGAACAGCGGTTTCGACGTGCGCTGGGCTGCAGGTGCGCTCGACGACCGCGTCGGGTTTGCAGAACGGGAGAGGCTTCCGCAACTGGCAGCTGCCACGAAAGCACGGCGGGTTTATGAAGAACGCTACCTTTTGGTAATGAACCGCCGCTACAATAAGGACAGTGTGTCGCGCAGGGAGTTCCGCCGCAAGCACCGCGCACTGCTCCACCGCTACTGGCGCGAGGCCGCCGCCGATCCTAACACCGCCGCGAAGACACGTCCGTTCCTTGCCGCGTGCCGCTGGACGCCGCTCCTCTACCACTCGTATAACTATCTGAAATGGAGCATTATGCGCGAAAACAAGAACATGCGCTGGGGAGAGATAAAATAGGCGGAACACCTCCGGCGATTTATTTTAGCTGCACCACCGGCAGTCGCAGGCTTATCCCAATCTCTCCACGGCCGCTTCCAGTTGGGACATCGCTTTTTCGATGGTCGCACGGTTGGTGGCGGCGTTGAGGCGGGCGAAACCGACACCTTCGCGTCCGAAATCGACCCCGCTGTTCAGCCCCAGTCCCGCTTCGCGGGGCAGCCAGTCCATGAGTTCCCGGTGCCCCATCCCCAGTTCGCGGAAATCGAGCCACATAAGGTAAGTCCCCTCCTGCCGCAGCGTTCTCACAGCCGGAATGTTTTCGGCAATAAACGAACGGATATAGTCTATGTTGCCCTTCAGGTAGATAAGCAGTTCTTCGAGCCAATCCTCGCAGTGGCCGTAGGCCGCACGCATGGCGATCAGGCCGAAAACAGTTCCGCCGATGACGCGGGTCGTGTCATATTCTTTGTCCCAATCCGCCCGCATTCTTTCCGACGGTATGATGCCCGCCGAAGTCGCAAGCCCGGCGATGTTGAAGCTTTTGCTCGGCGCGACGAAAGTTATCGTACGCTCGGCAAAACGCGGGTCAAGGGTGGCTATGTGAACCTGCCTGTGAGGTGCGAAAACAAGGTCGGAGTGAATCTCGTCAGAGATCAGTATAACGTCGTGCTTTACGCAAAGTTCCCCGACGCGGCGCAGTTCATCCTCCGTGAAAACGCGGCCCACAGGATTATGCGGGTTGCAAAGTATCATGGCACGAGCGCCCGTCAGCTTGCGGTCCAGGTCGTCGAAATCTATTTCAAAACTGTCGCCGACCGGTTTCAGGGGATTGTTGACAACCCTGCGCCCGTTGGCCTCCACCATGCCTTTGAAAGGAGGATAGACAGGCGGCTGTATCACCACGCCGTCGCCCGGAGATGTAAATGCCTTTACCGCGAAGCCAAGCCCCGATACCACACCCGGTGTGAACCGCAGCCATTTGGGTTCCAGCATCCAACCCGAACGCCTTTCGAGCCAGCCGGTGAGCGAACCTGCATAATGCCTGCCGTCGAAATCATAGCCGTAGACATTATGCCCGGCCCGTTCGCGGATGGCCTCGCCGATGGCGGGCGCACACTCGAAATCCATGTCGGCGATCCACATCGGAATAACATCGGGACGACCGAAAAGTTCCGTGCGCACGTCGAATTTCAGGGTGTCCGTATCCGCCCTGCCGGGAATGGTATCAAAATTGTAGTTGAATTTCCGCATCGCCTGTAAAATTATTGGGTATTGAGCACAACAAAAATACAAAAATCAGGTTACATTTGTGATGAAGAACCAACATTATAATTTAAAAACAAATCCGAATGGGAGATTCCGATTTTAAAAAGAAAGACGACGGCATAGAGGCGTTCCAAAAGGACAAAAGGCGCAGAAGGACCGTCACGGTGGAAGCTGTAACGCGTTCCCCGAGGGCGACGACAGACAGGCCCGCATCAGACAGGCCGGCATTTCAGCCGCGCGAGAACCATGAGAACAAATACGAGAAAACAGACCGGCCGTATCCGCAGACGACCGGGGGTTGGCGCGGGCAGGACGATGGCGGCAACTATAACAAACCGCAGGGAGAACGCCGTTCGTACAACCCCAATTTCTCGTCGGACAATAAATTTATCGGAGGACCGAGGCAGGATAAACCCGAACGCGATTTCAACCGTTGGGACAGCGGACAGTCCGACCGCCAGCCGCGCAGTAATTACGACGCTCAGGCCAGAAGACCATACGGCGATCGTCCGTATGAGAAAAAATCATACGGCGACAGAAAGCCGTATGGAGACAAACCCTACGGTGAAAAGAAACAGTACGGAGATAAACCGTACGGCGACAGGAAACCATACGGAGATAAAAAGCCTTATGGAGCGCGCAAACCTTTTGTGGCCAGGAAGCCTGATGGAGTGATGGACCCGGGCATGAAACCCGAATTCTATCCGAGCTACAATATGCCCAGCGGCGGCAAGGAGATACGGCTCAACCGCTATATCGCCATGTCGGGCAAATGCTCGCGCCGCGAAGCCGACGAATACATTGCAAAAGGCGACGTGACGGTGAACGGACAGGTCATTACCGAATTGGGCGTCAAAGTGAAACCCGGCGACGAAATCCGCCTGAAAGGCGAACTTCTCAGCAACGAGAAAAAGGTCTACATCATAATGAACAAACCGAAGGGCTATGTCACTTCGGTCGACGATCCGCACGCCGAGAAAACGGTGATGGATATCGTGAAGAACGCCTGCGAAGAGCGCATATATCCCGTCGGAAGGCTCGACAAGAGCAGTGTCGGGGTGTTACTTCTGACCAACGACGGCGACCTGACAGAGAAATTGACCCACCCGTCGCACAACAAGCGCAAGGTGTACCAGGTGACACTCGAAAGGCCGCTCACCAACTTCGACCTGCAGCGTGCGCGCGACGGAATAGACCTCGACGACGGGGTGATAATTCCCGATGCGGTGGATTTCGTGAAGCCCGACAACCGCAAGGAGGTGGGGATCGAAATACACTCGGGGCGCAACCGTATCGTCCGCCGCATCTTCGAAGAGTTGGGCTACGGGGTACATAAGCTCGACCGCGTCTATTTCGCCGGATTGACCAAAAAGAACCTCAAGCGCGGGCAGTGGCGTTTCCTGACCGATCAGGAGGTCTCGATGCTCAAATCCGGAAGATACGAGTAATCCTCTTCCTTCCGGATTAACCGACCGGAGCAGGTGGGCCTGCTGCTGGCTGGCGCCGTCAAAGCGGAGGAAGGTAAGTCCGGCAGGTACGAATAAAAAATTGTGGATCGTCACCTTAATTGATAATTTTGTTTATCTTTGCGGTCCGATACAAACTATTTAATAGAAAAACACAATGAATTTTCGACTAGCCGGAAGCAATGGAGCTTGCTCATATTGCTGAGGCGAGGACGAAAATCATAAAAAATCATTTTTTTATGAAAAAGGGAATTCATCCGGACGCTTACAGAATCGTAGCATTCAAAGACATGTCCAATGATCATGTGTTTTTGACAAGGTCCGCCGTTTCGACAAAAGAAACCATCGAAGTGAACGGCGAAACCTATCCCGTGTATAAGATGGAAATCTCCAACACCTCGCACCCGTTCTACA
>JAVBRB010000021.1:0-32786 GCA_031548515.1 Rikenellaceae bacterium | reverse complement strand
GTCGGCCTGCCGGTACAAGCAAGCTTGTCCGTCATTCCGTCTGTCGAAGCATCACCTGTCGGTGTTTATTGCCGTTTTGTTTTTCACTCGGCTGTTTTAGCAGGTCCGAACAGAGAAGTTAAGCCCATTCACGCCGATGGTCCTGCAGTAAAATGTGGGAGAGTAGGTAGCCGCCTCCTTAAGGGATCCTAAAAAGGGGCCCTTTTTTTGTTGTGAGTCCGGCAACAGCGCAAATGCTTGCAAACCAAAAACGACAGAACAAAGTTCAATTGCAAGCATTACTTTGTCTGTCGCTTTCGTTTTGATGCCTGTCAGCATAATTTGCCGTTATTACAATACAATGTGTACCTTTTGGTCTCCCTTACGTAGCATCGGCAAAGGGTTGTAGTTAGCTAACTTCGCTTCACTCGTTTTCCTCCTCGCAGCTCGGCATGGCCTGCAGCAACCCTGCTCTCGCTCTGTAGCGTCGGGTCTCTCGCAGGATACCTCTGCCATAGCCTTGCGGCTATGAAGTTCGGCGCTTGGTCACTGCTTTCGTTCTCGCCACGGCTCGAAATCAGACTGATCCAATAGCGTCGATATTTAAAAAACCCGTCGAAGATATATTCTCTTTGGATGATGATGATTGGGAATGAACTAATGAACCTCCTCACAGCAGAGCTGCGAGTATCAGATGGAATTAATTTGTCTTGTCTAAGCAGAGCTTAGGGGACTCTACCCTTTTAGTTACCTCCCTCGCATGATGCCTCCACCTACCGCGGTCGGCGTTCCGACCTTGCGGCCGACGGTCGGCGCTCGTGCGATGATTATTTTGCTGCGCAAAACAATTCATACAAGATAAGATGGAACAGGGCCGCATAGTGGAAAAATTCTGTGCTGTGGCGGGTAAAGCCCTGATCTGTTTAATCAATTGTACTGAGGATATCCCCCCTCTTTCTGCGCAAGTGCGGCCAAGTAGCTGTAAAACAAAAAGTTTCGATCCAATTGAGGCCGGAGATCTTTATTGTCTGTAAAATATTTTAGAAACGGAAACCTAGATAAACCCGCCAACCTGCTGTTTTAATTTTTTCTTTGTCGAGCACGTCCGCATGTCTAAAATTATGATATTTGCCTTTTCCCCAGCGAGCTTCGGCTCCGACCGAGATAAAGCTCCAGGAAACGGCTCCGCCGGTTACGAACATCGAAGAATATCCGCCGGCCATTGCGAATCCTTCGCCGGTATCAAAAAGCGTTGCAAAGGTGGGATTGTAGCGGAAGTAGGCATGGACGCCCAGGTTATCTATGGGGTTCACGTGTACTGACGGGCCTATGCCGAGTGAAATATCGGCCTGATGCGTTGTAGATGTTTCTCCTAATAATTCCCGCTGATAATATGCATAGTTTATATCAAACCATGTGGCGTCCAAACCTATGCGGATCATCCCGAGAAAAGGATTTTTGTGCAGGATATAGCTGCGGCCTACCGTAATGCCGAAACCAAGTTTGGTTCTGTCGGTTTCGAAGCCGTTATCATATATAAGTTTCTGGCTTGCAAAACTAATATTACGGTATTTGGGACGGAAACGATCCGGGTCTTTTACATTCTGGGCAGAAACAGTCGTCCCGGCAGCCAGGACTGCTGAAAACAGGAAAAGTACAACCTTCTTCATATGTCGAAAATTTATAATTATTAAAACATTGGTCGGGTGTAAATATATATTATTGCCGCGAGAAATGCAACAGCCGCGCGTTTTATCTGTCAGAAATGCCGTTGCGGCCAATGTCTGCAGTGTTTTATCCAGAAACACGGCCGGCAGCCCTCCGGATTTATTATCTTTGCACAAATGAGTTTTTATAAAATCAGACTGACCCTGTCTTTTGTAACTGTACTGACTGTTGTGCAGGATGCGACAGCCCGATTCCCTGTCAGGTTTTGGGATGATGACATGGCGCGCCATACTTTTTCTCTTGCAGCCGGACCCGGATGGTTTTCCAAAAACAATCCATTCCTTGGCTCGCCAGGCCTTATCCCAGACGATATCAGTTCGCTTGGCATGCAGGCCATGTTGCGTTACGACTGGTCATACTTCCGCGGATACGAGGTCGCGGTAGGAACAGGGGCCACATATATTTTTTCCTCCAACTTGTCGCGCACCGACGGTGGCATTTTATACAGGGGCGACGTAAAACTCGGCGAAGCCTTTCATTATATAGGTGTCAACGCCATCAATACCAAGATGTGGTTTGGCAAACGCACTATATGGGATGTATGCATTCACATGGGCTATATGGGCGGCAGTTCGCGGATGAAAGCGGATGGTGATAGACAGAGCGTTGCGGAGAACGGTTTCATGGCGGGTATATCGACGGGTGTCGACGTTCTCATTACGGCGTGGCTTGGAGTGGGCGTACGCCTGAACGCGATGACCGGGGTGATGTATCCTTCTGGTTCTTCTGTTTCGAGGGATTATACCAGCGCCTCGCTTATGGTTGGTACAGTCTATTGTTTCTGATCTTTTTTCCGGACAAAAAAAATAAAGCACTCATTTCGAGCGCTTTATTTTTTTTACCAGATCACCACTCTCTGTTCGGGCGGAAGGAACATCGCTCCGTCCGTTATGCCGAACGCCTCGTAGAAGGTGCCGAGGTTTTTCAGTGTCGCATCCACCCTCCATTTACCCAGCGAATGCTCGTCGACCTTTGTCAGGCGGGCAATCTCCTCGTTGCGGATGTTTTGCGCCCAGATGGCGCCGTAGCTCAGGTAGAAACGCTGTTCGGCGGTAAAGTTATCGATAGAGGCAGGCTCCGTGCCAGCTTGGGCCATCTTCATTGCCGTGTAGGCAACTCTCAGGCCGCCTTGGTCGGCAATGTTTTCGCCCAACGTGAAGCGTCCGTTGGCATGCATGCCGGGAAGAACCTCTATGGCGTCGAATTGTGCAACGAGTTTGTCGGCGCGTTCGCTGAAGGCTTTGGCATCATCTTCCGTCCACCAGTCATGAAGGTTGCCGTCCTGGTCGAACTGTCGCCCCTGGTCGTCGAAACCGTGTGTCATTTCGTGTCCGATCACGACTCCGATAGCGCCGTAATTGACGGCATCGTCGGCATCGGGATTGAAGAATGGGGGCTGCAGAATGGCCGCCGGGAAGCATATTTCGTTGGTTGACGGATTGTAATATGCGTTCACCGTTTGCGGACTCATGCCCCATTTGTCTTTGTCTACGGGTTTTCCGGCTTCGCTCATCTGATCGTCGGAATGCCATGCGGTCGCGCGCTTGATGTTCTCGTAGTACGATAGCGACGGGTCTATTTCCAGCGATGAATAGTCTTTCCATTTGTCGGGATAACCTATCTTGACATGGAACGTGGCAAGTTTTTCGAGCGCTTTTTCCTTTGTCGCGTCCGACATCCAGTCGAGATTGCGGATATGATCGCTGAGCGACGTCTGCAGGTCGGCGACAAGTTTAAGCATCTTTTCCTTGCTCGAGGGCGGAAAATACCGGGCCACATACATTTCTCCCACTGCCTCGGAGAGTGTCTGGTTAGGGACACCCAGGGCGCGTTTCCAGCGCGGACGGGGTTCTTCCTGCCCCGACATCGTGCGACCGTAGAAGTCGAATGAGGCCATATAGATATCGTCGTCGAGGGCTCCGGCGGCGTTGTTGAGTACGTTGAAAACGAGGTAGTACTTCAACTTCTGCGCGTCGCCACCTATGATGTCGTTGGCTGTTTTCAGTACTGCCGGATGGCAAGCGTTGATCTCAGCCAGCCCCTGCAAGCCCATTCCGTTCAGATAAACGTCCCAGTCGATGTTAGGATAATCCTTTTTGACCGCCGCCACCGTGGTTTTATTGTAGCTGTTGTAGGGATTGCGCAGGTCGACATTGGAAAGAGATGCTTGGGCAATAGCGGTTTCGATCTCCATCACAGCGTCCACTGCCACTACCGGATCGCCGTACTCAGCCTTGGCAAATATGTCGCCGATATATTTTTTGTACGCCTCGCGGATAGCTTCGTTTTCAGCGTCTAAATAATAGTCGCGGTTGTGCATACCCAGACCTGCCTGGTGCAGGTTAACTATATTCATCGAGCTGTTCATCATGTCGGCGTCAACGTACGGTGCGAAGAACGGATTGCCAATCGCGCGGTGCATCGAAGCCAGCAGTGCGCTGAAAGCCTCGCGTCCGTTTGCTGCATCCACCGCGGCCAGGTCGCCCTGAACGGGGAGCAGCCTCTCTTCGTTCAGCCTCACACTGTCCAATCCCAAACGGTACAGGTCGCCGATCTTTTGTTCGACGCTGCCCTTGGCGGCCTGCTTTTTCTCAATCTCTGCGAACAGGTCGCGTATGAGGATCTCGTTGTTCTCGCGCAGCACGTCAAACGAGCCGTAACGCGCGAATTCGGGTTTCAGCGGATTGTTCTTCTGCCATCCGCCGGTCGCATACTGATAAAAATCCTCGTTCGGAGCAATCGACGTGTCGAGGTTTCCCAGGTCGATCGCCGGCACCTTCTTCTCCTTGCCTGCACACCCAGCCATAATTGCCATTAAACTGATAAAGATTAAACGTTTCATAACTTATTTTACCTTGATTGATCCCTTGAGATGAATGAGGAGCCAGTTGTAACAGGCTCCTCATCAATATAATAATAGCCGCGGCCGTTGCCGCCTTATTTGCGAATAGCAGCTACTCCGGGGAGTTCCTTGCCTTCGATGTATTCGAGCAGGGCGCCGCCGCCGGTCGAGTTGTAACTCACTTTGTCGGCCAGGCCGAACTTGTTGATGGCTGCCACTGAGTCGCCGCCGCCAATGAGCGAATAGGCTCCTTTTGCGGTCGCTTCGACAATGGCATCGGCAATTGCGCGGGTTCCGCTTGCGAATCTGTCGAATTCGAACACGCCTACAGGGCCGTTCCACAGGATGGTTTTCTGGTCCTTGATGACTTCGGTGAAGAGCTTTTTACCCTTTTCGCCGATGTCCATGCCTTCCCAACCCTTGGGTATGTCGAACACTTCGCATTTCTTGATTTCGGCATCGGCAGCGAACCTGTCTCCGCACAGTGCGTCTTCCGAAAAATACAGTTTGATGCCCTTTGCTTTAGCCTTTTCAAGGATCGAGAGGGCGAGCGGATGCATATCCTTTTCATCCATAGAGTCGCCAACATTGCCGCCTTGCGCCGAAGCGAAAGTGTAGGTCATGCCGCCGCTGAGGATGAGGCTGTCGACCTTCTCCATCAGTTTTTCGATGATCGTGATCTTCGAAGATACCTTTGCGCCGCCCAGGATGGCCATAAACGGACGCTTCGGATTTTCCATCACGCTGTCGATGGCTTTCAGCTCGTTCTCCATTACGTAGCCGAACATCTTGTCATTTGGGAAATAGTCGGCGATGAGCGCCGTGGAGGCGTGGGCGCGGTGCGCCGTGCCGAAAGCATCGTTAATGTAAACGTCGGCATAAGATGCGAGACGCTTGGTAAACTCTTTCTGGCTTGCCTTTACCTCTTTCTTGGCGGCTGCCTTTTCATCTTCGGAAGCGTCTTCTGCCAATCCGCGGGGTTTACCTTCCTCCTCTGCGTAGAAACGCAGGTTTTCGAGCATCATAACCTGGCCCGGTTTCAGATTTTTAGCCATTTCGGATGCCTTGTCGCCGATGCAGTCGCCTGCGAACTCGACTTTCGTGCCGAGGCGTTTCTCGACCGCCGATACGATATGCTTGAGCGAGTACTTCTCGTCGTTGTTTTTCTTGGGGCGTCCCAAGTGCGACATCAGGATGACCGAACCGCCACCTGCCAGCACTTTTTTGATGGTGGGAATCGCCGCACGGATGCGCGTGTCATCCGTAACGTTGAAATTTTCGTCGAGGGGCACGTTGAAATCCACGCGGATGATCGCGCGTTTGCCCTTGAAATCGTAGGTGTCAATCGAGTTCATATCATTATATTTTTAAGTTGATAAATTCCCACGGAAAACATTGCAAGGTACGAAGAGTTTGGCGAAAATCATCTGAAAAAAGCAGAAAATAACTTCGGAGAATGATATTCTGACGAACTTGGAGTCGGCAAGCGCGCCGGAACCTACGGTGTTTTTTATGTGCCGCCGCCAAATTATAATCTGTAAGTTTAAATAACAGGAAAAATACATTACCTTTGCTAACAGTCCGAAAGTAACGGGGGATTTAATCAACGATTCTATTAGATTATGTACGGAAAGATCAAAGAATACCTTGCACAGGAGCTGCAAAGTATAAGGGAGGCGGGACTCTATAAAGAGGAACGAATTATCGAAAGCCCGCAGAGGACGTCTATCGCCGTTGGGGGCAGGCAGGTGCTTAACTTCTGCGCCAACAATTACCTGGGGCTGTCGGACGATCCCCGCCTGGTGGAGGCTGCAAAACGTGCTATGGACAACCGGGGTTACGGAATGTCGTCGGTGCGCTTCATCTGCGGCACGCAGGATATCCACAAACAGTTGGAAAAGACCGTTGCCGATTATTTCGGAACGGAAGATACCATACTTTACGCCGCCTGTTTCGACGCCAACGGAGGTGTTTTCGAGCCGCTGCTCAGCGAAGAGGACGCCATAATTTCCGATGCGCTCAACCATGCTTCCATTATAGATGGAGTGAGGTTGTGCAAGGCTGTGCGTTACCGCTATGCCAATGCCGATATGGCCGACCTCGAAGAACAGTTGAAACTCGCGCAGGCACAGCGTTTCCGTATCATCGTCACCGACGGGGTGTTCTCTATGGACGGCAACGTGGCCCCGATGGACGAGATATGCCGCCTTGCAGAAAAATACGATGCGCTGGTAATGGTCGACGAATGCCACTCGGCAGGGGTCGTCGGAAAAACCGGCCGCGGTGTGACAGAGCTTTACAACTTGCGAGGACAGGTCGATATCATAACAGGGACACTCGGAAAGGCTTTCGGGGGCGCGATAGGCGGATTCACGACAGGGCGCAAAGAGATAATAGAACTGCTCCGCCAGCGTTCGAGGCCATACCTGTTCTCCAACTCGCTGCCGCCGGCAGTGGCGGGGGCCGGGATCGAGGTCTTCCGCATGCTGGAAGAGTCCGATGAACTGCACGACCGCCTGGCCGCCAATGTCGAACGTTTCCGCACGGCCATGATCGGCGCCGGTTTCGATATCAAGCCGACGCGGTCCGCCATCTGCGCCGTGATGCTGTACGACGCTCCGCTGTCGCAGCGTTTCGCAGCGCGGCTGCTCGACGAAGGGATTTATGTTACGGGATTCTACTATCCGGTCGTTCCGAAAGGACAGGCCCGCATCCGCGTTCAGGTGTCGGCCGGACACACGCCCGAACAGCTCGACCGGTGCGTCGAGGCTTTCGTTAAAGTCGGCCGCGAACTAGGGGTGTTGAAATAACCACCCCGTTGCTTCGCACAACTCCTCAAAGGGGGGAAATCGTAATTTTTAATTCGTAATCGTGATAGTCATGCCTAAAGTTGAGATGGACCATATCGACCACAAGATATTGCGGTCTTTGATGAATAACGCCAGAATGCCGTATCTCGAGATTGCGCGCGAATGCGGGATATCCGGCGCCGCCATACACCAGAGGGTCAAAAAACTGGCGGATCTCGGCGTGATACAGGGCGCCCGGTTGATAGTCGACCCCAAAACGCTCGGATTCGATGTCTGTGCTATCATAGGTATACAACTGCGCGAGGTGTCGCTGCACGGAAGCACCGTCGAAACACTGCGCAACGTACCCGAAGTTGTCGAGTGCTACTTCCTGACCGGCAAATACAATCTGCTGATAAAAGTCTACTGCCGCGACAACGAGCACCTGATGCATACTATTTTCGACAAGATACTGACCGTTCCCGGCATAACCACCACGGAAACGTTCATTTCTTTGAGTGAAACTTTTGCCAGGCAGGTGTCCATAGAAGATTCCAAAGAATAGTTACGGGAATGGCAGCGATAAAAGTAACGAAGGAGTTCTCGTTCGAGATGGCGCACGCGCTCGAGGGATATGATGGCGCATGCCGTCAAATTCATGGGCATTCATACCGCCTGTGGGTGACGGTCAAGGGCGAACCGTGCTCGGACGATTCTCCCAAACAGGGGATGGTCGTCGATTTCGGGGAACTGAAACAGATCGTGCAGCACGAGATCGTCGGGCGGTATGACCATGCTTTCGTCGTGCGCCTGACTCAGGAAAACACAGAACTGGTCGCGGCCCTTTCGTCGCACTACGGTAACGTCGTTGCGGTCGACTGGCAGCCCACGAGCGAGAACCTCGTGACGAATTTCGTCGAAACCCTTCGTCCGAAACTCCCGGACGGCGTCACTTTGTGCTCCGTCCGCCTCTCCGAAACCTCATCCTCCTATGCAGAATGGTGCGTCGAGGATAATGAATAAAATATTAGAGGAATGCCGAAACTATTTCTGGTCGATGCATATGCCCTGATATTCCGGGCGTATTATGCTTTTCTGGGCAGGCCGATGCGCAATGCCGCGGGGCTGAATACATCCGCCATCTTCGGTTTTACAAAATTCGTGCGCGACGTGATCGTGCGCGAAAGACCGAAGTACATGGGAGTGGCTTTCGACCCCAGGGGCGGTAATTTCCGCCATGACCTCTATCCGCTCTACAAGGCCAATCGCAGCGAGACCCCAGAGGATATTCTATCGTCTGTTCCCTACATCAAACGGATACTGGAGGCTATGCGCATACCCATTCTGGAGGTGCCGAAGTGGGAGGCCGATGATGTGATCGGCACGATGTCGGTGAAGGCGGCCGGAAAGGGGTACGACACGTATATGGTGACTCCCGACAAGGATTACGGACAGCTCGTGGGCGACGACGCGTTCATCTATAAACAGCGCAAGAACGGCGAAGGCATCGAAATCGTCGACAAAAAAGCCATCAAAGAATACTACGGTATTGACGACCCTAAGCTCGTTGCAGATATCCTGGCACTGTGGGGCGACGCTTCGGACAATGTTCCGGGCGTTCCCGGCATCGGCGAAAAAGGGGCCATAAAGCTCGTCAGCCAATACGGTACGGTCGAGAATATCCTTGCGAATATAGACAGCATCGGCGGCAAACAGCACGACAGCATCCTCGCCTCGCGCGACCAGCTGCTGTTGGCCAAGCGGCTGGTTACCATAGACACCGAAGCCCCCGTCGATTTCATTCCGTCGGCGCTGGAAATGGAAGACCCAGACTGCCCGTGCCTGCGCGAACTATACACCGAGCTGGGATTCAATATGTTCCTCCGCGAGATGATGACCGACAGCCGGTCGCCGTTCAACTCGGCGATACTGTGCAAGGGAACTTTGGATGAAAAGATGCAACCGGTTCAATGCGGAACGCCGCCGGCACCTGAAGAAAGGGCTTCGGTTATGGCGTCTGCTAAACAGACTGCGGCACCAACGAAAAAGATACCGCCATCGCTGGCAGGACAAGGCTCGCTGTTCGGGGAGACGCAAGAAAACAGCGATACGGCAACCCCCGCAGAGCAGGGAGACCTCTTTGCAGCGGTGGTTGAAAACATACACACCGTCCCGCACAGCTACAAAGTTGTCGACAGCGACGCCGAACTGAAAGAACTCGCCACACGTTTCGGAAAACTGGAAGAGTTCTGCTACGACACCGAGACGAACGGCTACGACTGCTTTACGAACCGCATGGTCGGGATTTCGCTCGCGGGCGAGCCTCACGAGGCTTTCTACGTCCCGCTGACGCCCGAAACGCAGGCGGCGAGGATCGCCGTTCTGAAACCGCTTTTCGAAAACCCGCGAATCGCCAAGATCGGCCAGAACATCAAGTTCGACGATATGTTCATGCGTGCCGCCGGGATCGAAGTGCGCGGGCGGAAATACGACACCATGATACTGCATTACCTGCTTGATCCGGAATCGCGCCACGGAATGAATTACCTGGCGCACAGATATCTCAATTACGATCCTGTGCAGATAACCGCACTGATAGGCAGCGGCGCCCGGCAACTGACGATGGATATGGTGCCGGTCGATAAAGTGGCAGACTATGCCTGTGAAGACGCCGACGTTACCTTACAGCTTAAACATATCCTGTGGCGTATGACCGGAGAACAGGAACTCGAGAAACTCTATCTTGAAATAGAGGAGCCTGTGATAGGCGTTCTCGAATCTATGGAGAGGGAAGGGGTCCGCATAGATACTTCGATACTTGCCGAATACGCGAAGGAACTGGCCCGGCAACTCGATGAACTTGAAAATCGTGTGCGTGAAATGGCGGGAGAGCCAGCTCTGAACGTCAACTCTCCGGGACAATTGGGCGAAATTCTGTTCGGCAAAATGAAACTGGTCGAAAAGCCGAAACTGACAAAGACGAAGCAGTACAGTACGGATGAGGAGACACTTCAGAGTATTGCAGACAAGCATCCCATAGTCGAACTGATCCTCGAATACAGGGGTGTCAAAAAACTGCTTTCTACCTATGTCGAGGCCCTGCCGCAGATAGTGAATCCTCAAACCGGACGCATACATACTTCGTATAATCAAGCTGTTACAGCGACGGGACGACTCTCGTCGACCAATCCCAATCTGCAAAATATACCGGTGCGCGAGGAGCAGGGGCGGATGATCCGCAAGGCGTTTATCCCGTCGGATAGCGGGCACCTGCTGCTTTCGGCCGACTACAGCCAGGTGGAACTGCGCCTGATGGCCCACCTAAGTGGCGACCCGGCACTGTGCGAGGCGTTCCGTGCGGGCGAGGATATCCACAGAGCCACCGCCGCACGCATCTTTGGCGTTCCGACCGACCAGGTAACGCCCGAGATGAGGCGTAAAGCCAAGACTGCGAATTTCGGCATCATATACGGCATATCGGCTTTCGGGCTGTCGCAGCGGCTGCGTATTCCGCGTACTGAGGCAAAAGATATCATAGAGGGTTATTTCCGCTCGTACCCCAAAGTCAAGGAGTATATGGAGAGGGTGATCGCCGAAGCTCGCGAGACAGGTTATGTGTCGACCATTTTCGGGCGCCGCCGGTTCCTTGCCGACATAAATTCGCGAAATGCAGTGGCCCGCGGACTTGCCGAACGGAATGCCATTAACGCGCCGCTGCAGGGGAGTGCCGCCGACATTATGAAGATAGCCATGATACGCATCGACGAGGGTTTGCGGAAGCGCGGCCTGCTGTCGAAAATGATACTGCAGGTGCACGATGAAGTAGTGGTGGACATGGTGCGTTCTGAACGCGAAGAAGTTACGGCAGTTGTGGTCGATGCCATGGAGCACGCTGCGAAGCTTTCGGTGGACCTTGCCGTCGATTATGGGATAGGTGAAAACTGGTTAGAGGCGCATTAATAGTTTTTTATTAATTACTTTTTGACGAACAAAAAGTAACAAAAATTCGCCGAGGTTCAAAAAAGCTACTGCGGAGCACCTAAAATGGTATAGTTGGCGTCTATTCGCGGCCGACTTCGGGCTACCCCGCTGAATTCCATTTTGGCACTCCGCCTGTTTAACGCTTTTTTAAAACTCGGATTTATTTAGAATGCCAAATGCGGGTATTGATACAGAGAGTACAGAGGGCGTCGGTGGAGATAAGCGGAGAGGTTTATTCGCAGATTGGGCCGGGATTGCTGCTGCTGGTAGGCGTCGAGGATGCCGACGGGACGGAGGATATCGAGTGGCTGGCCGGAAAGGTGAGCCGACTGAGAATTTTCGAGGATGCCGACGGAGTAATGAACCTCGATATGACGCAGGTCGGCGGGGAGATTCTCGCTGTCAGCCAGTTCACCCTGCACGCCTCGACACGGAAAGGCAACCGTCCTTCTTATATACGCGCCGCAAAAGAAGATGTTGCCAAACCGTTGTATGAACTGTTTTGTGCAAAGCTTTTGGAAGCCGCAGGAACGGATGTGAAAACAGGGATATTCGGTGCAGATATGAAAGTCACCCTTGTCAACGACGGGCCGGTGACAATCTGGTTGGATAGCAAAAACAGGGAATAATATGACTATACGAGAGTTGCAGGAACTGTTGAAGTTCATGGATGAAAAGTCCGGCAGTGTTGCCGCCACTGGCATAGTTGCCGATAAAGAGGATATATGCAGGCGTTTCTGCGAGGTCGTACGCGAAGCCAATGCCGAAGACATGGATCTGACCGAATCTCTTGCGGTTTGGTTTGCCCGCAAAAAACACTGACAAAAGAACCGACTTTCGGTTATTTTTCCTACTTTTGCCATGAATGTCACCAAGGCAAAGAAGTTGAATCAATTAGGAACCAACATGGATGACGGTCCGGCCGATAAGCATAGCAGCGGTATCATACCTGAATACCATACCGTTCCTGTATGGTATCCGACACGCAGCTGACCTGCGTGCCGAACTTCTGTTGTCCCCGCCCAGCGGCTGCGCCGAAGCGTTCAATTCCCGTAAAGCAGATATAGCGTTGATTCCCGTAGGCGGCCTCGCGGAGATCGCCGAAAAGGATTTCGATATCATTACAACCTGGTGCCTCGGTGCCGACGGACCCGTGCGTACTGTCGTCATGGTGAGCGACTCCCCCATTAAAGAGATTAAACGCGTGTGGCTCGACAGCCACTCGATGACATCGGTTCTCCTTGCAAAATACCTTGCGGCCAAGTACTGGAACATCGCGCCCGAGTGGAAGGATCTGGCGGATTATTCCGTTTTGGAGAAACCCGCCCAGGGCGACGCTTTCGTGCTGATAGGCGACAAAGTTTTCGAAAACGAAGGACGTTTCAAAAATACGTGGGACCTGGCGGAAGAGTGGCGGAAGCATGAGAGACTGCCCTTTGTTTTCGCTGTTTGGGTGGCACGTAAAAGCGTTCCCGAAGAGACTCTGGCGGCACTCGAAGACGCCCTGACGCTAGGTATAGAACGCATCTACGAATCGATCCTGGAATCGGACTACGCCGGTCGGAACGCCGCCGGCGAATTAGCAGAGGCCGGATACCCGAACGCCGCTTTGGAAGCGGATCGAGGTCTATGTTCTATCGATATTGCCTACGACTACCTGACGCGCAACATTGATTATATTTTCGACGGACAAAAACGCAAGGCGCTCGAGCGGTTCTGGAATTCAGGAATGAAGGCTGTTCCACGCGCCAATCCCGGCTGACTGATAAGCTACCGCTAAAGGCGGAAAATCAGTAAGGAAGAGATGTTCCACCATCTTAAAACGGGAATCCATGATCACGATTTATCTCAAGCAACACAACAAAATAATCCGCAACGCCGACCTGGAACTGCTCGAAGAACTCGGATACGACGACGTGTTGTGGATAGACCTGCTTTCGCCTGCCATGAAAGAGCAAAAAGCAGTCGAAGACTACCTCGATATAGACCTGCTTTCGCGGCAGGAGGTCGAGGAGATCGAAAGTTCGTCGAAGTATGCCGAAACAGAGAACAGCATCACCGCCAACTCGAACTTCTTTGTGCCGAAAGAGGACGGGTTCAGCATCGAGCCTATCTCTTTCGTAATAGCGGAAGGGATGCTCGTCACGGTGCGCAATGCCGAATCACGCACGTTCAATGAAATGGGCAAGCGACTGCAAATCAACTCTAAAGCCTATCCTACAGGCTACCACCTCTTTGTTTCTATACTTGAAATCCGCATTGACTTCGATGCCGACTTGGTAGAGGCCGAGTCGCGAAAAATATCGGGATTAAGCAATCAGGTTGGAAATGAAGTCCGCAGCAACGAGCAGTTGATCAAGCATATAAACTCGGCGCAGGAAAGCATGATGATGATCAGGGAAAGCATTTTCGACCGCCAGAGGGTGCTGTCGGGAGTGCTGCGGAGCGAGCACTTCCCCAACGACGTCTACCCGCGCCTGCAACTCATGATGCGCGACGTCAATTCGCTCATCAGCCACACCGACTTCAGTTTCGAGCGGCTCGACTACCTCAAGGACACGGTGATGGGTCTCATCAATATTGAACAGAACAAGACCACGAAGATTTTTACCGTCGCGTCCGTCTTCTTCATGCCTGCAACCCTCGTAGCCAGTATCTACGGAATGAACGTGGTGTTGCCGTGGCAGGAAATGGGCGGACTGAAGTCGTTCTGGATAACGGCGGCGATGATGGTAGTCGCATCAGGGGCGACGATAGGTTTCTTCAAATATAAAAAGTGGCTGTAGGACATGACATGGGCTGGCGACTAACACCTGAAGAGCGGCGCATAATCGAACGCACAAAACGCGAAGGCGAGGAATTTTATGCGTCTGAAACACCATTGGAAAAGAAACACCATGTTTGGAAAAGCATTCTGATGTGGATCGGGATCGTATTCCTGTTCGTGCTAGGAGCCGCACTCATATATTATACAGGCACCCGCTTGTAAAATTAGCCGGGATGCGGGTGAAGCTCATTTATAGTAAAGGACTCAAGAGCCTGGCGAGGGATTCAAGCGTGGCGTTCCAACGTGAACGCAACTCCCATTGGGCCAGTGTCACAAGCCGCGACTGCTTCAGGTCGGCCTTGTACGACGCTTCCAGTTCGGCAGCCAACCTTCTGTCGTAGATCAGAGCAGATACTTCAAAATTGTCTTCGAAACTGCGTATATCCATATTCGCAGACCCCACCGAGCAGAACTCTCCGTCGATTATGATCAGCTTCGAGTGGTTGAACCCTCCCTGGTAGAAATATACCTTGATCCCTGCTTCGAGCAGTTCCAAAACATAGGAGCGCGATGCCCAATAGGCGATCCGCGTGTCGGATTTGGCCGGTAGAAGCAGGCGGACGTCGATGCCGCTCAATGCCGCGACCTTCATGGCCGTGAGCAGCGAGGCGTTAGGAGTGAAGTAGGGCGTGGATATGTATATGCGTTTGCGTGCCTTGGTGATGGCCGAAAAAAAAGCCTGCATGATTGTTGCCCAGTCGGAATCGGGCCCCGATGCCGCTATCTGTATAGGGCACACTTCTTTTATTTCGGTGTCGCGGAAATATTTCTCGGAATTGAGGTACTCGGTGCGGCGGACGAAATACCAGTCCGTGATGAAAACGGCCTGAAGCAGGTTGACGGCCTCGCCCTCGATCTTGAGATGGATGTCGCGCCATTTGCCTATTTTCATTCCCTTGAGATAACGCTCGGCTATATTGAGGCCTCCTGTGTAGGCGATACGGCCGTCGACAACAACTATCTTGCGGTGATTGCGGTAGTTGACGCGGCTGGTTAGCCATGGGAAAGCGACCGGCATGAAGCACTCGACCTTGACCCCTGCACGCCGCATCCGGCGGAAGATGCTGCCTTCTGTCCACAGCGTGCCCACGCCGTCATAAATAAGCCTGACCTCGATACCCTCTCTCGCCTTCGAAATGAGAATATCGGCCACGCGACGGCCGATCCGGTCATTCTCGAAGATGTAATACTCCATGTGAATGGAACTCCGTGCCGCCTCCAGCGCTTCGAACAGCGACGCGAAAGTTTCCTTGCCGTTTTGCAGTATATCGACGCGATTGTGTGTGGCCAGCAGTGACTTGCTGTTGTTGAGCATTAGACGGATGGTATCTCGGTTGTTCTGGATCTCGGGAGTAGCCTCCAGAGCCGGATCGGAAAGAGTGCGCAGTTGGCTGCGGGAAACCGATTCTATGTAACCTTCATCGAGGATGCCCTTGCGGCTGAACATCTTGCGCTTGCGCCAGTTCCGGCCGAAAAGCACATAAGCCAACATCCCGACCACGGGTACCAGCGCTATCACAGTTATCCATGCCAGGGATTTGACAGGGTCGCGTTTCTCCTGGATGATGACCGCAATCGTTACGAACACCAAAAGCAGGTAGCAGATTATGCATGCGCTCTGCCACCAACCGTTGGGAACGATGGTCATATTATCCATTTAGAAATACTTGATCTCGCGTCCCTCGATGGCCGATATAAGGCTGTTGGCAAGCGAACTGGCTCCGATGCGGAACAAGCGCGGCGTGAGCCAGTCGGGGCCGAGGATCTCTTCGACGATGGTGTAATAAAACGCCGAATCTTTCGCGTTTCGTACGCCGCCGGCCGCTTTGAAACCGATCTTGCGGCCCGTCTTTTTATAGTAGTCGCGGATGGCGGAACATATTGTCACGGCAGCTTCGGGTGTAGCCGCCACGTCGATCTTGCCGGTAGAGGTTTTCACGAAATCAGCCCCCGAGAACATGGCTAACAGCGATGCTTCGCGGATAAGCTGCGGTGTCTTGAGTGCGCCCGACTCGATTATCACTTTCAGGACGGTATCTTCGCCCAGTTCATCACGGAGGGTTTGGAGAGTGCTGGCCATGCGGTCGTATTCGCCCTCCAGCATTTCGCCGATCGTGATAACGACGTCGATCTCGTCGGCTCCGTTCTCTGCCGCCATCGCCACCTCGAGCATCTTGACCTCGATGAAGGTCTGAGAAGAAGGGAAGCCTGCTCCGACGCTGGTGATAGCGATACCCGAATTGCCGAGCGCCAATCCCACAACATCGACGAACGACGGGTAAACGCAGATTGAAGCCACGTTGGGTATATGCGGGTAATCAATGCCGAATTGAACCGCCTTAGTCACAAATTCATTGATACTGCGGTCGGAGTCGGTGGCGTTAAGCGATGTTAGGTCTATGGCGCTGTAGCAAAGTTTCCAGACATCCGTATTCTCGTTTCTGGGGGCAAGTGCCGCTATCCGTGCAACTTCGCCGTCAATTTCTGCGGCACTCATTGCAGGAGCGTATTCCGAGAGCATTTCCTTGTAGTTCATAACTTTTTCTTTTAGTCAGACTCATGGGACATGAGCCGGGTTTTATCTTCTTTTTTCCGTGTTGCGGTTCCGTCGGCAAAAAGCACGATTCACGGCGGCATGGTTCATAAAGGTATTGCTGCTGAGACTTATACGCTGTTCTGTAATTGCAGAGCAGCTAAAGCTTGTCGCCGTATGCCAGGTCCCCTGCGTCGCCAAGCCCGGGGACGATGTATGATCTTACTGTCAATTCCTCGTCGACAGCTCCGCACCATATCGTCACCTCTTTCTTCGGGAGATGGGTTTTTACGTATTCAATACCCTCGTCGGAGGCGATAACGGATGCGATGTGCGTGTGGCGCGGGATGCCTCCTTTCTCAAGTAACGCCTGGTAAGTCAGCACTATGGACGTTCCCGTCGCAAGCATAGGGTCGGCCAGTATCAGTATCTTATCCGTCAGGTCACCGCACGATATGTATTCTACCTTGACCTTGAAGGTGCCGTCTTTGCTGTACTTGCGGAACGCCGATACGAATGCATTCGCCGCGCCGTCGAAATAATTGAGGAACCCCTGATGATAGGGTATTCCCGCTCTGAGTATCGTCGCGATCACGATCTGGTCGTCGGGCAGTGCCATCCCGGCCTCTCCCAGAGGTGTCTCGACAACGCATTTGCGGTAATCGAGCGTCTTGCTGATCTCATAGGCCGTGATCTCTCCAGTGCGCTCCAGATTACGTCTGAAACGCATGCTGTCGCCCTGCGTCCTTACATCCCTCATCTCCGAGATGAAACGGTTCAGAATGGTGTCTTCTTTATCAAGCACGTGAATCATCATAGTAAATTCCTTATTCTTTATGTTTCTTTTTTTAAGGTTGGAAAAGAAAAATCAATCTTGGTAAAGATATAAAATTACACTAATTAATACAAGAAATTGTTGAAAGGGTATCTTCCGGCGTGTATTTCACGCACCATGTGATATAGGTCTCCGCGGAGTTTGTCGATGCCTGTGCGTTCCTTTGCGGAGATGAATATCGACGGCGTATCGGCGCGCGCCATCCAACTCTGCTTCAGTTCTTCGAATGAAATATTTTCTTTCACTACAGGCGTCAGGTCGTCTTCGTCTTTCCTTATGTAGGTGTAGGCGTCTATCTTGTTGAAAACCATGAAGACCGGTTTGCCATCCGCGCCGATATCCGCAAGAGTGTCTTTCACAACCTTTATCTGATCTTCGAAGCCCGGATGAGAAATGTCCACCACGTGCAGCAACAAATCGGCTTCCCTTACCTCGTCGAGCGTTGATTTGAACGACTCGACAAGCTGCGTCGGCAGTTTTCGGATGAATCCGACCGTATCAGACATCAGGAAAGGCAGGTTTTCGAGAACGACCTTGCGTACTGTTGTGTCGAGTGTTGCGAACAATTTGTTTTCGGCAAAAACTTCACTCTTCGAGATCAGGTTCATCAGGGTCGATTTGCCAACGTTGGTGTACCCCACCAACGCCACGCGGACAAGCGAACCCCGGTTGCCGCGCTGGGTAGCCATCTGGCGGTCTATTTTTTTGAGATCATCCTTCAGATGTGTAATACGGTTGCGGATGATGCGGCGGTCGGTTTCGATCTCGCGTTCGCCTGCGCCGCCTCGTGTACCCGTGCCCCCGCGCTGCCGTTCGAGGTGGGTCCACATGCCGGTCAGGCGCGGCAGCATGTATTCGTACTGCGCGAGCTGCACCTGGGTTTTGGCATAGGCCGTTTGGGCGCGCGACATGAAAATGTCGAGTATGAGCCGGGTGCGGTCGAGAATGCGGCAAGGAAGTATCTTCTCGATGTTGCGCGTCTGGGAGGGTGACAGTTCGTCATCGAAGATCACGATATCTATCCCGTTGGCTTCGCAGTATTCCGCGATCTCTTCCAGTTTGCCGGGCCCCATATAGATGCGCGAATTAGGCGTCGGAAGTTTCTGGGTGAAGCGTTTCACCGTGTCGATATCCGCGGTATGGGCCAAAAAAGCCAACTCGTCGAGGTATTCGGCGGCTTGGCTTTCTGTCTGGCGGTCTGTTATGACTGCGGCCAATACTGCGCGTTCGTTTGTTTTTGTATCTGTTGTTTGTATGTCCATGTAAAATGAATTAAATGGCTGCATTGTCGTATAGCAAGAATCCGGCCTAACAAGGCAGAAAAAAGGGTGTCCTCACGGAAACCCTTTTGTATTTTGGCTTATCCGGACAATAACTGTCCGCCATACCCCTGATCCGGTCCTTTAATTCTGGAGCATGAAGTCTATCGGCAGAATGTAGTACACGCGGACCGGTTTGTTGCGCTGCTTGCCGGGCGACCATTTTGGCGACTGTTTCAATACGCGGATGGCTTCTTCGGTAAGCGCATGGTCGGGAGAAGCGATTTCCTCGATGTTGGTGAGAGTTCCGTCCTTCTCAACAACAAATTTGAGCGTAACCTTGCCCTGAATGTTGTTTTCCTGTGCAATGCGCGGATATATCAGGCGGCTCTGCACCCAATTGCGGAAAGTGTTGAGGTCTCCGCCCTGGAACGATGGCATTTCCTCTGCTACGAATACCGGAATGTCTTCGACCGCCTCTTCAACGACTGTCGTTGGTATTTCGATCACGAAATCGTCCTTGAAGTCGTCGAAACTGTAGTCTGTGGTGATCTTGGTCTCATTCTTAACCACATTGATGAAGTCGGAAAGTACCTGGATCGGCTGCGTCTTGATTTCGGGAGGTCTCTCGTCCTGACGGGTTACGTCCATTATTTCCTGTTCTATCGGCGCGATCTTCATGTCGATCTGCTGGACCACCTTCTCAGACTGGCCCCATGCAAAAGCCCCGACCACAACGGCCAAAGCGATGACCAGACCGATTTCGGTAAACAAAACCCTACGATTCTGAAGGTCCGCCCTTGGTGTTTTTTTGATCTGCATTATCAAATAGTTTTAAGTTGTTACGTAAATATAACGTGCACAAACGTGTTTACAAATATAGTGAGATTTGTGAAAAAAAGCAATCTTCAGGGAAAAAAGTGATCCTGGGTTGATGCCTGCGGCTATGAATTTCAGTATTATATTAAAAAAAAATATTATGCTGTTTTAAAATACGCTATCTAAAAGGCTGATTCTCAGAATAAAAATCTGAATCCCGCTTACGAGAAGCTCGGCCTTTTGCCGCTGAGATCAGCGCAGTCGGATTATCTTTTTATCTTTGCCATGCGGATGAAAGAAAGACTTTACGGAAAAACGCTTGTGCAGTTGCGCGATGTCGCCGCAGGCCTCGGGATGCCCGGGTTCGCCGCAGGCCAGATGGCGTCGTGGCTATACAAAAAAAATGTGCGGGATATCGATTCTATGACCGATGTTTCGGCCGTGAACCGCGCGTTGCTTTCCGAAAGATACGAGGTCGGGCTCACGCTGCCGCTCCGCGAAGCGGTTTCGGAAGACGGCACTAAAAAATACCTGTTCGCGTCGGAAGCCGGACGATCATCTCCATCTGTTTTAACGGCGTCGGAACAAAGTGCAGGCTCGCCTGCACAGGACGATGGGCTAACGCCTTCCGTCGAGCGGCTGATCGAAGCAGTCATGATACCCGACCGCGACAGGGCGACACTGTGCCTTTCGTCGCAGGCCGGATGCCGTATGGGGTGTGATTTCTGTATGACAGCGCGTCAGGGACTCCAATGTGATCTCTCCGTGTGCGATATTCTCAATCAGTTCGCTTCTCTGCCGGAGCGGGGCAATCTGACTAATATAGTCTATATGGGCATGGGCGAGCCGCTCGACAATACCGACGCTGTATTGCAGTCGCTCGAGGTACTCACAGCCGACTGGGGGTACGCATGGAGTCCGACGCGGATAACCCTTTCCACGGCGGGGGTAGCGCCTGCCTTGGAGCGCTTTCTCGCCGAGAGTAAAGTCCACCTCGCTGTAAGTCTGCATAATCCTTTCCATGACGAACGCGCCGCGATAATGCCCATTGAGAAGGCATATCCGATAGAAAATATCGTCGAAACAATACGTCGCCACGACTTTTCGCATCAGCGTCGTGTCAGTTTTGAATATATCGTGATGAAAGGGTTGAACGACTCCCCGCGTCATGTCGCCGGACTGGCCAAACTGTTGAACGGACTGCCGTGCCGCATGAACCTTATACGTTTCCACAAGGTTCCGGGTTCGCCGTACTTCAGCCCCGTACAGGACGAAATGGAACGTTTTCGCGACGCGCTCTCGCGGAAAGGCATCACGACCACCATCCGTGCGTCCCGCGGTGAAGATATCGACGCCGCCTGCGGGCTGCTGTCGACAAAGGCCCTGCTTAAATAAAAATTTGATATATTTGTCAATCCTAAAATGGATATTTTATGAAAATGTCGCGCAGAAATATAACGCTGATAATAGTCGGGTTGCTGGTCGTCGACCAGGTGGTCAAGATTATCATCAAATGCAACATGACGCTCGGGCAGAGCATCCATGTGTTCGGCAACTGGTTCCAGATCTATTTTATAGAAAACCCCGGCGCAGCTTTCGGCATGCAACTGGACGGAGACTACGGCAAACTGATGCTTAGTCTTTTCCGTATAGTTGCAGTCGTGCTGATAGCGTGGTATGTGAACCATCTTTACAAAAAAAAGGCGCCTACAGGCGTCATAGTGGGGATGTCGCTGATACTTGCGGGGGCTATCGGAAACATTATCGACAGCGCATTCTATGGTCTTATATTCTCGGAAAGCACATATACCACAGTTGCGACGATGTTCCCGGACGGAGGCGGATACGCCGGTTTCCTGCACGGCAAGGTGGTCGATATGCTCTATTTCCCGCTCTTTACGATACACGATCTGCCCGGGTGGCTGTCGTGGTTGGGCGGCGCCGACGGAGATTTCACTTTCTTCAGCCCCGTGTTCAACTTTGCGGACAGCTATATTACCGTCGCGGTGATCTATATGCTCTGTTTCCAGTGGAAGTATTTCAAGTGATCTTTGTTCTATTTTTGACAAAAATCATTTGTAGGAATTAAGGTTGGTATGTTTTTCGTATATTTGGAAAAATGAGAAAAATATTGATCCTTATGACTGCACTATTCTGCTCCACGGTCGGAAAGGCCGCAAAATATCCTGCGGACATCATCGAAACACGCGACGGCGGGAAACTGATAATAACTTTCTTCGCCCATTCGAGCCTGATGTTCGATTTTGGCGGCAAACGCATTTACATCGACCCCGTCAAAGGCAACGCCGATTATGAATCGCTTCCGGCTGCCGACGTCATCCTCGTGACGCACGACCACTATGACCATTTCGATCCCGCCGTCATAAAAAGACTTTCGACCGCTGCGACGATTTTTATCGGCAACAAGTCGGCCGTCGACCAATTGGGTTCCGGCGAAACGATGGTTAACGGAAATGAAAAATCATTGCCATTCATGCAGATAGAGGCTGTTCCGGCATACAACACCTCTCCAGACAGGCAGGGATTCCATCCTCACAATGGAAGCAACAACGGCTATGTCCTGACTTTCGGCGGAACGAGGGTTTACGTCGCAGGCGATACCGAAGATACTCCTGAGATGCTGGCGCTCAAAGATATCGACATCGCTTTTCTGCCCGTAAACCAGCCCTATACCATGACCGAGGAGCAGGCTACACGGGCGGTCAGGGCGATGAAGCCGAAGATATTCTATCCATATCACTACGGTCAGACCGAGCATAAAACCGACCTGGATAAACTCGAAAAACTGTTGGATGGCTCCGGAGCCGAAGTCCGCATCCGCCCGATGGAATGATCGCGCGGGCTATATTTGCCGGCCGCCTTATACAATAATACTTCGTTATACTTTTTTGCACTATCTTTGCGTTTTATTGCAGACGAAACGAACGCAAGAGATGAAAAAACGGCTTTTACTTCTGATGACGGCACTGTTTCTGTCGGCCGTATCCATAAATAAAGGGCATGCGCAGCGGGTGCCGGACGAGGAAGATATTTTGAATAAGATCCTGTCTACGGAGTCGCCTTACTATTATCCGCCCATGATGCTGCGATACCTTGCAGGCGATCCTACGCTCTCTGCCGAACACTATTACTATCTATATTACGGTTACGCATACGACGATGCATACGATGCTCATGCAGAGCTTCCTGGCGAGGACACGATCCTGGAGATATTCGCACGCACCCAGACGCCCTCGAGCGAAGAGGCCCGGCAGATGATAGCCGCTGCAAAAGACAATATGCTCGTAGATCCCTTCAATCCGGGTAATATAAACATGATGACTTTCGCCTATAATATTCTGGGCGATGTGGAGAATGAAATAATCAGTGCAGACCGATTCAGGAAGGTGACAGCCGCGATAGAATCGTCAGGCACGGGACTTAAGGAAAGTTCGCCGTGGCACATACTGCGGTTCTCCCATGCCAACGACGTGATCGCCTCGAAAGGGTACAAAATAGCGAACCGGCAGGTGCGCAGCCGGAATGTCGAATATGTGCAGGTCGAAAAGAATCCGTCGGGCGTCAAAGGCTATTTTTTCGATTACAGCAGGATTTACTGGAAGCCATACGGCGGGGTTCCCGTAAAACGCAAAAGCAAATGGATGCTCAACGATATCCCTGTGTAAAACAGAGAAATAGTAAATGAAAAAATTTGAAGTTAAAAAGCAAATGAGGAAATATTATACCCTAATAATTTTGTTTGCGGGATTGTGGCTTGCGGGATGCAGCAAGGATGAACCTGTGCCCCCTCCCGTGGATAACGATCCGAAGACGTTCATACTGTACGGCAATATCGGGGAGTATTATTTCTCCAATAATGTCAGGGCTGCCGGGAGAGCTGTCGCGGCGGGCGCGCTCATAAAGGGGCAGAGGGTAATAGTCTGCCATGAAAAACAGAACAGCCAGGGAGTGATTACACAAAACGTTATCTATGAATTGGTGCGCGACAAAAAAGCGGCCGAGGGCTACAGACGTGATACGCTGGAGGTGTACGAAGGCGATGATACGCGGTCTACGCTCGATCCGGACGACATGAAATATCTGCTCGAAGAGATACGTGCGATGGCCCCGGCAAACCATTACGGTCTGGCTTTGGGTTCGCATGGAATGGGATGGGTGCCCAAAGAGAGTTTCCCTGTTTCGGCCTACCGCCTGCAAGCAAAAGCGAGCCAGTTTCCCGAACTGTGGGCGCCGATAGATGAAAATCCGACCACAAGATATCTCGGGCACAGCGATAGGAACGGCAATAATTACAGGGTCGATATCGCGGACTTCGCTGCCGCAATGGGTAGCATGGAGTGGGACTTTGTACTGTTCGATGTGTGCTTCATGGGTTCGGTCGAAGCGGTTTACGAAATGCGTAGAATCGCTCCGTATCTCATAGTGTCACCGGCCGAAGTTCTGATAGAGGGATTTCCCTATGAAAACATCGTAAAAGTGCTGTTCAAGGATTGGACCGACCTCAAAGGCGTGTGCGCCGCATACATGGACTTCTATAAAAACTCCTATGCCACTGTATCGCTCGTAGATACCGGCGAACTTGAAAGATTGGCCGGAACCGTCAATGCCATTTACAAAAGCGGCTACAACGATGTGGATCCGACAGCGGCTGTGATACAATATTTCGAAGGGATGTCCAACCATGTTTTTTACGATCTGGACGACTACATGAGGCACTTGGCGAAGAATACTCATTATTACGCGCAATTTTACGACCAGTTGCAGAAAACCCTGCCGTATACCAACCATACTCCGTATTTCTACTCTGCATGGGCAAGTGGAAAAATCAGGATATACCACTACTCAGGTTTGACGGCCTTCATACCCTATGCCGGAAAAGAAGATCTCAGACCGGGGTACGAGCAAACGGCATGGTACAAGGATGTGCATAAATAATGTGAAGACAGTCTTGAATTGTTTTGCTTCGCAAAATAATCATCGACTGACGCCGACCGTCGGCCGCAGGCCGGAGGAGGCATCTTTCGAGGAAGATAACTAAAAGGGTAGATTCCCCTCCGCTTGCTGCGGGGTAGTTCATTTCTATAATACAAATCAGGCCGTCCGGAAAGGGCGGCCTGATTTGTACATATAGGCATTCCGGATTCCGGGTTACCTCAAGATGGTTTCCGTAGAACCGATCAGCATACCGTCCGTATAAACTTCGACGCGGTAATTGCCTGCCGAAATATCGCTGCCGTTGTAGTAGATTCCCACACCGAGATCACTGTTCTGATAATCCACTTCGCGCATAGCCGAATAGATCAACGGGTCACCCTCGTAACTGAATGTCGCTGCAGACGGATTGGCCAGAACATAGCCGTCGGGACCCGTAATCCGTACATATACCGGACGATTGCCGGGATTAGTGAGGTTGTTGGCCGACAGTATAAAATCGACCATCAGACGTGCTGCGCGGTTTACGCGGGTAACTTCTTTGTCGCTGCTGCTGAGTGGCAGCAGGCGGATATCGCGGGCTATGACCCGTGAACCCTGACGGATCTTGATATCCATATCCTGCGCCCGTTCCTCGGCCATGTCGGCACGCAGGTTGGCAGACGTTATCTGCTTTTTCATCCCCAGGTTCTCACCTATGAGTGTGCGGTTGAGGGTGTTGAGCGAGTCGATAGTGTGGACGTAGTTGCGCATCACGTCCCTCATAGTGCCCAACTCCTTTTCGTACTTACGGATCGTGGCACGGGTCATGCTGCGTTCCTTGACCAGAGCTTCCATCACCGAATCGGTACGCTCACGCTCGAGTATAATATTGTAATTGAGCGAGTCGTTGGTAGTTTGCAGATTCGCCAGGTCGGTACGGACCGCGAGCATACGGTTGGTCAGGGTGTCGCGCTCGATGGCGAAATCCTTTTTCAACTGGGCGGACTGGTAGAAGTAAAGTCCCGAAACAGCCACCAGGATGACAGCAAGCAGGATGATGACTATCTTGTACCCCTTGAGCGACGACCGTGCAGGGGTTTCCTGGCCGTAATCGTCGTATTCGTCTTCGTATTGTGACATATAGCGTGAATTTTGGATAAAATTGACTGTGTATGCTTTGTATTAAACCTGTTACAATATTTGTCCGGAACCCGTGCCGGCAGTTTCCAAAACTGCCGGTTTACGACTGTTTCTCCCGAGCCTCCCTTCCGGGGAAGATCTCTGTCCCGGTCAAAGACCGCTCCGGACGCAGTTTCGGATGTCTCCGATTCTGGATAAAGTAATAACCCAACAAAGTTATATATATTTTTGTAAAATTACCTAAATTTGCCTTTTCTACAATTACCGGGCCAATGAAAAACGTGATAGGAATGGGCAACGCCCTCACCGATATGCTTGTAAATCTCAATACAGATGAGGTTCTGAGCGTTTTCGGGCTTCCGAAAGGCAGCATGAGCCTCGTCGGAAGCGGACAACAGAAAGAAATATCCAAATCGGTCGCCGGGTTGCCTAATACCTTGTCGCTGGGCGGGTCGGCGGCAAATACGATACGGGCGATGGCGCGCTTGGGGACACCGACCGGCTTTATCGGAAAAGTCGGGCGTGACACGACCGGCGATTTTTTCGAGCAGGCGCTCGTAAACCTTGGGGTAAAACCCCATATCATGAGGGGCAAGGAGCACTCGGGACGATGTGTGGCGCTCGTCTCCCTGGACGGAGAACGCACTATGGTAACCTATCTCGGGGCTGCCCTTGAAATGACCGCACCCGAGATCACGCCCGAACTCTTCAACGGATTCGACTGCCTCTATCTCGAAGGCTACCTCGTCCAGAACCATGAACTCATCCATAAAGCCGCGGCGACGGCTAAAGCATGCGGACTGAAAGTGGCGATCGATCTTGCAAGTTTCAACGTCGTCGCCGAAAATATCGAATTCCTGCGGGATTTGGTCAGGGGCTACATCGACATTCTTTTTGCAAATGAAGAGGAAGCTTATGAATTTACAGGTGAAGAAGAGCCGCTCAACGCATTGCAGGCTATCTCTGAAATGTGCGAACTTACCATTGTCAAAACCGGTATGAAAGGCGCCCTCATAAAGAACGGTTCGGAAGTCGTGCACGTCGGCATCATGAAAGCCGCGAACCGCATGGATACTACGGGGGCGGGCGATTTCTATGCGGCGGGCTTCCTCTACGGACTCTGTTCGGGACTCTCGCTGCGACAGTGCGGTACGATCGGCGCCATAACGGCGGGAAAAGTGATCGAGGTTGTCGGCACAACCTTCGGAGAAGAAGGGTGGACCGATATCTCAAGACTGGTTACAAAAGTCAAAACCGAGAAATATCTCTTCTGATGATATATCAAGTCAAAATAGAAAAGATAGAACTTCGGGCGGCACATGGGTGCTATGACCTCGAAAAAAAAATAGGCGGGAATTTTACGGTCGATATTGTGCTTGATATAGAGGATTCGGGTGCCGTAGGGGCTGACGATGTGGCGCAAACCGTTAATTACATTGAGGTTTATGATATAATTCGCGAGCAGATGTCCATACCGTCGAATATTATAGAAAATGCCGCAATGCGTATGATCGATGCTGTTTACGCCTGTTTCCCCCAGGTGAGACGGGTTGAAGTTACACTGTCGAAACTCGCGCCGCCCATCGGCGGCAAGGCTGCCAATGTCTCTGTGACGCTTGTGAAATAGTTTAAAATCATCGAATTAATTATAAAAATGAAAAAGATTGTCTTGATCGTAGTCGTGGTATTTGCCTCAGCCATGGTCGCCTGTAAAGGCGGCGAGAAAAACAAAAACACGGATTGGGAAACACTGGAACAGAGCGGCTGCACGATCCAATATCCGGACAGCCTGGAGGTAAACACTACAGGTGTAATAGGGGCGAGCTTTATTCTCTTTTTTAATCAGACATCGCCTGAAGATGCGTTCAGGGAGAATATAAACCTTATGATTCAGGACCTTTCCGGGTACGACATTTCGTTTGACGATTATGTGGGAATATCGGAAAGCCAGGTGGCGACGATGATAACCGACAGTAATCTGATTGAAAGCAGTAGGCTTGAAAAAGACGGCGCGGAATATCACAAAATGGTGTATACAGGGAAGCAGGGTGTTTTTGACTTGAAATTCGAACAATACTTTACGATCAGGAACAAAAAAGTTTATGTCTTGACTTTTACGGCCGAAACGGACCAGTTCGACAGTTACAAAAATGTGGCGGAAAAGATTCTGGACAGTTTTAAGCTCAAATAGGCCGGAGGTTGATATGCCCACAAAAAATGCCTGACGCAATTGTCAGAAGTGGTCGGAAGATTTTCAACACGCACATAATCAACACAAAACCCTCGCTTATTGCGAGGGTTTTGTGTTGTCATTTCGAGCGAGAAGCATCGCTTCGACGAGAAATCTACCGCTTAACAAATAAAATATAAGGTAGGTCCCTCGTCCTGCTTCCTTCCTCGCAGTTCCCTCGGGATGACAACACAGAATGCAATGACACCACCACACTCATTATATGTTTTTCATTGAGTTACGTTTTTTGTTTCTGCCAGTTGCCGCCTACTCGATATCGTCGGTGCGGAATTCGTAGCCCATCCGCTTGCCAGTCTGCATTTTAGAGTTCTCGAACTTGGTGTTGAACTGCTCGGCCGTAACTACTTTCTGGCTCTCGTAAGGCGGGACCAGAAGGTCGAAATGGAGCGCATAGTCTATGGCCGATTCGATGATGTCCGTCAGGCCCTCCTTATCCACCAGATGGGTGCCGAACCGTTCGCGCGTGCAGATATCCTGCCGTTTGCCCTCGACCATGTAGTGCATTTCACGGTTGACGAATATACGGGCAACCAGATATCCCTCGTCGCCCAGCCGCTTGTGCTCGAACGAATCCTTGAGAAAATTCCACACATTGATGATGCCGCAATAGCCGTTCTCAGGTGTTTTGGAGATGTAATCGTTCTTCCATACAGTGTCCTCGCGGCTGAATTTGAAGATGTCCGTGTGCATCGAAAAGATGAGCATGTTTTCGCCGAAAATGAAGTGCGCTTCGTATTTGCCGCGGTCGCGGTATTCTATGCGCACGCGCTCGTCGAGGCTCTCCTCGAGTTCTTCGTCGAGTTCCGACGCCAACTCATGCAGTATCTCCTTTAGTTTCTGCATCACGGCGTAGGTGTTGTCGAAAACCTTCTGTCCAAGGTTCGACTTGTCGATTATTTCCTGAAGGATCTTCGGGCTTAAGCCTGTCTCACTTTCCATATTTTTATACTAATTTTATCTGTTGGCCCGGAAGTAGTTGCGTGTTGGTGCCGTAGCCGTTCAATTGTGCGAGTTTCTTCATCTTTATCCCGAACTGCTGCGAAATAGAGTGCAGCGTGTCGCCCGCCTTTACGGTATGCAGGATCACGCCACTGTCCGAGCGTGTGTTCTTGGGCTGTATGTAAACCATGTTGCCGGCCGAGATGTTCTGCGTCGTGTTCAGATCATTGTACCGCCGCAGCTTCTTCTCGGGGATGCCGAAAAGCCACGATATCTTGGCCATGTCGTCGCCCTCGCGTGCCACGACAAAACGCGATCCGTTGTTGCTGTAGATCTCGTATCCGTTGTGGTTGTACATCGAGATGACGTAGTTATCAGCGTCGACCTGTTCCGTCGTCAGCAGTTCATAGTCCGGTCCGGTCTTCTGCACCTCCTCGCGGGCTATTATCTCGACCAACGGTATCTGTTTCCCTTGGTCGAGAAGATACAACTCGTTGTCCTCGATTATCTTTATCAGCATTTCGGGATAGCGCGGATTTGTAGCATAGCCCGCCTTGCTCAGGCCTTCGGCCCATCCCTTGTAGTCGTTCGGCTCGAGGTCGAACAGGAACTGGTAACGCTGTCCCTTGTCGAGGAACTCCGAGTGGTCGTTCCACGAATCTTCAGCTGAGGCGTAACGGCGGAAGCATTCGCCCAACGCGTCGTCGTCGTGCGAGATGGTCTCGCCCGTCCAGTCCTTCTTGCACTTGATGCCGAAATGGTTGTTGGCTTCGACGGCGAGGCGGCTGTTGCCGTTGTCGCTTTCGAGCATGCCCTGCGCCATTTTGATACTTGCCGGAATGCCGTAGCGTTCCATGTGTTCAATGGCTATATCCTTGTAGCGCTGGAGGTATTCGGCGCGGGTTATCTTCTGGGCCTGCAACTGTGCCGCCGCGAAAAGAGCGGCCGCAAACAGGATTGTTTTCGTGATTCTCATCATGTATATAATGCGTTTAAGCTACAAAGATAATGATTTTTAGAAAGGTGTTTGTAAAAACGGCTTTTTATGGCTATTTTTACAGAAACCCGATTTAATATTTTGAAATTTGCAGCTATGAAAAAGCTAATATTGTTTTTAGGAGCCGCTTTGTTGTGTGTGTCATGTGATCCTCCACTCAATTACAACAAAGCACATTGGTTTGTTAAAAATAATACAGAACAAACACTGAAGATTGATAATCCTTTTAGATCTACGGTACGTTCGATTGTTCCAGGGGACTCTATTGAAATTTATGGAACTAATTTTCCTCCTTCCAAGATAGTATCTTTTGATTATTTTGGTCAACGGATGATAGAAGAGTGTGGTGAAGATGTTGCTTTCAATGTGGTATCTGAAGAAGATGGTTTATTGAAACAATATAGGTATGTCGACCGTGATTTAGTTGGTAAACAGTTTTTTAAAGAATCTTCATGGTTTCATTATAAAATCAACGTATCCAGTCAAGAGGTTGATAAAAAATATATTTGGGTTTTTGAGATTCTTCCGGAAGATATCCAATGAAGGCTTAGTGCTAACGCTAACCAACCTAAATGATTATGAAAGGAGTACTATATTGCATTACAATATTTGTATTTGTTTTAACTGGATGCGCTGAATTCGAAGAACCGGTACAAGTTGAAGAAATGGACGTGGTTTCGGAACGAACCCGTTCCGGTGAAGATCCTGCTACATTCGATACTCTTCCGAATCCATATGCGCTGGAAGTTATGCAGGATATTTACGATACATACAGTAATAGTAATAAGGTGTTGCAGCCGACTGATCTGTATGTGCGATTTCTGCCGCAGGACAGCCTGCAGTTGGATGTGCTGAGACTTGAATATGGTCTCGAGTTGTTCGAATATCCGCTAGACCTGAATATCGCTTAAGGGTTCATTAATGTCTTCTTTGGTCTGAATGCGCGAGATTTGTTGTGTGTCAAGATAATAATGATTAGCTTTACAGAAACCCGATTTAATATCTTGAAATTTGCCGCTATGAAAAAGCTAATATTACTTCTTGGCATAATGTCTTTGGGATTTCAATGTGGCCCGGAGCCTCCCGACCCGAACGGAGGTGCTTGGCGTATCAAAAACTCCACAAATCAAACATTGACAATAACAATCCCGCCATATAGCGTAATTCAATCATATCCTCTTGATAATAATATTTCACCGGGAGACGCTATCCCCCTTGGCTTCACTTCTACTGATATTGAAAAAATACCCAACTTTGAATTAATACGTAGATTCTGGCACGGTTTGGCAGAAGAAGATATATACTTTGAAGTATTATCCAGTAACGGAACCACGTTAGTCAAATGGGATTATTTGAATAAGGATTTGCCTGGTAAGCAATTTTTCAAAGAGGGTTCGTGGCAACGCAAGCAGTCGTCAAAAGGAGATAACATTGACGTTACTTGGTTTTTTGAAATTTTGCCGGAAGATATCCAATAATAATTTAGTGCTAACGCCAACCAATCCAAACTATTGTGAAGAAATTATCCTTATATATACTGTCCATATTATTAATGGTCGGTTGTTCGCAGATTGAAGAATCCGATTTAGATAATGCAAAAGAAACAGAATCACTTTTTGCCGTACAAACACGTTCCGGCGGCGAAGATGGTACATTCGACACATTGCGGAATCCATATGGTCTGGAAGTTATGCAGGCGGTCTATGACACTTATGGTAGCGGCAATGTCATTTTACAACCAACTGATCTTTATGTGAGATTTTTACTACAGGACAGCCTGCAGTTGGATGTGCTGAGATTTGGATGTGGTCTCGAGTTGTTCGAATATCCGCTAGACCTGAATGTTGTGTAAAGGTTTATTAATGTCTTATTTGGTCTGAATGCGCGAAATTTGTTGTGTGTCAAGATAATAATGACTAACTTTATAAAACCCTATTAAATATTTTGAAATTTACAGCTATGAAAAATATAATATTGTTTTTGGGAGCTGCTCTGTTGTGCGTGTCGTGTGATCCAGTACAAAATAGTTGGCGATGGTACGTAAAAAATGGCACTGAACAAACATTGATTCTGAGATATCCTTATTATTCAATACATGCATTGGAATATCAAATATTCGCAATCGCCCCGGGTGATTCTGTTAGTATATTTAGCAGTAGTTTTGATTCTAGAAACAATCTATCGTTTAACTATTATTTTAAAAAAATTATCGACAATTATGGAGAAGATGTCCATTGGCAGATATCATCTGAATCTGAAGAGGTATTGAAAACGTGGAATTATTTGAACCGAGGATTACCTGATCAAAGGTTCTTTGAAAAGTCTTTATGGCTTTATTATGATATTCCTGCTCATGGTGCCTTTTTTGATGTAAGATACTCTTGGGTCTTTGAAATCCTACCTGAGGATATTAACGATTGAATATTATGTCGAACACAATTTGAACTAACCTAAATGATTATAAAAAGACTACTAACTCCGATTTTGCTTGTTGCGTTATTTTTAGCGTCCTGTGCGGAGTTTGAGGAGCTGGAACAGGCTAAGGACTTTGCAAATCCTTCAGTGCAAACCCGTTCTAACGATGATCTCACTGCATTCGATTCGCTTCCCGACCCTTATGCTCTCGAGAATATGCAGGCTGTCTATGACGAATTTAATGGAACCCGGGTATTACAGCCTACGGATCTTTATGTGAGGTTCATGCCGCAGGATAGCACACAGATGAATTTTCTCGAAGATTTTTACGACCTTGATCTTTTTGACTATCCGCTCGACTTTGATATTCCCGCTGGCGAAGAATATATAGACCCGACTATTGCCGATGGTCAGCCCGGATGGTTATATACCACGGTAAAACACGACTTCGATTTTCCCGAAGATATGATGTATGAGATCATACGAGAATGCTATATTCCCATGGATGGCGAAAAGA
>JAVBRB010000044.1:0-33291 GCA_031548515.1 Rikenellaceae bacterium | reverse complement strand
TCGAGAATGTAGCGATTGAGCACCAGCGCATGCGACAGCCTCAGAACATCTTGCTGTTGTTGCTTTTGTTTTTTTGCCATCGCTTACATTTCAAACATTCGTTTCGAGAATTCCTCTTCCGTGAGAACTACTTTCCAATGGTCGTCGGACGTACGGAGATTTTCGATATTCGAGTCTCCATTGACATAGATGCGGTCGAATTCGTTGTCGCGAGCCGAGTAAGCACTGCGGCGGAAGAAGTCGTCGAGCTTGGCATTGTCGATCTTTTCGCAATCGCGCCAGATGACCAAAGTTTTTTCGCCGCGTCCACCCGAACCGCCGTTGCGCGTCGTGCCTACTACGGTGCATATCCCTTCGCGGGGCCAGCTTATGGCTTCGACATTCAGACCTATCAGGTAGTTGAACGTCTCGACCAGATCGATGCGTCGGCGCGTGGTTTCATTGCCTCGCGTGATGTTGAGCGACATATCGAACGGGTTGCGGAACCAATCGGTGTTGAAAAGGCTGTCGCGGGTCTGGGCGTCGAGCATATAACCAAGCAGGAACGATTCTCCAAACACCGGAGATGTTCCAAGTGCAAGGCGCTGGGTTTTATCTTCTTTTACCACAAGGTTGTTGAGCGTATCCTCGTAGCTTTCCAGACGCAGGTATTTGAAACAATGCGATGACCCTTCACGACTTACAGGCTTGCCTGCTTTCCAGTCTTTGGAATATATTACCTTCTGGATGCGCGGCTTGGTGACGGTATCGAAATACTCGCCCATTTCAACGAGGATATATCTGCGATTACCCTCATCGTCGCGATTCAAGTTGATGACGGCATGTCCTGTCGTCCCGCTACCCGCGAAAAAATCAAGAATAAGTGACTGGCTGTATGCCCCTGAGACTTTGAGACAATCTTCAACTGCGAAAATTGATTTAGGATATGAAAATATTTCTTGCTCTCCAAAAATCTTTTTTAAGAGCGCTGTCCCGTGTTCCGTTGCAGAATACTTTGAGTCTTCCCAAAAAGTGGATGGTTGGACTCCCTCGTTGGGTCTTCTTCTGTAATATATATAATACCCTCCGTCACTTTGTTTTACGGCTTTGAACTCATCGACCAACTCTTTGGTTCGTTCGACTCCAAAGTACCAGCATCCCTCCCCTCCGTCATCTTTTGTGGGCCATACTGCTATTTCTCCAGCATTTAAGTCTTCAAGAATATCATACCTCTGTGTGGTATTGTTGAACTTTAGGTCTGGCATCCTCAATTTTTTTGTTGTTTCATTGAGGAAGAAGGGGTAATACATCGTAGGCCTATTTTCACGGAATGAATTTGAACCTGCTTTTCTGAACATTTCCCAAAAAAAGCTACCGTTATCGTCTCTCTCTCTATAACGAGCGGATTGCTCTGTGTTATGAGAAAGCCTTTGAATAGCTATATCGTCATTAGCCTTACTGAATAGTGCATATTCGTGTGATATGGCAAATCCATTGGGGATTGGCCGTCCGGACGGTTTTATTCTTATAGCAACAGTTTCTGGAGTAGAGTTAAAGTTCGATGATAATAGTAGATTTAGCTTACAGTGTTCAACGTCGTCAATGGTAGTACACTGAACACCGGTTTCATTCAACAGAGCCTTACCGAACTTGATTCGGTCATTCATAAGGCTCAACCACGAAGAATCTTTGTACTCATTTTTGTAAATTATTTCACTCGCACTCGTATTGTATGGAGGATCGACATAAATACACTTTACCTGCTCCTTGTATTTCTCCTGCAGCAGGTTGAGCGCCTGAAAGTTCTCACTCGAAATAAGCAACCCGTCCGATTGAGCATCGATATCGTCTATCTGGGCTAATAGCCGCTGTTTGAAATCGTCGCTGAAAAATGCGGTATCCAATACCAAAAACTTATTCTCTTCGAGAAATTTCACGCTCAGAGGTTTGCTGTACGCCACTCGTCCGTCCATCAAATCGCTCGTCGCCTTGATTTCGTCAATGGCAAACAGGCGCACCCATTCTTCACGTTGGGCATCGTTGGCCGCAATATCTGGGTACAGATCAGCAGGTACACGGTCGAGAGTGATGCAATAGTTGGCCTCGACGACAAATTTCTTTTTCAGCCACAGTTTTTTCTGGAAATCCTCCAATGAGCTAAGAAACTCAATGATCTTCACCCCGACAGCTTTCACCGCCTTGATCGTCGAAAGATATTTCAGGAATTCTCCATCCGACCGGGCATCGATATCATCAATAAACAGGATCTCGTTCTTGATATAAAAATCCAATTCGCGGCTCAGGAAGCCTCGCAAATCCTTGTGAATAAAATAGTCGAAAGTATTACGGCTCACATAATCGTTCAGATGTTTCTCGATCAGGGTACGGTTAGAGTTCTTCTCGGTGGCACGTAAAGCGAATACCTCTGCGAACGTTGCCGGTACGGCAGGTTTGATCACGGCAAAAGCCTCTGCCATCAAATCGGGTTGCTTAACCTTTTTGTCGTAAGGTTCGTAAGTAAACCCGATGTGCAGCTCATCGCCAATAACTTCAACAGGGTTCTCTGAAGCGATGGCAAACCGACGCACCTTGTCGCCCTGTGTCTTGTTGTTATTCTGCTCTGTCGATGCTTCGCGCAGATCGAAAATTACGCGCTTGCCGTCAGAAAGCTTAAATGAATAGTTGCGGAAAAATTCAGATGTCTTGATGTAATACTGATCAGCATTGGCCCAATAAAGTTTCACCTCCTCGCCCTCGTAGGGAATGGCATAGACATCCTTCTTATAGCGTCGCTGGCTGATAAAATCGCCGCTGTCGTAATAACGACGGAAGAATGTAGCCAGATGTGAAAATACCTCAGCCTCCAAATCCTCAGCATTGCCCAGTTCGGCCAATTCCTTGCGCAGCTGCACGACCTTGGGCGACGTTTCAGGGTCATAGCCGGCCGCAATTGCCCCTTTCTTTGCCTCTTCGATGTCGTGGCCCAGCGATGTACGCTTGCCTCCGGCATTGCTTTCCAGAACTTCGCGGACATGGCGTACCAGATCGGTATCCAGATAGCGGTTGATTTCCGACCGCTTCTGGTTCATGATCCGGTAAATACCAAAATCCAACTCGGCCTGATCGAGCATGAAAAGTTCCTCAAGGGTCTTCTTGAAATTTTCAAACTGGGTCATATATATTGTTTAATTTCTCGCTCTACAAAGTTATCCTAATTATTCAATGCGCCAGCGGATGGTGAACAATTCTTTTTCGGTGATCTGCTGTTTGAGCGCAGCGGCAATCCGGGTAATAATCTCGTCGCGGCGGCGTTCGATTTCATCTTCTACCTCGAATATTTCGTTGCGCTTGGTACGCTGGAGCTTAGTCAGGCTTTTTATCTCGTTTTGTATCGCCTCAACTTTTTCGGATTCGGTCATTAGCTTGGCCGTGCGGGTTTTCTCGCGGATAGTGCGCTTTATATCTTTTAACTCTTGCTCTACGGCATAAATGCGGTCTTCGGCCCAGCGCTCCACCTTGGCTATTTCTTCATTGACATACAGATTATTGCGCTCTTCAAGGATTTTATAGACCTTGTTTTGCTCTTCAGTAAGAATGTCATAAAGTTTGCGCTCGGGGATTCCGGGAAATGCGTGTGTCGCCATTCCAGATACCGAAAGCAGTTTGCTGGTAAAGTCACCGTCCAGAACATCGCCTTTATCATCAATTGCTGCAAATACCAGATGCTCCTCGCTGTCTTTCAGTGAATCGAATAATACCAGACGCACCGCCAACCAGCCGCTATTCCCTTTCTGCTGTTCCAAAATGGTGATTTTCGCGGGATGGTTGGTATAGTCGAATGTCACCTCTTCAATATTAGTTTTGGCCTGTTTGGCTCTTTCTACAACAATCTCGGCCAGCGGGTGGCTTAATCGATACATATAACCTTCGCCCACATCTCGTCCAATCTGGTAATGCCCAATATCTATAGGGGCCTGAGGGGACGGTATCCGATTCAAACGAAAAGTATAGTTAGCCTCGTCTTCAATCGTTATACATTCGCCAATACTATTTACAGTGAGTTGCCATAGCATTTTTTGAAATTGGGATAGGCGGCTTTCGTCGGCTTCTTTACGCAGTCGCAGCTTATTCACTACATCTTCGTCGAAATGCTCGATCAGGGATGCCCGCGTTTTCTCCATCTTCTTATCTATACTCTCGCGCATCTCTTCTTGCAGAGCATCGAAAGCGGCATCAATGTCTTCCCTGCGGCGGCATTTTTGGTAAATATCCAAAATCCGGCGCTCAAAATCGAGGCTATTCTCGGCAATACCGAGCACCTCGTCGCTGGCGCCGAATACACCTTTGAACAGGTTGAATTTCTGATCCAGCAACTCATAGACGCGCTGGTCGGCATAATTCTCTTTATTGACAAAGTTGACTACTACTACGTCGCTCTGCTGGCCATAGCGATGGCAACGGCCAATTCGCTGCTCAACACGCTGTGGATTCCAAGGCAAGTCGTAATTGACGACCAACGAGCAGAACTGCAGGTTAATACCCTCTGATGCAGCCTCGGTAGCAATCATTATCTGGGCGTCATGCTTGAAGAAATCGACTAATGCCTGACGCTTGTCCGCAGTGACTGAGCCGGTTATTTTAGAACTGTTCGCATTTCGCTCCAGCCAGCTTTTATAGATTGCTTTGGAGCCTGCGTCATTATTACTGCCATTGAAAAGGACTATTTTACCTTTATAGCCATTATCTTCCAGAATTGTTTTGATATATTCCTGAGTGCGAGTGCTCTCGGTGAATATAAGTGCTTTTTCCAGTTCACCTCTTTTGCGTTTATTGGCGAAAGATACCTCCAGTGCCTTCAAAAGACAATCACCCTTACTATTCGTGGCGATACTCAAGGCCAACCGATGGAATTCCTTAAGCTCCTTAACCTCCAACTTGATTTCTTCTATTTGTTCAGGAGTATATTCAGGTTCAGCTGTATCGGGAGCATCATCTGACTCGTCGGCAAACTCATCCACATACTCTTCAAACTCTTCGAAATTGGTTTGTAATGCCTCCTCGAAGGTTTCGGCATCATATTGCTTCTCGACTATTTGCTCGAGGCGACCAATAATGGTTTGTAAAGTTCCTGCAATGGCAAACGTAGACGAGGACAGCAACTTATGCAGAACAAGCGTTATCAGTGCACGCTGTGATTTCGGGAGGCCATAACACTCTTTGCGACGAAGATATTCAGTTATTTTTTCAGAAAGCGTCATTTCCGCATCGCTCGGAAAATACTCTTGAACGAACGGAGTACGTTCAGTATATTTCACATACTCTTGTACTTCGCTTCGCAACGTGCGGTGGACAACGGGTTTAATCCTCTCCCTTAACTCAGAATATGAATCCGAATTTCGCAGTGAGATTTTGCTGTATTGACTGCCAAAACTATTCAGATTGCCGAAATAGTCATTATCTATGATTGAGATCAGTCCGTATAGCTCCTTTATGTCGTTCTGCAACGGGGTGGCGGTAAGCAAGAGCTTTTTGAATGGCTGCAGAGTCTCTTTTAGCGCCAGAGCGGTTTTATTTCCCGTTTTGTAGACGTTCCGCAACTTGTGGGCTTCGTCAATAACGACCAAATCCCAAGGTACTTTTAAGATATGTTGGGCCTGCTTTTTTGCAAATTGATATGAACATATGACAATTTTTTCGATATTATCGAATGGATTGCGATATGTTGCATTTAATATCGCATTGAAATTTTTGCGCTCTAAAATAATCGACGGCAGAAAGAATTTTTCTTCCAGCTCCACACTCCATTGTTTACGGAGGGTAGCAGGGGCAATAATGAGTATATGGTGTCTACGCTCTGCCCATTGCTGGGAGATTACCAATGACGCCTCGATAGTTTTGCCAAGCCCTACCTCATCGGCAAGTATTGCCCCCATGCTTAACGGTGAACGGAATGCAAATAACGCCGCTTCCACCTGATGGGGATTCAAGTCCACCTGAGCCTCAGATAATACACTGGTAAATTTCTCGTCGTCAGAAGTACTGCGGCGGCGAGTAAGTTCCCATGCCAAATATTTTTGTTGGTGTACAGTAAGAGCTATTTTGCTCGGAGACATATGATTAATCCAGTAAATACTTCATTACAAGCAATCGCAAAGTTACTCAATTTAATCGAAATAACGGTTTTGCAAATTCATAATCACCCCAAACGGATATCGATCGAGTAATGAGAGCGGCGAACATCTGCTTAAAAGAAAAATGGAATAAAATTTGTATTGGAACTCGCCGGACATTTCTGCTTAAATTATATCCTATGAAGAAAGATTTTGGTAAATCGCATCAAAACAAGGCATTGTTGGCAACAACGGCCTTGTGTTCCATCGGTATGTGCGGGCAACAGGCTATAGCCCAGCAACCGGGTGAAAAATTCCAGGGCACCATTGAACTCGACATCCGGAACTCGACGCCGGACTGGAACGCATTCCTCTATCCGAAAGCACCCAAAGGCGCTCCCAACGTGCTGGTGGTCCTCTATGACGATACCGGCCAGGCCACCTGGTCAACCTATGGCGGAGCGGTCAACATGCCGACTCTGGACAAATTGGCTGCCAACGGCATCACCTACACGCAGTGGCATACGACTTCGGTTTCGTCACCCACGCGTTCGTGCATGCTCACGGGACGCAACCATCATCAGAACGGTTATGGAAGTATTTCCGAATCGGCGACAGGCTTCCCCGGCTACAGCGGACATATCCCCGAATCCAATGCATCGGTCGCCACCGTTTTGCGCGATGCCGGATGGTCGACTTTCTGGATAGGCAAAAACCATAATGTGCCCGTAGACGCTTTCGGTATGGGCGCTACCAAACAGAATTGGCCGCTCGCACTTGGCTTCGACCGTTTTTACGGATTCGTGGGCGCCGAAAGCAACCAATGGTATCCCGCGCTGACCGAAGACAACCACACTGTCGAACAGCCCTATCTGCCGGAGGAAGGTTACCATCTGTCGAAAGACCTGGCTGACAAAGCCATCCAGTACATACGCGACTCGAAACAGGCCAGCCCCGACAAGCCGTGGTATATGTGGTATAATCCCGGTGCAAACCACGCGCCTCATCAGGCCCCGCAGGAATACATCGACAAATACAAGGGCAAGTTCGACGCCGGTTACGATGCCTATCGCGAATGGGTGCTGAAACGCATGATCGACAAAGGCGTCCTTCCGAAAGGCACCAAACTGACGCAGGAAAACCCGCTGCCCAAGGGGGTTGCTTCCGAGTTGGATATGGTTCGCCCGTGGAATACGCTTTCGGCGGATGAAAAGAAACTGTTCTCACGCATGGCCGAGGTGTTCGCCGGTTTCTCGGAATACACCGACGCTCAGGTGGGCCGCCTGATCGATTATCTGGAAGAGTCTGGACAGCTGGATAATACCCTGGTTATCTATTGTGCCGACAACGGCGCTTCGGGCGAAGGCAGCCCGAACGGCACGATCAACGAAACTTACTATTTCAATTCGTATCCCGATGATATCAAGAACAATATAGCTATGATGGACAAGTTGGGCACTCCCGATACATACAACCATTATCCGACCGGTTGGGCGATGGCATTCTCGACGCCATACAAGATGTTCAAACGCTATTCTGGCTATAGCGGCGGCACCTGCGACCCGCTCGTGATCTCATGGCCCGCCGGCATCAAGGCACGCGGAGAAATGCGCAGCCAGTATTACCATTGCACCGATATCGTGCCCACCATCCTGGAAGCCTGCGGCGTAAAAATGCCGGAAGTGGTGCACGGTATCAAACAGACCCCGCTGGCGGGTGTCTCGATGGTTTCGAGCTTCGACAACGCAGCCGCGCCCACCGAAAAGAAGATCCAGTATTTCGAAATGCTCGGCACACGCGGGCTTTGGAAAGAGGGCTGGATGGCAACCGCAGCGCACGGGCCGATGCCTTCGAACCTAGGCCATTTCGACCAGGACAAATGGGAGTTGTACCATACCGATGTCGACCGTTCGCAGGCTACCAATCTGGCGGCTAAATACCCCGAAAAGGTGGAGGAAATGAAAAAGTTGTAGATGGAAGAGGCCAAAAAATACAACGTACTTCCCTTGAACGATCTGAGCATCCTCGAGTATATCAAGTATGAATACGATCCGGCAGTGCCTGCGGACGGACGCTATACCTATTATCCCAATACGACCGAAGTGCCTGAGGCCAATGCCGTCCGTACAGCCGCGAGATCGTTCAAGATCTTGGCAGAAGTCGATTTGAAGTCCGGCGCCAAAGGTGTTATCGTATCGCAGGGTTCGCGTTTCGGCGGTTATACCATGTATCTGAAAGACGACAAGGTGAACTTCGAATACAACTTCCTGGGGCTTAATCCTCTGCAGCGGCTGAGCTACGCCATGCCGACCGGCAAGCATATAATCGGCGTGGAATTCACTAAAGAAAAAATGACCGAAAAGGCCGAATGCATCGGTACGATGAAACTATATGTCGACGACAAGATGGTTGCCCAGGCTCCATTCCGCACGCAGTTCGGACGTTTCTCCCTGAACAGCGGCGAAGGACTCTGCGTGGGATACGATACCGGCGACCCCGTGAGCAGCGATTACGGCTACAAATATCCATTCGCCGGAGGCGAAATCGTGAAGGTTATTTACGATGTGGCGGACGACGGCTATATCGATGTCGAGCGGGAATTCGAAGCTAAAATGAAGGCTCAATAACAGATGTAAATATTGGTCATGGAATACCCGCTGCCGCAACCGCGTAGCGGGTATTCTTTTGATTAGGAAATGGAAAACGGTTTTTGGAATCCGCTCGATGAATTATAGCCGCTGGCAAGCCCCGTCTGTCGCCGTTATGCGTCGCAGGGTAAGGCGGAGAGGTAAATTTAACAGTCACTTTCATATAAATTCTCTGAAATTTGTATCTTTGTAACCAGCGGCCAACCACCCCTAAACCAATAGCGCCGCATTCCTGTATGAATAAACGACGTCTGACCGCCGGGGAGATATCTTCGCTGCGGAATGCCGGTTGTTCTGCCGACGATTGGGAACGCATTCTCGTTCCTGAGGATTTTACGGCGGAACATATTACGCGCACCTGTTTCTCAGGCGATATCGAACTCGGCTCTTTCGCCGGAGAGTTCTCTCTTCCCGGCGGTGTCACCAAGCATAGCGGCATCCATGGCGCTGTGTTGCATAACTGTAGTATCGGGGACGGCGTACTTATCGACGGCGTTCAGAATTATATCGCCAATTACGATATCGGCGGCGGCAGCTACATCGAAAATGTGAACCGGATCGTGTGCGAAGGGCGTTCTTCGTTCGGCAATAACATCCAGGTTGCCGTACTGAACGAAACAGGCGGCCGCGAAGTTCCGCTATACGACAACCTTTCGGCATCGCTGGCCTATGTTATAGCCATGTACCGCCACCGCCCCAGGCTGACAGAACGGCTTCGCGGAATGATCGCCGACTATGCCGGAAGCGTCTCGTCGGAACGCGGGACTATCGGCCGGAATGTCCGCATCGTCAACACGAGCGTCATCCGCGACGTGCGCATCGGCGACCACACCACGATAGAAAACTGCACCCGCCTGCAGAACGGGTCCATAAACAGCAACGCCGCGGCTCCGGTGTATATCGGCGACAGCGTCATCGCCGAGGAGTTCATTGTTTCGTCGGGCGCGACGGTGTCGGACGCCGCCAAACTCGTGAGGTGTTTCGTGGGGCAGGCGTGCCACGTGTCGCTTAACTACATGGCTCACGATTCGCTTCTCTTCAGCAATTGCGCTTTCGAGAACGGCGAGGCCTGCGCCATTTTCGCGGGGCCTTTCACGGTTTCGATGCACAAGAGCAGCCTGCTGATAGCGGGAATGTTTTCGTTCCTGAACGCCGGCAGCGGTTCGAACCAGAGCAACCACATGTACAAGCTGGGACCCATCCACCAGGGTATCGTCGAACGCGGTTCGAAAACAACCAGCGACTCGTATATCCTGTGGCCTGCGCGTGTGGGTGCGTTTTCGCTGGTAATGGGCCGCCACTACCACCACAGCGACACGTCGGATATGCCGTTTTCGTACCTTATAGAGAACAACGACGAAACATGGCTTGTCCCCGGCGTCAACCTGCGCAGCGTGGGGACTATCCGCGACGCGCAGAAGTGGCCAAGGCGCGACAAGCGCACCGACCCGCACCGCCTCGACATGATAAACTACAACCTGCTGAGTCCCTACTCTGTATGCAAGATGATGAAGGCGCTGAAGATACTCGGCGAGCTGCAGTCCGTTTCCGGAGAGATATCAGAGGTGTATTATTACCAGAACACGCGCATCAAAGGCACGTCGCTGCACAATGCGCTGGAGTATTATAACATGGCTGTCCGCAAGTTCATGGGAAATTCGATCATCAAGCGGCTCGAGGAAACGCGCTTCCGTTCCATAGAAGAAGTGCGCGAACGCCTGCTGCCCACCGAATCGTACTGTGAAGGCGAATGGCTCGACCTGTCGGGGCTGATAATCCCCAAACAGGCTTTGGAAGGCTTGATGGACTCGATAGAAAGCGGCGGGATTACCGGATTGTCTGCCGTGGAGGAATTTTTCCGCGACATGCACAGACGCTATTACGATATGGAGTGGGCATGGGTCTGCAGCATGTGGGAATCTTATTACGGCGTGTCATTGCCGGAAATAACCGCTGCACAGATAATCGAAACGGTCCGCGGCTGGCAGGATTCGGTCATAGGGCTTGACGAGATGCTTTATGAGGACGCACGTAAGGAGTTTTCACTCACTGCGATGACGGGGTTCGGCGTTGACGGCTCGGACCACGACAAACGTCTCGATTTCGAAGGTGTGCGCGGCGATTTCGAAACCAATTCGTTCGTCACGGCCGTCAAGGACCATATAGTCGTCAAGCGCGCGCTCGGCGACGAACTGATAAGCAGGATTGAAAAACTTATATAAGGATGTGCGGTATAGTTGGATACGTGGGAGAGAGGGAAGCCTACCCTATCCTTATCAAAGGACTTAAAAGGCTTGAATACAGGGGCTACGACAGCGCCGGCGTCGCGCTGGCGGCCGCTGACGGGAGCCTGAACGTATACAGGGCAAAAGGCAAGGTCGCCGAACTCGAGGGATTGGCGAAAGATAAAGACGTTTCGGGGTGCGCGGGGATAGCGCACACGCGCTGGGCGACTCACGGCGAGCCATGCCAGAGAAACGCCCATCCCCACTGTTCGCCTTCGGGGAAACTGGCGCTCGTACATAACGGAATCATTGAGAACTATGCGGTCCTCCGTGAAAAACTTGCTGAAAAAGGGTGCGCGTTTCGCAGCGACACCGACACGGAAGTCCTCGTACAGTTGATAGAATACATCCGGGAGTGTAACGGCATAGACCTGAAAACAGCCGTGCAACTTGCCCTCGACGAAGTAATAGGTGCATATGCGATAGCCGTGATGGACAGGGATGATCCCGGACAGATAATCGCAGCCCGCAAGAGCAGCCCACTCGTGATAGGTATAGGCGACGGCGAATTTTTCATAGCTTCCGACGCCACTCCCATCGCGGAATATACCGACCGGGTGGTGTATCTTAATGACGAGGAGGTCGCGATCGTCCGCCGCGGTGAGGAACTCGAAGTCGTCGATCTGCACAATGTCCGTATGGCTCCCGAGATACATAAACTCGATCTCGACATGGGACGGATGGAAAAGGGCGGTTTCCCGTTTTTTATGCTCAAGGAGATCTACGACCAGCCCGCCTGTATACGCGATTGCATGCGCGGCCGCATATGCCCCGGGAACTGGGACGTTTCACTTTCGGCTGTGGCGGAGCACCGCGACAGGCTGCTTACTGCCCGCCGTTTTATAATAGTCGCCTGCGGGACGTCGTGGCACGCCGGGCTTATCGGCAAACAGCTTATCGAGAGTTTCTGCCGCATTCCGGTAGAGGTGGCTTATGCTTCGGAATTCCGCTACAGCGATCCTGTGATCGACGACCGCGACGTCGTGATAGCCATTTCCCAGTCCGGAGAAACTGCCGACACGCTGGCGGCCGTGGAGCTAGCCAGGTCTAAGGGGGCGTTCATCTATGGTATCTGCAATGCGGTCGGCTCGTCCGTTCCGCGCGCTACGCACACCGGCTCGTACATACATGTCGGTCCCGAGATAGGCGTTGCATCCACGAAGGCTTTTACTGGCCAGGTCGCTGTACTGATGATGTTTGCGCTCGCCCTTGCAAAAGAAAAAGGTTTTGTCTCTGAGGAAAAACTGCGCGAAACATCGCGGGAACTCTGGTCGATCCCCGACAAGATGGGGCGCCTGTTGGAGTTGGACGAACATATAGCGCGCCTTGCGCAGAGGTTCACCTACGCCCGGAATTTCATCTACCTGGGGCGCGGCTACAGCTATCCGGTGGCGCTCGAGGGAGCGCTCAAACTTAAAGAGATATCTTACATCCATGCGGAGGGCTACCCTGCCGCCGAGATGAAACACGGGCCTATCGCGCTGATCGATACCGAGATGCCGGTGGTGGTCATCGCGCCGCGCAACGGCATCTATGAGAAGGTGTTGAGCAATATCCAGGAGATAAAGGCGCGTCGCGGGTATATCGTGGCGCTTGTCACGGAGGGCGACACGGTCATTTCGGACCTTGCAGACCAGGTGATCGAACTTCCGGCTGTCCCGGCCTGCCTCGAACCGCTGGTGACGGCCATTCCGCTGCAGTTGCTGGCCTACCACATCGCAGTTTGCAAGGGAAAGGACGTCGACCAGCCGCGCAATCTGGCCAAGTCGGTTACAGTGGAATAGTTTTTGAAACATGGTGCCTTAAAATCAGGCATTATGATAAGGATAAATATCAAACGGGCTTACGACGAGCCGGAACCGTCTGACGGTTACCGCATTCTTGTGGACCGCCTCTGGCCGCGCGGCATCAAAAAGGAAAATCTCAAAATGGATTACTGGGCAAAGGAGATAGCCCCGTCGAATGAACTGCGCAAGTGGTATCACGAAAATATGGACGGTCGTCATGCCGGATTCATGAAACGTTATACGCAGGAACTCGCCGGGAATCCGGCAACGGCGGATTTTGTCCGTCTGGTTGAAAGTAAAAACGGGGCGACTCTGCTATATGCCGCCAAAAACCCGCTCGGCAATGAAGCCGCCGTCGTGAGGGATTATCTGGAAAAGAAGCTCAAATAGCCGTATAGAGTCTCAGCCAGTCGATAAAATCCTGTCCGTAGTGAATGTAGAGAAGTACCCAGACGAAGAAACGGCAGAAACACCCCGCGTATGTCAGCAATACGGTGGTTTTGGGTTTGACTTTGTAGAACCCCAAGGCGACCATGAACACCTGTCCCGCTATCGGCGCCCACGAGAAGAAGGCTCCCCATACCCCGTATTTGTCGACGTTGGCCTTCTGTTTTTCTAGCGTCTCGGGTTTGATCTTGAACCATTTTTCCAGCCACTCCCATTTTGCGAACCATCCCAACAGGTATGATGTCAACGCTCCGGTACCGTTGCCGACGGTCGCCATCAGGAGGCATATCCACGGATTTCCGCCGCCCAACAGCAGCCCGATGATAAGAAAGTCCGAACCGAGCGGCAGGATCGTCCCCCCGAGGAAAGTGCCCAGCAGCAGCCCCCAATATCCCAAATCTACCAACCAATCCATAGCGGCTCCAAAGATAGTAATAAAATAAACTGCCTCGCAGCAAACTACGAGGTATTCAATGGAATAATTTTAGATATATCGAATCAAGCTTCGGGGAATCAATCCTTTTAATTGCCTTCCTCGCAAAATGCCTCCGTCAGCCTGAGGCTGACGGCCGGCGCTCGGTCGGTGATTATTTTGCTAAGCAAAACAATTGATAATTGATTATTTGGCAATTTGCAAACTACCCCGCACTCGCTGGCACCATTCCTGAAATAGGGAATAAAAAATGCGGAACATTGCTCCGCACCTCACTCATAACCAGTTGACTCAAGCTTGCGTCTTTTCCCTGAATATGGCAAGTATCTCGTCGAACCGTCCCTTTGGGGTCCATGTTTCGTCAAGGACATAGTCTCGGCCGTCCCTGGTCGAGATGGTCAGCCGCCTTCCGTAATCGTGCATTTCTTCGGCGATCGAGATATCGGAATATGCCAGCATTACGGACTGCCATTTTCGCCTGTAAGGCAGCATGACCGCGTCCTGCGAAAAACTGATGCAACCTCCGAAGCTTTTTATGTATGCCGCGAGGAACGCAAGGCCGCCCATGAATCCCACGGTCATTAAGAATATCATGATCGCCCTGAATATCCAGGGTGTCAACACCGCGAAGAAGAATGCCGCTACGCCTCCAACGAAAAGAAATCCCGCGGCAAAGACAACGTACCTGACGGGGGCGCGGTACCGGCAGCTGATGTTTGTTAACGTTGCTTCCATGTTTTTATCTTAAGAATATCCTTATTGATCATAGGATACAAAAACTATTCCACATAATGCGCGTCCGCGTGACGAAACTCATGTTATTCTAAGTTTACGATAATATATTCGGAACGCGACCCGATCCGGAATTTTCCTCCCCAAATACCCAGTCCGGAACTTATCCAGTACTTCGTATCTCCTTTCTCGAGGTATCCGTATGCCTGCTCGAATAACGAGCGTGTTATCCATGTCACGGGCCATACCTGCCCAAGGTGAGTATGTCCTGACAACTGCAGGGCGATTCCGGCGGCTTCGGCCTCATCCAGGGCATACGGTTGATGGTCGAGCAGGATCACCGGCAGGTTCTTGTCTATCCCGGCGGTCAGTTCCGCTATGCTTTTGCGGCTCCTGTTTTCACGGTCGTCACGCCCGGCAACGTAAAATGCACCGCCGAACATAGCCGTCGAATCCCTCAGAACATTTATCCCGGCCTCGTTAAAAAAGCGCAGGCTCCCGTCCATCCCGGAGATATATTCGTGGTTTCCGGGAGCCATCCATACGCCGAGCGGCGCCTCCAGCTTACGCAGTTCCTCCGCATATCCGCCTTTGAATAACGGGTACGGGCTGCTGTCTACAACGTCGCCTGCCAGAAGGATTATATCCGGTTTCTCGCTGTTTATCATTTCCACCCATCGCGACAGTTCGCGGCGGCCGATGCCGTAGCCCAGATGTAGATCACTTGCAGCGGCGATCTTCACGGGACGTTCCATCCTCTTGCCTGTCCCGATGGTCAGTTCTATGCGCTTTTTGTTGTGGTAGACTGCATTGCCGATGCCGAATATTATAATCATAACACCCGCCAGAATGCCTAATGACAGCCAGTTGGAGTACATTATCCTGTCCATAGGCAGTATATTGGCCACGCGCAGCAGGTCGGCGGCGATGAACACGATGAACAGGTATAGAAATATGAATATCCATGCCGTCCCGATATGATAAAGCCCTGAAACTGCCCGCACGGGCAACCCCCCGTTTCTAAAAAGCATTGACAGGAAAAACGAACCCACTAACACTGCGGCGCACGTTATCAGCATGATTTTTCCTGCCGCAGTGGGCGGCATCATTTTCCAGATGCGGTAGAAAACATAATAATTAGCCGCCAGGAACAGCAGGAATATCGCGCTGAAGATCACTATTTGTACCGGTTTCATCACGTTGGTCGGTTGGTGGAATGCAAAGATACAACGATTTCCTCTCCGTCCTATTGCCTGCGCTTCTTTAAAATATTATCTTTGCAATAATGAAAACCAGACGGCGCTATGAAATGGATCGTACCGGCTGCCATAGCCGCAGCGCTCATATCGGCGGGATGCAAGGGTAATATGAAACAGGAGCACACAAGGGAACTTTCCGTGGCAGGCGCATACAACATACGCGACCTGGGCGGTTATGCGGGTGCCGGTGGCAAAACAGTCAAATGGCGCACCGTCATGCGCTCGGGCGACCTCAATAAACTGACAGATGCAGATTTGGAATACCTGGCATCGATTCCAGTAGTGTCATATGTCGATTTCCGCGACTCGAACGAAATAAAAACAGCGCCCGACCGCCGCCCGGCAACGTTGAAAAATGATTTTGCCATTCCGGTGGAGGCCGGAAGCGTCATCGAGCTGAAAGATGTGCGCTCGGGTGACAGAGGGGATCTGTTGGTGTGGGGCAACCGTATGTTCGTCCGCGACTTCCAGCCTGAGTTTACTAAATTCTTCAGTATATTGTCCGATCCTTCGAACGCTCCACTCCTGTTCCACTGTTCGGCCGGCAAGGACCGCACGGGTTATGCTGCGGCAATGTTCCTTTCAGCGCTCGGCGTGGACCGCGAAACGGTTATCGAAGATTATATGCTTTCGGCGGAACTGCTTCGCGACAAATATGCTGCGGATGTGAAAAGATATCCGGAACTCGGGCCTCTCATGACAGTTCAGAGGCGTTATATCGAAGGCGCTTTCGAGGTGATAGACAGCGAATACGGAGGTGTCGAAAATTATCTTACGCAGTATCTTGACGTCGATCTTGCCCTGATGCGCTCTCTTTATCTGGAGTAAACGTAGTTAGACATCATCCCGGGGAATGCGATCTGATGGCATACTGCGGGTAGAGAGGGCATATCGAACGACGAGGGTGCTACAAAATAATCCTTTACAGAGTACCGGGCTTAATATAGAGTTGTCTCCTCGTTGGCAGATGGCAGTTTGTCTTTCTTGTGATTCTCTTTCGATCTGCCTCGCTCGGGATGACATTTTTCTTTCTTCAAAGTCTTGAAAGAAATGATGTGTATGCTGACGCCTATGGCTATCGCAAAAAGCACTATCCTCAGCCACCATGCCTCTACTGCCAGGAATGCCGACAGCAGGATGGTCGTCCACATCATGCATACCGACACTATTTTAACGTGCAGGGAGATCGCCCTGTTCTCGCGGAAGTTCCGGATGTAAGGCCCTAATGTTTTATGATTCACGAGCCAGCCGTAGAGTCCCGGCGAGCCGCGGAAAAAGAGCGCTGCCGCTAACAGTAAGAATGGCGTCGTAGGCAGTACGGGTAGGAAAATTCCAAGGAATCCCAGTCCGATCGCAACCCATCCCAGTATCACATACAGGATTTTCACGGCGTAAAGATAATGAAATTCAAGTTCGATTTTAGGTACGGTTGTTGATCTGTCACAGATGACCGGGACAAGTTAAATTATTTAACCCGGTCGAATTGTTTTGCGAAGCAGAATAATCACCGACGGAGGTAACTAAAAGGGTGGATTCCCCCCTTAGTTCTGCTGCGAGGTACAATAAAAATTTTAACGGACATGAAAACGATAGTTCACAGGGCGGAGACGCGCGGAGGCGCAGACCGCGGATGGCTGCAAACGCGCTATACATTCAGTTTCGCGGATTATGACGACCCACAACGCGTGCATTTCGGCATGTTGAGGGTGCTCAACGACGATACGGTGGCTCCCGGCGAGGGTTTCGGGATGCATCCGCACAATAATATGGAGATAGTGACCATTCCTCTTGAAGGCTCGCTCGAGCACCGCGACAGCATGGGCAATGTGGCGGTCGTTTCAAAAGGCGAAGTGCAGGTCATGAGCGCCGGGACGGGCGTCCTGCACAGCGAGTACAATCACAGCGCAAACGATATCGTTAAACTGCTGCAAATATGGATCTTCCCACGCGAGAAGGCGCTGGAGCCGAGCTATAGCCAGACTAAGATCCGCGAGCCGGAGGAGGATTCGTTCGAGGTTATCGCCGCCCCCAAGGGTGAGGAGCATATCGCCCGGATACATCAGGATTCGTGGTTTTCGCTTGCCCGCGTATCGAAAGGCAAGGTTGTCGAATATAAACTGCACAGGGAGGGAAATGGCGTTTACCTGTTTGTGCTTGACGGAGCCGCGACAGTGGACGGGGAGCACCTCTATAACCGAGACGGAATGGGTGTCTGCGAAGCCGAATCGTTCGCGATCTCTGGCGACACTGACGCCCGGTTGTTGCTGATGGAAGTGCCGATGCGGTAAAGAGTTATGGGGTATCGAAATAAGAACCGCCGCATCCATTCCGGATACGGCGGTTCTGGTATTAAGATGAAAATCAGCCCTGCTTCAGAGCGAGGATGGTTTCGCGGAATTTGGCGATGGTTTCAGGACCGTAAATAGCCGTAAGCATGGTATAATATGTGTTATCAGCCGGGAAAACACGGTAGAACGGGTTGTGTCCGTATTTACCGTCGGAATAACCTTTTTCCACGCTGAATTTAGCGAATCCCTGGAACAGGTCAAGCAGCCTGAACGAGTAGTCCTCGCCGTTGCTTTCGAAGAAGATGCTATCCTTGCTTGCGACCGTGCCGTCGTTGGCTGAGAAAGCTCCCATTACCTTATTGGCGGCGTTCTCCGGGCGGATGTCTACTTTGCGAAGGTTCGAGAGCGTCCATGCGTCGTGCGACGTGATCATTTCGCCGTTGGAGCACAGCATGTGCAGTTCGCCCCCGGCGATCACCAGATAGTAAAGAGCCATGTCGAAGCTCTGGCGCGAGGTCAGGACCTCGGTCGCGCCCTTGAGCAGTTTCTTGCCTATGCCTTTCTTGGGTTCGGCAGGACACATGCACTCGATTTCGGCCTCGCCTATGGCATCCTTGATGAGTTTGAACTGGTCGGGGTTGGCGAACATCTCTTTTACGACGGCTTCCTTGTCGATCCACAGTTTGTTGGCGTCGTCATAGGCTTTTATGCCTTTGGCCATGAATTTGTCTTTGAACAGGTAGAATACCAGAAAAATGCCTCCGATTACCACGACGGGAATAATGTACATCCACATAGTTTCGATTTGTTGTTGGGTTATTGTTAAATTTAGAGTAAGTTATCTGGTTAAAGGCTGTTTTTCCTGACGCGCCCCGTTTCCTCGTCCACATAAATTTTGCGCGTACGCAGGCTGTCGCCCCACCAGAACAGCAGGCCGCCGATGACTATGGCGACCAGCGACACCCACCAGGGTATCAGGTCACGCGTGAAGAGGATGCATAAAAGCCCCATGCCTGCCAGGCCGCAGCCGATGGAAAGGACGGCGTTGCCTGCTATGGAACGGTACGTTCGGTCGGAATATCCGGGTTTGCTCATAATTTCGTTGTGTTTTACGTAAAAGTGCGGCCCGAAATTACGAAAAAATTCCCGTTTCTGCAAGTAAAAACAGTCTGTGTGTGCTAAATCCGCCTGTATGATATGCTGTTTGAAAAACATTACTCCCTTAGATGATAATATCACGCGTTTATAATGGCTTCCCGTATCCGCATTTCCGGCACCTGGCTTCTCCTGCCTCTCCATGAATGCAACAATCACAGGCGGGGTTGAAGTAAAGATCAGTGTGATAGCAGGCACCGTCATGCCAGTAGGGACAATTCGGGTAATTTTCCCATTCATGATCGCATGATTGTTCGCCAGCAATACGAGGGTTGGTCTCAGGATCATTCATATTAACCTTATTTTTTGAATAACGCTGTTCGTTATTGACAATTCTCATTTGCGGAGCTTGGCGAGGCCGCCGGTGGAGGTTTCCTTGTAGAGGCTGGGGATGTCGTGGCCCGTTTCGCGCATCACGTCCACCACGCGGTCGAACGTAACCCCGTGCTTGCCGTCCGAGAAAGTAGCGTAGACGTTCGAGTCGAATGCGCGTGCGGCGGCGATGGCGTTGCGCTCGATGCAGGGTATCTGCACCAGTCCGCACATCGGGTCGCACGTGAGGCCCAGGTGGTGCTCCAGGGCCATTTCGGCCGCATATTCTATTTGGGCGGGCGTTCCCCCGAACAACTGGCAGGCAGCTGCGGCGGCCATTGCGCACGCGACTCCAATCTCGCCCTGGCATCCGACTTCGGCGCCGGAGATCGAGGCGTTGGTCTTCACGATATTGCCGAACAATCCTGCGGTCGCAAGTGCGCGCAGGATGCGCATTTCGCTGAAGTTGCGCGATACCCATAGGTGGTACAGCACCGCGGGCAGCACCCCGCTCGAACCGCATGTCGGGGCGGTAACTATCTCTCCGCCGGCGGCATTTTCCTCGGCTGTGGCCAAGGCGTAGGCGTAGATCCGTCCTCGGCTCTGTAATGTATCATTATAGGCTTTTGCTTTTTCGTAATAAGTTCCCGCTTTGCGCCTTACGCCCAAACCTCCCGGAAGGACGCCTTCGTTGGCAAGCCCTTTCTCGATGGTACTGCGCATCACTGTCCACACCTCGCGCAGGTAATCCCAAATGGCAGGACCCTCCGATTTCTCGACATACTCCCAGAACGATGTTCCCTCGCGGTCGATCCACTTCATTATCTCATCGATGGACGACATGCCGTAGATATTTTCGCCCGGGGCTACTTTCGTGGTCTCATTGGCCAATGCCCCTCCGCCGACGCTGAAGATCGTCCAGTTGTCGGCAACGGCACCGTCATTCAGGGCCTCGAAAAGCATTCCGTTAGGGTGGAACGGCAGGAAGACATCGGGTTTCCAGATGATTTCTGCCGGCGCCGCGGGCTCAAGTACGGACAATATGGCTTCGTCGGTAAGGTGGCCGCGGCCAGTGGCGGCGAGGCTTCCGTATAGCGTCACGCGGAATGAGTCTGCGCAGGCATTGCGTCCCAGAAATTCGGCGGCGGCTTTTTTAGGCCCCATGGTGTGGCTGCTCGACGGCCCGTTGCCTATTTTGTATAGCTCTTTTAGCGATAACATGTTAGTTTTCCGTTAAATATTGCACAAATATAGCTTATATTTCATTTTTGCTCCCTGAATATTTTTAAAATATTTTAATTTTCCATAGTTTTGCGGAGTTGCTTACGGTTTGAATCGTTTGCGAGGCAAATGATATCGGCGAACCTCGACAGTGCCACACAGCGGCGCTGCAGGATGGGGCGACGGAGGTAACGAATTGTAACTTCCCGGCTGCTTATGGCGGGGGGATTCATAGTTGTAAAGAGCCAGATCAATGAAGAAACTACGCAGCAGCCTTTCCACCGGAGGGCGCAAAATGGCCGGCGCGCGTGCCCTGTGGCGTGCTAACGGAATGAAAGAAGAACAGTTCGGGAAACCCATTATCGCCGTGGTGAACTCTTTCACTCAATTCGTGCCGGGCCATGTGCATCTTCACGAGATCGGGCAGCAGGTCAAGGGCTGGATCGAGGAACAGGGCTGTTTCGCAGCCGAATTCAACACGATCGCAATAGACGACGGTATTGCCATGGGCCATGAAGGAATGCTTTATTCGCTCCCTTCGCGCGAAGTGATCGCCGACAGTGTCGAATATATGTGCAACGCCCACGCGGTGGACGCCATGATCTGCATTTCGAATTGCGACAAAATAACCCCCGGTATGCTTATGGCCGCGATGAGATTGAATATCCCCGCAGTGTTCGTTTCCGGAGGCCCGATGGAGGCCGGACGCGTCGAGGGAAAGGATTACGACCTGATCGACGTAATGGTCAAAGGTGCAGATCCTGCCGTTAGCGATGAAGAACTGGGCAAGATCGAGCGCGGGGCATGCCCGACGTGCGGATCGTGTTCGGGAATGTTCACCGCAAATTCGATGAACTGCCTCGCAGAAGCCCTCGGTATGGCTTTACCGGGCAACGGTACTGTCCTGGCGACGCACAAGCAACGCACCGAGCTTTTCAAACGTGCCGCGAAACTGATAGTAGAAAATGCAAACAAATACTATTTCGGGGACGACGACAGTGTGCTGCCGCGTTCGATAGCCACGAAAGCCGCTTTCGACAATGCCATGTCGCTCGATATAGCCATGGGCGGTTCTAGCAACACAGTACTGCACCTGCTGGCCATTGCTTACGAAGCCGGGGTGGAGTTCACGATGAAAGACATCGACGCTCTGTCGCGCCGCGTTCCGGTGCTGTGCAAGGTTGCGCCCAATTACCAAAAATACCATATTCAGGACGTGAACCGTGCGGGCGGCATCATGGGCATCCTGGGTGAACTTTCGCGCGGCGGATTGCTGGATGCTTCAGTGAAACGCATTGACGGAAAAGATCTTGCGGAAGTTGTCTCAAATTACGACGTAGCCGGAGGATCGGCTTCGGAAGAGGCGAAAAAGATGTATCTTTCCGCACCGAAAGGGGTGTTCAACATAACCCTCGCATCGCAGGATTCGTACTATCCGGGACTGGACATGGACCGTGCAGGCGGCTGTATCCGCTCTGTAGAAAACGCATACTCGAAAGACGGCGGACTTGCCGTGCTTTTCGGAAACATAGCCGAAAAAGGCTGCATAGTTAAAACAGCCGGGGTCGACGCTTCGATCCTCCGCTTCACCGGCAATGTGAAAGTTTTCGATTGCCAGGAAGCTGCCGTAGACGGCATTTTAGGAGGCAGGGTGCGCCCCGGTGATGTGGTGGTCATACGCTACGAGGGTCCCAGGGGAGGCCCCGGCATGCAGGAAATGCTCTACCCCACCTCTTACCTCAAGTCGATGCATATAGATAAGGAGTGCGCCCTCGTTACAGACGGCAGATTCTCGGGAGGCACTTCGGGCCTTTCGATCGGCCACGTTTCGCCCGAGGCCGCGGCCGGAGGCGCCATTGCGCTGCTGCAGGACGGGGACAAAATAGAGATAGACATTCCGAACCGCACGATAAACGCCGCCCTGACCGACGAAGAACTGCGACTTCGCCGCGCCGAAGCCGAAAAAGCCGGTTTCAAGCCGAACCGCGACCGTGTAGTAAGCCGTGCGCTCAAAGCCTACGCCTCGATGGTAGCTTCGGCCGACATGGGCGGGGTCAGGATTGTTAACGAAGAATAAAAAATCAAAAAATATGCAGGATAAAAAGATATCGGGGGCGGAAGCGCTGCTGTTCTCGCTGAATGCAGAAGGCGTCGATACCGTTTTCGGTTATCCGGGCGGAACTATAATGCCGCTGTACGACGCTCTCTACATACATTCGGATAAAATACGACATATCCTTACCCGCCACGAACAGGGAGCGGTCCATGCAGCTGAAGGGTATGCGCGGGCTTCAGGCCGCACAGGGGTCTGCCTTGCAACCTCGGGTCCGGGTGCGACAAACCTGATAACGGGCATCGCCGATGCCATGATCGACTCGACGCCTATCGTGTGCGTTACCGCCCAGGTGCCGGTGAACGCCCTCGGGACTGATTTCTTCCAGGAGGCCGACATTATCAGCATGACTTCGCCCATCACCAAATGGAACTACCAGGTGACCTCGGCGGACGAAATTGCGCCGGCCATTGCAAAGGCTTTCTATATCGCCAATACCGGCCGTCCGGGACCTGTCGTGATCGACGTTACGAAGAATGCGCTCGTGGAAAAAGTAGAATTCGGGAACTACGAAAAGTGCAGCGGGATGAGGTGCTACAACGATCATCCCGTGATAGACCTTGATGCGCTGGAACGCGCCGTGAAGTTGCTCAACGAAGCCGAGCGTCCGCTTATCATCTTAGGACAGGGGATCAAGATATCCGGCGCCGAAAAACAGCTGATCGAATTCTCGGAACGCGGGAATATTCCGATGGCCTCGACAGTGCTGGGGCTTTCGGCCGTTCCTACAGACCATCCGAATTTTGTGGGTATGGTTGGCATGCACGGCAACGTCGCCCCCAACTGGCTGACGCAGCATGCCGACGTGATATTGGCTGTGGGGATGCGTTTCAGCGACCGTGTGACGGGCGACCTGAAACAGTATGCCAAACAGGCAAAGATAATCCACATAGACATAGACGCATCGGAGCTTGGGCGCATCCTTATTCCCGAAATAGGGGTACTGGGTGATGCAGGAGAAGCCCTTGCGGCAATGAAACGCACTATCGAACACCGTGACCGCACGCAATGGTTCGCCGCCGCCGCCACACAACGCGCGATAGAAGAGAAGGAGATAATCTGCAAGGATATCGCTCCGTGCAAGGAGCGCATCACGATGGGCGAGGTCATTGACCGCGTCGCCGAAGCTACCCACCGCGAGGCAATCGTCGTTACGGATGTCGGGCAGCACCAGATGGTCGCCGCACGTTACTCTAAATTCACCCGCTCCCGTTCGCTCATAACCTCGGGTGGCCTCGGCACCATGGGCTACGGGCTTCCGGCCGCGATAGGCGCGAAGATAGCCATGCCCAACCGTCAGGTCGTGCTGTTCGTGGGCGACGGCGGCCTGCAGATGACGATACAGGAACTCGGAACGATACTCGAATGGGGTGTCGGGGTGAAAATAGTGTTGTTGAACAACAGTTTTCTCGGCATGGTGCGCCAGTGGCAGCAACTGTTCTTCGAACGCCGCTACTCATCAACGCCTATGACCAATCCCGACTTCGTTAAGATAGCCGAAGCGTATGAAATCCCTGCACAGAGGGTTAAAAAACGCGAAGACCTCGATGCGGCCGTCGAAGCGATGTTCTCTATGCCGGGAGCATATTTCCTCGAGGTGAAGGTCGACGAAGAGGACTGCGTCTTCCCGATGATCCCGGGCGGAGCGGCTCTTTCCGATATAATGTTTAATGCTGGCATTTAGGGCGCTATGAAAAATGGAAATATAAAAGAGTATATCATCTCGGTTTTTACCGAAAACCATCCGGGGATTCTTTACCGTATCTCGTCGGTCTTCCTGAGGCGCAAAATAAATATCGAAACCTTCAAAGTGTCGGACTCGCCCGTCAGAGACATAAGCCTTTTCACTATAGTTGTTTATGTGGAAGAGAGCATGGCCAGGACGCTTGTCCAGCAGATGAGGAAGATCGTCGGCGTGCTCAAGGCTGGTTACTATACCGCCGAAGGGCAGCTTTCGCAGGAAGTGGCGCTGTTCAAGGTGCGCAAAGATGTTTTCCGGGGCGATACCATAGAACAGATAGGCCGCAAACACCAGTTTCGTCTGCTGCAGATGAACGGCGAATATGTCGTATTCCGCAAAAGCGGCTACAAAGAAGAGATCGATGCTTTGCGGGACGAACTCAAGGAACGCGGCCTGCTGATGGAGCTTTCGCGTTCGGGGTCGATCATCCTGCACCGCGAATCGGTAGAGGAATCAATGACAGGAATTTTGTAACAACTTAATATTATAAGGTAAAATGGCTAAAATGAATTTTGGCGGCACGATCGAAAATGTCGTTCTCCGCGAAGAGTTTCCCCTGAACAAGGCGCTCGAAACACTCAAAAACGAAACCATTGCCGTTATCGGCTACGGCGTCCAGGGTCCCGCACAGTCGCAGAACCTGCGCGACAACGGTTTCAACGTGATCGTGGGCCAGGCTCCCCAGTTCAAGTCCGAATGGGACAAGGCCGTTGCCGACGGATGGGTTCCCGGCGAAACCCTTTTCCCGGTCGACGAAGCAGCCGCAAAAGGCAGCATCATACTGTTCCTGGTAAGCGACGCTGCGCAGATCGCACTCTGGCCGACCGTTAAGGAACAGCTCAAGCCGGGAAAGGCGCTCTATTTCTCACACGGTTTCGGCATCACCTACGCCGAACGCACAGGCATCGTTCCGCCGAAGGATGTAGACGTTATCCTCGTAGCGCCGAAAGGTTCGGGCACGTCGCTCCGCAGCCTCTTCCTTGCCGGTAAAGGGTTGAATTCCAGCTATGCCATCTATCAGGACGCCACGGGTAAAGCCTACGACCGCGTGATCGCTGTAGGTATCGGCATCGGTTCGGGCTACCTGTTCGAAACGGATTTCAAGAAGGAGGTTTACTCCGACCTGACCGGCGAACGCGGTACCCTGATGGGCGCCATACAGGGGATTTTTGCGGCACAGTACGACGTTCTGCGCGAAAAAGGACACTCGCCTTCGGAAGCGTTCAACGAAACGGTCGAGGAACTCACCCAGAGCCTTATGCCGCTTGTGGGCGAGAACGGTATGGACTGGATGTACGCCAACTGCTCGACCACCGCACAGCGCGGCGCGCTCGACTGGTGGAGGCCTTTCCGCGACGCCACACTGCCCGTTTTCCGCAAACTCTACGACGAAGTCGCCGCCGGCCGCGAGGCTCAGAAATCGATCGACTCCAACAGCAAGCCCGACTATCGCGAAAAGCTGAACGCAGAGCTTAAGGAGATGCGCGAAAGCGAAATGTGGCAGGCTGGCGCGGCTGTCCGCTCGCTCCGTCCCGAAAGAAAGAAATAGCGGTTTTCGCAAATGCACAAAAAAACCTCGGCTGAACAAGCCGAGGTTTTTTTTGTGCAGGGCAGTCTCTTTTAGAACTGCACTACAGGGGCCACCTCTGCGCCCTCGGCCGATTCGAAATAGCCGTTGGCCTTGAATCCGAACATTGAGGCGAACATGTTGTTCGGGAAGCGGCGGAGCGAGGTGTTATAGGTCTGAACCGCCTCGTTGAAGCGCTTGCGCTCGACGCTGATACGGTTCTCGGTACCCTCCAGTTGTGCCTGGAGTTCCAGGAAGTTCTGGTTGGCCTTCAGATCGGGATAGTTCTCCGTGATCATCAACAGGCGTCCCAGAGTCTGCGTCAGTTCGCCCTGCGCGGCCTGGTACTGCGCGATGGCCTCCGGCGAAAGGTTTTCAGGGTCCACGGTCACCTGCGTCGCGCGGGCACGGGCGGCGGTGACGCCTTCCAGGGTTTCGCTTTCGTGTGCGGCGTAGCCTTTAACGGTGTTGACGAGGTTGGGAATGAGGTCTGCGCGGCGTTGGTATTGGTTCTCGACCTGGGCCCATGCCTGCTTCACGCCCTCTTCCCTGGTTACAAAACCATTGTAGACGGTCACGCCCCACAGGGCGATAAGTGCTATTACAACTATCACAACGATCCATACTTTTTTCATAGTCCTTTACAGTATTAAAATTGTTTTTTATATCCGTTTAGTTTTTTTTAACGTCATTCCGCGTCAACTCTTCCAATCGCCCTCGCTCGGAATGACAGATGTTTTTTTGATTCGTAATTCTTTGTCAGAACCCGCTGCGGGCGCCTCCTCCTCCAGACATTCCTCCTCCGAAGCCTCCACCCCCGAAACCACCGCCTCGGCCTCCGCCGAAGCCGCCCATTCCTCCGCCGATAATGATTCCTCCTCCTCCGGAATTGTGCGTACTGTGGCGTTTAACGACATGACCGCATTTCTTACATTTATAGGTGCTCTCGATCGTTTCGCTGTTGTGTGTCCGGCGGACTACTTCTCTTTTAATGAGTTTCAGACCGCCTTTCGTGCCGCACGCCGGACAGGTGTTGATCCTGCGTCTGAGATGCCTGACTACAAAAACCATGAGGCCTGCCGGAAGAATGAATATCAGCAGAAAAACTATTGCGATCTTCCCGAAATCATCCCTTTCAGCGGCGGCGGCTTCCTGCAGCGCCCCGAGTTCTTCGCTGTTGCCCATCAGGATGTTATATACCGCCGTCATTCCTTCCAACACGCCTTTGTCCCAGTTGCCATCTTTTAAGTAAGGGACCATATAGGTGGTCTGGACACGCTTGCACAGCGCATCGGGAAGAACGCCCTCGAGGCCGTAGCCGGTTTCGAACTGGATGTCGCGCTGTTGCCGCACTACGCTGATGACAAGGCCGTTATTCTTGCCTTTTGTCCCGACCCCCCAGTGGTTCAGCATGGTGTGGGCGAACATATCCAGATCGTTCGGATCGACCGCATCGAGTATCAGTACAGCGACCTGTGCAATGTCTTTCTCTTTCAGTTCCAGGCACATTCTGTCAATCTGGTCGGTGGAGGCCTGTGAGAGAATCCCGTCGGGATTTGAAACGAAACGCCGTGCGTCCTGCAACTGTACGTTGGGTACGGTCGCAGGCGTGTAGGCCTTTTGTGCGGATAACTGGAGGACTGCCAGCACGGAAAATATAAAGAGTAACGATCTCTTGGACATTGTCATTTTTTTGCTGCAGCAAAGATATGAATAATTTGACGAATACTCGATATGTGCGGCTTTGTCTGAATTTAAAAAATCATCGTAACTGTCAGCAAATGAATTGTTAATATGTTTCAAAAGGGGCGTTTGTATAGTTTTAGCCGATGGTTATGGCAAAATTATAATAAAAATCAATTTATCAAGGTTGGAAAAATGCGGAAAAACCGTCCTGATCGTATCTGAACCGGTGAAAAAAGGTGAAAAAAGTTTAGATTATTTTTGTGGGTAAGGAATTTTGCGTATCTTTGCGGGCCGTTTTTTATGAACGGAACGAGATAAACAGTTAAAAAACAAAGGACAAAACAAGACAAAATGCCAACTATTCAGCAGTTAGTCAGAAAAGGCCGCGTCAAAATCGAGGACAAGAGCAAGTCTCCGGCTCTCGATGCGTGTCCTCAGCGCAGGGGCGTTTGTGTGCGTGTTTACACCACCACTCCCAAGAAGCCTAACTCGGCGATGCGCAAAGTCGCCAGGGTAAGGCTCGTGAACGGAAAGGAAGTCAACGCCTACATTCCGGGAGAAGGCCACAACCTGCAGGAGCACTCTATCGTACTGGTTCGCGGAGGACGCGTTAAGGACCTCCCGGGGGTACGCTACCACCTCGTTCGCGGGGCCCTCGATTCCGCCGGTGTCAATGGACGCCGCCAGCGCCGTTCGAAATACGGTGCCAAGAAACCGAAATCAAACTGATAATCGATTTTTGAGTTCTTTAAAATACCTCAAAACAAATTATCGGATCAAGTCAATTTATTAAACAAGAAAGCAATTAAGCAATGAGAAAAGCTAAGCCTAAAAAGCGAATTCTGCTTCCAGATCCGAAGTTCGGAGACGTTCTTGTAACGCGTTTCGTGAACAACCTCATGCTGGATGGTAAGAAGAGTATTGCCTACACCATTTTCTATGATGCACTGGATATGGTGGGCGAGAAGTTGAAAGACGCAGACAAGGCTCCTCTGGAGATTTGGAAACAAGCGCTCGAAAACATCACGCCGCAAGTCGAAGTTAAATCACGCCGCGTAGGTGGAGCAACGTTCCAGGTGCCCATGGAGGTAAGACCCGAGCGCAAAGTTTCCATCTCGATGAAAAACCTTGTCCTTTACTCTCGTAAACGCGCCGGGAAATCGATGGCTGAAAAACTCGCAGCTGAAGTCATAGCCGCATACAACCAGGAAGGTGCGGCATTCAAACGTAAGGAAGAAATGCACCGTATGGCCGACGCCAACAAGGCATTCGCGCATTTCAGGTTCTAATCAAGGAGATACTTAGATGGCAAGAGACCTGAAATATACCCGTAATATCGGTATCATGGCGCACATCGACGCAGGTAAAACCACCACGTCGGAACGCATTCTTTTTTACACCGGTAAAACTCACAAGATCGGCGAAACCCACGAAGGGTCCGCCACCATGGACTGGATGGCTCAGGAACAGGAGCGCGGTATCACGATCACATCTGCCGCTACCACTGCTTTCTGGAATTACAAAGACCACCAGTACCAGATCAACATTATCGACACCCCGGGGCACGTCGACTTCACGGTCGAAGTAGAACGCTCGCTTAGGGTTCTCGACGGTGCTGTAGCTACCTTCTGTGCCGTCGGCGGCGTCGAGCCACAGTCGGAAACAGTATGGCGCCAGGCTGACAAATACAAAGTCCCCCGCATCGGTTACGTCAACAAGATGGACCGCACGGGTGCAGACTTCTTCAACGTCTGCACCGAGGTCAAGGAAAAACTCGGGGCTACGGCCCTTCCCGTCGTTCTCCCGATCGGACACGAACATGAATTCGAAGGGTTGGTAGACCTTATATATAATAGGGCTTATTATTATTTCGAAGATAAGAATGTCAGGGATAATTTCGAAATCAGGGAGATTCCGGCATCTATGAAAGCCGAAGCTACCGAATGGCGCAACAAACTCATCGAGGAAGTTGCAAGCGTGGACGAGGCCCTAATGGAGAAATTCTTCGAGGATCCCGATTCGATCTCACCCGAAGAGCTGATCGCCGCTATCCGCAAGGCTACCATCGAAATGGTGATAGTCCCTATGATGTGCGGCTCGTCGTTCAAGAACAAGGGCGTGCAGTTGCTTCTCGACTATGTCATCGCTTTCCTTCCCTCGCCTCTCGATGTAGAAGCGATAGTCGGAACCGATCCCCGTACAGGCAAAGAGGTCGAACGCCGTCCGACCGAAAGCGATCCTTTCGCCGCGTTGGCTTTCAAAATAGCTACCGATCCATTCGTAGGCCGCCTGGCTTTTATCCGTGTTTATTCAGGTAAGCTCGACGCAGGCTCGTATGTCTACAACAGCCGTTCGGACAAGAAAGAACGTATCAGCCGCATCTACCAGATGCACGCCAACAAGCAGAATCCCATCGAGCTTGTGGGCGCCGGAGACATTGCTGCCGTTATCGGTTTCAAGGACGTCCGCACCGGCGACACGCTGTGTGACGAAAAGAACCCTATCGTTCTGGAATCCATGACCTTCCCCGATCCCGTTATCGGTCTGGCCGTGGAACCCAAAACCCAGAAAGACCTCGATAAACTCGGTGTGGGCCTGTCGAAACTCGCTGAAGAGGACCCGACTTTCACGGTGAAGACCGACGAAGACAGCGGCCAGACCATCATCAGCGGCATGGGCGAACTTCACCTGGAAATTATCGTCGACCGTCTGAAACGCGAATTCGGTGTGGAAATCAACCAGGGCGCTCCCCAGGTTAACTATAAGGAAGCCCTTACCAAGCCTATTCAGCATCGCGAGGTGTTCAAAAAGCAGTCCGGCGGCCGCGGTAAGTTTGCAGACATTATCTTTGAAATCGGTCCTGCCGATGCCGGAGTAGAAGGCCTGCAGTTCGTGGACGAAGTCAAAGGCGGTAACATCCCCAAGGAATTTATTCCGGCAGTCCAGAAAGGCTTCGCCTCGGCAATGGCCAACGGCGCGCTTGCAGGCTACCATGTAGACAGCATGAAAGTCCGTCTCATAGACGGTTCTTTCCACGCAGTAGACTCCGACCAACTATCGTTCGAAATCGCTGCCCGCAGCGGTTTCCGTCACGCTGCTCCCAAGGCTGGCTCAGTTATTATGGAGCCGATCATGGCTGTCGAAGTCGTCACCCCTGAAGAAAACATGGGCGACATAATCGGCGACCTGAACAAACGCCGCGGACAGGTGACCGGCATGGAATCGAAGGGTAACGCACGCCTTGTGAAGGCCAAAGTTCCCCTCTCTGAAATGTTCGGATATGTGACCGTTCTGCGTACGATCTCTTCCGGACGCGCTACTTCGTCAATGGAACTTTCGAGTTACGAAGAAGTCCCGGCGAATATCGCGAAGGATATCATCGAAAAGTCAAGTGGTAAACGTAAGGATGAAGAATAATAAATAAGATATGAGCCAGAAAATCAGAATCAAACTCAAATCGTATGATCACAATCTGGTGGACAAGTCCGCAGAAAAGATCATCAAAACGGTGAAAAGCACCGGCGCTGTCGTTAGCGGCCCGGTTCCCCTGCCCACGCAGAAGAAGATATTCACCGTAAACCGTTCGACCTTCGTCAACAAGAAGGCTCGCGAACAGTTCCAGCTCTGTACTTTCAAGAGGATCCTTGACATCTACAGCTCGACGTCGAAAACCATCGACGCCCTGATGAAACTGGAGCTTCCCTCGGGCGTCGAAGTTGAGATCAAGGTCTGACCTGTTCCGAGAATCGAATCGTAAAGAAAACGATTTAGATAGAGGTGTTATGGAAGTTTAGACACTTCCCTATGGCACAACAATGATCGCGTGGGCCTCAAATATAGTTTAGGTACGGCGCGGAAAAACAAAAAACATTAAACAACAACACAAGTAACACTAGACAACGACAATTATGTCAGGACTCATTGGAAAAAAAATCGGAATGACTTCCGTTTTCAGTGTTGAGGGGAAAAATATCCCATGCACTGTTATTGAGGCTGGTCCGTGTGTGGTTACGCAACTGAAAACCGTCGAAAAAGATGGATATTCGGCCGTTCAGGTTGCCTATGACGACAAAAGTGAAAAGCACACCAGCAGTAGTTTGATCGGACACTTCAAGAAGGCCGGAACGACTCCCAAGCGCCGCCTCGCAGAATTTCGCAACTGGGAAGGACGCGAACTCAACCTCGGCGACGTGGTTACCGTTGAAGATTTCATCGATGGCGACTGGCTCGACATCACCGGAATCTCCAAAGGTAAGGGTTTCCAGGGCGTTGTGAAACGCCATGGCTTCGGAGGTGTCGGCGGGCAGACCCACGGTCAGCACAACCGCCAGCGCAAACCGGGTTCACTCGGCGCTTCCTCTTATCCGTCGCGCGTGTTCAAGGGAAAGAAACTTCCTGGACAGACCGGCGGCGACAAAGTCAAGGTGCTCAACCTTAAGATTCTAAAACTGATTCCCGAGAACAACCTGATCCTTGTGAAAGGTTCGATACCGGGTGCTAAGGGTTCATATCTGATAATCGAAGACTAAGAAATGGAACTGAAAGTATACGACATTCAGGGTAAGGAAACCGCTAAAAACGTCACATTGGCTGACGGGGTTTTCGGAGTAGAACCCAATGACCACGCTATCTGGCTCGATGTTAAACAATATCTCGCCAACCAGCGTCAGGGTACCCATAAAGCGAAACAGCGCAACGAGGTTGCCGGTTCGACTAAAAAACTCAAACGACAGAAAGGTACCGGCGGCGCCCGTGCCGGTAGCATCAAGAACCCGTTGTTCCATGGCGGCGGCCGCGTGTTCGGTCCGGTTCCCAGGGATTACAGCTTCAAACTCAATAAGAAGCTCAAGCAACTCGCACGTCGCAGCGCCCTGACATACAAGGCTAAAGACGCAGCGATCACGGTAGTGGAGAACTTCTCTTTCGAAGCGCCCAAAACCAAATCGTTCCTGGCGGTTGCAAAAGGCCTCGGCTTCGCGGACAAAAAAGTCCTCGTCGTGATTCCCGAATCAAATCAGAACGTATTGCTTTCGGCCCGCAATCTTCCTAATGTGAAGGTTGTTATCGCGCAGAACGTCAATACATACGATGTTATGAATGCCTCTTCGCTCATCATGGCTGAAGGTGCTGTGAATGTACTCAACGAAATGTTGGCTTAAACGAAAGACGAATTATGGAAATTATCATTAAACCCATTCTTACCGAGAAAATGACGGCCCAGGGCGAAAAGCTCAACCGTTACGGTTTTGTCGTTGACCGTGCAGCCAATAAACTGCAGATCAAGGATGCCGTCGAGCAGGCGTATGGAGTTGTGGTGACCGATGTCAACACGATGATCTATCTCGGCAAGGCCAAAAGCCGCTTCACCAAGAGCGGTCTGCTGGCAGGACGCACCAACCACGTCAAGAAAGCGGTAGTTACGCTGAAGGCTGGTGACACGATTGATTTTTACAGTAATATCTAACGAAGATGGCAGTAAAAAAATTCAAACCCACAACTCCGGGCCAGAGGCATAAGATCGTCAGCTC
>JAVBRB010000018.1:0-28604 GCA_031548515.1 Rikenellaceae bacterium | reverse complement strand
TTTTATATCCGGTGCGCTGCGTTCTGGAATCTCGACCTTCGGGCGCAAAATGCGCGGATTCGTAACCAACGAAGCGGTAGTGGTGGGCGTCGAGTCGCGCACGTCGACGCCAGTCCGTATTCCGCGCGACCGCGAAACGCTTGCACATCCGCAAATACCGAATCTCTACCCTGCCGGCGAAGGGGCCGGATATGCAGGCGGCATAATCTCGGCCGCCCTCGACGGCGAACGCATTGCCGATGCGATAAAATCGATTATGAGTTAAAAAAGAGAACCTTTCGACTCTCTATAAACCGCGTTACGGCTTACATTCCGGGGAACGACTCCACGACCTTTACTTTCAGATCCGGGAAACTCTCGACCACCCTGACCTTGCCGTAGAGTTTTATCCCGCGACAGGTGCATTTCTTCCTGTCGATATCCTCCACATAGCTGCGAACGGCTTCCGGCGCAGCGGGCGTGAAATAAGGGATCCATGCCATGGCGCTGGCGGCGGAAAAGCAAGCAATCGCCAATGTACATGATGATATAATCTTTTTCATAACAGACGAATAAGGGAATCTGTTTATATGCAAATGTAGATATCATTTCCATGGAAGGCGAATAAAAAACGCGGGACGAAAATCCCGCGTTTTTCATATGGTTCATTGTTACCCCAGATATGATTTCAGCCACTTGCTTTTGGAACTGTGGCGCAGCCGGCGGATGGCTTTTTCCTTGATCTGGCGCACGCGTTCGCGCGTCAGGCCGAATTTGTCGCCTATCTCCTCGAGCGTCATCTCCGAACAGCCGATGCCGAAAAAGTACTTCACTATATCCTTTTCGCGTTCGGTAAGCGTAGCCAATGCTCGTTCTATTTCGGTCCCGAGCGATTCGTTTATCAGGCCGCGGTCGGCGTTTGGCGAATCTGCATTGACCAGAACGTCCAGCAGGTTGTTGTCCTCGCCGTCGGCGAACGGGGCGTCCACCGAGACATGACGTCCTGCGACCCTCATGGTGTCGGTCACCTTGTCGCGCGGAAGGTCCAACACGGCGGCCAGCTCTTCGGGCGACGGTGTGCGCTCATTCTCCTGCTCGAACTTGGCGAAGGCTTTATTGATCTTGTTGAGCGACCCCACCTGGTTGAGCGGCAGGCGTACGATGCGCGACTGCTCGGCCAGTGCCTGGAGAATAGACTGGCGTATCCACCACACGGCATATGAAATGAATTTGAATCCGCGCGTTTCGTCGAATTTTTCAGCGGCCTTTATCAGCCCGAGATTGCCTTCGTTGATAAGGTCGGGAAGGCTAAGGCCCTGGTTTTGGTACTGTTTTGCCACTGAAACCACGAATCTGAGGTTGGCTTTGGTCAGCTTTTCCAGAGCTTCCTGGTCGCCCTTTTTGATGCGCTGGGCAAGTTCCACCTCTTCTTCGACGGTGATCAAGTCCTCTTTACCGATCTCCTGCAGGTATTTGTCCAGCGAGGCGCTTTCGCGGTTGGTAATGGACTTGGTGATCTTAAGTTGTCTCATTTTAATATGAATTCGGGATAAGAAATATTATCCCCCTTGTTTCATTTATATAAATCTGTTTTCTGTCTTTCTTATCCCGAACTCACATTAAAAAGGCTTTTCAAGCTTTTCGAGTCCGATCACCCCTCCTGAATCCTCCCGGCTCCCTCGCTTTTGCTCGGGACAGGCTCCGGGGAGGATTTAAGTGGTATGATTTCACCTACATATCGCAGTTCCGCTTTGGGTTGACGGTCATTCGGCTGCAACCAGCGAATATGACATCGGCCTTCCGTTCGGATACACTCCTTCGATGAATGTTATCTTGTCGGCTATTTTATAGAGGTCGTTTACCGAATATATCGGCGTATCGTTGATATGGGTTATAATGTATCCTTTTTGAACATGGGCGCGGTCGAGTATTCCGCCGCGTTCTATCGACGCGACCTGGATCCCGCCCTTGATTCCCAGCTCTTTTTTCTGCTTGTCGGACAGATTGATATTCGCGAATTCTCCACCCAGCGACTTGACGGCGTCGAAAGTGTCCTTGGCGATCAGCTCACTCTTTCCGGCTTTATTACGTAAAGTGACGTCGAATTGTTTCACTTTTCCGTCCCTTTTTGCAATTATTTTAATAATGTCGCCCGGCCGCTTCCGGCTGATGACATTTGCGACTGATGCGCCATCGGTGATGGTTACTCCGTCCATCTCTGTAATGATGTCTCCCTTCTTGATTCCGGCGGCTTCTGCAGCACCCTCTTTGGCCACTTCCTCTACATAGATGCCTCCGGTCTCTTTGATCCCGAGTTCTTCTCCCTCAGTTCGTATGAAGCGGTCGTCTATAGGAACGTAAAGTATGCCTATCAGGGCGCGCTGTACCACGCCGTATTCCTTGAGATCGGCAACGACTTTGCGAACGATGGTTTCCGGAACCGCAAATGAATAGCCCGTGAAGGTGCCGGTAGGTGATTTTATAAGGGTATTGATACCTACGAGTTCGCCTTTGGTGTTGACGAGCGCGCCGCCCGAGTTGCCAGGATTGACCGCCGCATCGGTTTGTATGAACGATTCGATACCCATGCCGCCCGAAGTCTGGATCGCGCCCAAAGTGCGCGATTTGGCACTTACAATACCGTGCGTCACAGTCGAGTGCAGCTCATAGGGGTTTCCTATTGCAAGTACCCACTCCCCCAGCCTCAGCGCGTCGGAACTGCCGAACGGCAGCGACGGAAGACCGGTCGCCTCTATCTTCAGCAGGGCGATCTCGGTGTCTTCGTCCGTACCTACTAGCTTTGCGTCGTAGGTTTTGCCGTCGGGCAACTTGACAGAAAGTTTGCTTGCGTTAACCACGACGTGGTGGTTGGTAACGATATAGCCGTCGGGACTGATAATGACGCCCGAACCGCCGGACATCTGTTCCCTGTAGCGCGTTTCGCCCTGATCCTGCTGCTCCCTCTGCGGGATACCGAAAAATTCCAGGAACGGGTCGAATCCGCCTCTTGATGAATATTGCGGGATTTCTTCCGTTTTGATAACCCCCACCACGCCCTTCACGGCATTTTCAGCGGCATAGGTGAGGTCGGGATACTGGTCGGGTGAGTAGGCCGTAAAATGGCTTCCTGCATTCTCGAAGCCCGACTCGACGACTTTTTCTATCGTGCGGACCTCCTGTTTTGAGGGATTGCTTACCCTGGTGACGGTGTAAGCTGTCACACCGCCGATAAGGGCCGACGCGATCACGGCAGCGGCCACAAATAATCCTTTGTTTTTCATACTCTTTTCTGTTGTATATTTTTGGTTAATCTGAAAAGCGTCGAAAATCATACCATAGGCAAACCAGCTCGATTTTTTTAATTAAAAATTTTTCTATTCTCCTAACGCGATAAAAACAATGTTATTGTACGGTGCGGCTATTTTTTGTGATGAAAAATAACGCAGGCCGATATGGATTTATTTTGTCATTTTGCAAATGGTTTTTACAAATTTCGACCGCTCCTGTGCTGCATTCGGCGGCGGTATGAATAAATCGAGGCTGCCTGTAGCAGGGCAGCCTCGATTTATATATGTTGAGCCTTTCGTTGCTACTGCTCCACCGAACCCTCGAAGCGCATGACCGCACCTTTCATCTGTTCGAAGGTTGGCGCCAGCAAAGTGGTTGTGGGAACTTTCAGGCCTGAAGGACCGTGCTGGCCTAAAACCCTGTGGGCGGCATTGACGTTCATGACGGGTTGCGTCGGATCTGGCAGGCCGTTCTTGAGCGGCGGATACGGAGTGATCAGTTGTACCGAGTTCTCGTAACCGCTGCGGATGTACATCTGGCGGTAGAAGATCATTAGTTGGTCGCCCGATTTTGCGCGGTCCCATGTAAGGACGTTGATCTTATGGGTCGCGGCGGCGGCTATAGCCGCATCATAATTGGCGTCATTTTTGTCTATGACCATAAAATTGGCATAGTCGCCATCCATGACCACTCTGCGGTCGGGTATGGTAAGCGGCGTGTGGGTGGCTTTGTCGCCCACGCAGATCGACCAGTAGCGGACGTCGGCGGTAGTATTCTCCGAGACCGAAGCCGGCGAATGGGGCGGGATGAAGCGGAACAGAAGCACATCGCCGTCGGTCATGCGGTTGGCCGCTGTGACGTAGCCCGTGGGGCCGTTCGGATACAGGAGATTGGGAGCCAGGGTGAATACCAGGGCCTGTACCGACTGGAGTTCCGGAATGCTGTTCACGATCATGGCGCACTTGGTGTAATAGGTCGATGCGGCGCGCACGGCCTTGCCTTTAACCGCGCCGGTATTCGTATCGAAGAATGTGATCGACGGCAACTCCACTCCGCCGAAACCGGTGTTGTGGTCCGTCGAGTTGAAATAGATGCGCAGCAGCAGGCAGAGCCTTTTGGTGCTTGCGGGGAACTCCAGTACGTTTTCCAGGCCGGCGGTCGCGCTTGCGGGAGTGCCTGCGGGGACCAGATTTACCTCGAACCGGCTCTCGCCCGTCACACCTTCCTCGGCGAATGGATTCCGGCCGCTCGAAGGAACGATATTGAAGTCCTCTATCGAGGCGATGCGAGCCGTCGAATTATCATCGTAGAGGGTGATGTTGAAAAAGCGGGCGTTATCGTCGGGGAACCGGCCGGCTATGCGCAGGCCGGTGGCGGGATACTTTTCGGCATCCATGGTGTACTCCCAGAAATTTTCCGAAAGATCGGGCCAGATGATCTCTTCGGGATCGTTTCCGGCCATGGTCTTGCCCCACTGCTCGGCAGGGGTGGGATTGAATTCCGGCTCTTTTTCATTGTTACAGGCAGCCAGCGTAACGGCGGCAGCCAGCATAATAAACATGTTTTTTTTCATATTGTAATTCATTAAAATAGGGTTATTTGTCTATATGTTAGTGTATTTTATCGACGAAACTAATTGTTTTATCTGCAAAGATACGTTTTTCCTGGGCGGCGGCGCAACTGGTGCGTGATTTTTTCGTTATTTAATCCAATGATAAGCGAAACGCCCGCCCGGCATGAAAAATTGGTTCCAATCCATCCGATTTATCAAATTTTTCTTACCTTTGTACCCGATACATCAATCGTAGTCCTTCCCTGACCGCATGGAAAGACTTCAGTATGGGTGATCGGACGCCGCGGCTTTGAAAAAGCCGTTTAACGTGGATTATGGATAAGGATTCACGAGGCGGATATCCATAATAATTAAACTTTAGAGAGTACTTATCCATGAAAATACGTTTAAATGTGGAAAGATTTGGCCGATTGCAACCACAATAAAAAAGCGCTAAAGAAGCACACTTTATTATTGCATTTACACCCGCCAATCCTTCCCGTTTTAGTCGTTTAACCTTTTAAATTGACCTAAAATGGGTTTTTTATTTACATCGGAGTCGGTGTCCGAGGGGCACCCCGATAAAGTTTCAGACCAGATTTCAGACGCCGTTCTCGACGAATTCCTGCGCCGCGACCCTAACTCCAAGGTTGCGTGCGAGACTCTTTGCACTACCGGACTGGTAGTCGTCGCCGGAGAGGTTCGCAGCGAGGCTTATGTCGACATCCAGACCACAACGCGCCGGGTTATCAACCGCATCGGCTACACGAAGAGCGAATACATGTTCGACGGTAATTCGTGCGGCGTGCTTTCTGCCATACACGAACAGAGTGCCGATATCAACCAGGGTGTCGTGCGTGAAACGGCCGAAGAGCAGGGCGCGGGCGACCAGGGCATCATGTTCGGCTACGCCATCAACGAAACGCGCGAGTTCATGCCGGCGACGTTGATACTTTCGCACGTGATACTCAAGGAACTGGCTGATATTCGTCGCCAGGGAGAGGTTATGACATACCTGCGTCCCGACGCCAAGAGCCAGGTGACCATCGAGTACGGCGACGACCGCAAGCCCTTGCGCGTACATACTATCGTGGTGTCGACCCAGCACGACGAATTCATCAAGGGGGGCGGCGGCATTTCAAGCAAGGACGCCGAGAGGGAGATGTGCGCACGTATACGCGAGGACGTTCGCACCATCCTGATCCCGCGTGTGAAGTCTCGCCTCGAAAGGGCTGGCGACCAGCTTGCGGCTCTTATCGGCGCCGACTATATCCTGCACGTCAACCCGACCGGCAAGTTCGTCATCGGCGGCCCTCATGGCGATTCCGGGGTTACCGGCCGTAAGATAATAGTCGATACGTACGGAGGCCGCGGCGCCCATGGCGGTGGAGCTTTCTCAGGCAAGGATTCATCGAAAGTCGACCGTTCGGCGGCTTACATGGCACGCTACATCGCAAAAAACATGGTTGCAGCCGGTGTTGCCGACGAAATGATGGTACAGGTTTCCTACGCCATCGGTATCGCACAGCCGCTGAGCATATATGTCGATACTTACGGCACCTCGAATGTGAAAATTTCGGACGGAGAGATAGCCGAACGGATCGGGCAACTGTTTGATATGCGTCCGGCGTCGATAGTGAAAAAGTTCGGTCTGAAGAATCCTATCTTCGAGGCGACGGCGTCATACGGCCATTTCGGCAACCGCCCTTACACCCAAAAAGTGAAGTTTATTGAAAACGGTTCCGAGGTAGAGCGTGACGTGGAGTTCTTCGCATGGGAGAAACTGGACGATGCTGGAAACATAAAGAAGGAGTTCGATCTTTAATATTTAGGTACTTAAATAAAAAAACAGAAAAGGATGCCCTGAACGGCATCCTTTTTCGTATCTTTGCCCGTTCGAAAAAAACAGAATAGATGCAAAAAATTAGAAATATCGCCATCATAGCGCACGTGGACCACGGTAAGACGACACTCGTAGACAAGATGATATACCAGGGGCAACTGATGCGCGAGGGCCAGGGCGGCGGCGACCTCATAATGGACAACAACGATATCGAACGTGAGCGCGGCATAACGATCCTTGCGAAGAACGTTTCGGTGAATTATAACGGTTATAAGATCAATATTATAGACACGCCCGGGCACTCCGATTTCGGAGGAGAGGTAGAGCGCGTGCTGAATATGGCCGACGGCGTATTGCTGTTGGTCGACGCTTTCGAGGGAACCATGCCCCAGACTCGTTTCGTGTTGCAGAAGGCGCTGGCGCTCGGCAAGAAACCCATCGTTGTCATCAACAAGGTCGACAAGCCCAATTGCCGTCCGGAGTATGTCCACGAGCAGGTTTTCGACCTGATGTTCGATCTCGACGCTACCGAGGAACAACTCGATTTCCGCACGGTCTACGGCAGCGCCAAACAAGGCTGGATGTCGCACAAGGCCAATGAAAAGACCGACAGCATTATTCCACTGCTCAATGTCATTATCGACGATATACCTGCTCCCGCGGTTGCTGAAGGGACTCCGCAATTGCTTATAACCTCGTTGGAGTACTCTTCTTATATCGGCCGCATCGCGGTCGGCAAACTGACGCGCGGAACACTGCGCAGCGGCCAGAGCGTCACCCTTGCCAAGCGCGACGGCAAGACTATGGTCAAAACGCGCGTAAAGGAACTGATGGTTTTCGACGGCCTGGGCAAATCGAAGGTCGACGAAGTGCAATGCGGCGAGATCTGTGCGCTGGTTGGTATCGACGGTTTCGAGATTGGCGACACCATCTGCGACTACGAAAATCCCGAACCGCTGGAGCCTATCGCGATAGACGAGCCGACGATGAGTATGTTGTTTACTATCAATGACTCGCCGTTTTTTGGTAAAGACGGGAAATTCGTAACATCGCGCCACCTGAAGGAGCGCCTCGACCGCGAACTCGAAAAGAATCTCGCACTGCGAGTCCAACCTGGTCAGACCGCCGACAGTTTCATTGTTTTCGGCCGCGGCGTGCTGCATCTCTCGGTGCTGATCGAGACCATGCGCCGCGAGGGTTACGAACTGCAGGTCGGACAGCCCCAGGTCATCGTGAAGGAGATAGACGGGCGCAAGTGCGAGCCGGTAGAGGAACTGACGATAGACCTTCCCGAAGAGCATTCGGGCCGCGCCATCGAGATGGTCACCAAGCGTAAAGGAACGCTTCTTAAGATGGAAACCGTTGGTGACCGGACCCGCCTGGAATTCGAGATACCCTCTCGCGGCATCATCGGCCTGCGCAGCAATATGTTGACAGCCACCGCCGGAGAAGCTATCATGGCTCATCGCCTGCGAGGCTTCGAACCATGGAAGGGTGAGATGGAAACGCGCGTCAACGGCTCGATAATCGCCATGGAAACCGGAACTGCTTACGCCTATGCCATAAACAAATTGCAGGACCGCGGTAAATTCTTCGTCTCGTCGGGCGACGATATCTATGCCGGGCAGGTCGTCGGCGAAAGCACCCGCAGCGAGGATATGGTCGTCAACCTGACAAAGAGCAAGAAACTGACCAATATGCGTGCCAGCGGCTCCGACGACAAGGTGAGCATCGCCCCTCCCGTGCTGTTCTCGCTTGAAGAGGCTTTGGAATATATAAAGAATGACGAATATGTCGAGGTAACGCCACATTCGATGCGCCTGCGCAAGATACTCCTCGACGAGAACGACCGTAAAAGGGCTGCGAAATAGATCTACATCGGACCGCAAACAGAAGAAGGACGCTCACGGCGTCCTTCTTTGTAGTTGCTTTGGGATAGCAGTAACCCCGCACTTCGGGCGCTCCTCCACGAGAAAGGGATTCCACCGGCCGGCACACATATTGTCTTGCCTCGCGTCTTTTTTTACCTCACCTCTATATCGTAATTGCTGTTGAACGATACCAACGCCCACTGGTCGTTGACATGCCGCCGCGCGCCGCCTGTCTGCACGAACCTGTAGGGAGTTTGCAGCGGAGATCGGGTGCTGACCTGTTCGAGTTTCTGGTCGAACGAACTCCCCTGGCATGAAAGCGCCCCGCCGAATAATTTCACCGCGTCGTAACCCCTGTATGCCGATCTTGATGGGAATTCGCCGTAAGCTTCGAGGTAGCGTCCCTCGAAACGCGCCACGATAGGGTCGGAACGGTCTATATAATAAGAAGTGACGAAGCAGACGTTGAGTTTGAAGAAAAGGTTCTTGTCAATTGAGCCTGAATTGTATCCAGCCCACCGTGAACTGCCGATGACCTTGATGTCGGCTTTGCGTGAGAGTCTTGCGGAGGCATTGTTATAGGCCGAACTGATGCTTGCGAGCGCCTTGTCCACACCTAATTCGGTTCCTGCCAGCACAATGAACACATTCTCGCGGTTCCAGTCTATAAGCGAAGTCATATTGCCCGATCCGACCGTAAAACGACCGTAGTTGCCGCTGCCGAGTTCAGCCGTTATTTCGCGTTCGAATTCTTTGTCGTCACCAGCGCCGGACGATACCAGGATAATGTTTTTGCCTCCGGCTAACATGCTGCGCACCTTGTCGTACTTGGTAGCTGGCTCGGGAGCCATCTGGTACAGCATTTCGCTGTCGATATCTTTCACTGACGCCAGTGGCGAAACTATCGGGATCCCGTATCCGTCGGCGAACTGCACCGCCGGACCCAGGGCTGGTTCGTAGATGGGGCCGATGATAAGGTCCGTGTTGACAAAACCGGCCGAAGTGACTATCCCGCGCACCTTCTCGGCTGATTTAGCGGTGTTGTACAGCGTGACGTTCGCTGAATGTCCGTCGGCTTTCATGTCGTCGAACGCGAGCAGCGAACCTCTGTAAAAGTCGATGAAATCAGCGTTCGAGCCGTCCGATGATTCGAGCGGCAGCATTATGGCGATGTTCGGAACGCCGCGGTCGTATGATTTGGTCCTGTCCGAAGCGAAGTCTGCCTGTTCTCCCGCAGCTACTCCCTGCTGCACTCCCTCCTCCTGCGGAGCCGATCCGGAGGGTATGCGTATGATACTGTTTGCCTTGAGTCCGTCCCCTTCTTTCAGTTGGTTCATCTCTTCGATGGTAGTGCGCGGCACTCCGTACATGCGGCTGAGCGAGTAGAGCGTTTCTCCGGGTTTGACCATATGGTAGGCATATTCGTCGGAAACCTGGTTGGCGGCGTCGCGGTATTCCTCCCATTGTTTGGTCACCTGCCATGATTGCGTTCCGCCTATCTCCTTTTTCCTCATCAGCAGCACCTGTCCGGTGGACAGCAACGTAGGGTCGATGCCCGGATTGTCTTCCACCAGCGTAGTCAACGAGATTCCGTGATTGCGGGCTATCGAGTAGGCCGTTTCCCCCGCCCTGACGATATACTCATCGAATACTTTCGACTGCTTGCGGGTTTCCTCCTGCTGCCGTGCCGGAATTTTGATCACCTGCCCGGCTTTGAGGCCTTCCCTTGCGAGCGGATTGTTGTTTTTTATATCTTCTTCAGAGACTCCGTAGAGTTTCGACAGCGAATAGAATGTTTCGCCTGCTTTAACGGTGTGCACCCAGTAGTTTTCCCCGTCGATATGCACGATGCTCTCCGATTTCTGCAGAGAGGTATTCTGCGCTTTTGCGGGACAAGAGGCGAGGACAGTTATCGCAATGATTATTGGAAGAATACGTTGCATCCTGCTTATTTTTTTGCGCCCCGCAGGCGGATTTCGGTAATGACTTTCTTGGTATATCCGGGGAAATCGCCGTCCATCATCCAGTTGTAGTAGCTGGGTTCTTTTTCGAACACTTCGGCGACGCTGCGTCCTTTGTGCTTCCCGAAAGAGAATACTTCAACTCCTTTGTCGTCGAACAGGATCCTTCCGGCATAGTCGGCGCAGTTGTCGCGGGCCGAGAAGTCCGAAAGGAACTGTATGTCGTTTTCCAGATCCGTGTAGCGGTCGAGTTGCGCTTCGAGCACTTCGTGCGTAGCCAACACGTCGGCTTCGGCAGAGTGTGCGTTCTCCAACTCTTTGTCGCAGTAGAACTTATAGGCGGCTTCGAGCGTGCGGCGCTCCTTCATGTGGAATATGTTCTGCACGTCCACGAAGCGTCGTTTCTTGAAGTCCACATCCACACCTGCCCTGATAAATTCCTCCACTAGCAGCGGAATGTCGAATTTATTGGAATTGAAGCCCCCGAGGTCGCTCCCCTCCATGTAGTTGGCCAGCGATTTGGCGATCGCGCGGAACGCCGGGCAATCCTTAACGTCGTCGTCGTATATGCCGTGTATCGCCGACGCTTCGGCGGGAATAGGCATTTCAGGATTGACACGCCGTGTTTTTACCTCCTTGTCGCCGTTGACCAATATTTTCACAAGCGATATCTCGACGATGCGGTCGCGCGAAATGTCGATACCGGTGGTTTCGAGATCGAAGAATATTATTGGGTTCTTGAGTTTGAGCTGCATCCGTCAGGCCCTAGGCATTGATCATCATCGGCATCAGCAGCATCAGCGTGTCGTTGGGCTGCTTGTCGTCGTATACCGGCTTGAACACGCCCGCACGTGTAGAGTCGGCCAGTTCCATCACCACGCTCGGTGTTTCGATATTAGCCAGTATTTCGACCAGGAACGTAGATTTGAACCCGATGGTTATAGGGTCGCCTTCGTAAGCCGCCGAAACCGATTCGCGCGCCGAAACAGAGAAATCCAAGTCCTGCGCGAGCAAATCTATGTGGTTGGCCTTGATCTCCAGTTTTATGAGGTTCGTGGCCTGGTTCGAGCAGACCGCGACGCGCTTGATGCCGTTCAGAAGTTCCACGCGGTCGACTATCACCTTGTTGGGGTTGGCTGCAGGGATAACCGCGTTGTAGTTCGGATAATTCCCTTCGATCAGGCGGCACACCATAGTGTAGCTGCCGATATGGAACACAACGTTCTTGGTGTCGAATTCGGCGGTAATTTCGCCGTTTTCTTTTAGCAGGGTGTTTTTCAGCAGGTTTGCCGGTTTCTTGGGCAGGATGAACGATGCGGTGGTTCCGGATGCGTGCTCTGCAACATAGCGTACCAGTTTATGTGCGTCCGTGGCCACGAACGTTATCTTTTCGGGGTCCACGCTGAAAAACACGCCGTTCATCACAGGGCGCAGTTCGTCGTCGGCCGTGGCGAAAATAGTCTTGTTGATCCCGTTCACCAGCAGGTCGGCGTCGAGCGTCAGCACGTTCTTGTCGTCGCCCAAGGCCTGTACGGCAGGATAGCTCTGGCCGGAAGTGCCCGGAATCGTAGCTTCACCGGTCTTCCATGTGGTTTTTATCTCCCATGTGGAGTCGTTGGCTTCGAGGGTGATGGGCTGTTCCGAAAATTCTTTCAGCGAGTCGAGCATCAGTTTGGCCGGTGCGGCTATGAGGCCTTCCTGCTCCATGTTGTCTACTTTAATCGAACCGACAAACGTGGTTTCGAGGTCGGATGCGGTGACTTTTAGTTCGCCCCCTTTCAGTTCCATCAGGAAATAATCGAGTATGGGAAGCGTATTTTTCGAACTGATGATCTTGCCGGTGGTCGACAGCAGTTGCAGGAGAGCGGAGCTTGATACTGTGAATTTCATAGTATTAATGTATTATGCGTTTTTTAGGATTGCCTTTTTCAATCCTCAAATATAGCTATAATTTTCAGAACGAGACTAATTTGTCCAACGACATTTTTATCATCTTTTCAACAAAAGGCTTGTAGTCGGTTTCGGCGTCGTGGGCCACCCTTTGGGCGATTATGGTACAGATGGTGGCTGCGCGGTGTCCCATCAGCGCCGATAGTCCCGCCAGCGCCGAACTTTCCATTTCGAAATTGGTGATGCGCCGTCCTTCCCAGCGGAAAGATTCAATCTTTTCGTTCAGATTCGGATCTGCCGGACGCAGCCTCACCCAGCGGCCTTGCGGACCATAGAATCCGGGCGCAGAGATTGTGATGCCCTCTTTCGTAGTGTCGCGGAAGTGTTCGAAAAGCCCCCGGTCGGCATCGATGAAATATGGTTTGGGAAGTATGTCGCTCCAGCCGGTATGCTTCATGAAAGCCTGCTCTATCGGAAGGTCGCACACCTGGTCGCGCCCTTCGTAGAAATTCAGCAGGCCGTCGAACCCCGCCGACGAGCGGGCAAAGACGAAATCTCCTATTTTGAGGTCTTCCTGCAGCCCGCCCGAGGTCCCGAGACGCAGCATCGTGAGCTGTTTTTTCATGGGCTTCTCCTGCCGCGTGGCGAAGTCGATGTTTGCAAGCGCGTCGAGTTCTGTCACGACAATATCTATGTTGTCCGTACCGATCCCGTGCGACAGGACTGTCATCCGTTTGCCTTTGTAAGCGCCCGTAACGGTGTGAAATTCGCGGCTCGAAATGTCGAACTCTTTGCTGTCGAGATATTCCGCTATCATGGTGACCCTGCCTGGGTCGCCAACGAGTATTACCGTGTCGGCAAGTTGTTCAGGTTTCAGGTGCAGGTGGAAAACGGAGCCGTCGTCATTGATGATCAGTTCCGAAGACGGGATAGTTCTCATAGGTTCAAATTTTTAAGATCGGTTCATTAATGCTTTTTGCGTTACCGCACAAAAATTAAACCGCATTTTTCTTTTATTATTGCCATAAAAATAGCTATTTTGCACAGATAAACCAAACGGCACATAACGAAAACGACAATGACACTTATAAAATCCATTTCCGGCATCCGCGGGACTATCGGAGGGACTCCCGGCGACAACCTCACACCGATAGACGTTGTCAAATTTACTTCGGCCTATGCCGCTTTCATACGCCGTGCCATAGGCGGACGGCGTATAAAGGTGGTCGTTGGCCGCGACGCGCGCCTGTCGGGGGAAATGGTCGATAAACTCGTCCAGGGAACGCTCATGGGCTGCGGCGCCGATGTGATAGACGTTGGCCTCTGCACTACGCCTGGCGTTGAGATGGCCGTCACATACTACAAGGCCGATGGAGGTATCATCCTCACTGCCAGTCATAATCCCCGCCAGTGGAACGCCCTGAAGCTGCTCAACGCGAAGGGGGAATTCCTGAACGGCGCCGACGGTGCCGAGATACTCCGGATGGCCGAGGCGGAAGATTTTACATATCAGGATGTCGGCAATATAGGCCGGGTTGTCGAAAGTGCCGATTTCACGGAGCGGCATATCGCGGATGTGCTTTCCCTGCTGTTGGTGGATGAAGCTGCGGTGCGTGCGCGTAAATTCCGAGTGGTGGTAGATGCGGTCAATTCGGTCGGCGGCATTGTTATCCCGCAACTGCTCGAACAACTCGGCTGCGAGGTGGTCTGCATTAACTGCCAACCGACAGGCGAATTCGCCCATAACCCCGAGCCGCTTCCCGAGAACCTGACAGAAATATCCGCCACGGTGGTGAAAGAAAAGGCAGACCTTGGAATAGTCGTCGATCCTGACGTGGACCGCCTCGCGCTGGTGTGCCAGGATGGCTCGATGTTCGGCGAAGAGTACACGCTTGTTGCTGTGGCCGACTATGTGCTATCGAAAACGCCGGGTAATACCGCGTCGAACCTCAGTTCCACCCGCGCCCTGCGTGACGTTACCGAGAAGTACGGTGGGAAATACGCCGCTTCGGCCGTGGGAGAGGTCAATGTCGTGACGAAAATGAAGGAGATAGGAGCCGTTATCGGCGGCGAGGGCAACGGGGGAGTTATCTACCCTGCCCTGCACTATGGCCGCGACGCGCTTGCAGGAGTGGCGCTGTTCCTGACGCACCTCGCCGCGACCGGCAAGACCATGACTGAACTCCGTGCTTCGTATCCGGGATATTACATCTCGAAAAACAGGATGGAACTTACGCCTGCCGTCGATGTCGACAGGATACTCGGCGAAGTGAAAGAGGCTTATAAAAACGAAAGAGTGACCGATATCGACGGCGTGAAAATTGATTTTCCCGAAGGATGGGTTCATCTTCGCAAGTCCAACACCGAGCCGATAATCCGCATCTACAGCGAGGCCGCCGACCGCGAATCGGCCGACAGTTTCGCCCGCAGGATAATCGAAAAGATCGAGGAGGTCGCCGAACTGGGATAGATGGGCAGGGGCGGAAAGATAATAGCCGGTTCGTTCTGGCTGATAATGGGCATCCATCTGGCGGTTTTTACGGCGATTGGTTTCGCGACATCGTCATGGCGCCTGCTGGCGATATTCATAGTTGGATTCGTGTTGTTCATGGCGGCCTGGATGGCTATAAAGTTATATTTCGGCAAAAATCCCGAAAAGAGGGACGCAATGCTGAAATTGCCCATGATCCGTAATATAAATAAGGATAAAGACAAATAGCATGGAAGAGGCTCGGAAATACATCGGAGAAAACAGAGAGCAGTTCCTCGAAGAGTTGTTCGAACTGCTGCGCATACCATCTGTAAGCGCGCAAAGCGAGTATAAGGACGAAATGGTGCGCTGCGCCGGATGGCTGTGCGATTCGCTGCTGCGTTCTGGCGCAGACAGGGCCGAGGTCATGCCCACGGCCGGTAATCCGGTGGTCTATGCTGATAAAATCATAGATCCGGCCAAGCCTACCGTGTTGGTTTACGGCCACTACGATGTAATGCCGGTCGATCCGCTTGACGAGTGGAAGATCAAGCCTTTTGAACCTGTCGTCAAGGACAACCGCATTTGGGGTCGCGGAGCCGACGACGACAAGGGCCAGCTGTTCATGCATATCAAGGCTTTCGAGGCGATGGTACGGACGGATAGCCTGCCGTGTAATATCAAATTCATGCTCGAAGGCGAGGAGGAGATAGGTTCGGCAAGCCTCTACAAGTTCTGTGAGGATTACAAGGACCTGCTTCGTTCGGACGTCATACTGGTTTCCGACACCAGCCTTTTAGGTTGGGACACCCCCTCGATCACCTGCGGACTGCGCGGGTTGACATACATGCAGATAGAGGTGCAGGGACCAAACCGCGACCTCCATTCAGGACTGTTCGGCGGCGCTGTCGCCAATCCCGCCAACGTGTTGGCCGATATCATCGCAAAATTGGTAGATGACAAAGGCCGCATAACAATCACGGGTTTTTACGACGATGTGCGCGAACTGACGCCCGCCGAGCGTGCGGACTTCAACAAGGCGCCGTTCGACCTCGAAAGGTACAAAAAATCGCTCGATATAGGCGACGTTCAGGGCGAAGAGGGCTACACAACGATGGAGCGCACCGGAGTCCGTCCCACACTCGATGTGAACGGCATCTGGGGCGGCTACACCGAGGAGGGTACCAAGACTATTATTCCGGCGCGCGCTTCGGCGAAGATATCCATGCGGCTTGTCCCGAACCAGGACTACCATAAGATCGCTGAATTGTTCACCCGCTACGTTGAGCAGATTGCGCCGAAAAGTGTCCGCGTGAAGTGTGAATTCCTGCACGGCGGTGCGCCTTACGTCACCCCGACCGATCTGCCTGCCTATCAGGCGGCGGTAAGGGCGATGGAGCAGACTTTCGGCAAGAAGCCCCTGCCCTACTATTCGGGCGGCAGTATCCCCATTATCAGCGGCTTCGAGAATATTCTGGGTGTGAAGTCGGTGCTGATAGGCTTCGGACTCGACTGCGACGCCATCCACTCGCCCAACGAAAGTTTCGGTCTGGACAATTTCTACAGCGGCATCGAAACTATTCCGCTGTTCTTCAAATATTTTTCCGGAACTAAATAACTGAAAAAACGTGAAACATTGCAAAGGCCGGTCTTATCACAAGGCCGGCTTTGCTGTTGTATAGATTAATTAAAACTGGTGGTTTATTCTTTGACTCTCATTATTACAATGCCGTCGATATCTGCGTTTCCTGTGGGTATATTTAACTCTTTACACCTTTCTATCTCTTTTTCAAGGGCTTTACCTGTAATTACAGAGATAATTTCCAACCTGTCCGGATCGATATGAGCCTCATTTGTCCTGCCGCTTTTTCCTTCGGCGAGCTCCACACGCGGTTTCTTAAGGGCCAAAGCTTCGGAATTGCCGCCTACTTTTTTAATCAGGTCTATTGCCGCCGAATAAGGAGTATTGCCATCCTTTTTCTTCGTTGTGACAACAATCACTCCGTTGGCTGCGCGCGATCCGTACAGTGCAGTGGCGGAGGCGTCTTTCAGCACCGAAAAGGATTCTATATCGTCCGGAGTTAATTTTGCGAACACCTCTTCGCTCACCGGTCTGCCGTCTATAATTTTCAAGGGCTCGTTAGGCGTTATCGCCGAAAAGTCTCTGATCACCACCAGGCCTTCTTTTTTCAACTCTATTACGATAACCCCGTCGAATTCACGCTTGCCCATTGCAGCTATGGCATCAGCGTATTTACTGTCAAGCTTGGTCTTGTCGGTAAGGGACATATAGCTAACCTTTACGTCTTTGCTGAATTTTTCGTTGCGAAGGTCATCTTTAGTTATTTCGCGTTTTTCATCAGCGAACCAGTAAAAGATCTTTGCATCCTGGAGCTTGTAGTAGCCGTCATTTTTTTGAATTACGTGATAGTCCGGCAACTGTATTATATCATTTTTAGCAGCTGGGGCGGCATTTTGTCCAGGACCCGAGCCTTCTTTCTTCGTCTTAACGAGAATCACCCCGTTCGCTCCGCGTTCGCCGTAAACCGCCGTAGCGGAGTCTTTCAGGACAGTGAAAGATTCTATCTGATCGGGGTCTATTTTAGAAAGCGCTCCATCGCCCGCCTCTTTGTCGTCGACAAACATCAACGGCATATTGGTGTCCGTTCCGGTTTCAGATTTCCTTATGGTGATGCCTGATGAGGTCACCGTCTCTTCGATTTTTTTCGTTTTCCCCTGCTGGTCTTCTACGATTACCATCTTGCGCTGAACCCCGGCGGGCGCAGGATCTGAACCTCCTTTTTTCAGTTCTATTATTATAACCCCGTCGAACTTGCGGTCGCCTATCGCCTTGCGTACTTCTTCAGGATAGGAGGCGTTGTCTTTCAGAACCGAAATAGATTCGATTGTATCCGGGGTGAGTTTGCCGAACTCTTCCGGTGTGATCTCGCGGTTCTCACCATTTATCCAAAACATGGGCGGATTGCCTTCACCCCGGATTATTATGTTGCCGTTGGAAGAAGCGGCAATCGCAGTGATTTCCCCCGTTGTTTTAGGCTTTGTCCCGTATCCTACGACCACGACGTTATCTTTCTCTGCAGATGTCGTTGTTTCGGGTTTTTCCTTATGCCCGATGACCACGACATCGTCTTTAGCCGGAGTTTTCTGCGCGTCCGGTTGCTGCATTATGATCTCGGGCGCTCGGTGTGTGAAGCCGAACAGCATCAGCATTCCGGCGGCTATCGGCAGCACTCCCGCCGCACGAAGCCAGCTGTATTTTCTGTGTTTCAGGTTTTTGGTCATCATTTCAAATCGTTTTTTAGTTAGTGAATTTCCAAGTCCCGTGGATATTTCCGGAATGTATCCGAAGACCTGGCGGAAGATCACGGGAAGGTACTCTTCGACTGTGCAACCTCCCTGCAGGACATCCCTGTCGGCCTCGAACTCGTGCACTTCATTCAGCAGGCGCGACGCTATCCACGCAAAGGGGTTGAACCACATGAGCGTCTTGAGCGTTTCCATGATTATCTTTTCCACCGAATGGCGGTGGTGTATATGGCTGGTTTCGTGCAGCAGTATCTGCCTCATTTCGTCGACGGGCGTTCCCTGCTCTATGTAGACGGTCGACAGAAACGAGAAAGGCGCACGCACTTCCGGCGACACCGCGACTTCGTACTCCCCCGCCGCGAAAACCTCCGCCCGGCGCTTCAGGCGGCGTATCTTCACAGATTGGAATATCATTATGCTTATCAGCGCGGCTATTCCAAGCCCATAGACTACCCACAGCGCCGTTTGCCAATGGTCAGCCTGCCCTGTTAGTGTGAGGGGATTCTCAGCCGCATAAGGCATGGTCGCAAGGTCGAGATCGTGCAGCACTATCGGCTCGGACCTCCATACGGGGATGTCGAACGCCGGGATGACGGCCGCCGCCACGAGCGAACCCACAAGAAACACACGGGCGATACGAAATGAAATACGCTGGTGCATCGCCAAGCGATAGAACGCCACGAACAGTCCGTTGCACACCGCCACTCCGAGCATGTATATCAGTATCCCTTTCATTGTCTTATTGGTATTGCAGTATATTTATGTCATCCTGTGCATAGACTATTTTTTCCGCAGTAAGCCGCCGGATCGCACTAGTCGGGATGACAGCAAGTTTCATTTTTCTTGACCCTTTACCTGTTCGAGCATCCCGATTATCCGGTCGAATTCTTCTGTGGAAACGTTGTCGCGCCGGGTAAAGAACGATACCATCTGCACCAGCGAGCCGTCGAAAAAATTGCCCAGCACGCTGTTCATATAGTTTTCGGTGTACTCTTCGCGTCCCACGAGCGGATGGTATTCGTGCGTCTTCCCATATGCGGTGTGTCCTGCGAAACCTTTCTTTTCGAGTATGCGTACTATCGTTGAAACGGTGTTGTAGGCGGGCTTTGGTTCAGGCATTTCATCGAGGATGTCATGTACGAGCGCCCTGCCCTTCCGCCACAGGATCTGCATGATCTCGAGTTCGGCCCGCGTCAGTTCCTGCGGGCGTTTTTTTGTGGTTTTTACAGTCATACCGTTGTTTTTCATTTCGTTATCGCCACTTTGTAACTAAATCGTTAGTTAATCATAATGCAAGTATAAAACTAATATTTTAGTTATACAACTATTTTCTTAATTATTATCATGAAAAAACAAAAAAACCGCAAATTTTGCGGGCTTTTTGAAACTGTTTTTACGACCGTAATGATGTAGGCTTTGTGTCATTTCGACCGCGGAGGCCACGGCAACAGCATGCTTGTCCGCGCGGCGTAGGCCGCGTAATCAGGTTTCCGTTCCAGCTGCCGCTTCTCCATCAGCGGAATGCTGATGAAAACGAACAGGCCGGTGTTCGCCAGCGCCCCAATACCCGCGAGCCACTCCGCGGGCGCAACCGACAGCAGGGCGAAGTAAACGCCCCACCACATGGCCACCTCGCCCAGATAGTTCGGATGGCGCGAATATTTCCACAACCCCGTATCGCACACCTTTCCCGGATTGAGCCGCCTGAAACTGTGGGCCTGCCTGTCCGCAAAGAACTGCAGGGCTGCCGCGGCGATCATAAGCGCGAAAGCGAGCCATGTGAACATGTTTGCATTGGCGTGCATGGCCATCAGCCGGAACGCCGGGATCATGGTCAGGAACACCACGAGCGTCGGCATGAAGTGTATCCCGAAGAAATTCACCGCGGGCCACCACCCTTTAGACCACGTCTGATATTTCGTGTAACGCCAGTCCTGCATGGTCAGATTTTCGAAAGTACAGGCCCAGTTTACAGTGAGCCGCACTCCCCATACCCATACACCTGCCAGCACAAGCAACGAAGGAACATCGAATGCCTGGTAGCGGAACGCCATCAGGGTCAGTATGACCACCGGCGCGACGCTCCAGTATGGGTCGTATACCGAGGCGTTTTTCAGCGCCATACTGAATATCCACACGACCACGGTGGCGGCGACGTCGGCAATGAACAGACGTACTATGTCGTGGTGTTGCGGCAGCAGGGCGAAGACCGCAATCCCTACGGCCGCCGCAACGATATATATTCCCAGTATTATCAGAAAACTTAGGGTGCGCGATTTTTTGATTTTTCCCATGCCGTAAGTTGCGTAGCCTTTTCCGAGGCTCCCCGGTTTGTCGTTGTAGCGGTTATGAAAATAGGCTTTCGACATTTTCGACCACCTCTTCTGGCGTCGCGCTGGTGGCGAAAATGTGCGACGGCTTTAGATACCATAGTTCCTTGCCGGTTTTGAAAAGCTGCTCTCCCCCGCCCGTGATGTTAAGCATCACGATCTTATCCTTTTCTACTTTGCCGTCGGCGACCGCTTTTATGAGCGATGCAGTGGCGACCGCAGCGGCAGGGTGGATGTCGATGCCTTCGGTGTCGAGGAACAGCGCTGCGGCCTTGCGCGCCTGGGCATTCGTTACGACCAGAACATCGCCGCCGGTATCTTTCAGCGCGTCGTACAGTCCCCCCGCAAGCCCGTATGGCGGACGACGGTTCGACAGCACTTTTGCGTCTATTATCTCGGCGTCGCGGCGCGCGTGGTGGTCCTCGTATGGCAGCATCACGCGCGAATCGACCCTCCAGGCGTCGTACATCGGCACGAACGGGGCGTTCTGCGACACCATCAGGCGGCACTTCTTATTGCCGTATTGTCCGTCTTCGATAAAGCGCAGGTTGGCTTCCCAGGCGGCGATCGCACCGGTTCCGCTTCCTACTGCCTGAAAATAGTAGTCGGGTATCTCCCCTATTGTCGTGACGGCCGAGAGCATCGTGGTGCCCATGCCGTCGCGCCGTGCGACGTTCTTTGCGCCCCCTTCAGCGAAGAAACGCCTGGATTTCAGCGCAAGGTTGCTCAGGTGGATGGCGTCGAAATAGTCGCTCCCCTTTTCCGTCGCGATAAGCTTGACGCAGCCGTTTAGAGGCTTCTCGAACCACAGCGCGTCGAGGTTGTCGGCCGGCACGGAAAGCAAAAGCGGTATATTGTTGTCGGAGCAGACTTTGGCAAAGGCGCGGCCAGTGTTGCCGGCCGATGCGACTACGAGTATGCGTTCCTCGCCGTCCTTCATGCGCGCGCACACCGAATAGGCCTCGGTCTCCTTGAACGAACAGGTCGACATTTTGGCTTTTTTCTTTGGATTCCAGCCGCTGAAAGTGATCCAGAGGTTCTTCAGGCCGAGTTCCTTCGCCAGACCCTTGCTCTTGTAGGTGACGGGAGCGGCCGAACCTTTCAGCGTGCGGCGGATGGGTAGCCAGTCGTGGAACTTATACAGGCCGTGATCGTCGTCTTTGACCTCAAGCTGTTTCTTGGCGTAGATGGCACGCACCAGCGAGGGCGAACTGCACATGCGGTCTTCGAGCATCCAGCCCGTGTCCTCGAAACGCCGTCCGGTCGCCACACATTCAAGGGTGTATTCCGTTGGTTTGAAATCTTCCATTTATTAAGTTGTTTCCTGCGTGCAAATTTACCGGATCGCCGGCGATCCGTCAATGGGTATAAATGCCCGTTCAGGACATTCTGTTTTTGTAGTCTTCGTATCCGAATTCGCGCACTACGCGCAGGTTATCCGCCGCATCCAAAATGGCTATCGAGGGATGCCGCACGCCGTTGAACATGGTGGTTTTGACCATCGTGTAGTGTATCATGTCCTCGAACACCACCCTGTCGCCCACCTTCAACGGACTCTCGAATGACCAGTCGCCCATCCAGTCGCCTGCAAGGCAGCTGCTTCCGCCCATGCGATAGCCATCCTCGCCCGGTGCGGTGTCGTGCGCTCCGACTATGGTCGGTTTGTATGGCATTTCGAGGCAGTCGGGCATGTGGCACGAGAACGAAACGTCGAGCATCGCTGTGCGCACGCCGCCGTTCTCCACTATATCCTCCACCCTCGAAACCAGGTATCCGGTGCGCCAGGTGAACGCGCTTCCCGGTTCGAGGATAATCCGCAGATGCGGGTATTTCGCCCGGAAATCCTTTATCGTCTTTATCAGCAGGTCCACGTCGTAGCCTTCGCGTGTCATGAGGTGTCCCCCTCCGCAGTTCAGCCATTTTATACGTCCCAGCAGATGCCCGAAACGCTCCTCGACGGCTTCCAGCGCCTTTGCAAGATGCTCGGCACCCGATTCGCACAGCACATGGAAATGCAGACCTTCGATCCCCGCCGGCAGTTCCGCAAGCTCCGGAATTCCAAGTCTCGAACCCGGCAGAGCGGGATTATAGAGGTCCGTTTCGACGGGCGAATAACCGGGGTTCACGCGCAGTCCGCATGAGATCCCGCGCAATAGGGCCTGCGGCCCGAAACGGTCGAACTGCCCGAGCGAATTGAATGTGATGTGGCTGCTGTAATGGATGATATCCCAGTATTCGCTGTCCGTGTAAGCCGGCGCGTATGTATGTGCGCGCTCCCCGTAGTGGTCATACACGAGCCTCGCTTCGTTGGCAGAGCTTGCGGTCGCGCCGTCGGAATGCCGCGCCAACTCGGGAAAAATGCTCCACATGGCGCACGCTTTCAGCGCAAGGATCAACTCGGCGCCCGATTCGCGCTTCACACGGTCTATGACCTCCATATTACGCAGCAATGCCCTCTCGTCGAGGACAAAGCACGGTGAAGGTATTTTGGCGAAATCCATATCAACGATTCTGCCGCTCTTGACGACGGATATCACGTTTCATTTCTCTTTCAGATATCTTCTCAGCCCTCTTTTCAATCTTTTTCATACGAATGCTGCCAATAGCCGCATTCTGATTTTTGCTTTTACCCACCCGATCGTCTTTGACAGCGGCATGCGTCTCGTCCGTATCGGCTGCATTCCCATGGATAACAGAATGTGTGCCGTCGGGATTCACAACTACGCCCTGCGCATAAATACAACAACACACAACACTCGCTGCAATCAAACAAATCACTCTTTTCATAGGACCTCCGGTAAAAATTACACTTCCAGGTCGATGTCGAATTTCTCGATCCACGGCAGTCCCTGCGGCCCGAGTTCGGCCAGGAACGGATCAGGATCGAACTCCTCTACGTTGAACACGCCCGGGCCTTTCCAGAGGCCTTTTGCGAACATCGCAGCGCCCAAAGCCGCCGGAACCCCGGTGGTGTAGCTCACAGCCTGTGTACCCGTTTCCTCGTAGGCCTTTTCGTGGTCGCAGTTGTTGTAAATGTAATAAGTGCGTTCCTTGCCGTCCTTGATGCCTTTGATGCGGCAGCCTATGCTCGTCAGGCCGGTGTAGTTCTCGCCCAGCGATTTCGGATCGGGAAGAACCGCCTTGAGGAATTGTATGGGGACGATCTCGACGCCGTTGTACATGATCGGGTCTATCCTGTCCATGCCGATATTCTGGATCACGCGCAGGTGGGTCAGGTATTCCTGCCCGAAAGTCATCCAGAAACGCGCGCGCTTCAACGTCGGATAATTCTTCACGAGCGATTCCAGTTCTTCGTGGTATATGACGTACGATTCGCGGGGGCCGATCTCGGGATAGTCCAGCGGCATGTGTATTTCGTGGGGCTTTGTGTAGACCCACGCGCCGTTCTCCCAGTATCGTCCGGGCTGGGTCACCTCGCGGATGTTAATCTCGGGGTTGAAGTTGGTTGCGAACGCCATGCCGTGGTTCCCGGCGTTGCAGTCCACTATGTCGAGGTAATGTATTTCGTCGAAATGGTGCTTGGCGGCGTAGGCTGTGAAAATCGAGGTCACGCCCGGGTCGAACCCGCAGCCGAGGATGGCGGTCAGGCCGGCTTTCTTGAACTTCTCCTGGTATGCCCACTGCCATTTGTATTCGAACTTTGCCTCGTCTTTCGGCTCGTAGTTGGCCGTGTCGAGGTAGTTCACGCCGCATTCGAGGCAGGCGTCCATAATCGTGAGGTCCTGATACGGCAGCGCAACGTTGATAACCAAGTCGGGCCTGAAACTGCGAAACAGCGCCACGAGTTCCGGAACGTTGTCCGCGTCCACCTGCGCTGTTTTGATGCGGTTCCCGCCCACGGCTTCGGCAATTGCGTCGGCTTTGGATTTCGTGCGGCTTGCGAGCATTATATCGGTGAATACCGGGTTTGCTGCGACTTTATATGCGACCACGGTACCCACCCCGCCGGCGCCAATTATCATTACTCTCGACATTCCTGAACGTGTTTAAGAATTTAAATTGAGACAAAAGTATCGTTTTTATTTTGGTAAAACAAAAAAAAGGTTTTACATTTGCACCGCTGAAAAGCAAAAAACAAGAGTCTGAATAGATTTGTCGGATAAACTTTAGACAGACTTTGTAGTGTAGATTCAGTAGCTCAGCAGGTAGAGCACATCCCTTTTAAGGATGGGGTCCTGGGTTCGAGCCCCAGCTGGATCACAAATAGAAGGAAATTGCGACTGATAATCAGGTGATTACGGTCGCAATTTTTGATTTACACACATTTCTACACACAAATATCTGATTTTTACTCACCCCCACTTTCTTAAAGATAAGCCTGACATTTAGAATTTAGAAGTTGGACTTAATCCTAAGGCCCAGGAACAACGATGACGTTGTCTTTGATTCCCATCCTTCTCTTCATATGACCAGAAAGCAGTTCTATTGGCAGGATATGGATTGTTGCTTGATATTCAGGGTGATATCCGACAATATCCTTTCCACGTATGTTTCTTTTTGGTCACTCTGGAAATAAACATGATTTCTATTAAAATCCTCTATTTTCTCTCCTCCATTCCAAAAGTCGATTTCCTCAAAAGGCGTATTGGAGATAATAAAACTGTTCAGCACTATCGACTTATCAGTCAGCCTTGATTCAATTTCAGTTCGAATAGTCTTATGGAGAGCTATCTTCGGATTATTCAATCCATTGATTTGCCGTAATCCTTTTGGATCTACAAATGTGACATACTGCCTATCTCCAACGACCAACCATACGATGAAGTCGGGATAGAAATTGTTTGCCTCAAAGAAGCCGATGCCTTTTCGGCTCTGATTGCGCAGCAAGTATAGTTCTTTGTCTTCAAAAAACTTCGGCGAGGAGTTGTAAAAGGCTTTTATATCTTCAACAAAATTCCGCTCCCCTCGATTCAGGGCAACCGGACTTAGCTCGACCATATTGCCAAGCTTCTCATTCTCGTATGTCCGTTTTTCGAGATACAACAGCGGTTGATAGAGATGTTGTGTGAAATATATAGCATGGAAATCTACACCGATGTTGAAATTCTCATTGAATTGATTTGTTTCGAGTTGCGCTTTAAGCTGCTGAACTCTGGCTATAATATCATTACGATCCCTGTGTATCAACACTTCGTATTCCTTCTCGAAGTTTGGATGGCTATAATCCAATTCGACGGTCACCACATTTTGGCTCATCCATTTACTCTTCACTGTATTATACGTCCGCTCAACGTATAATTTGAGTAGTATAGTGATTATTTCCTGCCACAGAGCAGTACGCGCACCAAAATCATCAAATTTCAGCTCCGTTTCAGGAATTCTTAATATATACCAATCGTGTCGTTGAGCAATGGCCTGTAATGCTGCCTTGGAAATATTAAGATTGTACCAGGCACGTTCATTTTTAAACCGAACAATATCGAAGAACACACGATCCCAATTGACGAAAGAGAGATGCTGATCGGTCAGTTTAGTGCAGCTAACCTCACCTGCCCCAGCCTCACTTTCGCTGCTCCGGCTCTTAAGGACTTGCACCTTGGGATAATAATCGAGTATAATCTCGGGCAGTTTTTGTGCGGGATCGAGATCGACAATTACTTCCTTCTTAAAGTCAAGATTCTCGTCTACTTTAATTATTTTCAGTTTCTTGCCCTTAAGATCAACAACAGGCAATATTGGCAGCGTAATTTGCTCATAATCCGAGTCATTAGTGGGTAGTCCTTCTTCCTGTAGATATTGTTTGAATTGCTCCATATAGTCAGCCCGAATGCCGAAAATATTGAGCGTTTCCAATAAACTGAGATGTTCAGGTATATTGGAGGGCTTGATTGAGGCATCCAGAGCATTGCTGCGCTTCAGTGAGTAAGCATAACCCTTCAATCGCACACCACGCCCAAAAAGCTGAATGATCTCACTGCCTTCCCCACGCCCAACATTCAGAAGCCCCATCGTTGAAACACGCCATGAGCTCCATCCTTCCGTAAATTTCTTCGAACCAATCAGGACATTGATCTTCGATCCATGTTTATTGATGTCGCCAAACAGGGATTCGTTGGCAAAATCCTTATCGGCGGTTAATAGCCCTGATTTGGAACATAGGTCGATAAGTTTCTTGTCATCGCCGACGTTGATCACGCCGAAATAGTCACTTACACCAACCCTCAACCCAATTTCGCCATCCTGTCCTTTAAGGTTGTCCAAGTGAAGCCGGGCACCCGTAAGACTCGAATTGAATATAGAGGCCAGCATACTGTCGTAAATTGCCTCAAGTTCACCGTCTTGCTTGCGCAAGTAACGGAACGAGCGACCAAAGATGGAACGATTATTTTTGTCCACCAGCCCATCACGATCACTTAATAAACGTGTTATATTAGTGATTGCCTCGGTTTTATTTCCGACAAATCGCTCAAAAAATTTCAGAATAGCAACAACATCCGAAACCTCCTGGTTATTTTCTTTGCGCACAGCCGTCACCGAACTGCCGACGAAAATCGCCAGCGGTTTTTCGAGCAGAAACTGTTTTGACTTATTCTCGTCCGAGGCAAAGAGTTTCGTCTGCTCATAGAAGCTCAGCAGGCAGGCCGTAAGATAGAGTGTTACCAGATCGTCATTCCAAGTATCGTTGATATTCAGTATCTGATAGTCCTTGCCGTAACCGTCATTGTAGAAATAGCGGTAGGAATAGTCGAAAAGCGTCGCCTTACCATACTCGTTAATCAGATCGGCCCTTGCCTTGCCTGTGGCGGCGCTAATGGACTGACCGAAAGTCGCGGAATACTCGAACGAAAAACCGTTTGCACACAATTTATCACGGCGGGGCTTCCATTTATCTCCGCTACTGCCCCGGTGTCCCTCGTCGACCAGCACAAGGTTATTCCCTTCGAACGATTCGACCGCGACGGTTTTTTCGCCCGAAGTTTCGGCCAGCTTCGTTATTTCGATGATTTCGACGTTATTCCCGCCGAACATACCTCCCGATTTCTTACTGAATATCTCAGCGGGAATACTGCTTAGGGCCAACTCACCCAGATGCTGATTGGTAAGTCCTTCATTGGGAGTCAGCAATATCACCCGGTTGATGCGTTCCGTTTTCGGAGCGTAATGCTGGAATTGCAGGATGTTGGCGTGCATCAACAGCGTTTTGCCCGAGCCGGTGGCATTCCAGAACGCGATTTTGTTTAACTCATCCGGGGTAAAGGGTGGCAGGTCGTGGTATGTCTTCGGATCGGCGTTAAATTTCTCTACGAGATAAGTGTTCAGCTCGGCGAGCAATTTAGCCTTGTCAGAGAAATAACGATCCAGATATATTTCGGTAAACAACAAGGCCAGATATTGGAAATATTTCCAATGCACCTTTTCGTGCCGTTTGGCGCTGATGGTTTCGGTATGTCGGTAGATGTCCTGGTCATACTCCAAAAGCATCTCGCGGGTAAAGACCTTGTTGTGGAACAGCCTTGTAACCAGCTCGTGATGGAACAACGACACATTGTTCTCGTCGTAATGCTCCAGCGCAGGATCTTTGAGATGCTCACTCAGGGCTTCGAGCGAGGTCGCGCCCAGCAGATCGAGAATGTAGCGATTGAGCACCAGCGCATGCGACAGCCTCAGAACATCTTGCTGTTGTTGCTTTTGTCATTTTGCCATCGCTTACATTTCAAACATTCGTTTCGAGAATTCTTCTTCCGTGAGGACTACCTTCCAATGGTCATCGGACGTACGGAGATTTTCGATATTCGAGTCACCGTTGACGTAGATGCGGTCGAATTCGTTATCGCGGGCCGAGTAGGCGCTACGGCGGAAGAAGTCGTCGAGCTTGGTATTGTCGATCTTTTCGCAATCGCGCCAGATGACCAAAGTTTTTTCTCCGCGTCCACCCGAACCGCCGTTGCGCGTCGTGCCTACGACGGTGCATATCCCTTCGCGGGGCCAGCTTATGGCTTCGACATTCAGACCTATCAGGTAGTTGAACGTCTCGACCAGATCGATGCGGCGGCGCGTGGTTTCATTACCCCGTGTGATGTTGAGCGCCATATCGAACGGGTTGCGGAACCAGTCTGTGTTGAACAGACTAT
>JAVBRB010000017.1:0-113240 GCA_031548515.1 Rikenellaceae bacterium | reverse complement strand
TACCCATATACTCCGCTGTGAGCGAGAGAGCTATAACTTCGATGTCGCTCATCCGCGGGCGGCGATGCTGATTGCGAAAATTCGCTTTTTGCTCTATGTTTTGCAATGTTCCCAAAATCTTTTCGTAACTTGCGCTAAAGTTGTTCATGATATTTATCTGATTGGTAGTCAAATAAATATACGGATATTATCCGACATGAACAACTTTTTTTATGATTTTATTCTAAATGCACAACGGGTTTAATGATAATATTTTCAGGCAATTTTCATTAAAACTTACTCTAACAGCTGATTTTTGCACGTAATTTGTTTTTATACTTTTTGAAGCAGGTGATCGCCACGACTTCGAGGACCCCGAGTGCGGTCCGCTAACCCCCTGAAATTTCGGATTGTTACCGAAATTCCGAGACAGTTTACTGTTCCGGGACAGGAGGAGAAGTATGCTTGCACCGGCGGTTCACGGCCTCAAACCGAAGACAACGTATTTAAGGACAACGATAAAAATTTCAACTTATGGCACATACAAAAGAAAGTAAGAAGAAGGTATTTGTCAAAGGCTACACGACCAACACCGGCCGTGTTGTTCCAGACCATTTCCGTTCGACCCCTTACGTGTCGGACGGTCCGAAGGGAACGTTCATAGGACGACGCCTGACCAATCCAAAGAAACAATTTTATTAAAAGATTCTACCACGAAAAAACGAAAACTCCGGAATTTTAAAAGGTTCCGGAGTTTTCGTTTTGCAGATGTGGCGACCGGATTAAAACACCGGCTCCATTTTATTTACCCGCCGTCGCATGCCGGTATCGGCATCTGCAAAATCATTGTCGATGCGATCCTGTTCCCTCAGGGTATGGGCACGCACATTGTCGATGAACGCGCATGCCGCCTCTGATGTCAGCACCCCCGCATCGACCTCAATCCGGACAGTCGCCATGCCTTCCTTGAAACGCTCGACGCGCCCGGCTATATTGCTGCGGGCCCTGGCTGAAATCGCCGCCATCTCCTTCTGCAGCACTTTAGCACTGTCTTGCGCTGCCGTTACCCGTTTATCCACTCCCCTGCCCACGAAATAACGTTCTTTCATCTGCTCGATGCGGTCGTTCATAAGTTCCACGTATTCCGCTTCACGCACCTTCAGTTCATTAATAGCTTGTTTTGCGCGGCGTTCCACGGAATCTGCGCTTCGCTTTGCGCGGCGTTCCATTTTTTCACGTATAGCCTCGGGCGTCAGTACCGGATTATCTATCTCGCTTACGAATGATTTACTCTTGCTTTCCATAATATCATCCTCTGCTTTCCATGCTGCCCGGATCGGGATTAATGATGATCGTATCTTCCTCCACTTCCTGGAGAGTCGCGGGTTGGTCCTTGCCTGCGGGGGGTATCCGTCCCATTTCATCGGCCTTGATCTGCGTATTTACCTTAATGTCGCGGACCACATTGCTTTTTTTAGCATTTGTTTTAATTTGCCTCATATCTTATGAATTTTAATTGCAGTACATTATTATTTAATAAAAGCAAAAGTTATGCCGTGCCATCAAACAGTGCGGCAGGAAACAAAATTGGATTAATTTTGTATTTTCCACATCAACAGACGGAAACGATGGAACAGAACCTGAAAGAGGCTATAACAGGACTTATATCTACACAGAATCAGATCCCTGCCCGAAGTGTCCGGGGCGTGGTGGCGCTGTTGGAGGACGGGGCGACCGTGCCGTTCATCAGCCGCTATCGCAAAGAGGCTTCCGGAGGAATTGACGAGGAGCAGATCGGACTGATAAAACAGCAGTATGAAAAGTTGACGGAACTGGTCAAACGGCGCGAAACTATACTTTCGACGATCGAGGAACAGGGTAAACTGACGCCCGAACTGCGCGAAAAAATAGAATCGTGCTACGACCCGGTACAGTTGGAAGATATATACCTGCCCTATAAGCCCAAACGCCGCACCAAGGCCACCGTCGCGCGCGAACGCGGACTGGAACCCCTGGCCGCGCTGTTAATGCGTCAGGACGGCTCTGATCCTGTGAAACTTGCCGGGCGTTTCGTGAAAGGAGAGGTGGAGGACGAGGATATGGCCCTTGTGGGAGCGTGCGATATCATCGCCGAATGGGTCAGCGAGGGCGAACGAAGCCGCAGCGCCATGCGGCGCCTGTTTGCGCGCGAGGCAGTCATTTCATCGAAAGTCATCAAAGGCAAAGAGGGGGAAGGTGTAAAATTTTACGGCTATTTCGACAGCAGCGAAGTGCTGTCGCGCACACCTTCACACAGGCTCATGGCCCAGCTTCGCGGCGAACGCGAAGAGATTTTGCGAATTGACCTAGCCCCGGACGAAGACAAGGCCCTCGAACAACTCAACCGTATTTTCATCAAGGGAAATTCACCTGCGGCGGATTACATCGAAAACGCCGTGAAAGACGGCTACAAACGCCTGCTGAAGCCCTCTATGGAGACTGAAACACTGGGCGCAGCCCGAGAAAAGGCCGAAGGCGAAGCCATAAATGTCTTTGCATCGAACCTGCGCCAATTGTTGCTTGCTGCACCGCTCGGACAGAAACGGACGCTCGCCATCGACCCGGGCTTCCGCAGCGGCTGCAAAGTGGTGTGTCTCGATGGACATGGAACACTACTCCATAACGAAACGATATATCCCCATCCGCCGCAGCGCGAAACGGCAAAAGCCAGTGAAAGACTTTCGACGCTGATCGCGCAATACGGCATAGAAGCCATTGCCGTGGGTGACGGGACGGCCGGACGCGAGACCGAAGCTCTGGTCCGTTCGTTGGCCCTGCCTCCCGCAGTGCATGTTTTCGCGGTAAGCGAGGACGGCGCCAGCGTCTATTCGGCGTCGCCGGTGGCGCGACAGGAGTTCCCGGAGCAGGACGTCACGGTGCGTGGTGCGATCTCGATCGGCCGCCGCCTGATAGACCCTCTGGCGGAACTCGTGAAGATCGACCCCAAAGCGATCGGGGTAGGGCAGTACCAACACGACGTAGACCAGGCGAAACTCAAAAAATCGCTCGACACGGTGGTGGAAAATTGTGTCAACCGCGTGGGCGTCAACATAAATACCGCGTCGCAGCAGCTTTTGTCGTATGTTTCAGGATTGGGCGAGGCGCTTGCAAAAAATATAGTTGAGTACCGCACGGCCAACGGTCCGTTCACAAGCCGTTCGCAGATAAACAAGGTGCCGCGCCTGGGACCCAAGGCTTTCGAGCAATGCGCCGGATTCCTGCGGATACCCGGCGCAAAAAATCCCCTGGACAACAGCGCCGTCCACCCCGAATCCTATGCGGTGGTCGAGGCAATGGCCAAAGACTCGGGGATTTCGGTCTCCGAGCTTCTCAACAACATGGATCTGCGCAGAAGTATCGACGTCAAAAAATACGTCACCGAGAAAACCGGCATTCCGACACTCAACGACATAATGGAGGAACTCGACAAGCCGGGACGCGACCCGCGTGGGCAGATCGAGGCTTTCGCGTTTGCCGACGGCGTACACTCGATGAACGATCTGCGCGTGGGAATGGTCCTGCCTGGCATCGTGACCAATATCACCAATTTCGGCGCATTCGTCGATATAGGCGTAAAGCATGACGGGCTGGTACACATCTCGCAGATGGCGGAAAAGTATGTTTCAAATCCGAACGACGTCCTGAAACTGCACCAGAAGATCATGGTAAAAGTAATGGAGATCGACAGTGCGCGCACGCGCATCTGCCTGTCGATAAAAGATGTGCGTTAGCATCCAAAAACAAAACTGCCGCGGAATCCATTCCACTTCAGGTAATTTAATCCGATCCAGGGATGTTGTATGCAAATTGCACGTACGGAAATCTCTGGAATTCTTTCTAAAATTTTGAAAGAGATTAATATTATATGGAAAATCGGCAAAAACACGACTGTTAAGAGAAAACAGTTTGGAGCGGCTGATAATTAACACCTTAGCAAATCGCTATTAAGGTGCTTTCTCATTGAACTGAGCTACAGCTGTATTACTTTTGAAGAAAGTAATATGCGACGCTTATTCCTAAACTAAAATCAGGTTATTTCAAATTTCAGACAGCCGTTCTTACCATGTGCTTGCTGTTTCCGAGCATAGTATTCGGACAAAACTCAGCCAGCCCAAAGCAACTCGGCAAAAAGATTCCGCCAGAGATAACCGACGGAGTGCAGATAGAAACACGGAGTGATTTCTACAATCAGGCGTATCTCGAAATTTCCGATATGTTGGATGGCAAAACTCCTCTGTCGATAAAACGTGCTGTGTTCCTTGCAGAATGGGCGTATATGGATGGAAATTTGGATTATGACGCATATTGCCATCATATAGATAGCGCGGCTATTTTCCTATATGGGTTCATAAAAGTCAACAAATTGGAGCAATACAAGACTGGCAAGAATATGGCTATTATCGACTATTTTTTCAATCCGTGGTCGGGCAACGGTTACAAGCCTTTCGTTTACGACCATAACGACATTGATTCTAAAGAAGATTTTACCCAGCAGTTTGTAACGAAATTAATCCGCACGCATAAAGGTCAATGCCGTTCCCTGCCATACTACTATAAGATTTTGGCAGAAGCCATAGGCGCAGAGGCATATATCGCTTATGCGCCTATACACACGTTTATCCGTTATCCAGATGACGACAACTTCTATCCAGAGGATTGGGTAAACGTCGAACTTACGACGCATCAAATAGCCCCTGAAATTCATTATACCGAGGGCTTTGAAATAAACGAAAAGGCTTTACAAAGTAAGGTTTACCTTAACCCTCTTACAGACAGGGAAACCGTAGCCTCTCAGCTATCGGATCTGGCATTCGCATATTCGCTCAAATACGGAGTTTATGACGATTTCATCTGGCTATGCTGCACCAAATCGTTGGAGTATTATCCCCAGAAATACAACACCCTTATATTTCTAACGAGAACCCTCGAAACGGCTCTTGCGCGACATCTATACAAAAATGGAAACAAAATGGATGAATACGCCATATTCCTCGATCAGGAGTCAATGAGAATGTATGATCGGCTGATCGATCTGGGATGGGAATACCTCGGCGATGAATATTTTGACAGGCTCGACCGTAAAAACGAGGAAGCGCAGAGGATAATCAAAGAAACAGGAGGAATAAAACTTTACTGACAACAATACAAACCACTTAAAACGTAGATATTATGAAAACAACTATTTCAACACTGGCGAATTGCATTATCGCTACATTTTCAGTAGATTTGGCATACGCATATTACCCTGTTTCGCCGTATGCGTATGCGAACAACAACCCTGTGCGGTATATTGATCCTAACGGTATGGAAATTGCCGAATCAAGTTTGAAAGATTGGGAACGAGAAAAAGCAATGATTCAAAGAACTGCTGATCGAATGCAGAATCGGATGGATAAACTTTTGAGTAAAGGTGCAAGTGAAAGCCGAATTGGAAATTTAGGAGAGAGAATAGCAAGCATAAACGGCACTCTTGGCACTATGGGGCAATTGGAATCAAGCACACAAGTTTACGCTTTGGTAACGGTAGGAGCTGGCGAAATGGGTGGCCTTACATACGATCATGGAACAGGAGTTATTACTATTGGGTATAACGGTACGGCTAATTTTGTTCATGAGGTGACGCACGGAGGTCAATTTGAATCGGGAGATGTTGCATTTTTGCAATCAGGTGGAACAATAGGGCAAGATGTTTATGATGAAATCGCTGCATACAGCGCGCAATACGCTTACAGTCCTTCATCCGTTTCAGGGTTGACATCTTCAAGTACCGTCAATTCGTTTGCGGATATCACTGCCTCATGGGTTCAAGGTATTGTGCATAATGGAACAAGGCCTTATGGTCCAGGCGGAATAGCAAATACAGGAACACACCCGATAAACATAAATTCTACAAGAGACGATATTAAACGAGCTCTCTATAGATGCCCAGGCTCATTTAATTTTGTATCTCCCACTCTCCCACTAAAAAACTATCCAGGCGTATATTATAAAAGATGATGAAAAAGACGATATCTATAATTATTATTGCTGTAATGCTAGTTTCATGTGCAATAATAAAACAGAACAATACAATAATTGGCGAGTTTAAAGGCAAAACCCCCAGCGCAGGGTCATTTGTACCTGTTGGTGAAATGTCGTTAACTCTTTTGGGTGGAGGTGCTTTTGAACTAAATTGGCTGAATGTCGATTATAGCGGCAAATGGGAATTATCGGGTGAAAATAGTGTTATTATATTTTTCGATGAGTTAACAGACCCAATGCTGTATTTAAGGTCTGGGGTAATTCTTGACACAGAAAAAGAACTTAAATTTATTAGTAAAAATAAAATACAGTTCAACAATTGGGTGCTAAAACGGATTAAATGATTTCTATTTTAATATGCTCTCAAGAGACTTGGTTGCTTTTAACCCCCGCCCGCATCATTCATTGAAAAGTCGAAATATTAACAGAACTCTCTTACTAATAAATGCCAATGAAAATAAAATAAGAGGTTATTTACCGTAAATTTAGCACACGGTCGGTGGCCACAGCAAGATCCCCATGCGGAAAATTATTACCCTCACAGTCCGTATGCTTATGCTCTTAATAACCCTGTTAGATATGTCGACCCAAATGGAATGGATGTCTGGGAGATGGATCATCAAGGCAGAGTTCGTTGGATAGAAGAAAGTAAAGAGCACACATTGTATGCGCTAAATAAAGATGGAGGCAGAACAGGTGCTTCAATTACCATCGGCAACAGGTCTATTTTTGATGGTCTTGCAAACAATACAAGAACGGGTACAGAAATGAGGAATGGGAAATAGCATTCATATGAATATAGTTCCGTAACGGGCAATCCTACAGAACTCGCTTCCGTATTTTTGTTCGGAGCTGACAACTCGGGAGTTGAATGGCGTTTCAGCAGATACGATGTTGGCAATGGCAATGAATATGCAATAGGTGCGAGACATGACGAATATGCCAACAGGACTGCTATACATCCTGATGATATGGGGTTTGGGCGGGCTAATGAAATTGCATCTATACATTCACATCCAGGCAGCCAAGATTATTCGACCACAATGCAAGAATATGGAAGTATGGGGTGGAAAGAAGGCGGTTATCTTTCGGTTCCTTCCGACTCTTGGAATGTGAAAACATATTCAAGTCAATATCCCAGTTATAATAATTCTTATGTGTATTTTCCCAATTCAGGTAATATACACCGCCCTCTTGGACATCCACAGCCTCAATATATAAGAAATATTAGGGGACACAATTATAATGGTCAGAGATTATTCTGGGGGGTACTTAATGGCAGATAAAAGATGAAAACAACAATTATTTTCTTTAGTTGCTTAGTAGCTATTTTCTGTGCCTGTCGGAACAGAAATATTATTGTAAATAATAATGATAAACAAAATGAAAGCAGAGAAGAATCTTTCATTTTGAAATCTCAGATAATTGATGTTATTAAAGAATTCGAGGCATCTGAGCAAAAGAACAGACCATATGCTGTGTATTTTACTGACACAAATGAAGACTTCTCCGTTTTAACCCGTGATACTAATGTATATGTCTCATTTCTTAAAATGAATCCGCTGATAAAAAACGTTAATTATAAAGGTGTTTTATCTATCGATAGTTTAACCATTGCTATCTTTGATAAGAATGGTGTAGGAGCAAAATATTATGATTCGACAAAGCTTACTTATATATCTTTAGAACATTTACATAGGGTGTCCGAAGAAGAAGGGCGATATTTTGGTGTACTTGAAGTGATGAATGATAGCTTAATAAGATGGGAGGGGCCTTAAATACAAATTAAGTTTTATTCATGGACTTTTAATATTCGACAAATGGCCCTTATTTAATGATTACGAGCGATGAGATAGTATTTCAACCCCCTATGCTTGTTAATATGGGAAGTCGAATTATATAGCGAACTCTCTTACTAATAAATGTCAATGAAAATAAAATAAGGGGTTAAGGTCGAGAAAGCCATACAACAAACATATTTCCAGATAAATTCAAATCGAAATGTATGGAACAACCGAATAATACCCGTATCTAATTGATAACTTAATATTAACCACAATGTCGGGATGCTGAAATCGGGCAGTTGTGTAAACCAAGACGGGCAAAAAAGAAAAACAGCTACGAAATCATCCGTAACTGTTTCTTTTCCTGATGTAGCGGGTCCGAGACTTGAACTCGGGACCTCATGATTATGAATCATGCGCTCTAACCAGCTGAGCTAACCCGCCGTCCGTCAAACACATTTTCTGTGCATGAGCGTGCAAATGTAGCGATTTTTTCTTATATACAAAAAATTTGACTACTTTCGGGAAACAAAATACACAACATCATATGGCTGTATTCGAAGTTACGGGCGGGCGCCCACTGAAAGGCGAGATAACCGCGCAGGGAGCAAAGAACGAAGCCCTGCAGGTCATCTGTGCAACCCTTCTGACCGCCGAAAAAGTGACTATTTGCAATATTCCGCAGATAGTCGACGTCGTACAACTCATCGAACTCCTCGCCAAACTGGGCGTTGAAATCGAATGCCTCGGCGAGGGAACTTACTCATTCCGTGCTGCCGACATCGACCTCGACTATATGAAAAGCGACGATTTCCGCGAGCGGGCCATGCGGCTGCGCGGTTCGGTGATGATAATCGGGCCGCTGCTTGCGCGTTTCGGCATCGGCCACATGCCCAAACCGGGCGGCGACAAGATAGGGCGCAGGCGTCTGGACACCCATTTCATCGGCTTCCAAAAGCTGGGCGCAACGTTCGATTTCGACGCCGGCGACAACTTCTTTACTGTCGAAGGTCGCAACCTGCGCGGATGCTACATGCTTCTGGACGAAGCCTCAGTGACCGGCACGGCCAATATCGTGATGGCCGCCGTGATGGCCAAAGGTTTCACGACAATTTACAACGCCGCCTGCGAACCCTATCTGCAGCAGCTTTGCAAGATGCTCAATCGCATGGGGGCGAAAATTTCGGGCATCGCCTCGAACCTGCTGACCATAGAGGGAGTGGAAGAACTCAACGGTACAGACCACGCCCTGCTGCCCGACATGATCGAGGTGGGCAGTTTCATAGGCATGGCCGCCATGACGCAGTCGGAGATCACCATAAAGAACGTTTCATACGATAACCTCGGCATAATCCCCCAGCAGTTCGCCCGCATGGGCATCTGTTTCGAGCAGCGGGGCGACGATATTTACGTTCCTCGACAGGAGCATTACTGCATCGACACATTCATCGACGGTTCGATAATGACCATCGCCGACGCGCCATGGCCCGGCCTGACGCCCGACCTGCTGTCGGTTTTCCTTGTCGTCGCGACGCAGGCGAGGGGAGCGGTGCTGATCCACCAGAAAATGTTCGAAAGCCGCCTCTTCTTCGTCGACAAACTGATAGACATGGGGGCGCAGATAATCCTTTGCGACCCGCACCGCGCCACCGTAATAGGGCACGACCACAACTTCCGCCTGAAACCGACGCAGATGACCTCGCCCGATATCCGCGCCGGGGTAGCTCTGCTGATCGCAGCGATGTCTGCCGGCGGAACCAGCATCATCCAGAACATCGAGCAGATCGACCGCGGCTACCAGAACATCGACGGACGCCTCAACGCCATCGGCGCACGTATCATACGCAGAGATTAACAACCAACAGTATAACTATAAATGATGAAAAAATTTGTTTTCATCGCACTCCTTGCCCTTGCGACAGGCTGTGCAACTTGCAGAACCGCCTCCGAAGTCGCGAAAGAGGCATACATAGGGATGTCCATCAAAGAATTTAAAAGACTCGCAGGGCCAACGGCAGAATTGGAGGCAATGACGGCAGATTATACCGTTTATCGGATCGACATTATTAACGCTTATAATGAACAGACTGCAGTATCAGGTGCGAAGTTCTTTCATTTCGACGCCAACGGAAAACTCTACAAGATCGACAGTAAAGATTTCAGATGGTACGATGGAAGAAGACGATGAACTACCCCGCCGCAAGCGGCGGGGAATCTACCCTTTTAGTTATCTCCCTCGCAAGATGCCTCCACCGGCATGCGGCCGACCGTTGGCGCTCGGTCGATGATTATTTTGCGAAGCAAAACAATTGAAATGAAGAAGCGGGGCTTTGAACAGCCCCGCTTCTTTAACAAGAATGGCATGTTACCACTTATTCAAGTTCGAGCAGGTAAGGCATGCGCGCCTGGACACCGGTCTCCTCGAGCATATTCTTCAAGGCGTTGTAATGTACGAAAGCGCCGCCCAGTTCGTCCATCATGACCGACTTGCGCACAGAAGCCGAGAATCCGCTTAGCAAAGCCGACAGAGAAGACATATCGTCGCCAACCTCCCAGATACGGAAATCACTGGCGACACCCGCACGGTCGGCTGCGATCGCAATGGCGTCCGCAATGCCGCCGAGACCGTCCACAAGGCCGATACCGAGTGCGTCGGCACCAGTCCACACGCGTCCCTGCCCGATATTGTCGACTGCAGCAAAAGTCATATTGCGCCCCTCGGCAACATGACCTACGAACGTACTGTAGACATTCTCTACCGACTTCTGTATATACGCCTTTTCGGCAGGCGAAACCTCGCGGAACAGAGAACCGACATCGGAATAAGCGTTGGTTTTTACGCCATCGATCGTAATACCCAGGTTCTTTTTAAGCGATTCGCCGATATTGGCATGTAATCCGAAAACGCCGATAGAACCCGTAAGGGTACTTTTGTTCGCATATATCACATCTGCCGGACACGATATGTAATATCCTCCGGACGCAGCATAGCTGCCCATCGAAACGATAACGGGAACCTCTTCCTTTAGAAGTTTCAGTTCACGCCACATCACGTCCGATGCAAGCGCACTGCCGCCCGGTGAATTGACACGAAAAACCACAGCCTTCACATCCGGATCTTTGCGTACTTTCGCAAGCTTCTGAAGCATGGACGTGCTGCCGACCTGGCCAAAAGCGCCTTCGCCCGAAACGATATCGCCTTCGGCATAAATAACGGCTATCTTATTTTTAGACATGTTTCTGGAAGACGATGCAACCTCGGCCGCATAATGGCCGAACGAAACTATGGAGGGATCGTCCGAGGAACTGCGGCGCGGTTTTTTCATGCCGTCCGATTCCGCCGTCTCGACGGAAATCCCATTGCTCACCCATGTTTCGCCGCCCTCTCCGGCGGCCTCCGTTACGGCTTCTTCGGCCACAATTTCATCCTCCGGCCAGGACCCCAGCATATCGTTAAGCTCGTCCATCACTTCGTCCTCGTAACGCAAACCATCTACAAGACCCTTTTCGAGAGCGGCCTCGGGGGAATCTATGGCAAGAGCGTCGGCCCAACCGTTCAGGTCGGCGACAGGAATATCCCTCGATTCCGAAACCGCCCCTACAATCATTTCCCATATAGAGTTCGCCATGGTCTGGTACTGGAGCTTGTTCTCGGTGCTCATTCTGTCGAGTATGAACGGTTCGACGGCCGATTTGAACGATCCGTGGCGGAAGACCTCGGGCGCTATGTCGAGTTTGTCGAGAAGCCCTTTGTAAAACATCACCTGCATCGAAAGCCCGCACCAATCCAAGCTGCCCTCGGGATTCACGTACACTTTGTCAGCCACCGACGAGATGTAATATGCAGTGTGTCCATAGACTTCATTGTAGGCGACTACGAATTTGCCGCTCTCCTTGAACTTGACCAGTTCGGCACGAATCTCCTCGATATTCGACAGCGACACACTGGTGTGTTCGTCGAAGTTTATGTAAATCCCTTTGATACGCTCATCGGTTGCCGCGGCCTGTATGGCGGTAACGGCCGATAATTGGGTAGTGCGGGATTTCGGAGTCATCGACACGAAATCGAAGTCATCAAAAAAAGAACTTGCCGGAGCATCGGTAACGACTCCGAGATTCAGCCGCAGGACCGAATTTGACGGCACAGACGGGATCGCGGTGCCGAACGAAGCGATTATGCCGGCAATTATCATCGACCAGATCATGATCATCAGTCCGAAAGCCACGATAATTGCCAACAGGCTGGCCAGAAAAGTTTTGAAAAAATTCATAGGCGTTTATTTTATTGGATTATTCTGTTCCCTGTTAAAACTCTGACAAACAAAGATATCGTTTTTTTCGTATTTTTCTGAGTTTCCAATGCTTCGTTTTTAATAACTTTTACAAATTTTTGACACAAGAAGCGCCTCCGCTGATCTATTATTAGTATTTTTGTTCATATTCTAAAATTAGAAGTATCATTCGTCAGGATCGTCCAAAAACTTAAGCCTTATGAAAAAAACCTTTGTATGCGCCATTGTCCTGGGTTCACTTTTAGCCTCCTGCAGCCGACCGGCACAAGAGAAACTGACCGACTATGTCAATCCCAACCTTGGTACAGTCCACAGCCGTTGGTTTTTTTACACCCCGGCAGCAGAACCTTTCGGAATGGCCAAGCTCGGCGCTTCCACCAATGGAAGCTACGGCAATATCCAGGGCTGGGAGGCGGTAGGCTATGAAGACGGACACACTTCCATAGAAGGGTTTCCCTGCTTCCACGAATTCCAGGTAGGCGGCGTGATGCTGATGCCCACGGTCGGCGGGATACGGACCCTGCCGGGGACGCTCGACGATCCGGAAAGCGGCTACCGGTCGGGTTTCGACAAAAAAGATGAATACGCCACATCGGGGTATTACTCCGTTTTTCTGAAAGACTACGGGGTTAAGGCGGAACTTACGGCAACCGCCAGGGTAGGGCTTCAGCGCTACACTTTTCCCGAATCGCAGGATTCACATATCATTTTCGACATAGGGTCCCGGCTCGGGGAGAGCGGGCCGGTCGAGGATGCTTATATAAAGGTCACGGACAACCGGATTGTGGAAGGATACGTGGTTACCAAACCTATGTATGTGCAAAAATACCAGCCCGACGCAACGGTGGGCATGTATTTTTACGCGGTAATAGACAAAACTGCGGATCAAGTCGGCACTTTCACACGAGGGGGCGTCGTCGAGGATTCCGACAACATGAAAGGCGTGGGATCTGCCGCCGTATTGACTTATGCAACCCGGGAAAACGAGCCTATAGAGGTAAAGGTCGGGCTGTCCTACACATCGATAGAAAATGCTAAACTCAATCTGGAAACCGAAGCCAAAAACAAGGGTTTTGACGCCGTCAAAGCACAGGCAATGGCCAAATGGGAGGAATACCTGGGGCGGATAAAGGTAAGCGGGGGAAGCCCCGAATCTAAGATCAAGTTCTATACCGGACTCTACCATGCTCTTCTGGGCAGGGGTTTGGCGAGCGATGTGAACGGCGCCTACCCGAAAAACAATGGCTCTGTCGGGCACATCCCGCTTGGCAAAGACGGGAAGCCTCGGCACAACCACTACAATACGGATGCCGTGTGGGGCGCATACTGGAATCTCTCGCAATTGTGGGCACTGGCCTATCCCGAATATTATAATGACTTCATCAACAGCCAGATGCTGGTCTATGAGGATGCCGGATGGTTGGGCGATGGGATTGCCAACAGTAAATATGTATCGGGAGTAGGCACCAACATGATGGGGATTATATTTGCAGGGGCGTATAACTGCGGCATACGCAACTATGATGTTGAAAAAGCCTATCAGGCAGCCCTTAAGAATGAGATCGGGTGGGAAGGCCGCATCGAAGGGGCGGGACGTATGGACACCAAGGCTTTTGTAAGGCTTGGCTACTCGCCTTATGACGACTCCGTGTTTTTCGGCACCGCTCCGGAAGGCTCGGCTTTCTCGGCTTCGCATACCCTCGAATACAGTTTCAGCACCTACGCCGTGGCGCAATGGGCCAAACAACTCGGCAAGGAAGATGACTATCGGATTCTGACCGGACTCTCCAACGGATGGGAGCGGCTTTTCGATCCGCAAACCAGGCTGATCCGGCCGAAACTTGCCGACGGCAGATTCATCGACAAATTCAATCCTCTTGAGTCCTGGCGGGGATTCCAGGAAGGGAATGCCATGCAATACACTTTTTTTGTCCCGCAGGACCCCGTATCGCTGATCTCGAAACTCGGCAAGGACAGCTTCAACGACCGGCTCGACTCCATTTTTACTGTCGCACGCCAGACTGTATTTGGAGGAGGAAAGGTCGTCAACGCCTTTGCAGGGATAGAAAGCCCCTACAACCACGGCAACCAGCCCAGCCTGCATATCTCCTGGCTGTTCAATTTCTCGGGAAAACCGTGGCTTACACAAAAATGGACCCGGACGATCTGTGAAGAATTCTATGGTATCGATGGCGAGCACGGTTACGGCTATGGTCAGGACGAAGACCAGGGACAGCTCGGAGCCTGGTATGTCATGGCGGCCATGGGATTGTTCGATGTGCAGGGCGGAACGAGTGCAAAACCCACATTCCAGATAGGCAGCCCCCTTTTCGACAAGATAGAGGTCGAGTTAAGCACCGTGAACTCCGCAGGCCGCAAGTTCGTGATCACAACACGGGAAAATGCCCCGGGATCGGTCTATGTACAATCGGCCAGGCTGAACGGACAACCGCTCGACAACAATTGGTTTTTCCGCGAAGAACTCCACAAGGGCGGATCGCTCGAACTCGAAATGGGGCCCGAACCGAATCCGAATTGGGGCGCAGGGGCCACTCCCTACTATTCCAAATAACGGGATAGCGCTATACAAAGATAACATTTGAGGCAAAACAGTCCAATATGTTTGTATTATAATGAAACAGACAAGTGCCAGATAGCCTTGAAAATTAATTATCTTCACATATCTTTATAGCTCTAATCCAAATTCAGTATCTCATGCAATCAATTAATTTAAACAACGTAAGGGCTATATTCAAGGCCGCAGGGATTCTCATTCTGATATTCTTGCTCGTCGGTTGCTCGTCGGATAATATGGGCAACAAGAACGGCAATGATACAGGTCTTACTCAGGGAATCATCGATCTATATAGCAACTTGGAAGATAAAATCGATTCCCCGGAGTTTCAAAATTATGAAACCATTGAGGAAATGGAAGCCACTATTGTCAGTTGGCTCACCATCCAAAAAGAGGTAAAGAGTTTCTCTGTTAAAGACCATGTAATAACTATCGACTTTGGTAATGGCATTGATTCGAGAATCGAAATTGTTGATGAAATTGAAACAAATAATGAGAATGAAGAACCTAAAATTGACGAGGAATTTGGTTTTGAGACGGTAGATGCCTGCTGTTTCAACGATGAGCAGCAACAGAATGTTTTGTCTTTTCATCAGGAAAACGTTCAACTCGAGACAAGGGCAATAAGCCCAGACGGATACAAACCCGATTATTTATTCGCCGTTTTATGGGAACCATATTCGAATAATGGAATATCAGATTTATCCGCAATAGAACCGTATTATAAAAAAGGGTCAAATGAAAGCATAGCAACTTGTCTTCCAAGATTTCCAAACTCCAACACATTGAGAAAATATCAAGACATACAATGTGAGCCGAAATCGTTTAAAGCCGCCATAACGGAAACGATAAACGGACATTACCCAAATATTGTAATGATCGCATCGCATGGAGCCAATGCAGATTATATAGTTATTGGCTGTTTTGAACACGCTGATGAAGATTTTCAAGACGCTTGTTGGGAAAATGACAAACTGGTGTTCCGAATAATAAAACCTAAAAAGCCAAATGATGTAATAAGTAAAGGTCGTTATCGCTATTATTTAGAGTGTAATGCTGCGAACCTTAAAGAACGCATTGGCACAGATGTGAATCTTACAAATACAATTGTTTTATTGAATACTTGTGAGTCATATATACCAATGAAGTCTAATCCGCTTGCCAAACTGTTTTATGATGACTGGAAAGCTGCTTCAGTTATTGGTTGGGGAAAAAAGGTTGAGAATAATTCTGCAACCAAAGCAGCGGCAGTATTACTGAAAACATTATTGATTCCATATAATTTGAATGACGCATACGCGAACAATCGAGAAACCTTTGCAATATCCGTTGCGGTTAATGATGCGATAAGTCAAACCAATAATCCCAATATCAGTTATCGTGGGAGTGGTAGTTATAAGTTTAAACATCAACCAGTAAATACCTGCAAAAAAGCTAATTCTAAAACCAGAATTCAGGGTGTTGCAATGCCAGGAGCCCATATTAATTTTTATGAAGCCAGCTACAGTTCTGCTACCTATTGCGGGATCGTCTACAGTTCGGCGACAAACGACCCTAAAATAGATGATGGCAAGTCAAAATTTGAATACACTTCGCTAAATCATACAGTATACGACGGCGAAGATTTCTATTTCGCCGTCCATGGCCTTACTCCCGGCAAGCAGTATTATTACAGGGCCTTTGTTTGTTCTATTTATGATGGTGTCGGTTATCCCTATTACGCTGATGAAGTCGGCACATTTATAGCCGATGAAAATCCGGATGATCCCGCCGGCCCGAAAGACGAAGCGGAGGAGGTATTGTTCGAAGACGGCATCTTGACGGTCTCGAAAAAACAGTTGGAATTTGACCACGATTTCGGCTCCGAATATATCACCGTCAGTTCGACGGTGGGTGTGGACGGAATTTCCATTGATGAAAGCGAAGAAACATGCGACTGGGCCAGTGTAAAAATAGAGGAATCGGAAATAAGTTCCGAAGACTTGAAACAATACAATGCAAATGTCTCAGTACAAGCCAACCCCTCGGAAGACACAAGGGCGACATCTGTCCGGGTTTTTTATACGGTAGATGGAAAAAAGAAATTCCAGCGCATTTCGATCTCCCAGAATTACAAGAGTTATACTTTCACATCATACCCAGACCCAGTGATGCATGAGAGCTATTCTGCGGGTACAAAAACATTTACCGTCACAACTGATGCGCAAATTATCGATGCCCGGTCGGATGATCCACTTATATGCGAAACACCAGTCTTGATATCGCAACGAAGCTTAGGTACAGAGACTGAATACACATATTCCGTAACGTTCAAAAACAATGTCGAAATGATCAATCGCATAACAAGTATTACTTGCTATATTGAGGTTGGCGACAAGATTTATCAGGAGGCTGTCATGGCAGTTCAGAAAAATGCACCACAAATAGCTGATTTTCAGTTGAATTTAATAATTAACGAAGTAGTATACTACGGAGGTCCTGAAAGTGTAAACAACCAATGTAATGCAAAATTGACATTGTATGAGGATGGCCTAGCGTCTTTAGCCGGTTTCCCTGTTACGGAAGTCGATAGGATGTATTGGTCAGGGATTTCGACAGGGTGGCCCAATTACTTTCCCGGATTTTCGGTTGGTTGGGGAAACGGCTCGTCTTTTGGCCACGTAAATTATACATACTGGAATGAATGCGAATTTACAGGAATGACCATCTACTTTTTTATGGATATAAGTAAAGCACTAAAAGGTGAGACCACAACCGGAACATTCACATTGGATCGAATAGGTTTTTGGGGCAATGATCCGGGATATAGAGGTTCGGTTATTGTAACAAAGTCAGAATAACTATAATCCGCTGAATATATAAATATTGCATTAGATAAATAAAATGATCAACAAAGATGATATTTTAAAGGCGTTGGAGAGGATTATCCACCCTGAAGCAAAACAAAGCCTCGTGGAAGCCGGATTTATCTCGGGAGTAGCGGCGGAAGACAGCCGGATAGCAGTAACTTTGAAATTCCGGCGTACTAAAGATCCGTTCGCGGCCTCGCTCAGGCGACAGGCCGAGGCCGCGCTTTCGTCAGCGTTCCCCGGGGTAGAGATATCCGTCACAACAGAAGAACCTGCTCCGAGCACGGTCAACGGCCGGGTGAGCTCACCGACCGGAGCAGGTCTGTCGCCGAATAGCGGCGGCACTGTAAAAGCGAAGGGAGGCAACACAGTGTCGCGCCGACTGCCGGGCGTCGCCAAAATCATTGCCGTTGCAAGCGGAAAAGGCGGTGTGGGCAAAAGTTCGGTCGCAGCATATCTTGCAGCCACACTCGCCTCGGAAGGCTACCGCGTGGGAATCCTCGACGCCGACATTTACGGTCCTTCCCAGCCTCAGCTTTTCGGAGTCGCAAACTATCTTCCGCCAGCCGGGCAGGAAGGGGAGACAGATCTTATTCTCCCTGCCGAAAGCATGGGAGTCAAGGTTATGTCGATAGGGTTTTTCATCGACCCGAGCGACGCCCTCGTGTGGCGTGGACCGATGGCTACAAATGCCTTGCGCCAACTGATGCTGCAAACGAAATGGGGTGATCTCGATTTCCTGCTCATCGATTTGCCTCCGGGAACCGGCGACGTACATCTGACTGTCGTCCACGAACTGGAACTCGACGGCGCGGTCATAGTCAGTACACCCCAGCAGTTGGCCGTCGCCGATGTAAGGCGAGGGGTGGAAATGTTCCGCGCGGAAGGAATAGGAGTGCCTATATTGGGAATTGTCGAAAATATGGCATGGTTCACACCGGCTGAACTGCCTGGAAAAAGGTATTACATTTTCGGAGAAGGCGGTTCGAGGCGGTTCGCAGAGGCCGAGGGCCTGGAATTCCTGGGAGATATTCCCATTGTACAATCGGTAACGGACAGCGGAGAAACAGGATTGCCGTCACAGGGCCTGAGTCAGGAAGCCAGGCCGTACTATGTTAACATCACCAGAAGAATTGTCGATAAACTAAGCAAATGATGTTGAAAGCCGCAAAACAAAAGACGACAACTTTCAATATCTTTACAAAGATCTGTTTTTATAATTATTTTTTAATATCCACTACACAGGAAAAGTAAAAAACTGTTGAAAAAGTACATAGTGTTTATTTGTTCAAAACAGTTGTAAACATTGTTTATAACACTCCCTTTATCCAAAAATTGAAGCGTAAAAAAATTACAGGGCTGGGAAATAAAAAAACAATGAACGGCATAAATTTTTTATAATTATTTTTGCGGGCTTGATTTAGGCCATAATAAACAATTTCAACAGCCATTATTATTGTTATTGAATTATATTTACTTAATAAAGTAATAAAAAATAAAAATCAACGGCGGTTTTAGTATGGACGACAGGACGATATTGGCCGAAAGAATAAAGAAACTTAAAAAGAAAAAAAATGCGGTGATCCTTGCTCATTACTACACTGATGGCGAGGTGCAGGATTCAGCCGATTTCGTGGGCGACTCTCTTGCGCTGTCAGTGGAGGCGGCCAAGACCGATGCCGACATTATTGTATTCGCAGGAGTCTATTTCATGGCCGAAACCGCGAAAATACTGTCGCCGCAAAAAAAAGTCCTTATACCGGATCCTGAGGCCGGGTGCTCGCTCGCCGCATCATGTCCTGCTGACGGATTCAGGGCATTCCGCGAACAATATCCCGACGCGACTGTAGTCTCCTATGTCAATACCACAGCCAATATAAAGGCAATGACCGATATCTGTTGCACATCTACAAATGCGCTCGACGTCATAAGGTCTATCCCGCATGACAAACAGGTTATTTTTGCGCCTGACCGCAATCTTGGCGCATATTTGCAGGCGCAGACCGGACGTCGGAACATGATGCTGTGGGACGGCGCATGCCATGTTCACGAAGAGTTTTCGCTTGATGGTATCCTCGAACTCAAAAAGCAGCATCCTGATGCGAAGATCCTGGCCCATCCCGAGTGCAAACGGCATATCCTCACGGTTGCCGATATGGTTGGAAGCACTTCGGCAATACTAAACTTCTGTGCAAATGACGCCGCCCGCGAATATATAGTCGTGACAGAACCAGGTATCCTCTATGAGATGCGCAAAAGATATCCCGACCGCATTTTTATTCCCGCGCCTCCTGTCGATTCTACCTGCGGATGCAATGATTGTGCATACATGAAACTGGTCACGCTCGAAAAAATACTACGCTGTCTCGAAACAGAGCAGCCCGAGGTCGTTGTTCGGGAAGATGTGCGCGTTCGAGCTGAAAAAAGTATCCGTGCCATGCTTGACCTAGAATGTTAATTATTTACTACATTTGTAATTCCAGTTTTTTCAATATTAACGAATAAAAATTTAGATACCCGGTCATATGAAGAAATTATTTCTTTTTTGCGTTGTTGCACTGTTTGTAGTTCCGGCAAAGGCTGATGAAGGGATGTGGTTGTTGCCGTATCTGGATAAGCTTAATATAAAGGATATGAAAGCCAAAGGGCTGAAATTGTCGGCAAAGGATATTTACAGCGTTAACGGCGGTTCGCTTAAGGATGCCATTGTTATTTTCGGTGGCGGATGTACCGGAGAAGTGGTTTCCTCCGAGGGATTGCTGCTGACCAACCATCACTGCGGCTACGGCTCCATTCAGCAGTTGAGCAGCATTGAGAAGGATTTTCTTAAGAACGGATTCTGGGCTATGGGCCGGGATGAGGAAATTCCGGCTCCGGGACTTTCTGTAACTTTCATCAGGCGTATAGAGGATGTTACCGGTCTTGTTCTGGGAGAAGCGGCGTTTCAGGGAGTTGGTCCCATGCGCGATTCTATCATAAATGCCCGTATGGATAAAACCAGGGTAGATTATAAGGAGATATACCCTGATTATACGGTTACAGTGCGTTCGTTCATGGGTGGCAACCAATATTTTGCGATCATGTCGGAGGTGTATCCGGATGTGCGCCTTGTCGGTACCCCTCCCAACTCTATGGGTAAGTTCGGCGGGGATACCGATAATTGGATGTGGCCGCGGCATACGGACGATTTCTCGATGTTTCGCATCTATGCCGGACCCGACAACCGGCCGGCTGAATATTCGCCAGAAAACAGGCCCTATCAGGCCCCTGTGCACCTGAAAATTTCGCTGAAAGGGTATAAGGAAAACGATTTTTCGATGATCATGGGTTTTCCCGGCAGTACCCAGCGCTATATGACTACTTATGAAATGCAGTATATGATCGACGTGGATAATGCGAACCGTATATATATCCGCGGCGAACGGCAGAAAATCATTATGGAGGACATGTTGGCCGACGATGGCGTCAGACTGCAATATTCGGCTAAATATGCATCTTCGTCCAATTACTGGAAGAACTCCATAGGTATGAATAAAGCTTTGATAGATAATAATATACCGGCAATAAAATCTGCCCTAGAGGAACGTTTCGCTTCATGGGCGGCCGGTACGGACACTCCATTCCGATACCAGGACGTTCTGCCGAACATCAAGGCAGCCGTTGAGGAAAAAGCCGCGGCTGCAAGCGTCTATCAGTACTTCGGAGAGGCTTTTGCAAGGGGTATTGAAATGTTGTCGATGCCGGTGTTCGTGGAGCGTATGGTGAAAGTCGATGAGGACGGCAATGTTACTAATAAAGAGGAGATTGAGAAGATCGCCGCCGATTTTTACAAGGATTTCAACGAACCTACAGATCGCCGTGTGGCTAAAAAAATGTTTGCAATAGTTCGCGAAAAAATTTCACCAGACGAATTACCGTCTGTTTATGTAAAGATAGATACTCTTTTCGGCGGTAATTCGGACGCATATGTCGATTGGCTTTACGATAACTCCAACTTCTCGTCTCTGGAGAAAATGACTGCCCTGCTCGATGATTTCGATCAGGAAGCGCTGAATGCCGATCCGGCTTTTGAAGCCGGTAACTCTGTGCAGGCCGAATTGAGCAGATTGGCCATGAAGATTGCGCCGGTTCAGAAACGGCTTAACGATTGGCGCGGCATGTATGTTAAAGGGCTTACGGAAATGGATCCTACCGGGAAATATTATCCCGATGCTAATTTTACCATCCGCCTTACTTACGGGCAGGTGCTTCCATATGAACCCCGCGACGGAGTGGTCTATAAATACTACACGACCCTTAAAGGTGTGATCGAAAAGGAAGATCCGTCGAATCCTCTTGAATTCACTGTGCCTCAGGAACTTAAAAGCGCATATAAAAATTCCGACTACGGTCGTTACGGAGAGAAGAACCAATTAAGGCTCAATTTCCTGACAAACAATGATATAACTGGAGGAAACTCCGGGAGTCCGGTTATGAACGCCCGTGGTGAACTCATTGGCCTCGCCTTCGATGGAAACTGGGAGGCTATGAGCGGCGATGTCGTCTTTGAACCAGCACTCCAACGCTGCATCAACGTCGATATCCGTTATGTATTGTGGACCATCGATAAATTTGCCGGAGCCGGGTACCTGCTCGACGAGATGAGCATTGTAAAATAATTTTCGTTTCAGATTATTTCATAAATAGGAATAGTAAAAATTGTGCGGCGGATTTTTTCCGCCGTCTCTTTCGGGAAAAATGGAAGAAAATATCAAATCGGTTGAGGGTGCGGAGCGTTCGCTCAACTTCATGGAGGAAATAATAGAGGATTATATAGCGGAAGGAGGGAAAGATATCCAGACCCGTTTTCCTCCGGAACCGAACGGATATCTGCATATAGGGCACGCCAAGAGTATCTGCCTGAATTTCGGTCTGGCGGCGAAGTACGGCGGCAAGTGCAACCTTCGCTTCGACGACACGAACCCTGTGAAGGAGGATGTCGAGTATGTGGATTCTATAAAGGAGGATATCAAGTGGCTGGGTTTCGACTGGGCGTTGGAACGATATGCCTCAGACTATTTCGAGCAGCTTTACGATTGGGCCGTCGAACTGATAAAAAAAGGTAAAGCCTATGTCGACGACCAGACGCAGGAGGAAATCCGTGCGACCCGCGGGACGGTGACCGAACCGGGGAAGAATAGTCCGTGGCGCGACCGTAGCGTCGACGAGAACCTCGATCTGTTTGCACGGATGAGGGCTGGTGAATTTCCTGATGGGACGAGGGTGTTGAGAGCTAAGATAGATATGGCGCATTCCAACATGTTTTTCCGCGACCCGATCATGTACCGCATAATCCACGCGCACCATCACCGTACCGGCGATCAGTGGTGCATCTATCCGATGTATGATTATGCACACGGGCAAAGCGACTCAATAGAGAGAATAACACACTCGTTCTGCACGCTGGAGTTTGACGTTCACCGTCCGCTTTACGATTGGTTTATTCAGGAGTTGGGCATTTTCCCGAGTCGCCAGTACGAGTTTGCGCGCCTGAATCTTACCTATACCGTGATGAGCAAGCGGAAGCTGCTTCAGCTCGTTCAGCAAAAGGTGGTTGCCGGGTGGGACGATCCGCGCATGCCGACCATCACAGCGCTCAGGCGCAGGGGTTACACTCCGGCGTCGATCCGTGCTTTTGCCGAGCGGGTCGGCGTGGCCAAGCGCGACAATGTGATCGACCTGGGGCTGCTGGAGTTTTCCGTCCGCGAAGACCTCAATAAAACCGCACAGCGCCGCATGGTTGTGACGAATCCCATAAAGGTAGTCATTACCAACTTCGACGAAGGTAAGTCGGAGATGATAAAATGCATCAATAATCCCGAGGATGAAAGTGCTGGGATGCGAGAAGTTCCTATGACACGCGAGATCTATATCGAGCGCGACGATTTTATGGAAGAGCCTCCCAAGAAATATTTCCGCCTTTCTCCCGGGAACGAAGTGCGTCTGCGCTATGCATATTTAATAAAATGCGATGAGGTTATAAAAGATGCTTCGGGTGATATTGCCGAACTGCGCTGCACTTACGATCCGGAATCGTCGGGCGGCGGATCTTCGGACGGGCGCAAAGTCAAAGGCGTCATCCATTGGGTTTCGATTCCGGCTGCCGTCGAGGCGGAGGCGCGCCTCTACTCTACCCTATTCGACCGGGAGAATCCCGACGATATCGAAGAAGGCAAAACTTTTCTGGATTATCTGAACCCCGAATCGCTCGTTGTCCAAAGGGTTTATATGGAGCCGTCGCTTGCGGACGCTGCAATCGGTGAAAAGTTCCAGTTCGAGAGGATCGGATATTTTAGCAAAGACAAGGATTCGGTGTCAGGCAAACCTGTCTTCAATCGCACCGTTACTTTGAAAGATTCTTGGGCTAAAATGCAAAAATAGATTCGTTTTAGATCAAAAGAAGAGTCGTTGTTCTACGTGGAACAACGACTCTTCTTTTGTATGCCTGAAGGCGATTTTGATAATTGTTCCACGTGGAACAAAAAAATCAGCGCCCGAAATAGACGAGCAAAACGTTGATGTCGGCAGGAGAAACGCCCGGAATGCGCGATGCCTGTCCTATCGTTGCCGGACGGATGCGCGTTAGTTTCTGGCGGGATTCCATCGTGAGAGATTCCAAAGATTTGAAATCGAATTTCTCCGGAATGGCAATATCTTCGAGCCGACGCAATTTTTTTGCGATGTGTTTTTCGCGCTCTACATAACCTTTATATTTGATTTCGATTTCTACTTCTTCGATCTCTTCGTCTGTAATCCCGTTATTTTCGACGAATTCTTTCAGGACTGGTAAGGCCTTGATCACTTCTTTCAGGATGATTTCATTACGGGAAAGAATGAAACTGAGCTTCCGGCCTTGTGTTAATTGGGTCGAATCGACCGAATATAAATAATCACGTAAATCGTCTGGAGAGACACTCAGTCCATCAACGAATCTTTTGAGCGATTCTATGTTCAATTTTTTTTGTTCGAAATTTCGCCATCTTTGATCGTCTACGAGTCCGATCTCCCGCCCTTTCGGAGTAAGCCGCAGGTCGGCGTTGTCCTGACGGAGAAGAATACGGTACTCGGCTCGGCTAGTGAACATGCGGTATGGTTCGTCGACCCCCTTGGTCACCAGGTCGTCGATCAGCACTCCGATATAGGCTTCGTCGCGCCGCAGTACGAAAGGCTCGCGGCCGTCGAGCTTGAGGTGGGCGTTGATACCGGCCATGAGTCCCTGCGCCCCGGCCTCCTCGTACCCAGTCGTGCCGTTTATCTGGCCAGCGAAGTAAAGGTTCGGAATGAGCTTGGTCTGCAGGGTATGAAGCAGTTGCGTGGGCGGAAAGTAGTCGTATTCTATGGCATAGCCGGGACGGAGCAGGTGTACGTTCTCCAGCCCTTCTATCTTTTGCAGGGCCGCTATCTGCACTTGCCACGGCAGCGACGACGAGAAACCGTTAAGATAGTATTCGTTGCTGTCAATGCCCTCTGGTTCAAGAAATAACTGATGCGAATCCTTGTCGGCGAAAGTGCGCAGCTTATCCTCGATACTGGGGCAGTAGCGCGGGCCGATTCCCTTGATGGTGCCATTGAAGAGCGGAGAATCGGCAAAACCCGTCCGCAGCGTGTCGTGAACCTCTTTCGAAGTGTTGACGATGAAGCATGGCATTTGTTTTTTAACAGGCGCTGTGTCAGGCGAGAATGAAAATTTGGAGGGTTTTTCATCACCGTCCTGTACCGTCAACCGTTCGAAATCTATTGTACGGGCGTCGAGCCTTGCCGGAGTACCTGTCTTCATCCGGCCTGTCTCGAAACCAAGTTCGACAAGCCTTTCTGTGAGTCCTTTGGATGCGGCGTCGCCCATGCGGCCGCCATCGATCCGGTTGCGGCCGACGTGAATAAGTCCGTTGAGGAAAGTTCCGGCTGTGAGTACCACAGCCCGGGCTTTGAATTCGACTCCAAGGGCGGTCCTGACACCGGTTATGCGCCGGTTTTCGCCCTGCCCTTCTGCTATGATATCGACTACGCTGTCTTGCCAGATGTATAGTTTCCAGGTGTTTTCGAGCGTCCGCCGCCAAATGTCGGAAAACTGCTCCTTGTCACATTGCGCGCGCGGACTCCACATCGCCGCACCTTTAGAACGGTTGAGCATGCGGAACTGGATTGTACTGCGGTCTGTGATGATGCCCATTTGTCCGCCCAGTGCATCTATTTCTCTGACAATCTGTCCCTTGGCTACTCCGCCGACAGCCGGGTTGCACGACATTGCGGCGAACTTCGACATGTCCATCGTGACAAGCAGGGTGCGCGATCCGAGGCGTGCCGCAGCCACAGCCGCTTCACATCCGGCGTGTCCCCCGCCTACAACGATTATATCGTATTCCAGATGCATTTCAGAACATGTCTATCTGTGAACCAGCCTTCAAGGCTACGAATTCACGGAAAATTTCCGAAGGGCAGTGATCTATGATGTCGCGCACGAAACCCTGCATCTGCATCTGACGGGCTTCGCGTTCGCCCACCCCGCGCTGGCGCATATAGTAGACAGCCTCTTCGTCGAGCTGGCCGACGGTCGCCCCGTGGCCGCACTTCACGTCGTCGGCATAGATCTCGAGCTGTGGACGGGTGAAAATGTGTGCTGTATCGTCGAGTTGCAGATTGCGGTTCTGCTGCGAGGCGTCGGTCCGTTGGGCGTCCGGAGCCACATAAACCATTCCCGTGAAAATACCCGTAGCCTCGTCAGCTACGATCCCTTTTACGAGCTGGCGGCTGCGGCTGTCGGGAACCAGGTGGTTCATTCTCAATTCTATATCACTGTGCTCTGCGCCTGACGCGAGATAAATTCCCCAAAGACCGGCCTCGGCATGTGTACCTGCAAGATCGGTGCGCAGCGCGAGGCGTGCAAAACCATCCCCCAGTTCGGCAAAAACGCTCTCTGAACGACTTTGGGCCGCTTGTTTCATATAACTGTTCAGCAACAGCGTACTGCCTCCCCCCATAATATTCGCTTCGGAAAGACGAAGGCGCGCACCATTCCCCACTATTATTTCACGCACATGATCGACAAGGAAACGGGTATCTCCTGAGCTGTGGTACAAGATCGATATATCGGCCTCCGCTCCCTCTCCAAGCACTATCAGTGTACGCCCGAAACACATTTGGGCATCCTCCTCAGACATGAAACGGTTGTCTATCATAAAGGGTTGCTTAAGCTTTACACCGGCAGGTATCCAAACTACCGCCCCGTCCTGCATGAACGCACTGTTCAGGGCTGTCAGGGCGTCGTTTTTGTTGTCCGCGATTGAATTGTAGACCGCCATAAAGTCGTCGCCGTATTCGACCAAAATTTCTTTTAGAGAGCCGCACAAGACCCCCTCCTGAATTTCAGTCATGCCCCCTGCGAAGAAGCCGTTCTCGAAAACCACGGAATCCATTCCAGGCAGGCCTGTAAAACTGCGGCTTAGACGTGGGCGGGTAAAATAGAGTTCGCGTTCTTCGCTGCCGAGCAGGGTTCGCATGTCGCTCTGCAGGAAACGCTCGTCATGCGCGCCGGGTAGTCCAGTCAGGATAAAATCCTCCATGTGTCTGCCCCTCTCGGCGTTCATGCGCGCCGAAAAACCCTCGCCAATGATGTCGAAGTTTTCCGTGTAAATACCGGAGAATTTGTTTTCGATTCCTTTCAAAATATATCAAAAGATGCGAAGCATCGCCTCAATTTTCAATTTTCATTTCCTCGAATCCGAAACTACAAATTCGAGATCAGCCAGTCATAGCCGTCGGCTTCCAGTTTCAGCGCCAGGTCGCAGTCGCCGGACTTGATTATGCGCCCCTTGTAGAGCACATGCACGAAATCGGGCACGATGTAGTCCAGAAGCCTCTGATAGTGCGTTATAAGTACGATAGCGTTGTCCGGACAGCGCAGTTTCGATACTCCTTCTCCCACTATACGCAGGGCATCGATGTCGAGTCCGCTGTCGGTTTCGTCGAGTACCGCAAGGCGTGGCTCGAGCATAGCCATCTGGAAAATCTCGTTCTTTTTCTTCTCGCCGCCCGAAAACCCTTCGTTCACAGAGCGGCTTATCATTGTCGGGTCAAGTTCCACGAGTGCGGCTTTTTCGCGCATCATTTTCAGGAACTCTCCGGCCGAAATAGGCTCCTCTCCAAGAGCTTTGCGCTTTTCATTGACAGCAGCTTTCATGAAATTGGCCATACTCACGCCGGGGATCTCGACCGGATATTGGAAACCCAGAAAGATGCCTTCGCGGGCCCTCTCCTCGATATTCATATCGAGAAGGTCGCGGCCCATATACAGCACGCTGCCTTCGGTCACCTCGTAGCGCGGATTCCCTGCCAAGACGGATGCGAACGTGCTTTTTCCCGAGCCGTTGGGCCCCATGATGGCGTGGACTTCGCCAGCCCGCACCGAAAAGTCCAGCCCTCTCAGCACTTCGCGGCCGGCCACCGTAGCGTGTAAATTCCTTACCTCCAACATACTCAGCTTCCGTATTTCTTCATATTTTTCGAGTTCCCGGGCGAACAGGGATTCATTCCTGTTTTCCTGCTCGTCTTTATTCGTCAGCATGTAATTCAGCGCCATAACTTTTCTATCCTACGCTGCCTTCGAGAGATATCGCCAGCAGCTTTTGGGCTTCGACCGCGAACTCCATCGGCAGCTTATTTAATACCTCTTTTGCATATCCGTTGACTATCAACCCCACCGCATCCTCTGTAGAAATCCCTCGTTGGTTGCAATAAAAGAGCTGATCCTCATTTATTTTCGATGTTGTAGCCTCGTGTTCGACCTGCGCCGAACGGTTATGCGTTTCGATATATGGAAACGTGTGTGCACCGCAGCGGTCGCCTATCAGCAGCGAATCGCATTGCGAGTAATTCCGCGCCCCTTCTGCTTTTTTCGCCACGCGAACCAGTCCCCTGTAGGTATTCTGGCTGCGTCCGGCCGAAATCCCCTTGGAAACGATGCGGCTGCGGGTGTTTTTTCCCACGTGTATCATTTTCGTTCCGGTGTCGGCCTGCTGGAAGTTGTTGGTCATAGCCACTGAGTAGAACTCGCCGACGCTGTTGTCGCCGGCCAGAATGCAGCTGGGGTACTTCCACGTGATGGCCGATCCTGTCTCGACCTGGGTCCACGACAAGCGGGCGTTGTCGCCCTTGCAGATACCACGCTTGGTCACGAAATTATAGACCCCCCCGCGGCCGTTCCTGTCGCCGGGATACCAGTTCTGAACCGTCGAATATTTCACTTCGGCGTCCTTCATCACGACTATCTCCACCACCGCCGCATGAAGTTGGTTTTCATCGCGCTGCGGAGCCGTGCAACCCTCCAGATAGCTCACGTAACTGCCCTCTTCGGCGACGATCAGAGTGCGCTCGAACTGCCCCGTCCCTGCGGCGTTGATGCGGAAATAAGTGCTGAGTTCCATCGGCGAATGCACCCCCTTCGGGATGTAGCAGAACGACCCGTCGGAAAAGACCGCCGCATTCAGAGCCGCATAGAAATTATCGGTGTAAGGGACTACGCTGCCTAAGTATTTGCGTATCAACTCCGGATAGTCGCGGATCGCCTCGCTCATCGAGCAGAAAACGATCCCTTTTTCGGCCAGAGTCTCCTTGAAAGTGGTTTTCACCGACACCGAATCCATCACGGCGTCGACCGCGACCCCTGCCAGCATCATCTGCTCCTCGAGCGGAATGCCCAGCTTGTTGAAGGTTTCGACAAGCTCCGGATCGACCTCGTCCAAACTCTTGTGCTTAGGGGCCGTGCGCGGCGCAGCGTAATATATAATATCCTGAAAATTGATCTCGGGTATGTCCAGATGCGCCCAGCGGGGCATCTCCATTCCGAGCCAGTGGCGGTAGGCCTTCAGGCGGTACTCGAGCATCCACTCCGGCTCGCCCTTCTTCGACGATATCAGCCTGACGATATCCTCGTCCAACCCGCGCGGAATGACCTCCGTGTCGATATCCGTCACGAAACCGTACTCGTACTCCCTGTCTGCAAGTTCGCCTATTATCTTGTCGTTCTCACTCATTCCGATGCGGCCTTAACCATACAAAATTAATGGATTCACCTGATTCCGCCAAGTTTTGGATTGGAATTAAGCATAATTACCTATCTGTGGCGATATCTGTCCCTGAAAAGTAGTCATGGATGGCCTGGGCGCGGGAGTGGCCGACGGTTTGGGCGAGGGTTTCGGTATCGGCGGCGCGGATGGCGGCGACGGTTTTGAACGATTTTAGGAGTTGTTCTATGGTTTTCGGGCCAATGCCGGGGATATATTCGAGTTCCGACCGGATGAAATCGGCCGAACGCTTGTTGCGGTGGAAGGTGATGCCGAAGCGGTGCGCCTCGTCGCGGATGTGCATCATCACTTTGAGCGGTTCACCGTTACGCTTGAGGTAATAGGGCATGGGGTCGGCGGGAAAAAAGACTTCTTCGATGCGTTTCGCGAGGCCTACGAGGGGTACGCGGTCGGCGATGCCGAGTTCCTGGAATATGCCCCAGGCGGCGCTCAACTGGCCTTTTCCACCGTCGACCACCACCAGATCAGGTAGTGCGGCCCCTTCGCGCAGCATACGCGAATAACGGCGGCGGACTATTTCCCGCATTGAGGCGAAGTCGTCGGGTCCCTCGACGGTTTTGACGTTGAAGTGGCGGTACTCCTTGCGCGAGGGTTTTCCGTCGCGGAATACCACGCACGACGCCACGGGATGCGTTCCCTGCAGATTCGAGTTGTCGAAACACTCGATATGTCGCGGCTGCTTTTCGAGGTGCAGTTCACGCTGCATGGCGTCCATGACCCGGTTAACTGCCTTTTCGGGGTCCTTTATTTCGAGGTTCTTAAGCTGCTCCGCACGGTACATACGGGCGTTCTTCCCGGCGAACTCAAGCAGTTTTATCTTTTCGCCGCGTTTCGGTACGATGAACTTCACCTCGGGAAAAAGCGCGATCTCGGGCAGGAACGGCACCACAACTTCACGTGTAAGCATTCCTGCGATCCGGTCGCGGATCTGTTCTATGGCGGCTGTAAGTATCTGTTTGGGGTCTTCCTCAGCCCCGAGATTGAGCTGCACGGTGAATGAATTGACAACGTTGCCGCGGGCGATGCGGACGAAATTGCAATATGCGGTGTCTTCGTCGATCACAAGCGCGAAAACGTCGAGGTTAGTAAGGGTGCTGCTGACTATTACCGACTTGCTCGAGTAGTTATCCAGCAGGCCGAGACGGAATTTGTAGACGGCCGCATGTTCGTATCGGAGTTCTGCTGCTGCGTTCTTCATCGCCTCCGTGAGTGTGCGCCGGACGGGTGCAAGTTCGCCGCGGAGCATCGCTTTCGCCATTTCGATGGATTCGCCGTAATCTTCCTGGCTCTGCATCCCTACGCACGGGGCTTTGCAGTTGCCCAGGTGGTACTCCAGGCATGGACGGTACTTCCCTTTCGCGATCTCTCCGGGCGCAAGGTCGAGGCTGCATGTGCGGAACTGGAAGATGCCGTGGAGTATCTCCAGCAGATTTTTCTGTACGCTTATCGAGGCATAGGGTCCAAAATAGGCCGAGCCATCGCGCACCATCTGCCGAGTGGAGAGTATACGGGGGAAGGGTTCATTGCGGACGACGATCCACGGATAGGTCTTGTCGTCCTTCAGCATGGCATTGTAGCGCGGCTGCAGGGTCTTTATCAACGAATTCTCGAGCAGCAGGGCGTCGGTCTCGGTGTCGGTGACGATATGGCGCAGTTCGACCGCCCGGCGTACCATGACGCGGATCTTGGACGGCAGACGCGATTCCGCGAAATAGTTCGCAACGCGCTTGCGCAGGCTTTTGGCCTTCCCGACGTAGAGCACCGTTCCGTTCGCGTCGACGAACTGGTAAATACCCGGCACAAGCGGCAGCCGTGCCGCCTGTCCTCTCAATTCTTTCTGTTTCTCAGTAGCCATTCATTGACAAACTTACTCATTTTTTCGAAAGGCGTAGGCGTAGGTCCCTGCGGATTATTTTTCAGACGGGAATCAAAGTGTCGCCGTTCCGGCCAAAATACCTAAAAAAAGGGATTCCACATTGGCAGTAATGCGCTACATTTGCACCCGCAATGACATTGAAAGCGAAAATCTCAGGCAGCCTTTTTCTTCCCATCCTGCTCGGACAACTGTTCGATGCGTCGCTTTTTCCGCATACCCACTTTTTTCACGGCCGCTTTATAGCGCCTGTAGAGGAAGGGAACGATGCAGGACAACCCGAGCCTTGTCATGCCCAGGAGTTGTTTTTCACTCTCATGTCTGCAACGGTCGTTGCGGCAGCGCTGTTTTCGGCAGTGGTTGCGGAGGAATACCGCCGTACCGAGACTCTCATTGACCGGTTCCGGCCATTCCTCAGGTATTCCGAAAGCCGTAGGATCGCATTGCGTGGGCCTCCCATTCAGGCGGATATTATCATTTAATCCATCTCGTTTTTCAAATTGACGGATTCCGGCGCCGGATGCATTGTGCTTCCCGACGCAGGATAAACGCCGTCTGTATATTAATGCAATACGCTGTTAATGAAATATTTATTTTTTATATTATTGTGCTCTGCGATTTTATTTGTAGCGCCTGCATATGCGGATACAAATGAAGAACCTCCGAAAAAGCCGGTTACCGATGCCAATATAGTCGGGCATATTCAGAACTCCGAGACTCTCGAACATCTGCCTTTCGTGACTGTCTCGCTGAAAGGCACCACTCTCGGTACAGCCGCTGACGCCACTGGCCATTACGCCTTGCACAACCTGCCGACAGGTGAATACACGCTCGCAGCCTCGTCGCTTGGGTACAAAAGCAATGAAATCCAAGTGAAACTGATTGCCGGAAAGACTGTTGAAGTGAATTTCATGCTCGAAGAGGCTGCTGTCAGCCTCGATCAGGTGGTGGTCACCTCGTCGCGCAACGAAACCAGCAAAAAAGGGTCGTCATCGATAGTAAACGTGGCTTCGACGAAGCTTTTCAATACGGTAGGCCCGGCCGCAGTGTCCGACGCCATGAATTTCCAGCCCGGACTGCGTGTCGAAATGACCTGCGGCAACTGCGGCGTTCCACAGCTGCGGATTAACGGTCTCGAAGGGCAATACACCCAGATCCTGTTGGACGGACAGCCCATGTTCAGCGCGCTTGCGGGCGTTTACGGACTTGAGCAAATGCCCGTTGCGATGGTCGAAAGGGTTGAGGTCGTCCGCGGCGGAGGCTCGGCGCTGTTCGGTGCAAACGCCATCGGAGGCGTGGTGAACATCATCACGAAAGAGCCGCTCCGCAATTCGCTGTCGCTTTCCAATACCACGAGTATTTATCAGGGAGGGGGCACCGATATCGCCACATCGCTGGGCGGTGCGTTTGTTTCGGGAGACAGCCGCGCCGGGGCATATCTTTTCGGGCAGATACGCGACAGAAGCAGCTACGACCGCAACGGCGACGGGTTTTCCGAGGTACCGATGCTGAAAGCGGAAACCATCGGTGTCAGAGGATATTACCGCACCTCTCTCCGTTCTCGCCTGACATATGAATACCATCGCATCCACGAATTCCGCCGCGGGGGAGACCAACTGGACCAACCTCCCCACGAAACGCTCATCACAGAGCAACTCGAACACAACATAAACGGCGGCGAACTGCGCTACGACTTCTGGACTGCAGGACATAAACACCGCCTCGGCATCTATTCCGCTGCTCAGGGGATACGGCGCAAGAGCTATTTCGGAGCGGACTACGACCCCAACGCATACGGACGTACCAAAGACCTCGTTGCAAATGCCGGTGCACAGTACACATGGGCCATGCGCCGCCTGTTGTTCATGCCGGCGGAACTGACGGCCGGAGTCGAATATACATATAATAATCTGCAGGACAGCTATGTACATCGTGAAGTAGACGTTTCCCAGAAGGTGAATCTCGTCGGCGGCTACCTTCAGAACGAATGGAAGAACGACAAGTGGGGCATCCTCGTCGGGGCGCGCATCGACAAACATTCCATGATGGACAACGTCGTGCTGAGTCCTCGCGCCAATGTCCGCTACACCCCTGCCGATGCCGTTACACTGCGCATCAGCTATGCGAGCGGCTATCGCGCCCCTCAAACCTATGACGAAGACCTGCACGTGACCGCGGTATCGGAAGCCGTGTCGATAATACATAACGCACCCGATCTCAAGCCGGAGTATTCGCACAGCCTCAGCGGCTCTGTCGACCTGTACCACAGTTTCGGCCGCCTGCAGGGAAACCTGCTTGCCGAAGGGTTCTTCACCGACCTGAAGGACGCTTTCGACCTTGTCAACACGGGCCGGGACGACGACGGGAATTTCATCGTAGAACGCCGCAACTCGTCCGGAGCCAAAGTCGCCGGACTGAACCTCGAACTGATGCTGGGTATTCCGCGCCGATTCGATTTACAGGCGGGATTCACATGGCAGCGGAGCCGCTACAAACAACCTTTCGACTGGGCCGGCGGCTTGGGACAGGAACCCGCGCAGACGAAAATGTTCCGCTCACCCGACACATACGGCTATTTCACAGCTAACGTTAACATTGCCAGAAATTTCATAGGGTCGTTGTTCGCTACATATACAGGTCCCATGCTGGTTCAGCACGTCAAATACGACGATGCCACCGGCGGCGATTTATACCTCAATGAGGACACGCAAAGTTTCTTCGATATGGGCCTGAAACTGGCCTACACTTTCCGCATCTCCCAAGCTATAGGACTCGAGCTGAACGCCGGGGTGAAGAACATTTTCGACAATTTCCAACCCGACGTCGACTACGGCAAGACAAAAGATGCGGGTTATATCTACGGTCCGGCGTTTCCGCGCATGTATTTTATCGGCGCAAAATTTACGCTGTAACGTTCTTTCCTGCAAACCATTCATGAATGCGGCGGGTCCCGGACCCGCCGTGTTTTTGTTTTCAAAACGGGAAAGATATGGAGGCTATTTGCAAATAATACTTAACTTTGTAAATTGCAACGACTATATTCATACCAAAAAGGAACATGACAGACAAAATTAACGAGCTGATAGCCCGGGTAGAAAATTTTTCTTCAAAAGCGGCGGATGAAATAGAGGATTTCCGCGTACGTATGCTGGGGAAAAAGGGCGAGATAACGGCCCTGATGGAGGATTTCAAGACCGTCGCCCCCGAATTTAAACGCGAACTGGGCCAGAAGCTCAACCAGCTGAAAACCATGGCTCTCGACCGGGTAAACGAACTGAAAGCCGGGGGGGGAGGTTCGGAACGGAAGGCATTGGCGATCGACGACATGACCCGTCCGGGAACGGCAGAGGCCATCGGTAGCCGCCATCCGATATCGTTGGTGCGCAACCGGATCGTCGGCATTTTCGACCGTTTGGGTTATGTGGTAGCCGATGGGCCTGAAATAGAGGATGACTGGCATGTTTTCACCGCGCTCAACTTCCCGCCGGAGCATCCGGCACGCGATATGCAGGACACGTTTTTCATCGAGAAGAACCCAGATGTGCTGCTCCGTACACATACAAGCTCCATTCAGGTGCGTGTAATGCAGACGCAGAGACCGCCAATCAGGGTTGTCTGTCCGGGGCGCGTGTTCCGCAACGAGGCCATTTCATACCGTGCCCACTGCATCTTCCACCAGGTCGAGGGGCTTTACATCGACGAAGGAGTGTCGTTCGCCGACCTCAAACAGTCGCTGCTGTACTTCGCCCGCGAAATGTTCGGCGAGGACTCGAAAATCCGCCTGCGACCGTCGTACTTCCCGTTCACCGAGCCGTCGGCCGAGATGGATGTGTCGTGCAACCTGTGCGGCGGGAAAGGATGTCCGGTCTGCAAAGGAACCGGTTGGCTCGAGATAATGGGCTGCGGCATGGTCGACCCCAATGTTCTGGAAAACTGCGGTATAGACAGCAAGAAATACAGCGGCTTTGCTTTCGGCATGGGTGTCGAGCGCATAGCCATGTTAAAATACGGAGTGGGCGACCTGCGCCTCTATTTCGAAAACGACGTCCGTTTCCTGCACCAGTTCAGAGCGGATCTTTAAAGCGAGGAGCGAAGAGTGAAAAGTGAAGAGCGCCGCACAGGCATGGCCTGTGTAAGTAAAAATAAGAAAATCGTGTGCAAAATCGCATGGTGCAAATATCTATTTTTCATCTTTTTCTCACTCTTCACTCTTCACTCTTCACTCTTTACCCTTTCGGCCCAGCAGCCCGATTCGCTGTCCGTGCTTTATCCGACCGAAATGCTGCCGACGGTCTACTATACGGAAGGAGTGAGGCTCGCCGCCGAAGAGGATTTCGCGGAAGCGCTGGAACGATTTACGGAAGCTTTGAAACTGGATCCCGACCACGATCCGTCGCTCTACGAAACGGCAAACATACTTATTGAGATGGGCGACCTGCAAAAGGCGCTCGAATACAGTGTGCGGGCGGCCGCTCTAGATCCGTCGAACATCTGGTACAAGGGGCAGAAAGCGCGCCTGTTGGTCTACCTCGAACGTTTCGACGAAGCCCTTCCGCTTTTCGAGTCGATGCTGGGCGGTTCGAGCATGTTCGATCCAGACAATTACCGTATACTGTCGCTGTTGTACCACCAGCAGGGGCGCATCGACGACGCTGTGGCAATATTGGATTCGGCAGATATGCGTCTGGGACATATGCCTGAAATAATCGAATTGAAACGCAATCTCCTGATCGATGCCGGAAGGGTGGATGACGCAATTGCCGTAACGGAAAGCCATGTGGCGGCGACGCCTTACGACGAAGAGAACCGCCTGGCGCTGTCGGACCTCTATGCCTATCAGGGGCGCGATTCCCTGCAATTGGTGATGCTCAAGGAGGTTCTGGACATAAACCCGGGCAATGTGGCCGCATTGGTGAACCTTGCCGACTATTATTTGGAAAAGGGGCAGCCGTCGCTCTATTTTGCAACCCTGAAGCAGCTTTTCCTGATGGAAGAGGTCTCGCTCGAGGATAAACTCGGATATTTCGAAAGGCTTACCAGCAACTCGAATTTCTACCGGCAGCATTTTCCCGAGATAAGCGACCTTGCGCTCGTTCTCGTAACGCATTATCCGGGCAATCCGCAGGTTGTCGAGGCATATTCCAACCATATGATCCGCAGCGGCGACATCGAAGGCGCACTCGTTATGCTTAAAACGCAATTGGAGCGGCAGGATACGCCGTTAAGTACATTCCTGCAGGTAATAGAGATAGAGGCGTACCTGCAGCGTCCGGATTCGGTGGCGATATACAGCGATCGTGCGTTGGCCCGCTACCCCGGCGAGATGGATATTTATATCATGAAATCCGGCGCGCTGCAATACATGAAACGCTATAAGGAGGCGCGCAAGGTGCTGGGGCAATCGCTCCGGTTCGCTCAGACCGATTCACTCAAAAGCGTCGTGTACAGTTCGATAGGCACGGTGTGGCATGAAGAGGGAAATATGAAAAAAACTTTCTCGAACTACGAAAAGGCTTTGAAGTACGACAAGAACAATATGCTGGTACTCAATAATTATGCATATTTTCTTGCCGAGGAGGGCCGTGATCTGGACCGTGCGCTCGGGATGGCTTCGAGGGCCATAAAACTGCAGGAAAACTCCGCGACGTACCTTGATACGTATGCGTGGGTGCTATATAAACTGGGTAATTACGCAGAAGCCAAAAAAATTATGCAACAGGCGCTGCCTCTCGACCGGACTAACAGTTCCGAACTGCTGATGCACTACGGCGACATACTATATGCGCTGGGCGATAAATTCATGGCCACCGTTTATTGGAAACGGGCACGCGACGCCGGTTATGAACCTGTCTCGGATATAGAGGAACGGCTTTCGCGTGCGGAGCAGAAATAAATCAGATTATGAAAACATTCCGGACGGCGATAATTATCACATTCCTGCTGGCATGGACTGGTGCTGCGGCTCAAACCACCGTAGAAGAATTGCGCGAACAGATACGCCGCGACCAACAGCAGCTCGATGCGACCAATGCCCTGCTGGGGAAGAACCGTGACAATATACGCCTGTCCGAGCGCGACCTCAAGCTGGTGCGCAACAATATCGAAACGCGGCGCAGCATGGTTCGCAACCTTGACAAGGAGGCCGCCATTATAACCGCCGAGATAAATACCAATACCCGTCAGGTGAGGGAACTCGACAGCAAGCTCGAAACCCTCAAAAAAGAGTATGCCGAATTCGTCTATTCGGCATGGAAGAACTATAAGATGCACAATACCATGGCGTTCCTGTTCGCCTCGCGCGACTTCGACGATGCCACCCGCCGGATCACCTATATGCGACGCTACAATAAGGCGCGTGAAGAGAAAGGTGCTGAAATAGATTCGCTGAACTATATACTGCACTACGAACTCGAAAAACTTAATGTGCGTAAAGTCGAGCTTGAGAACTCCAAAGCCCAGAAAAATATCGAACTTACTGCACTAAGCAAGGAAGAAAAACAACATTCATCAGCCCTTGACCACCTGAAAAGCGACCGGAAAAAGCTTGAAACGCAGGCCAGAACACAAAAGGGCAAGATAGCTGCAGCGCAGAAAAAAATCGACCAGATCATTGCGGAGCAGGCAAAAGCCAGCAAGACCGGACGTTCGCAGGCGCAGATCGAGCGGGATATTATCCTTTCAGGAAAGTTCGAGGACAACAAAGGCAAACTCCCGTGGCCCGCAGGAGGTCCGGGATCGGTGCTCGACCATTTCGGACGCCACGCGGTATCGTCACAGCAGGGAATAACCAACGACTTCAAGGGAATAAACATTGCCGCACCACGCGGGGCGCCGGTTAAGGCCGTGTTCGAAGGGGAAGTGACGGGAGTTTACAACCTCGAACACTTCAACAACTGCATAACGGTGCGGTCGGGGAGTTATATTGTACTATACGCCAACCTTGCCCGCACCAGTGTCAAAATGGGCGACAAGGTGGCGATAAACCAGGAGATCGGGCGGCTGTTCGATACCGATGACGAGGACCAACATATGCTGATTTTCCAGATATGGCGCGAAACCACCCCAGTCGATCCAGAACAATGGTTGCGAAAATAGTATGGCGGTAAAATACCATAACGACGGAACCGATTTCCGTCTGGCTGCAAAAGGCAGGACGGCGCAATGGATATGTCGCTGCGTTGAGAACGAGGGATTCAGGTTGGGGCCGGTCAACTATATTTTTTGTTCGCCGGAGCGGCATCTGGAGATAAACCGGCAGTTTCTGGGACACGATTACCGTACGGATGTAATAACGTTCGACTACAGCGACCTTGAAGGGCGTAAAACAGTCAGCGGCGACATTTTTATCGATCCCGGAACCGTAGCAGACAATGCCGCCGGACTGGGCGTCGCACCCGTAGTCGAAATGCGCAGGGTACTTGTACACGGGGTGCTACACTTGTGCGGTTACGGTGACAAAACACTGAAACAACAGGTGCAGATGCGAGCGAAAGAGGATTTTTACCTCGCCGGGTATTACGGCGTATAAAGATATTGTGCGGTAAATGAGAATATTCGACATCAACGGAATAAGGAAGGATTTTCCGATCCTGTCGCGCGAGGTTTACGGGCGTACGCTGGTCTATTTGGACAATGCGGCTACAGCGCAGAAGCCCCTGCGCGTGCTCGAATCCGTGGGAATGATGTACCGTGAGTTAAATGCCAATATCCACCGCGGGGTGCATTACCTGTCTGAAGAGAGCACCGCCCTGTATGAAGCGGCGCGTGAAACGGTGCGCGAATTTATCGCGGCGGAGAGCCGTGAGGAGATAGTTTTTACAAGCGGAGCGACAGCCGCGCTGAACCTTGCCGCATACAGCCTCGCCGAACTGCTGATAAAAGAGAGCGACAATGTGGTGGTGAGCGAAATGGAACACCACTCCAATATCGTCCCGTGGCAAATGATGTGCGAACGCAAAGGGGCACAATTGCGCGTCCTGCCGTTCACGGATGAGGGACGGCTGGAGACGGAACGGCTGGCGGAACTGATAGACGAACGGACGCGGGTACTTGCCGTAACCCAATGCTCCAATGTTTTGGGAACCTGCCCCGATGTCAAAAAAGTTGCAGAAATAGCGCATGACCATGGGGTTGTGGTTGTGGTCGACGGCTGCCAGGGCATTGTCCACGGCGTGGCGGACGTGCAGGATATGGATTGCGATATATACGCCTTTTCGGGGCACAAGCTCTACGGTCCGACCGGAATAGGGGTACTCTACGGTAAACGCGATCTTCTGGACCGCATGCCGCCGTTCATGGGCGGAGGCGACATGGTCGCGACCGTCACTTTCGCCAGAACGACCTACGCGGAACTGCCTCTTAAATTCGAAGCCGGGACGGCCAACTATATCGGCGCAGTCGGGATGGCCGAGGCCATACGCTACGTTCAGGAGTTCGACCGGCATGAAATAGAATGCCACGAACACTCGTTGCTCGATGTGGCGATGTCGGAGCTGTCTGTAATAGACGGCCTGCGCATCTACGGAACCGTGCCGGGCAAAGCCCCGATACTTTCGTTTACGGTCGAAGGGGTGCATCCATACGACATGGGGATGATCCTCGACAAGCAGGGCATAGCCATACGCACGGGAACACACTGCGCCGAACCGCTAATGTCGCATTATGGCCTTACCGGCATGTGCCGTGCGTCATTTGCAATGTACAATACTGCAGAAGAGGTCGAAGCTCTTGCCCGAGGAGTGTGCAAGGCCGTTGGTATGTTACGAAAATAAAATTAGACAATGCCTCTTATAGTTCTTGAAGGGCTCGACGGAGCCGGAAAATCTACACAGCTCAACCTGCTGCGGAACCTTGCCTCGACAATGGGGCATATGACCGAATTCATGCATTTCCCAAGGACCGAAACGCCTGTCTACGGGGAACTCATTGCGCGTTTCCTGCGTGGCGATTTCGGCGAGCAAGACCAGGTGGATCCGTATAAAGTGGCGCTGCTGTTCGCCGGCGACAGGGCCGAAGCAGGTCCCATGCTCGAAGAATGGCTGGAGGAAGGGCGGTTCGTATTTCTCGACCGTTATGTCTATTCCAATATCGGGTTTCAGTGTGCAAAAGTCGACGATCCTGAAAAGCGCAGAGAACTAAAAGAGTGGATCGAAAACCTCGAATACCGCGTTTACGGACTACCGCATCCCGACGTTTCGCTGTTCCTCGACGTGCCGTTCCGCTTTACCGAAGAAAGGCTCGCGGCGCAGCGGAAAGGTAAAGATCGCGAATACCTCAAAGGTGCCCGAGACATACACGAATCGTCGCTTGACCTGCAGCGCCGCGTGCGCGAAGTTTACCTCAATGCCGCCGAAACCGATCCAACGCTCAAGATTATTCACTGTGGTGGCCCCGACGGCAAGATACTTCCGCCCGACGTCATATTCCAGAAAATATTATCCGATATAGGAGATATATTGTAATGGCTTTTCCGCTTTCCCTCGTGAAAAAGGTTGAAAAGAAGCAAAAGATGGACAGGAAAACAAAAAATACCGTTGCAGACGTTTGCCGGATCGTTTTCGGGTTGGCGTTTGTGTTTTCGGGGTTCGTGAAGACTGTCGACCCGTGGGGTACCGCCATCAAAATAACGGAATACCTTAATACGTATGGATTCGAGACGCTGAACAATTACCGGTTCGGTTTCGCGATCTGGTTCTGCGCGGCGGAACTGATGATGGGGCTGATGATGGTCTTCAAGATTAAAACACGGCTCATATCCATCTTTGCGGTGGCGATAATGACGTTTTTCACGATACTGACGTTCCTTTCCGCGACGTGGATGCCGGTTGAAGACTGCGGTTGTTTCGGCGATGCGCTTAAAATGTCGCCGTGGGCGTCGTTCGCCAAGAACGTGGTGCTGCTGGCTCTGGCTGTCATCGTATATCTGAATGCGCGGAAGACCCTGGCATTCTTCCTGGTCAGCAGGAAGGAATGGGTTTGCACGATGCTTTTCGCCTGTATTGCGGGGGGAATCGGCGCGCATTGCTACTACCACCTGCCGCTGATTGATTTCCTGCCCTACAAAAAGGGTATTAACCTGTATGATGCTATTTACGGCGGCGATGTGATCCAGGAAGATGTGAAACTGGTGTACCGGGACCTTAATGATGGCTCGCTGCACGAGTTCGGGGTTTCGGATACCACATGGTATGACGCGACGCGCTGGGAATTCGTAGAACAGGCCGAAAGCGGAGGTTTCGCTCCAGATGTGGCGTTGCGCGAGTTCGCCGTGTTCAATTCCGAAGGCGACGCCACCCGGGAGATAGTGGGTTATCCGGGGCGGGTTTATATCCTTAGCGCCGTGAAACTAGATAAGATAAAACCGGGTTGCGCCGAAAGGTTCGGGAAAATTGTCGACAGGGCCGCCGCCGAGGGTGCGAAAGCGGTGTTGATAACTGCGTCGCCGATTTCGCCGGGAGAAACCGCCGATTTCGGTAAGTCAGGCCCGGTGGTACTCTATAATGTCGACGCCACCACGATGATAACGATGCTGCGCGCCACTACCGGCATGGTCGTGTTGGACGGGGGGATCATCACCGACAAGAAGAACTGCCGCGATATCAGGTAACAGTGAACTCCCGTACTAAATCCGTCATCGGGACGTTATAACCGGAAAAGCGTTATCTTTGTAAACTGATAAAAGTTTGATCTTCGATGGGATTTCTGACATTTCTGCTTTTCGCGCTCATTGCGTTCTGGCTGATCGGATTGATTTTACGGGCGTCGGTAAACCACTGGCTCAATAAGCGAACCGAAGAATATAACAGGGCCGCCAAACAGGCGCAGCGTGAAGCCCAGCGCCAGGCAAGAGGCAAACGTGAAGGAGATGTGGTGATCGAAAGCACGCGGACTGCAACTGAAAAAAAGATCAGCCGCAACGTGGGGGATTACGTAGAGTTCGAGGAAATTATCGAAACGGAGGAAACGGTGACCAGGGAAAGGAAACGGAAGATTTGACGACATGATAAGGAGATTTTTAGCCGAGATAGGGAGGTATTTCATACTGATGGGGAAGGTTTTTTCCCGTCCGGAGAAGGCACGTCTCTACTATAAGCGGACCATCTTCGAAATGGAGTCCATAGGCTACAACTCCATCATAATCACGGCTATAATCTCGATCTTCATGGGGGCGGTAGTAGCGTTACAGATGTCCATCAATCTGGAGTCAGCGTTCATTCCGCGATACCTTATCGGCTACGCCACACGCGAAGTGATGATACTGGAATTCTCGTCGACGGTGGTGGCGCTGATCCTCGCCGGTAAGGTGGGGTCGAGCATCGCTTCCGAGATCGGCACCATGCGGATAACCGAACAGATCGATGCGCTGGAGCTGATGGGTGTCAATTCGGCAGGATACCTTATCCTGCCCAAGATCGTGGCGGCGGTTGTTTTCTTTCCGTTCCTCTGTATCCTCAGCATCCTTATCGGGGTTGCCGGCGGCTACATGATAGCCGCCCTTACCGGCATCATGATGCCCGGCGACTTCATCGAAGGGATACACCTCGACTTCAAGCCATGGTCGATAACATATGCGCTCATTAAAATATCCGTGTTTGCGTTCATTATAACCTCAATATCGTCGTTCTACGGCTATTACGCCAAGGGCAATTCGTTGGAGGTGGGCCGTTCGAGCACCCAGGCCGTCGTTGTAAGCTGCATCACCATACTCGTTTTCAACCTGATACTCACCCAGTGGCTGCTGATATGATAAAGGGCGAACATATCACAAAAAGTTTCGACGGACGGACTGTCATCGAAGATATCTCCGTGACGTTCAAACAAGGCAGGACCAACCTGATAATCGGGCGCAGCGGGTCGGGGAAAACTGTGTTGATGAAGTGTCTTGTGGGTTTGCTGCCGATAGACGGCGGAGAGATATGGTATGACAAGACCTGCTTTTCGCGGCTCGGTTTCCAGGAAGTGAAGGCCATCCGCCAGGAGATGGGGATGATCTTCCAGGGAGGCGCCCTGCTCGACTCATCGACCGTGGAAGAAAATGTGCGCCTGCCGCTCGACCTATTTACCCGTAAGAATGAGGCCGAAAAGCGCGAAAGGGTGAATTTCTGCCTCGACAGGGTTGCGCTGAAAGATGTAAATCATCTTTATCCGTCGGAGTTGAGCGGCGGGATGATAAAGCGCGTGGCAATCGCCCGCGCCATAGTAATGAATCCTAAGTATCTTTTCTGCGACGAGCCTAACTCGGGACTCGATCCCATCACGTCGGGGGTGATAGACCGCCTTATCAGCGAAATTACCGGGGAATACAACATGACGACGATCATAAACACCCATGATATGAACTCGGTGCTGAGTATCGGCGACAAGGTGGTTTTCATACACGAGGGTAAAAAGTGGTGGGAAGGCACAAGAGACGATATCATGCGCTCCGACAATACCGAACTGAACGATTTCGTATTCGCCTCGGAGATGGCCCGGCAAATGAAGGAAATCACCCTGAAAGGATAGGTCCGGACAGTCGCCGGATGGTGGCTCTCGGATCCGGAGCTGCTGTTTTTAAAATTTTTTAATTAAACTCTTGCTTAATAAGCATGGTTTGCTTAATTTTGTACGGTTCGCACGGGGTGCCGGGTCGGACAGGTTCAGTTCTTGCGACTGGCAGCGGCCGTGGAATATATGCGGGAGGCTTTTTTCGCTTTAAAGAGGTAGACGAATTATCATTTTAAAATAAAAAATTAGTTATGGGTAAAATCAAAATTGGTATCAACGGTTTCGGACGTATCGGCCGTTTGGTATTCCGCGCCGCCTGCGAAAAGGCTAACGAAGTGGAAATTGTAGGTATCAACGACCTTATCTCTGTCGACTACATGGTCTACATGCTCAAGTACGACACCGTACACGGCCAGTTCAAAGGCACCGTCGAAGCTAAGGACGGCAACCTCGTAGTTAACGGCAAGGCGATCCGCGTAACCGCTGAAAAGGATCCCGCAAACCTGAAATGGGATGCTGTGGGCGCAGAGTATGTCGTTGAATCGACCGGTCTGTTCCTCACCAAGGAAACTGCAGAAGCACACATCAAAGCCGGTGCGAAACGCGTAGTTATGTCGGCTCCCTCGAAAGACGACACCCCCATGTTTGTTATGGGCGTAAACAACAAATCATACAAAGGCGAAGCCATCGTTTCGAACGCATCGTGTACTACCAACTGCCTTGCGCCATTGGCAAAGGTCATCAACGATAAATTCGGCATCGTGGAAGGTCTCATGACCACCGTTCACGCTACCACCGCTACCCAGAAGACCGTTGACGGTCCGTCTGCAAAAGACTGGCGCGGAGGCCGTGCTGCCGCCGGCAACATCATCCCGTCATCGACCGGCGCTGCAAAGGCTGTGGGTAAAGTTATCCCCGCCCTCAACGGCAAACTGACCGGTATGGCTTTCCGCGTTCCCACGCTGGACGTATCGGTTGTCGACCTGACCTGCCGTCTCGAGAAGGCTGCCAGCTACGACGAAATCTGCAAGGCTGTCAAAGCTGCTGCTGAAGGCGAATTTAAAGGTATCCTCGGCTACACTGAAGACGAAGTAGTATCTTCGGACTTCATCGGCGAAGCACGCACTTCGGTATTCGACGCCAAAGCAGGTATCTCGCTCAACGGCAACTTCGTGAAACTCGTTTCGTGGTATGACAACGAATGGGGTTACTCGAATAAGGTGGTCGAACTGATCCAGCACATGGCAACAGTTTAGTTATAGCAGCGATTCGGCTTCCTTCGTCTCAAAAATTATTCGGTCATTTACGGACGTAAACTCCCTTATAATTTTCATCGACAACGTCGCAGAATCACTACTCTAACAAACTGATAAATAGAAAGAGGTTGTCCTATGGACAGCCTCTTTTTGTGCCGAACGTCGTCTAACTGCTGCCCTGTCGAAGATTCGGCAGCAACGGACATTTGCTTCGTTATGTTTGAAGCCAACCGACGCTGCGGAGGGAGACAGAGACTGCTTGCAGGCTATGTCATGTCGAGCCGCGAGGAGGAAGACCGAAGGTCAAATCCTCACATACGCTAAGTATGTTGTGGTTCGGGCTTCTTAATAAACTTCGCAATCACCCTTTCTGACAAAACGGTTATATATGGAATGAAGAAAAACCCGGCTGTTGAGGCCGGGTTTTTTATCTAGGTCAGTCTCCTTTATTGGACTATAGCGAACGATGAAACCACCGTGCTTCTTTCGTCGAGGGCGTTGGGATTACGCACGATGATTCCGAATTCGCCGGCAGGTTTTTCCTTCAGCGTGATAAGATAGGACGAAGTTCCATACTTCTTCGCCGTGAACGGCAGGAAGTCAAGGTTGTTCGATTTCCCGCCGCCGAAAGTGCTGGTCGATTCGAGTTCTGCCTGACGCTGTTTCTTGGTCACGTCGAACCGGAAAATATCGACGATCGAAAGAGGATCGGAGTTGTTGTCCACGGCTTTGATGATGAACTGGAATTCATCCGAGGAGGGGATGCGCGTTTCGGCAGAAGGGCCGGGTACGGTTATCCGGGTGCGTGCCTTTCCGATCCCTACGATGTAAGCACTGGCGCTGAGTTTGGCGGTGAATTGGACAGTCGTTTTTTCAAGCTGAAAGGCCGAGCCGTCGGGATACAGCACAAACACTTCTCCGATGAATTCAGGCTCGCCAATGACTGTTTCACTAATGGTGGCTTTCGGTTCGGCGACTTCAAAATCGGCAAGTTTAGGTTCGGCCGGTTTCGGCTGTGCGGCTTCCGGTTCCTGTGCATAGGCGATAACCTCACATACCAGTAAGAGCGAAGCCAGCATAAGGATTTTTTTCATGGACTGTAATGTTGGTTTATATGGTTTATTGCTTTTACATACCGACCAAATAACTGGTCTGACGACAAGCTGTATGTCGGATTCAATTGCAAATATATGCAAAATATAATTCAGACCAACATAGGTTACATTCCCATGTTGCCCCAGCCAGTCAATTATTCCGCCACTGCTATGCAGTGATTGCCGGACCTCAATCGGTTAGCTTGTATCTCAGATGTTCGTTTCGGTTGGTGAGATCGGGCTTAAACTATATCAAAAGATATAGTTCAGCCCTATGTTCATTCCGGATTTGCCGTCCTGTTTGTCGAAGGGCTTGCCCCATTCCACCGAAACTATGAAATTGCGGTTCATGACGAGTTTCAGTCCAAGTCCGGCGCTCATGTGCAACTTTTCGTCGAGGCCACTGTATATGAGACCCGAATTTCCACCGTCTGCCACATAAGCAGTTTCCGCAACCTTCATCTCGTCCAGTCTATACGGCTGCACCACCATCCCTGCGTCGAAGAAGGGATTGAGCGCAACGTACCACTGCTGCTTGATAAGCCGGAACTTCACGATCCGAAACCGGAATTCGGCGTTGCCCCAAGCCACTCCGTCGCCCACGATGCGATTGTAGAGCATCCCGCGCAGGGTATTGATACTGCCGAGGCCTTCGGAATTGACCTGCCGCAGGTAGGGCGTCGTGATGTTGGTCTGCATGTAGAAAGGTGCGTTGCCAGCCACGGTTCCCTGATATGCCAGATGATAGGCAAAGACGATTTTATCCTCCCACACCGGCACATAATGGCGGAAATGCGCGGCCACTTTCAGATAAGCGAGACCTTTCGACTGGAACATGTCGGGCGATCCGTAGGCCATTAACTCGGCCCAGATGCCGCGCGAAGGGGCCGCCTCATGGTCGCGCGTGTCGACTACCAGTCCCGCTTTCAGTTCGAGATAGCAGCCACCCGCGGCTTCGTCCTCTAAGATTATCCCATACTGCCGGTAAAGGTTGTAGAGCGAAAAATCCGCCTTGTCGCGATACTTCTTCAGCGACACGTCGCCGATCTTGTAGTACCAGAACGCCATCCCCGCCGCCCAGTTCAGCGGCCCTTTGATGTTGCCCTGGAAGTCGGCCAGAACACGCAGCGAATTGCGCTTCATGCTGTAGAAAGCCACGCCGTTTTGCTTATCCAGATCGGCGTCATATGGCGAAGCGGCGCCGTTGAAGCCGTAGAAATTCATTATGGGGTTGGGCATGTAGGTGACGGCCGTGGTCAGCCGTACCTTCGGGATCAGGTATTTCGAGTCGTAGAAGAAATGGAATACGCCCGACCCCTTGAAATAGTACGACGCCTCGACGTTGAACTTGTGCAGGTAGCCCGGGTAGACCGACCCGTCGCCGTAGTAGAAAATATCGCACAGCGCCCCGAGCTGGAAACCCAGGTCGGAGTTGTAGCCTATGGCGGGCAGCGGGCCGAAGTTCCAACCGGTCTTGGCCTCTGCCGGACGCGGGATTTCTTCTCCTTCCTGAGCCGCCGCCGCAAAAGGCAGGACAGCGAGAATAAACAACCACCACTTTTTCATTCCGTCGGTTCGTTTCCGTTTTTCGTTTTGTCGCATTTGGCAAATTCCTTCTGGATATCGGTCAGCATTTCTATCTGTATTTTCTGTATCTCTATAAGTTCCTGCTGCTGGTACAGCATCAGGTGATCCAGTTTTTCGTGCAGCGAGCGGATCTCGATCTCTGATTTGAGGTTTACCATGTAATCGCTTTCTGCATGTTTGCGGTCCTTTTTCGACTGGCGGTTTTGGCTCATCATGATTATCGGGGCCTGTATTGCGGCCAGGCACGACAGCACGAGATTCATCAGGATGAACGGGTATGGGTCGAACGCCTTGCCGCCAAGCCATACAACATTGAGTACTACCCAGAAAGCCAGTATGCAGGCGAACATGATTATGAAAGTCCAGCTGCCGCCGAACGATGCAACTTTGTCCGCAACCATCTCTCCGGTGGAAAGTTTCTCATTTGCCTTTACAGCCAGTTTGTCGCTGATTGTAGACTGGTTTTTAAGGGCCTTGAGAACTTTACTGTCGAGATTGCCCAGGTTTCCCACCTCTTTCTGCAGGTATTCGGCAATATACTTTCCGCGGTATGAGTTGAGTTCCTGCAGCGACATATATTTTGAGGCGTCGAAATCCGGGTGGTCGTGCTGTATCATGCCCATTATGGACAATCTGACCGATTCGCCGGAAATGCGGTCTTCTATCGGGAAGCGTCTGCCGGAAAGGTCGCTTACGAATGTTTTCATGTCGTCTGAATATTTGTGTGCAGCGCTTTGAACCGCAATAATCATACAAAATTACAGAAACGCCAGCAGTTGCGCCAACAGCACACCCAGGTAATTGCCGATCGCATAACCGATCAGTCCGATGGTTATGCCTGTCACAAGGGCTTCGCGGTTGCCCATTGCAGCGGCCATCATCGGTACGAACGGAGCCGAGTTTATCATCGCCACCGACGCTACCACCATCGAGTCGGCGTCGACCTTCATCAGCTTTGCCAGAAGCGCCTGCAATCCCAGCGAAACGAATACCGCGAATGTCAGGAATCCGGCGAGGTAGATCTCCTGCGACAGGTCCATCTGTGAGAAATCAGCCATCGAAGCTACTGCGATACTGAAAATATAGATCAGATACATTCCCGCGTCGTAGCTTTTTTCGAGCTTCTTGACGGGTTTGAGAAACGACGCTGCGATGCCCAGTGTGGTCAGCAGCAGAATCATCGTCAGCATGAAATAGTCTTTAGGGAGAAGCAGTGCCACGCCGCCCGAAACCGCGACAATAACGAGCGTCAACCCCGATGCTTTCAGTATTTGCATCAGGTTTTCATGCCGGAAGAACCCGGCATAAGGGTTCACGGCCTCGGCTTTTTTCACCTCTTCGGCGAGTTCCTTTTTGGCCTGGTCCGATATTTTCGACTTGTCGACCGGCAGAAATTTGCGGAACAGGGTGATGCCCGCCATCAACAGGAATGCCATATATAGCGCGCTGACGATCAGGTCATAAGTATTCATCATTATGTAGGTACTTTCCTGCGCGCCCAGCATTTGTTGCACTGCAGCCAGGTTTACAGTACCGCCTATATAGACCGCAGTGGCCATACCCCCGATCTTCGCTGCCTCAGGCCCCAGGTGGTTGCGGAAAAGCAAAAACCCAAGGATGACGGCTGTAACAACTGCAATAACTCCGCCAAGCAACGCTTTGCCCACGATGCGGGTCTGCCCTTTTTTGAACGAGCAGTTGAACAGCAGCATCGGAATGGCCAGCGGTATCATGGCCGTAGTGACCAGTTCCTGTATCTGTTTCGTCCCCGGGGGCAGCCATGGCAGGTTGCCGACTACGACTCCCGTTGCATAGAGTATCATCACGGGGCCTATTTTATTCAGTACCGGAAATTTGCGGCACAGCCACAGCACTCCCGCGGGAGCCGTAAGGAAGAATATTACAAGGAGTATATTTCCAACCATAGGTAATCAGGTATGGATACAAAGATAGCAATATTCGTAATTATGCGATCGCATAATTATAGCAGAGGGGTGCGACTGGTGCTAAACAGTTTCCTCTGGTACGAGCAGAGCCTCCTCCGGCTTCTCTAGTAGAGGTTCGACCTCCGAATAATCCTTGATTATTTTAATGAAAAGAAGAGCGAGCGGAATCTCCAGAACGCTTGAAACTATCTGTGTAATGGTCATGAACATAAACTCGTCGATCGTTTCGGCTCCCCTTAAAGTAACTCTGAAGATGATATTCGCGACAAACGCCGTAATAATCCACAACGTCCACCACCAGCCGAGCCAATCCGTTGTATAGCCGACTTTGTCTGCGAATCCTTTGGCTGATAGCAGTTTTTTTGTCTCGGTGAACAGCTCTTTCATTATCTGATAGGGGCGATACAGGCATACGATCGGGACAAACCAGGTCCATACGGCCGCCCCGGCCGGCCGTTCAAGGTAATTTATCTTTTGATGCAGGTTGTAATAGGCCCTTCGAAACCACATCAGAAAAAAGACCAACCAGACGGTATAGTCGATGAAGTAGATGATGCCGATAGCACCTTCGCGCATATCGTTGGCCGCAGACGCTTCATCGGGAACATAGCCTCCGTTTGCGATCGTGTGGAGCATGTTTAGTTGCAAACCGCTTGAAACAAGAGAGATAATTTCCAATGCCAGAAGGATCCAGGTCAGCAGGATCGCATTTTTAGCTCTTTGCCCGTTGGGTTTCATGTTTCCAATATGATTGTCGGTTTAGGTTGTAGTTTGCGGAATCGAATCGGGCGGCGTTACTTCTGCCTGAAGAAGATCTGAATCGGTACCCCGCTGAAATCCCATTCCGCACGCAGTTTGTTCTCGAGGAAACGGCGGTAGGGTTCGCGGATGTACTGCGGCAGGTTGACGAAAAACGCAAACGTCGGTGTCGGCGAAGCCAGCTGCGTCGCGTACTTTATGCGGATGTACTTACCCTTGGTCGAAGGCGGGGGAGTCTCCTCGATGATGGGCAGTATATAGTCGTTCAGCTGCGAGGTGGGGATGCGGCGTTCGCGGTTGGCGTAGACCCGCATGGCCGTCTCCAGAACTTCCATGATGCGCTGTTTGTTGATCACCGAAGTGAAGATTATGGGCACGTCGTTGTACGGCGCGATCTTCTTTTCGAGGAATTCGCGCCACTCCTTCATGGTGTTGGTCTCTTTCTCGATGAGATCCCACTTGTTGACCACGATGACTACGCCTTTCTTGTTCTTCTCGACCAGGCGGAATATGTTCATATCCTGCGACTCGATCCCCTGCTGCGCGTCGAGCATCAGGATGCAGACGTCGGAACCCTCGATCGAGCGGATCGACCGCATCACCGAATAGAATTCCAGATCGTCCATCGTCTTGCCCTTCTTGCGCATCCCGGCGGTGTCGACCAGGTAGAAATCCATGCCGTATTTGTTGTAGCGCGTATATATCGAGTCACGTGTGGTGCCGGCGACGGGGGTGACGATATTGCGCTCCTCGCCCAGCAGGGCGTTCGTGAGCGACGATTTGCCCACGTTAGGGCGTCCCACTATGGTTATGCGCGGCAGGTCGTCCAGTTCTTCGGCCTTGGCATCTTCGGGCAGCGCTGCCAGAACCGCGTCCAACAGATCGCCAGTGCCGCTTCCCGACATCGAGCTTACGGGATACGGGTCGCCCAGTCCGAAAGCATAAAACTCGTGGGTGGCGTACATCTGCTCGTTGTTGTCGACCTTGTTGACCACGAGCAGCACTTTCTTTTTTGAGCGGCGCAGTTCGCCGGCGACCATCATGTCAAGGTCGGTGATTCCCGTGCCGACCTCCACCAGGAACAGGATGACGTCGGCCTCGTCGATGGCCAGCATCACCTGGCGGCGGATATCCTCTTCGAAAACGTCGTCGCTGCCCACGGAATAGCCGCCGGTGTCGATCACGGAGAATTCGCGCCCGTTCCAGTCTGTCTTGCCGTAATGGCGGTCGCGGGTAGTGCCTGCCGTCGCGTCGACGATGGCCTGCCGCTGGCCGACAAGACGGTTGAACAACGTACTTTTACCCACATTGGGCCTTCCGACTATAGCTACCAGACTCATGGTTTCCTTAATTTAATGCCGCAAAGATATGGAAAATTGTGGCAACGGCCACAGCGGATTTATTTTGCACGCTGTAAACTTCCAATCTTCTTATGGCAGCGGATATATTTTTATATTCCTGAATTTAGCGGAACCCTGTTTAACATAGAACCAAAGGTAGCCACCTGACTTTTCCGGCAGGCGGTTGACAATGCACCGCCGTCCGTCGACAGAAGCGTCGATGATGTCGTCTTTCATCAGGATATCCACTTTTACCGTACCGGCCAATCCGTCTACCGTGCCGATCTGAGTATTATGAAGGCGGATGGTACGCAAGTCGGGGGAGAATGCCAGGCTGTAACCGTCTGCATTATCTCCTGCCCGCATTATCAGTCCGTATTCCTCGATGTTGCCGTCGGTTTCCATTTCCAGTGTTATGCGGCAGTTCCGGGGAACATCCGCTATATATCCGCCTCCCATAGCTCCCGGTGCGTTCACTGTGAGTCCGTCTTTGCCGTTGCGGACAGCGTTGTCCGCCAGCTTGAGCTTATACTGCATGGAACCTACCATTTGGGGAACGGCCTCCTCCGGAAATTTTGTGATCAGATCGCCGTCGGGCAGTTGCATGAGTTCGCGCAAGACGACGGTTCCGCCGAACAGTTCGCCTCCCCAGTCCCTGTTTTCGTGACGGCTCGGTATCCATCCGGCGGCTATTCTCCTGTTTCCTGTGAATTCCGCCGTTTTCACCACATTGTTCCACTGTTCAACCAGGGTCTGCGATCCGGGATATATCCATGGGCCGTATGGGCTTCGCGATTTCACATAATAGGTGTCGCCGGCCTGTCCGTATATCAGGTAATACCATCCGTTCCATTCGAAATAATCGGGACATTCGGGAACGTGGCGTTGCCCCGAAAGTACGGGTTCGCGCACTTCCCAATCTTTGAGGTTCTTGGAGACCAGATGCACCAGGCAGCCGCGTCCGTCGGCGAAAATATACTGTTCTTTTTCCGAGGAGATGAACAGGTGGAACGTACCGTCCTTGTCGACCGAAACCTTGGGATCACGGAAGTTACGGCTGCTGTAGCCCGGGGCCGAAGTGTAGAACGGGTTCGGCAACTGCTTCCGGAAATTTATACCGTCGTCGCTGACGGCGTAACTCAGTTGTTCGTTCACTTTTCCTTCGCCGTTCACGAGGCGGGTAGCGTAAAAAGCGTAAAATTTACCTTTGTAATATGCCACCGAGCCGGTGCAGATAGATTTCTCCCAATCTTCGTCTATCCCTATCGCAATGGGATGGTGCGTCCAGTTCACCAGATCTTTTGTCGTGCTCACAGCCCACTGGTGGGCGCCCAGCCCGCCAAGCGCCGCGTGATGCCCTTCGTCCAGCAGCCAGTAAAGATAGTATGTACCGTCATGGTAAAACGGGATGCAGTCCCCGACGAACTGGTTGCCTGCGGGCTTGAAATACTGCATGTCGGAGGGTTGGACGGAAGGATCGTAGGTAATGCCGGACGGGGACTGCGCGCAAAAAGACGTGGCAGCCAACAATGCGGCCAGAGTGGTGATTAATTTCTTTTTCATACAGGTTCCTTATTCAAAGGTTTTCTATCACATAATCGACTATCTTCCGGCGGACGTTTTGCGAACCGTTCGGCCACATCGAATGGTTGTCGTCGGGATAGATCATCATGTCGAACTGCTTACCGGCCTTCACAAGGGCTTTAGCCATCTCAAAACTGTTCTGTACGTGTACGTTGTCATCGCCAGAGCCGTGGACGAGCAGCAATTTCCCTTTCAGGTTTTCCGCGAAATTGATGGGCGAGTTGTCGTCGTAGCCTCCGGGGTTATCCTGTGGCAGCCCGTTGTAGATCTCGGTGTAGATGCTGTCGTAATAACGCCACGAGGTCACCGGAGCCACGGCAACGGCCAGTTTGAATACGTCCGCACCTTTCAGGATGCAGTTCAGTGCCATGAAACCGCCGTAGCTCCAGCCGTAGATGCCTATGCGCGACGAGTCGACATATGGGAGGCTGCCCAGGTATTTCGCGGCGGATATCTGGTCTTCGGTTTCGTATTTTCCGAGTTGGCCATAGGTGCATTTCTTGAACTCCTCGCCGCGGAAGCCTGTTCCACGTCCGTCGACGCAAACGACGATGTATCCTGCATCGAGTATCGGTTTACTCATCCCGTCCCATCCCCCCGCCCGGTTGCTTACGGACTGTGAGCCGGGGCCGCTGTACTGGGTCATGAATAATGGGTATTTTTTCGCAGGATCGAAACCAGCGGGTTTTATCATATAGCCGTTGAGGTGGGTCCCGCCGTCGTTCGGGAAAGAGAAAAACTCCATTTTAACTTCGCTGCTTCCCTCTTCAGACAACACCACAAGTGATGAAGACACCTGTTTCGAGCCGATGTTCCTGACCCTCTTCCTTTCGACGCGTCCGGACGCATTGGAGTAAATCTGCACATATACGCCCATACCGGGGGCGGCGTTGACCGAGGATGTCCCGTCTCCGCTGGTGTGCAACGTCTTGCCTTTGCCGTTCAGCCCCACCGAATACAGGTCGCGGTTCAGCGGTGAGGTTTCGGTGGACATGTACCACACTTTGCCGTCCCTTGTGCCCAGCAGTTCTGTCACCTCCCATTCACCTGAGGTGATGGCGTTCAGGAAGCCTTTTTTGATGCTGTATAGATACAGATGCATCCAACCGGTGCGGGTCTCGTTCTTAGCTATGAACCTGTCGCCGTCGGGCAGGAACATGATGGTAGTATCGTCGGGGCGTTCCACATAGCGCGGGGAGGTTTCCTCGTATATAGTGCGGATGTTTCCGCTCTTGTCGGCTAAGAACACCTCGAAAACGTTTTGCAGGCGGTTGACGCGATAGAAAAAGAGTTCGCCCGACGGCGTCCACCCAATTCGGGGAATATACTGGTCGGTTTGGGTACCTGTATCGACTGTGCGGGTTTCGCCCGACGCGATGTTATATACGTGCAGCGTGACGACCGAGTTTTCCTCTCCCGCTTTCGGGTATTTGAACAGATATGGTTCGGGATAGAGCTTTTCGTCGTAGCGCATCATGGCGAACTCGCGGACGCGGCTTTCGTCGAAGCGCAGAAAAGCTATTTCGCTGCCGTCGGGCGAGAATTCGTAAGCCTTAGTGAACCCGTATTCCTCCTCGTAGACCCAGTCGGTAAAACCGTTTATTATCTGGTTGCGCTCGCCGTCGTATGTTATGCGTTTTTCGACCGACGAACTCATCTCTGTGACGAACAGGTCATTATCGCGCACAAAAGCCACACGGCTGCCGTCGGGCGAGAACGAAGCATCTCGCATACCCGCCGCCTGTGATCCCGAAACCGGCTTCACACTGCCCGTGCCAAAATCTGCAACGGAATAACCTGCCGTGAAAGAATGGCGGTAGATCGGCGTCCGGTTTGTGATTAGCAGCGCCTTCGTGCCGTCGGGCGAGAGGATGTGCGACTGTATGTTCCGGCCGTCGAGGTCCAGAAGAGTCCCAACGATCTTGTCGTTGAAAAAATCGACTTTGACTATTTTCCCGTTTCTGATGGCTGAGAAATGTTCTCCGTCGGGAAAGAAGTTGTACTGTGCCGAAACAATAACAATGGAGCAGAAAATAAGAACTGGTGTTACGAAGGTTTTTTTCATGGCAGGTTAGTATGTTATGACGGCTATTCTACAGCCTTTAGACTCAAATCGACGCTCTTTATCTGGTGGGTCAGCGCTCCGACCGAAATGAAGTCCACGCCGCAGTCGGCGTAGTCGCGCAGGTTTTCGTAGCGGATGCCGCCTGATGATTCTATCTCACAGCGTCCGTCGATCTTGGCCACCGCGCGCCGCGTCTGCTCCAGGTCGAAGTTGTCGAGCATGATGCGGTCTGCCCCTCCCGCTGCAAAAACAAGGTCTATATCATCCAGCGAACGCACCTCGACCTCGATGGGCAGGTCCTTGCCTTTTTCTTTCAGGTACTTGCGGACGCCCTCGATAGCCGGAATTATCCCTCCGGCGAAATCTATATGGTTGTCTTTCAGAAGTATCATGTCGAAAAGCCCCATGCGGTGGTTCTCGCCGCCGCCCAGTTTCACTGCCATTTTGTCGAGCACGCGGCTTCCGGGAGTTGTTTTGCGCGTATCCAAGATGCGGCATCCGGTTCCATCGATCCTCTTTACGTAGCGAGCGGTTTCGGTCGCCACGCCCGTCATGCGCTGCATGATGTTGAGGATGATGCGTTCGGACTGCAGCAGGCTACGCGTGCGGCCCTCTACGTAAAAAACAACGTCGCCAACCTCGACGGCGCTGCCGTCCGGTATCAGTATTTCGAGCCGCACCTCCGGGTCGAGCCTGCGGAAGACAATTTCCGCCACTTCAACCCCGGCGATTACGCCGCGCTCCTTGACTAGCAGTTTCATTCGTCCGCGTGCGTCGGCGGGTATCGAAGCCAGCGAGGTGTGGTCGCCGTCGCCAATGTCTTCGCGGATGGCAAGGGCGATGAGTTCTTCCACGAGCGGTATGTATTCTTTTTTCATAGTTGCGGTGTGTTTGAATCCCAAAATTAGTAAAAACTATGGCAGAAGTCGGAATAAAACGTGCAATTTGAGATAATTTTGTTATTTTTTAGTTAACCTGCATCACCGTATAACGATTTTGTTATATATTTGTAGAGTTGGATGAGGAACAAAATACACAGGATATGAGATTTTCGCCGTTTTTTATGGACTATTATTTTAAGTACTGCCGGAGCGGTCGGGAATTTTTTTGTCTGTAAACGAACGAAAGTTGCAAGTAGAGGATATCCCGACCGCGTTAAGAGGTTGGGATTTTTTATGCAGCGGGAGTGGATTTTTTGAGATTTTTTAAAATATGCAAAAAGTAGCTATACAAGGGTACGAGGGGAGTTTCCACCAGATAGTCGCTGAAAAGTATTTTGGGCTTGATATCGAGATCGTACCCTGTGCGACTTTCCGCGAAGTGGCCAGGAAAGTCAAATGCGGTGAGGTCAACTACGGTGTTATGGCGGTCGAGAACTCCATCGCAGGCTCCATCATAGCCAATTACGGCATACTGCAGGATGCCAACGTCCAGGTCGCCGGCGAGGTGTACCTGCACATAATGCAGAACCTGTTGGCGCTTCCGGGCGTGAAACTTGAAGACATTACCGAAGTGGAGTCACACCCGATGGCACTGCAGCAATGCCACAACTTCCTCGACAACTACGACTGGAAGCTGATCGAAAGCGAGGACACGGCTATCAGCGCAAAGCACATCGCGGAAAACGCCCTTCGTACTACGGCCGCAATCGCAAGCCGCCGTGCTGCCGAACTATACGGACTGGACGTGTTGGTGCCGGAGATCAACACCATCCGCAACAACTACACGCGGTTCATGATCATCAAGATGCACGATTTGCTTATAGACCCGCGCGCAAACAAAGCGTCGCTCTATTTCAAGACCGACCACAAACAGGGATCGCTAGTGAGGGCGCTCGAAGTGCTGGAAAACGTCAACATGTCGCGCCTGCAGTCGTACCCTATCCCCAGCGAACCGTGGCACTACATGTTCCATATCGATCTGGAGTTCGAACGGCTCGGAGACTACGCCGCGAACCTCGAACGCCTCATCCGCGCCACCGAGGAGGTGCATGTTTACGGAGTTTACCCCAATGGATTGGAGAAGAAGGAAGACCGATAAATAATTATAAACCATTTAGAGCTTACTGAAAATGAAAAAAGTTGAGATCCCGTGCGCCGGAAGGCTTGACACGATCAAGGAGTACTATTTCTCGCAGAAAAACAAGGAAATCGCCGAACTGAAAGCCGCCGGACGCGACATCGTCGCCCTGGGTATCGGAAGCCCCGACCTTCCTCCGCCCGCGCCAGTCATCGAGGCCCTCTATCAGGCCGCGCTGAAACCCAATGCACACGGCTACCAGCCCTACCACGGCTCCGACCTGCTGCGCAACGCCTATGCCGAATGGTACAAGAAATGGTACGGCGTGGAACTCAACCCCAAAAACGAGATACTTCCGCTGCTGGGTTCGAAAGAGGGCCTCGTGCATATCGCGATGACATTCTTGCAGGACGGCGACCAGGCGCTGATCCCAGATCCGGGCTATCCGACCTATAAGGCTGCCGTGACGCTGGCTGGAGCAGAGCCAGTGCCTTATCCGCTTAAAAAAGAGAACGGTTACTATCCCGATTTTGCGGAGTTGGAGAAGATGGATCTGTCGCGGGTGAAGATCATGATCTGCAACTATCCGAACATGCCCACCGGTACCGTTCCGACCGTCAAACTGTTTGAAAATTTGGTCGCTTTCGCTTCGAAGCACAATATCCTGCTGATCCACGACAACCCCTACAGCTTCATCCGCAACAATATGCGCCTGAGCATCCTGTCGGTTGCCGGGGCAAAAGATGTTGCTATGGAACTCAACTCGCTTTCGAAAGGACACAGTATGGCCGGATGGCGCGTTGGTTCGCTCGTGGGACGCGCAGACTGGATATCTGACGTACTCCGTTTCAAATCGAACATGGACTCCGGGATGTTCTACCCCGTCCAGGCCGCCGCCGCCGAAGCCCTAAAACTGGGGCACGAATGGTTCATCGAACTCAATGAAATATATTACAGCCGCGAAAAAGAGGGTTTCCGCCTATACGACGCGCTGGGACTCGAATACCGTAAGGATCAGGCCGGCCTGTTCATCTGGGCGGACCTTCCAGATTCATACAAGGGCGACTGCTTTGATTTCTCGGACATGGTGCTCGAAAAATACGACGTATTCGTGGTTCCCGGAGGGATCTTCGGCGAACAGGGCCGCCGCAGCATCCGCATCTCGCTGTGTGTCCCTGCCGAACTGCTCGCGAAAGCGGCCGACAAGGTCCTTGCCACTAAATAAGTTTAGTTATTTTAACTATTAGTGTTTAGCTATTAGTGATTTTGTTGCAAATGGGTTTATAAAAGCAAAACGAAGTTTTGTACCATTCTCTAATCACTAATAATTAATAACTAATCACTTTGGAAGTATGAAAGTATCTGTTTTTGGGCTTGGTTTGATCGGGGGTTCGTTTGCGCTGAGCCTGCGCGATCATGGTTTCGCGGAAGAGATACTGGGGGTCGACACCTCCCCGGAGAACGCCCGCAGGGCGCTCGAACTGGGGCTTGCCGACCGCATAGTTACACACGATGAGGCTGTGGCCGGGGGCGATCTGATCGTCCTCGCCACTCCTGTCGACGTCACGCCCGTGCTGGTTACAAAAGTGCTCAATAAAGTGCGCCCGGACCAGGTTGTGATGGATATGGGTTCGATAAAAGAGGAGCTTTGCGAGGTAATCGAGATGCACCCGCGCCGGGGGCGTTTCGTTGCGACGCATCCCATGTGGGGAACCGAGTTCAGCGGTCCGGAAGCGGCACTGCACGGAGCTTTTACCGGACGCACGACGGTGATCTGCGACCGTGAAAAAAGCGATCCGGACGCACTGGAACTGATAGAGAACATCTATGCAAAGATCGGCTCGCCTATGATTTACATGACCGGAGCGGAACAGGATATGCACACGGCGCACGTGTCGCACATCTCGCACATCACCTCGTTCGCACTGGCGCTCACCGTGCTCGAAAAGGAACGCGAGGAGGAACATATCTTCGACCTTGCCGGCGGCGGTTTTGAAAGTACGGTGCGTCTTGCCAAAAGTTCGCCCGAAACATGGCTGCCCATCTTCATGGGCAACAAATACAACGTGCTGGACGTGCTGCGCGAACATATCCACCAACTGCAGATACTCCGCAAAATGATCGAAAAAGACGATAAAGAGGGCCTTCGCGCCGCCATGCAAAAGGCCAATACAATAAAGAGGATACTCAAATAAAGTATGAAAGAGTTCAAATTGGGAGAGAAGCGGCCGTTGATAATATCGGGACCGTGCAGTGCGGAGACGCGTGAGCAGACGTTGGAAACATGTGTGAGGCTGGCCGAAACGGGGGTGGTAGACATGTTGAGGGCTGGTATATGGAAGCCTCGCACTTCGCCGGGTTCGTTCGAGGGGGTGGGGCTGAAGGGCCTTGCGTGGATGGCCGAAGCAAAGAGGCTGACGGGACTTCCGATCGGCGTCGAGGTTGCTTCGAGCAAGCACGTAGAGAGCGCGCTGGAGTTCGAGGTCGACTGCGTGTGGATAGGCGCTCGGACGACCGTGAGTCCGTTTGCGGTACAGGAAGTCGCCGAGGCACTGAAGGGTAGTGGCGTGAAGGTTCTCATCAAGAACCCTATGAATCCGGATATCGACCTGTGGGCCGGTGCAGTGCGCCGTTTCGCTGCGGTGGGCATACCTATGACGGATATTGGATTGATACACAGAGGTTTTTCCTATTTCGGACAGAGCAAGTACCGTAATGCACCGATGTGGCCGCTGGCATTCGACATGCGCAGCCGGTTTCCGGAGATGATGATGATATGCGATCCGTCGCACATGTCCGGGTCGACAGAGTTCCTTGCCGAACTTTCGCAGTCTGCGGCAGACCTGCGCTATGACGGCCTTATCATCGAAAGCCATATCTGCCCCTCGCAGGCGCTGAGCGATGCGAAGCAGCAAGTGATACCTGGTGAACTGGAAAGGTTGGTACGCGGCGTCAACTGGCGCGCCGAAGCCAACGACGATCCCGAATTCGTGAAGTCGCTCGACCAGTTACGCGACGAGATCGACCAGATCGACGGCGAGATTTTCGACTTGTTGAGCCGCCGGATGAAGATAAGCGAAAAGATCGGGCGCGTGAAGAAAGAGAACGACGTGGCCATTCTGCAGAGTAACCGCTGGGGTGTCATCAAGGAGCGTATCCTGTCGCAGTCCGACCGGTTGTCGTTGAGCCGTGAGTTCCTGAACGAGATTCTCGAAGCGATCCACGTCGAAAGTATCAGCCGTCAGAATAATGTTATGAATAAATAACTGGATTTTCTTTTAACTACTTTTGGCCGGCCAAAAGTGGAAAAGAAAAACTATCTTTGTAGCGAAGCGTCTCACTTCATTTACATAATATAGCCACATTTTTCAGAGAATCGAAGGTTTCGGCCCTCGGTTGAATTCTCTGAAAGATGTGGTATTCTTTATGCTTGCAGAAGTGAGACGCTCAAGCAACCGGGGGCCGTTTTATTACGACTCCATGCGACAACCCTCGATAACAGATTACATCCGCACTTTCGAAAATCCCACAGGGGTCTTTCGGACGTTGGACGACATAGAGGTCGAAAAGGATGTATACGGCGAAGTGGAGTTGCGGGCCGGAAACAGCGCAGCGGTTTTCACTTACCTGCGCAGCGGGCAGAGGCGGATGCTGAAATGCTACGCAAGGCCCAATCCGCGTTTGCGCGAAATCTACGCATACATAGAGCAAAACCGTCCGGTGCTGCTGCCTGAAGTACGGTTGCTCCCGGATGAACTTTATGTACATCTGCTTTCGGGAGAAGCCGGTTGGGTGGATGTGGTCGAAGGAGAATGGATTGGAGGCGTAACGCTCGATGCGGTTGTGGCCAGGGCGGCGAAAACAGGCGACAGGCTGTGCCTCGGCAGTTTGGCGGATGCTTTCGACGATTTTTGCCGCACGCTTTTGGAGCAGGAATGGTCCCATGGCGACCTGAAACCGGAAAATATCGTTGTCCGGGCCGACGGGCCCTTTGCGCTGATAGACTGCGATGCCATGTGGATACCGGATTTTGTCGGACAGCGGGCCGCCGAACTGGGAACTCCGGGTTATCGGCATCCGGGGCGCGATTCGTCCCACTTTGACAAGTGTATCGACGATTACCCGGCACTGTTGATATCGGCCAGTCTGCATGCGCTGGCCCTGCAGCCGGGACTTTACGCAAAATACAATACGACAGACGATCTGATCCTTTTGCCGGAAGAGATCCTCGCGGAAAGTTCTGCGGCCTTCGCCGAAATACTCGGACTTTTCGCGCAGGCGGGAATGGCTTGCCAATACCGCATGGCGGAAGCTCTGGCTTCGACTTTTCCCGAAGTTGAAAATGCCGGAAGATACTTTGCGCAGCCCCCTGCCGCGCCGAGCGGACCCCTTACATCTTTTGTCGAAAAGGGCGGATGGGGTTTTGCCGACGGCGGAAAAACCCCCGTGATAGCTCCTTTTTGGGACGAAGTTATAGAATTCCGTGGCAGCCGTGCGGCCGTAAGGCTCGGCCGATGGTGGCACTTCATCGACCGGGCCGGAAATATCTGCGAATCTGGCTTGGGCCATGATGCGATGAAAGAACGATTGTTCTCCGCGGGAACGTAGGCGTCGATACCGGTGGAGGCGGCTTGAAACAACAGGAGGTCCACATCTCATGCGGGACACTGTGATGAGGCGGTCGGTTCTTTTTTGTCAAAAGCATATAAATCACTGTTATTTCTCGCCTTTATGGAACATAAATCAGATTTTTTAGTACATTTGTAGAATATAGGATGCACCCCGGGAAACTGTGAGCAAGTTCCTGTTTTTCTCCCGGGTCCTGCTATATTAAGGTTAACCAAACATGTCTTCGGGGTTTTAGCCCGACTTCCCCGAGGCTGAATCACAGACCCGGACCAATGTACAAAGCTCCGATTACCCGTCTGCATCCCACGGCTTTTGTCGTGCTTATCGACCGCTCGGGGTCGATGAAGGAGAAAATCTTCTTTTCGGGCGAAGAGATGCCCAAATCGCGGGCAGTGGCGCTCGTGGTCAACTCATTTATAGACGAACTGTTGTACCGTGCCCGGCGTGAAGGCGGTGTGCGCGACTATTACGACATCGCCGTTATTGGATATTCGGGAGACGGGATAGAGTCGCTGCTTTCGTCCACCGGGGAGTTCACCACTCCTTCGCGACTTGCCGCGTTAAAAGTGCGCCGCGAGCAGATAGTGCGCGAAAGGATGCTCCCGTCGGGGCGCAGCGTGATGGCTGTCACCGCGCAGAACATGTGGATCGAGCCGAAAGCGGCCGGGATAACTCCCATGTGCGGAGTGATGCGCGACGCATTGGCCCTGCTCGAATGGTGGTGCCGCCGCAAAACCAACGCCACAAGCCATCCTCCGACTGTCATCAATATCACCGACGGCGAAGCTTCAGACGGCAGTGAAGACCGTATTCGCGGCTTTGCCTCGGCCATCCGGGACACCGGAACAGCGGATGGCAACACACTTCTGATAAACATCCACCTGGCGAAAGTGAGCGACGTACAGCAGCCCGTGCTTTTCCCGTCCTCGCCCGACGAACTCCCTGTTCACCGTTACGCCCGCCTTCTGTATGACATATCGAGCGAGATGCCCGAAAATTATCATGATGTCGTGGCTTCTATTCGTCCCGGGTTCGTTGCGCCGTTTCGTGGTATGGCCTACAACAGTCCGATTGCCGACCTCGTAGCCATGATGAATATTGGTTCTATCAATAGTGTTATGCTATGATACTGGCCATCCAGCAATATATTGAGGCCCTGACCAACAATGACGGGCGTTTCCGCACGCTCGGAAAAGTTCTCCCTGTCATGGATACTGCCGGGAATCCTCTTTTCGCGATGCCCGGTCATGGGTTGGCCGACTTCGAAGCGATGATAGGAGAGACCCGATTCACATTGAGGTGCCCGTTGAGGTACGATGCCGAAACCGCCAACCGCCTGCAGGCGCTGCGCGATAAGGACAAAGGCTTAGGGTCGCGTTTCTTCACGGAGTGGGATCTGCTTGAGAAAGAACTCATCCTGTTCGATTCTGCCGGGAAAAGTGTCGAGGTGGACATTCTGATCCGCCCGGGAACAGGCGGCGAGCGGATGGCGGACTTCCTGCAGCGGACGGTTTCGTCGGAAAGCCCGGCGGAAAAGATACTCGCCGCGCTGAGATCGTTCGGAGAGATGGCCGAATGGGCGCTGAACAATGGGTGCGACAAGATCGTAGCCCGCAAAGTGTCTGTGTCGGCTCGCGGTGAGGTTTGTGTAACCGGATTCTCAGCCAACGACGAATCGCCGGTGATTGCCCTTGCGTTTTTGTTCACAGCGGCGATGCCGGGCAGGTTTGCCGGGGTTGGATTGCCTTTGATATCTGGTTTGGCCGCGGCACGTCCGCTTGCCGAAAGGCTGTGTGCCGCTTCATCCGAAACGGGCTTTCCGGAACCAGCACAAATACTGGCCGGCGATGTGGCCGGCGGTGTACGCAGATTGTCGGAATATTCGGCCGAGGAGATTGCCGTGCTTGGTGCGAAGCTTTCTGTTGTACTTGGCGAGTCTGAAGCAAAGGCAAGAGAGGAAACAGCCGGGTATTCGTGGCGCGAAGATGGCGGCGACGGCATCAAATGCGTGCGCGATGGAGGCGGGTGGAGATATGTCGACCGCCGCAACCGTCCGGTCATCGACACTGTGTGGCTGCGTGCCGCGCCTTTCCGCGAGGGAAGGGCCGAGGTCGAAGCCGCTACCGGCAAAGGACTCATCGACAAAGGGGGCCGTGCAGTCCTCGAACCGGTTTACGAAGAGTTGGCCTGGGACGACTATTTCGGACTGACTGCCGTTATGAAAGATGGCCGTTGGTCGTTGCTCGACCGGGACGGGATGCTGCTTACTGCTGACTCATATGATTGGCTGGGCGAATGTTCCGAAGGGCTTATCCTTGCCCAGAAAGAAGGTAGATGCGGTTTTATAGATGCCGAGGGACGCGAAGTCATTCCGTGCATCTATGATGATGCGACTTCGTTCTCGGAAGGGTGTGCGTTCGTAACGTCCGGCGAGGAAGATTTCTATATCGACCCGGCTGGCAGAAAACTTTAAACCATTTTATCCGCCACCCTGTCGAGGCTGAATTTGAAGACCGTAAAATCGCCTGAAAATGGCCGTTATTACGGTAAAATACGAAAAACTTTTCGTGAGGGTCGATTTTGCGGCCCTTTATTTTGCTCATTCAGCCTGAAAAGCTTATTTTTGGAGATTCGATTGATACCAAAAACCATTACAAATGGCAGAAATAAAAGACCCCGTCGAAGGGGAAAATCAAGCAAACACCGCCGGAGAACAGCTTGCCGGCAATGGTAAAATCATCGCAGTTAACATAACCGAGCAGATGAAGACTGCCTACATCGACTACTCGATGTCGGTGATCGTTTCGCGCGCGCTGCCCGATATCCGCGACGGACTGAAACCGGTCCAGAGGCGCATCCTGTACGGTATGAGCAACGAACTCGGACTTTATTCGGACAAACCGCACCGTAAGTCGGCGCGTATCGTGGGGGATGTGATGGGTAAGTTCCACCCGCACGGCGACAGCTCGATATATGAAGCTATGGCGCGTATGGCCCAGGAATGGAGCCTGCGCTATCCGTTGGTCGACGGCCAGGGTAACTTCGGTTCGGTGGACGGCGACTCGCCGGCGGCGATGCGTTATACGGAGGCCCGTATGCGCAAGCTGGCCGACGAAGTTATGTCCGACATTGAAAAAGACACCATAGACTTTACTCTCAACTTCGACGACACTCTCAATGAGCCGACCGTTCTTCCTACAAAGATACCCCTCTTGCTGTGCAACGGTGCCAGCGGTATCGCCGTAGGTATGGCGACAAATATGGCTCCCCATAATCTGACCGAGGTGATCGATGCCTGTGCGGCGTATATCGACAATCCAGAGATCGAGGTTTCGGGGCTGTTGGAATATGTCAAAGGGCCGGACTTTCCCACCGGAGGTATCATCTATGGTTACGAAGGGGTGCGCGAGGCTCTGGAAACGGGACGCGGACGCGTCATCATGCGAGGCAAGACTGAGATCGAGCATACTCCGTCGGGCCGCGAATGTATCGTGATTTCCGAAATCCCGTATATGGTCAACAAGGCCGAGATGATCCGCAAAATCGCCGATCTTATCAACGAAAAGAAAATCGAAGGCATTTCATACATCAATGACGAGAGCGACCGCAAGGGTATGCGAATCGTCATAATCCTGAAAACGGATGCGGTTGCGAGCGTTGTGCTGAACATGCTCTATAAGATGACGCCGCTGCAGAGTTCGTTCGCGGTCAACAACATCGCCCTGGTGGACGGACGTCCCGAACTGCTCAACCTGAAGGATATGGTGCATCATTTCGTAAAGCACCGCCACGAGGTGATAGTAAGGCGTACGCGCTTCGATCTCAGGAAGGCCGAGGAACGCCTGCATATAGTTCAGGGCCTGCTCATCGCGCAGGACAACATCGACGAGGTAATCCGCATCATCCGTGCTTCGGAGAATACGGAGACAGCCAAGACGAGCCTTATGGAGCGCTTCGGCCTGACCGAAATCCAGGCGACCGAAATCGTGAACATGCGTTTGCGCGCCCTCACCGGTCTGGAACGCGGCAAACTGCAGAACGAACATGATGAACTGATGAAACAGATCGCCCGTTTCAACGAGATCCTGGGCAGTGTGGCCGAACAGATGGCTGTGGTGAAGACCGAACTTCTTGAAATCAGGGAAAAATACGGCGACAGGCGCCGCACGGAGATCGTTTACAGCGCCGAAGAATTCAACCCGGAAGATTTCTATGCGGACGACGACATGGTAATCACCATCTCTCGCATGGGTTACATCAAGCGCACGCCGCTGACCGAATACCGCACCCAGGCGCGCGGTGGCATAGGTGCAAAGGGCAGCGCGACACGCGACGAGGACTTCATCGAGCACCTCTACGTCGCCACGATGCACAACACGATGATGTTCTTTACCGAGAAAGGGCGCTGCTTCTGGCTCAAGGTCTACAATATTCCTGAAGGGCCGCGTTCGGCTAAAGGACGCGCCATCCAGAACCTCATCCAGATCGACCCGGACGACAAGGTGCGCGCGTATATCAATGTGAAGAAGCTCGACGATAAAGAGTATGTCGAAAATAATTGCATCGTGATGTGCACCAAGTCGGGGACGATCAAGAAAACCAAGCTAGAGGCTTATTCGCGTCCGCGCCAGAACGGGGTGAACGCCATAACTATCCGCGAAGGCGATCAACTGCTCGAAGTCAAACTTACGAGCGGAAAGGCAGAAGTGATGATCGCGACAAACGCCGGAAAAGCTATCCGTTTCAACGAGGAGACAGTCCGTCCCATCGGGCGTACCGGCGCTGGTGTGCGGGGTGTCAGTCTTGGCAGGGGAGAAGAGGTTATAGGCATGATCTGCGTGGAACCCGACAGTGTGCAGGACGTGTTGGTTCTGAGCGAAAAAGGATTCGGCAAACGTACCGACCTGGATGAATACCGCATCACAAACCGCGGAGGAAAAGGTGTCAAGACCATCAATATCACTGATAAGACCGGAGCGCTGATTTCGATTCAGGCGGTGAACGACGAAGACGACCTGATGATAATAAACAAGAGCGGCATCACCATCCGTACTGCCGTTTCGGGTATCCGCATGGCGGGACGTGCTACTCAGGGTGTTAAAGTCATCAATCTGCGCGAGGGCGATGAGATTGCTTCGGTTACAGCAGTCCCGCGCAGTGACGACGAAGCGGTATCCGAAGAACAGGAAAGCGGTGCTTCGGACGAAGCTACCGGAACCGCTGAACCGAGCGCTTAAGGCGTGAGTTCATCGACCAGGTGCCGGCCGGCAGTACGCCGGGGGAGGCATCTTGCGAGGGAGGCAACAAAAACCAGGAATAAAATTGATGAAATACCGGAATAATATTTAAATTTGAACCGACGGCAGATTTCAGTTTGCCTGATTCTCCGGCCGTAAGATGGTCGGTCGCCGGAGGTGCCGCCGTTAATACAGGATGGAGGTAACATTAAAAATTTTAGAAGAATCAAATAATACATGAAATTATGAAAAGACTCTTTTTAACAGTGTTGTGTACAGTCCTGGTGGCGATTCCCGCACTCCGCGCCCAGAGCATGGAAGGCATCGGGCTGACATCTGAAAAGGTCAATGTCGAAAAACTGAAGAGCGACATAGCCAAGTCTGACGCCGAAATCAAAGATTCCAAAAAGAGCGCGAAAGCCGCTACATGGATCAAACGCGGCGACACTTTCTACAATGCCGACGCCAAACCGGTGAACGGGCTTTTTGTGGGACTCGACGAACCGATGCTTAAGTTGACTTTCGGCGAAGGCACTATGGAGAATGTTACGGTAGACAACACCGAATATCTGGTTTATACCTATGAGCATTTCAAGGCATATGTCAAGGCCGGAAAAGTCGATTTCTACACTCCCGTGACAGTTATCGATCCGGCAGCGCTCGACAAGGCTTTCGATGCTTATGCGAAGGCTTACGACCTCGATAAGAAGTCTGAAAAGAAAGTGAATGTCGGGATGAACAATATCCGCAACAAAAGCATCGAAGACGGAGGGTTCTGTTATATTTTCAAAGAGTATAAGAAAGCTGCCGACAACTTCCGCAGGGCTTACAAGGCGAGCGCGCATCCGGCTGTAAACAACATCGATACGGTATCGCTTTTCTATGCCGGGTTCCTCGGGACGATGGCCGGCGATTATAAAACAGCTCTCGGTGACCTGAACAAGGCTCTCGAACTGGGTTATGAGGCCGATGGTGAAACTTACTACTATAAGTTCCATTGCCTGTATAACCTTGGCGACCAGTCCGCGGCGCTCGAAACTCTTAAATATGCCGTTGCGCTCTATCCCAACAATGACAGCGTCATCGAAGGTTTGCTGACGCTGTATTCGACCGGAGACGAAGACCCGACGAACCTGATCCCGATGGTGCTCAAAGTCATCGACCAGAACCCGACCAATGCCGGACTCTATCTGGGACTCGCGCGCGTTTATGACAAACTCGAGCAGCAGGACAATGCTATCGAAGCTGCCAGGAAAGCTGCCGAATTATCGCCTAACGATTTCTTTGCCAGCTATTTTCTGGGACTGTTCACCGTAAAGAAAGGTGATGCCATGGATGCGGATCTCCGCAATATGACGATTACCAGCCGCAGCCAGTATCAGCAGGCGTTGAATGCCGTGAACGAAGTGTATATGCAGGCTGTCGCTCCGCTCGAAAAAGCCTATGGTATCAATTCCTCCGAACTGGCTACCGTGGAACTTCTGAAAAACCTGACGTTCCGTCTGCGCGACGATGCGGCCATGAACACAAAATACGAGCAATACAACGCTATCTATAAGGAGATGAGCGGCGAGGAATAAACCGTTTTGACCGGAACAAACACAGGCGGCCCTTTTCGAGGCCGCCTGTGTTTGTTTGTGAGATGTATCGTCTAGCGTATCCTGTCAACCGAACGCACAAGAAGGTCGTCGCGTATAACTCCGCGAATGGCGAACCAGTTAGTGAACACGGCTATAACGATCAGCAGCGGATAGAATGAAAAATAGAAGTTCGTCGACATGGCCGCAACGATGTCCCGTTGGGTCGTCCAGATGTAGTAGCCAAGGAAACCGCCGCTGCCCAGAAGCAACAGGAACTCCACCGTCAACAGGCGGATCTGAATATTCCTTTTCTTATACAGGAATATTGCTACGAACGGCAAAAGTGCTGCCAGTCCGACGATTGTCGCCACACATATCGACATTGTCGATGTCATGACCGCACTTTCGACAGCATCGCCTCCGTGTATCAGCACCTGTCCCGTCGTTCCCTTTATGCCGTAGGTCATCAGTTTGAATTCGGCGCCGCCCATTGAAAAATATACCGCCGGAGCGAAAAAAACGAAACACATCAATGCCGCAGTCACGGCCATCCATAAAGTCTGAATTCTTTGAATCATTTTAATTATCAATTAAATGATTACTGACCGAGTCCCACCAGTTGCCGCAGCAGGCACAGGAAGAGGCGAGGGAAGTAATCATATCGTTTTATCTTTTGAATATTTGTTTCTATCGGATGCGTTGCGGTTGACAAGTTCGCCGAGGAAACCGGTCAGGAACAGCATCACGCCTAGCAGCAGGGTGACGATAGCGATGTAGAACATCGGCTGGTCGGTGACACCGCGAAGCGGTAATCCACGGTGCTGTTTTACGAGTTTATCGACGATAAGCCACACTGCGGTTGCAAAACCGGCTATAAACATAAGCGTTCCGAGGCTGCCGAAAAGATACATAGGGCGTCTGCCGAAACGTGACATAAAAGACACAGTGATGAGGTCGAGGTATCCTTTGATCATGCGCTCGATACCGTATTTCGACTTTCCGTATTTACGCGGATGGTGTTCCACGACCTTTTCACCGATCCTGCGGAAACCGGCCTGTTTTGCCAGGATTGGGATATAGCGGTGCATTTCGCCATAGACCTCTATGCTTTTGACTACCGGACGGCGGTATGCTTTCAGTCCGCAGTTCATGTCGTGGAGCCTGATGCCTGAAACAAGCCTTGTAGTAGTGTTGAAGAATTTGCTGGGGAGGCGTTTTCCGGCCGGGTCGTGCCGGTGTTTTTTCCATCCCGATACAAGGTCAAACCCATCCTGCATTATCATTCGGTAGAGTTCCGGGATCTCGTCGGGTGAGTCCTGCAGGTCGGCGTCCATGGTGATGATCACATCGCCATGCGCAGCCTCGAAACCCGAATAAAGGGCTGCCGATTTACCGTAGTTACGAGAGAACTTTATGCCGTGAACAGATGGGTTTGCCGAAGCGAGTCGCTCTACGATCTCCCACGAACCGTCGGTGCTGCCGTCATCCACAAAGATCACTTCGTAGGAGAAATTCCCATCGGCCATTACTCGTCCTATCCACGCTTCGAGTTCACGCAGCGATTCCGCCTCGTTGTAGAGTGGAACGACCACCGAAATGTCGGTCTTGCTGGCTTCTGTTTTCATTTGTCGGATATTTTTTGTTATCTCCCTCGGCTGTTCCTGTGCCGTCGCTTTGCGCCGACTGTCGGGCCTCGGTCAATGAGATCGCATCTTCGATGCTCGGTTGTAGAGTGGAACGACCACCGAGATGTCGGGATTATTCGCTGCCGCTCTCATTGTCCTCTTTCTGTTCGGATTCCGCCGCCGGAGCAAATATATCGGGCTTAGTGTAGACGAACGCACAAAGCACCAACCCCAGGAAACCGCCCCTGAACACCATCCCGATGACTCCTTCAAAGATCAGGTAGAACGGATTGCGCAGCCACCCCAACATTGTGTCCCGCATCTCGAGCATGGAGTCGAACTGCGGGAAATTCTGGTAGATCATGAAGGCGTTGTCTATCGCACTCTCGTTTATTGCCGAATAGTATTCCAAACCCATAAAGTTGATTATCAGAAATCTGCCGACACCGTAGACTATCCCGGCGAACATCATCATCGCGAAGACGAATCCCACTGCGTGTCCGTAGCTGTAACCATCCGGTCCGGCGTTACGTGCGTTGCGCTTCCCGGTATAAATGATCATTGGACAGATCACGACGAACAGCAGCAATTCATAGAGCCACGAATTTGTGGCTTCGAGTTTCAGCGCCCAACCGATTATGTTCATTGCGAACAGACCCGCCCCTATGAGAAAGCCCCAGTTGGAAGCCGTTTGCCAAAATTGTTTTCTTGTCATAAGTATCAGATATCGTTTAAATTTCCAAAAGATAATCACTGAGGAAGGCCCGACAGTCGCCGCGAAACGGTGGCTCAGGAAACGGACGACCGAAGTAATTGTTTCTTGCTCACATGCTTTATAGCGTTATCATGTTTCATTTCAGTTCTCCCAGCCCTTCGCGCAGGATCTCGGGTTCGCCATCCGTGAGGTCGACTACCGTTGTAGGCGTGTTGTCGCCGTAGCCGCCGTCGATCACCATATCTACCTGATGCCCGTAGCGCTCGCCTATCAGTTCGGGGTCGGTCGTGTATTCCACCACTTCGTCGTCGTCCTTGACCGATGTCGTCAGCATGGGACAGCCCAATTCCTCAACCAACGCGCGTGCAATGGCGTTTGCCGGAATCCTCACGCCGATGCTCCTTCGTTTGGCCAGCGCCTTGTCCGGAACCTTAGACGACGGAGTCAGAAGGAATGTAAAAGGCCCCGGCAGGTTGTGTTTCAGCACGCGGAAAGTGGGGTTGTCCACCCGCGCAAAATCCGCGATGTTGCTCAGGTTGTCGAAAACCAGCGTGAAGACGCTCTCATTCTTGCCCTTAATGCCGCGCATCCGCTCTATCGCCTTGGGGCTGTGGAGCGAACACCCGAACGCATAGACGCTGTCGGTGGGATAAACGATCACGCCGTCGCCGCGCAGGATTTCAACCGCGCGCGCTATCTCCCGCTGATTCGGGTTGTCCGGCCATATCCTTATCTGCATAGGAACTCTATTTGGCTGCGTATGCCCGCTGTGCATACGGGGCAGAATTTGTCTATGGTGTGGAGATTGTTCATCAGGCAGTTGGGCCACGGACGGTAAACCCCCTTCGCTACATACCCGCCGCCTTCGTACACGCCGAGTTTTTCAGCACTGTCGGGATTGAGCGGTGTCGGGACGTGCGTGTGTGCCGGGAGCATCCGTTTCCACGCCTTGCTCCCGAAATCGACCAGCGTCGTGAGATTCTCCTCCCAGGGTTCGCGGTCTGTCGGGTACATCGATGTTTCCTCGTAGCTTACTCCGCCCACATATTCGTCGCCTAAGCCCAGCAACAGATGGCCGAATTCGTGTATGTAGACTTTCGCCGTGCTGACCGGATGGTTTGCCGAACTGATGCCGTAGAAATTGTAAATGCCGCCGCCGCCGTATTTATCCGTATTGGACAGCACATAGATCAGATCATAGGGCACATGTCCCGCCTGGTTTCGCAGGTTCTGGAAGTCCTCGGTCATCTGGTAGCGTTCCGAATCGAAAGTCCAGAAACTCGCCTTTGCCGAAGTGTTTTTCCAGACCCCCGCACCCGGCATAGTAACCCCGCTGTCTACTGATGGTACCCACACCGCACGGATATTGAACATGTCGCGCAGCCCGTGGTAGGGTTCAAACGAGAACATCGCCTCTGCAAAGCCACGGCAGGCCTCTTCAAATTTGCCGCGTTCCGTAGCGGCGTAGCCTTCTGGCAGCAGAACGATATCGACCTTGTGTTCGGGTCCGCCGTTAGTCACAATGTCGAAAGTTTCGTAATGAAGGGGGTATCTGGCGATGAAATAGCTTGAAGGGGATATCTCATGCTCGAATTTTTTGACGAACCTGCCGTCTTTGCTTCGCGTGAATATTTCGATGCGGGCATTGCTCTTCGGGAAAGGAAAAACTACCGATTCAGGCATGCTTTTCCGGACGCGCACGGCTTCCGCGGTGGTTTGCCATTCGTTCCACAGCGTGCAGAATCCGCGCGAGTAAATCACCTCGCCCGTCGCCGTGTCGATTATTTTGAAAAACTGGTTGCCATACTCTTTTTCGTCGATGAGCGATGTTTTCGATCCGCCCCAGAAAGGCTCCTCCCTGACTTGTTCGAAGTAGTATTCCTCGGTCTGTGCGTCGCCGGAATGGTAGTAGTCGAAACGCATGGTCTTATCCTCGAACCAGCGGTCGAACTGGCCGGACGAGGCAAGCGGCAGCACTGCAAAAAGGACAGACAACAACTTTTTCATCGACCTAATGCAGATTGTTGCTTATCAGTGTTATGAACTCTTCGCGGGTACGGTGCTGCGACAGGAAAACGCCGGTAAACGCCGAAGTGGTCGTCACCGAATTCTGTTTCTGCACCCCGCGCATCTGCATGCAGGTGTGAGCAGCCTCGATGACCACCGCCACGCCCATAGGGTTCAGCGTGTCCTGAATGCAGTCGCGTATTTGCACCGTGAGCCTTTCCTGCACTTGCAGCCGGCGGGCGAAACACTCAACCACGCGGGCGATCTTAGACAGGCCGGTGATATATCCGTCCGGAATATACGCCACATGGGCCTTGCCGATGAAGGGCAGCATGTGGTGTTCGCATATAGAGTATATTTCGATGTCTTTAACCAAGACCATTTGCTTATACTCCTCGCGAAACATTGCTGAGGTGAGTACCGCACGCGGGTCTTCGCTATAGCCTTTCGTCATGAAGGCCATCGCCTTTGCGACGCGCTCCGGGGTTTTCAGAAGACCTTCGCGTTCAGTATCTTCGCCCAACAGGCGCAGAATCTCGCGGTAATGGCCGATGAGTTCCCCTATTGTTTTGTCGTCGTATGAATCCTCCCTGCAGTAAAGTTCTTCCATGGGAAATAACGGTTAAAGAACAAAAATAGAAAAAATTAGTGATATTATCACGAGTTCCGTTTAAGCGGCTTGCATTATTAACAAAAAACAGCCGCAGGACCATTGTACGGTCCTGCGGCTGCTGTATATTGCTGTATATACGGGGCTATTCGATTTCTTCCATAACTACGGTACCGTCGGCGGTTACGTCGAATTCGATTTCGTAGTATGTGGTTACAATGTTGCGGCCTTCGACACTGCGTTTGTTGCCGGTTTCGGTGATGCGGGCAACAAAATTAGAAGTTCTTTCACCGGTTTCGGGATCGATCTTGAAGGTGTATCCTTTAAGCGATTCGTAGCCGTATTCTTCGGGCAGTCCGGATTTGGCTTGATTGATCCAATCGACGATGGTTGCCGGAACGAGGTCTTCGGGAGAGATGTATTTCATCGAGGCGAAATCATATGCACGGCTGCTGCGCGATTCCTCAATTTCGCCCGGTCCCTGGGCGTCGCCACCCACTTTGAAGTTCTGGGTGTAGAGTTTGCCGTCTGTACCGACCATTTCTACCTGCAGGTATTCCATGCTGTTGCTCAATTCTTCGCGCTCGTACCAATAAATGGAAACAGGCTTATACTCCGCCGGCTTAACATGTTTTTTGATGGTTTCTGCTACGCGCTTGACACTGTCTTCGGAATCCATCCCGATGGTTTTCAGGCCGAGGGTTTCGCATCCGGTAAAAGCAATGGCCGCGGCAAGCAGGGTAAAGGTAAAGATTTTCTTCATAATTTGTAAGTTGTCGATTATTTGAATGTTATTGTCGTCACGAAGATATATATTTCCTTGCAGACTACGACTGAAAAGATGGAATATGTCAAATTATCCTTTCGGTTTTCGAATCGGCGGTCAGGGTCATTGTCTGCATATCGAGACCTGATAGCCATACCAGACCCGGAGTTTTCCCTGTTTCGACAGATCCCAGCCTGTCTTCCATGTCGAGTGCCCGGGCGCCGTTCAGTGTAGCCCAGTTCAGAAGTTCTTCCAGAGGGACACCTCCAAGCAGGCCCAGTTCGTGCACCATCGAAATGGTTTCGTTAGAAGCAAGCGAATCTGTCCCTATGGCAATATGCAGGTTGTTTTTGCGGAGCAGTTCCACAGGTGGCCGCGCTCCCGAAATATAACGGTTCGAACCGGGGCACAGGACCCATGTTACGGGAGCAGAGAAGTGTCCCATCACGATATCTATGTCACGCTGCGTCACACAGCAGTTATGGATAAGCATTATTGGGCGATCGGCCGGAACCTGCCGGACGAGTCTTTCGGCCGGGGAACCGTAATCCAAAAAATCCGGTTCGAGATTCTGTTCGCGGTACCACTCCCACATAGATCCTCGCTTGCCGAAAAGTTCGGTTTCCGATTCGCTTTCCATGAAATGGATCGACAGCGGATGGTTATCAGTACCGCCGGTGGCCGCCGCAAAAGCTTCCTGCTGGAGCGAATATGTAGAATGCGGGGTTACAGTAGATGTAAGGCCGCTGCCGATGGCCGTATCGCGCAACTCGAAAGCCCGTGCCGGGTCGGCATCGAGGCCGAAAAGTTCGATGAAATTGTGATAACTTATCCTGCTTTTATTCTTTATAGTGAAAGTGGAGGTGCCGTTGCAAATATCGCCGACAGCCGAAACCCCTTCCGCCCACATTTTCGTATCCCTGAAGTCGATGGCAGCGAGCCGCTCCATCTCGGAAAAACGCCGGCGGTGCCGCCGCATATCCTGCGCAAATGCCGTGAACCCCCCGCCGGACGGAATCACCGAGCGCAGGTGCGAAAGTTCCAGATGGCAGTGGGCATTGACTAAACCGGGTATGAGTATTCCGGGATAAAACTCGACCCCAGCCTCGCGGTCGAGATGTTCGGTTGCTGAAATATCGGTAATCGTCCCCGCCGTGTCGACAGTGACAATCCTATCTGGCAGAAGCCCCTGCGGCGTCAGCAGGTAGTGTGACGATATCCGTTTCATCGGGAAGCATTATGTGATAGGGCGAACCGGCAGGAAGGACGCCCCGCCGCGGATTGAACAGGGTGTCTCCTGTCCTGAAATCGAACCACTGGCGGGCCATGGAATCACGCGCCGTGCGGTCGGGCAGGAAGCGCTTTACTACCAGATTACTGACCGTCATATTTGGTTTGGTCATATCCTTCGGATAACCGTTAAGGTCGATTACCAGCTTGCGGTGATTTTCGCCGGCGGTGAACGATGCGAAAACAGCGTCGTTCTCAAAGCGTTTCAGCCGTCTCGTATTGTTTAAATACTGGCGGCCGCGGTCGTCCAGAAGATAGTTGTTGATGCGCAGGTTGTTGTTGCGGTCGGTCGAGTCGACTATATAGTTGTAGGAAACTTCATATGTACCGGGTGTTTTCAACGGGATGACTATGCGCAACCGTGAAGTGTCGGCGATCTTACGTATCTCGATCAATGAATCTGTGTAGACTACCGTCTGGTAGCGTTCGCGGGCCACCATACCTACGGTATCGTATACGGCAATACGGTTCTGGTAGAAACGGGCGTCAGTATCGAGCATTTCGATAGCCTGGTCGACCACGTCGCTCAGGCGTGCGCTCTTTCGTTTGGCGAAGTTGCCGATGGTAAGCTGTACGTCTTCGGTAGTGTATCCGTATTTGGCGAACACCGGTTCATAAATGTTCAGTGAATCGAGGTTCGGCGGACGGTGCTGTTGGTTATAGGAGTTGGTAAGGTATATGTCGCGGAATATGTAAGCCAGTTTTTCGTCGGTAATGATCTTTCCCCGCCTGCCGCATGATAAGGCTCCCGTCACCATAATGACGAGCAGCACCGCATGCAGTATATTTTTTAGGAGTTTCATTTTACATCCATAGGTCGCGTTTGCCGACCGTTTTAATCACCGTAAATTTAGTAATAATATAATTAACCGCCACAAATGCCGCGCATACCGCTGCGATATCGAGAGGTTTCATCATTACCGGGTAGCTATCGACGAGGAAAGTAGCCGCAGGCATCGGGATAACCCCGAAAATCTGCTGTACGGCGCAAACCAGCACTCCCAATACCAATCCCCCGGTCGCACCTATCATACCTATCATCATGCCCTGCCGCGTGAATATCGCCCGCACGAGGCGTGGGGTAGCACCCAAAGCTCCCAAGGTACGGATATTGTCGCGTTTGTCGATAACCAGCATTATGAGCGAGCCGACTATCGAGAACGAGGCGATCACCAGAACCATCAGTCCTATGAAAAATACACCCCATTTCTCCATCGTCATTATCCTGTACATAGAGGCTTTCTGTTCATAACGGGTCAGCACCGTAAAATCTTCCCCGGCAATCTCCGAAACCTGTTTTTTCAGTTTTTTCGCATGCGCGCCGTCCTTGAAGCGGATCATCAGTCCGGAAGCCAACCCTTCGTAATCGAACAGTTCCTGCGCGAAGACCAGCGGTACAATCACGTATTCTCCATCGGTCTCGGCGTCAAGCACGAAAACCCCCTCTATGGGAACGCTGCCCGTCGAAAAACTGTTGACCGGCAGTAGAGCCGAATAACTTCCCCGTCGCGGCACGTAGAATTTAAGCTGCTCCGAGAGGCCCATACGTACGCCCAGTTCGTAGGCTATACCCTGGCCGACGACCGCCCCGGTGCTTTCGGCCGTGCCCATATAGAGCATGTCATCGAGGGGAACAACGCCCTTAAAGGCCCTGTCTACACCCCTTACCGTGGCCGTCGTCTGCTTCCCCCTGTATTCCAGAAGTGCGCTTTCCTCCAAAACATACGACACCCCGGCTACTCCGGCGAGCGAACGTATCGCATCTGAGTCCATGGTTGCCGGGTCGAAGACTTTGCCTTTCGCGGGCTGTACGAGCAGGTCGGGATCGAAATCGTGGTACATGCGGCGGATGAGGTCGTCGAATCCGTTGAAAACAGAGAGCAGTATCACCATCGCCGCCACCGGAACGCCCACGGCCACCATGCTTACCCGCGAAATAATGTTTATCACCGAATGGGATTTAGGTGAAAACAGGAAACGTCGGGCGAAAAAAGTGGAAAGGGACTTCATATCAGGAAACAGCTGGTTTTATTTGTTGCCTCCTTTGGCTTATCCTGCTCTGCCTTTCGGCAACTGACGGGCCTCGTCGGCGAACTTCTTACATACCGTATATTCGGCACTATTTAAGAAGGTTATCTATTTTGTCGATATACTCGAAAGAGTCGTCGATAAAGAACGTCAGTTCTGGTACGATACGCATCTGGTTGCGTATCTTCCCGCCCAACGTTTTGCGTATTAGTTTATTGTTAGCCTCGAGCGACGCCATCACCTCCCCGTGTTTGGGAAACGGGAAGACGCTCAGGTAAACGCGGGCGTAACTCAGGTCAGGGCTGATCCTGACCGAAGAGACCGTCACCATCGCTCCTTTCAGCAGCGGCGCGGCCTCGCGTATGAATATGTCGCCCAGGTCTTTCTGGATCTGGCGCGATATCTTTTGCTGTCTGGTATTATCCATGGTTAGAAATTGAGTTTTATATTGCGGAAGTCGTTGGTGTCAGGCACTTTTTCCTTGCTGCGCTTGAGAGGCGGCGCCTTTATCCCCTCTTTCCCGAGCCTGAAGAAAAATCCGAAGTTGATGAAAAGGTTGTCCAATTCCGAACGGATCGATTCCTGCTCGTTGAAAATGTATTTGGTCTTGTTGCGCAGAATGTCGGACATTCCATAGTAATACCGCGCTTCGGCAAATACTTCGCAGCGGCCGAACAACACCCCGAACCCAAGCCCTCCGCACAGGCCGTAATTCCATCGGTTGTCGCGCGCCCGGATCATCGTGTAATCTGTCGTTACGCTCGTGACCGTCGCCATCTTTGTCGTTTCGTTGTAGTCGTGGTTCAACACGGTGAAAGTGTCGTTTATCCCCAGGTTGTAGGAAAAAGTGACTCCGGCGTTAAGGAATACCCTGACGTGACGGTTGGCAAAGTACAGGTGCGGCTGCCAGATGAGCGGCATCGTTACGGTGCCGACAGTCCTGGTTTTTACCGTATAGCTGGTGGTGTTGGATATTCCTTCCTGGGTTTCATATATCTTGTAACCGCGCATCTGGTATTCGAGTTCCGCCGAAACTCCGCCAACCACCTGTTGCGCGCTGTAATACTTCCACATCACACCGCCGGTGTATTTGTTCCAGTCCATGGCTGATTTGTACACCGGTGGATAGAAACGTCCGAAGGCGGCGCCGTAGCCGCCTTTGACGCCTATATAGTGCTGCGCATAGGCGGGAAACGACAGCAGGACTGTCGCTGCCGCCGCAAATATCGCGTATGTAAGTCTGCGTTTCATTACATTCCTCCCACGGTGGATTGTATCTGTTGTTTGGCGCCTCCGAGCGCACCGCCTATGCCGAGTCCGCCTCCGCTTCCTTGTCCCTGTTCCTGTTTTTTGCGTTCGGCATCGCGTTTCGCCTTGTCTTCAAGCCATTTTTCGATACGGGCGTCCTCAGCCTGCTGCAGGTCGCGGCGGACTTTTTCCATAGAGACGGGCGCGAATATCTGTGCCATGTCCAGTTTGACGTCGACTTCCCAGTTTATGCGTGCCGGAACCAACTGGCTGCCGGTAGTGCCGACGTAGAATTCCGCCCTTTCGGGTTGCCGGCGTTCGATCATGTTGCCCGTATCCCATTTGCCGTTGCCGTTCATGTCCTCGACTATTCGTATGCGCACTTCGCCCTCGGGGATATAATAAAAGTAGTATTTTCCCGTCGAAATGTTTGGAACCTCTTTTTCGACCTTGCCGCTGGAATTCACTATCTGGACTACGTATTTCGACGAAGGCGTTTTCCCGGTCACGTCCGCCACGATCGTGGAGAATTTCGACCGCTGCAATATGGCGAAATCGGCTTTAAGGGTGTCGTTCCTTTCGCCCGCCACATTGACGAACGCCCCCGCCGGTACCATCAGGCGGTATTTGTTGTCCGGATTCCAGTCGGCTGTGATCGTCCATTTGCGGATGTTCATGGTGTCCTGCAGAATATGGAAAGGAACCTGCACGGGACTGTCGGGATTCGTTATCGAGGTCAGTGATATGCGTGCGCTGTCGAGTTCCACCAGGGGTATGTCGAACTGGATGGGGATGTTCTTTTCGGGGTTGACCTCGGCTCCGGCGTCGACCTTGAATTTGAATGGATTGGGTTTTGCCGGCATAATATATTCTTCGCCGTTCTCTTCGGCTTTCTTGCGCTCTTTTTCCTCTTTCTCCCGCTCTTTTTGCTCTTCCTTGCTCTCGATATGGCGCCAGGCCAGCCTCAGGTTCTGCGAAGCGGGAATAAGGTTGTTCAGCGAGTCGTGTTTCAAGTACGAGATCCGTCCTTTTATAGTGTCGGGCAGCATATCGGCCGGCACGTTGAACCACAGCGAAATGGTGTCATGTCCCGGAGTCATGTACTCCTTGATTATCTTGTCTTCGGGTATCCCGTCGAACGTCAGCGTGTCTATCTGCGGGAACGGGGCGCTGAACCTCAGAATGGCCTGGTGGCTGTCGGGACGTTCCGATCCCGTCAGGCTATGCCGCCGGAATTGCCCGTCGGTGAACATGCGGAAATAAACCTGCGGGTCGGCCGTCGGATACCGGCGGTATTCGTCGAGCCACACGGCGAACGCCTCCATGCCTGCCGGATTGTACAGGCTGTCGAGGAAGCCCACTTTGTCAACCCCCGGATCGTATTTCTGGTTGCCGTTGTTGTCCTGTATGGCGTAGACCTTATACGGAATGGACTTGAGATTCTGGGCGATGAAGATACCGTTGTTTTCGGCGCGCCCCACCGCGTCAGGCTCGTGATTTAGCAGTATCGAGTCGTACTGCGGAATGGTGTCTATCTTCGAGTCGTAGAAAAAAATGAAAGACTTGCTGATGCTGTCCCCTTTCATCGCGTCGGCAGTGTAGCCGGTCATCATCATCGAGTCTATGGCCGAGCCGGTCGAAAATACGTACCGCAAGCCATAGAGTACGTTACCCTCGTTGTTGTCGCGCACTGCACTGCCGAAATTGAGCGAATATGTCCGGTTCTCGAGCAGCGTGTCCTTGATGTCTACCCTCACTCCGCGTCCCTTGACGGCCAGCGTCGGCTTGGTCTTCATCAGCGGCGAAGTGTAGAACTCCTTGCCCTGGTCTTTCAGTTGGACGTATTCGTCGAACTCTATGAAAATGCGCTTGCCCGTAAAATGGCGCTGTCCGTTCTCCGGCGTCATCAGTTTCACCACCGGCGGCAGCGAATCCTTTGGTCCGCCCTGCGGTGTCATCTGATTGGCGCAGCGCATGAAAAGGGCCGTGCAGAAGAACGCCGCAACGGCTGTCTTCAACACCACCTGCCCTGCTTTTGCCGCCGCCATGTTCATCTTTCCGTCTCGGTGTTGTATCTTTCGGCCGCTCCTGCGCCGCCTTCCTGCAGATTGGCGTTCACCATCGTCCAGTGGGAATCTGTGAACTGGACCCTCGTTTCCCATAACTGGAACCTAAGTACCATGGTCACCGGATCTATCTGCGGCACTTCGTACTCGAACACGCGCCATGCATAAAACCTGTCGATCGGGTCGACCGCAACGAGCAATACAGGAGAACTGCTCAGGGTGATATGGATATATGTATCGTCTCCCTGTTCGCCCATAAGGTCGTGGCCGCGTACTTCGCCGGTGTCGAGGTTGCGTACTATACCGGCGTCGGCGTCGGCATACGACTGCGGCGCCCATCCGTCCTTGTCGCTTTCGGAAACGTAATAAGTATAGACCCTCACCATGTAGGCCGCCTCGCCGCCCTGCGGACTATTCTGTACCGGGCGCACCCGCGGACGGACAACAAGTTCGCAGTCAGTGTTGTATTTTGCACAACCTCCGAGGAAAAGCAGCGTCGCGGCTGCCATAATTATCTGTCTTGCTATCCGCATTTATGTTTTATAAATCTCTTATGCCGTTCGGGGCTACCGCTCTATCTCGCCGTTGCAACCGTCGATATCATCCCACAGTTGGGCTACCGTTCTGTTCAGCACCGGGTGCATCTTCTGCGGGGCCACTTCGTTGAGAGGTTCCAACACGAAATCCCTTTCGTGAAGCAGGGGATGCGGTATTCTCAGGTCCGGCTCATCTATCACCTCATCGTCGTAGAACAGTATGTCTATGTCTATCATGCGCGAACTGTAGGGCTGTCCGGTGCGTTTTTTATCGGCCTCTTCGGCGGAGCGGTCGCGTCCCAGTGACTGTTCGATCTCCTGCACCTTTTCCAGCACCTGCCGCGGCGACAAGTCGGTGTCGGCGATCAGCACCTGGTTGGTAAAAGGCTCTTCTGCATTGAATCCCCATGCACGCGTCTTGTAGCGGTGCGAACACCTCATAACAGGGCCGATCTCCCTGTTTATCATGATCTGGGCCTGATGGAGGCGTGGTTTCACCTCGCCCTGGTTCCCTCCGGTTATCAATGCCACACGTGCCATAATTATTTTTTAATTATCAGTTTACTCACCGCCAGGGCGAAATGGGTAAATATTATCGTCGCATTACCGTTCTGACGAAGCTGTCCAAGCGCCGTCTCCATTTCGCTAACGAGATTCTCGACGTTGTGATTGCCTATGAACGGCGAAAACTTACGGCAAAAATCGAGTTCTGCGCCCCAAAGGTACGCAATATCTTCCAATCCGGCATTAAGCATGTAACTCGAACGTACCAGACGGATGGAATTTTCGAAAAAACGTTTCTGTCTTTCGCGTCCCAAACGTGCAACACCTTCGCCCCACTCTATCAGTTCCAGGTGCTTGTCGTTATAGCTCAGGCGCATCAGCCCCATGAAAAGTTCGAAGTCCTCGGTCTTCTCCTCGGCACCTTCGTCCGACACTATCCGCCTGGCTTCCAATAAATTTCCCCTCGAAAGCCTCGATGCTTGTCGCGCTCTTGCAGAATCGATGCCCTGCGCCGCAAAATACCTCTCTATCGCTTCCGGTTCGATGCCAGGCACGGCAACCTCCTGCACCCTCGACGTGATGGTCGGCAGAAGCAGCCTCGGTGACTCCGAGACCAGCACGAAAAGCGTCCTGTCCCACGGTTCCTCCAGAATCTTGAGCAGTGTGTTGGCGGCCTCGGTGTTCATCTTTTCGGGCAGCCATATGACCACTGCCTTGTAGCCTCCCTCGAAACTTTTGAACGATAGCTTGCGGATCACTTCGTCGGCGTCTTTTTTCGAAATAAGGCCCTGCAGGTTTTCCAAGCCCAGTTCTCCGTACCACATCTGCTCATCGAAATAACCGCCCGTCCCGGCAACCATCCGCCGCCATTCGGGCAGGAAAACGTCGCTCGTGATCATCTCGCCGCTCTTTTTGCCCTGCTTGTTGACCGGCATCACGAAATGAACGTCCGGATGCTGCAGTTCGCTTATCTTCCTGCACGACGGGCATACGCCGCACGAATCGCCGTCTTTCCTATCCGGACAGTTCAGGTACTGGATATACGCCACCGCCAGCGGCAGCGTCCCGTAACCGCATGCGCCCGTGAACATCTGCGCATGGCTCACACGGCCCTCGTCGACCGTTCGCGCCAACCTAGCCTTAACATCCTCCTGTCCTATGATATCTTTAAATCTCATTTTTTGCATTAAAAACAGATACTCAGTATCTGCTGAAAATTTTTGGTACCGCTTTTTTAAAAGCGGCGATACTCTGTGCGAAACTCCGCTGCCGCCTGATTAAAAAAGATTTTTGTCGTTAAAAATCTTTAAGGCAGCGGGAATAAATCCTGGCGACAGATTTTATTATATTTTCCACTTTTAGCCGGCAACCGACGCTCGCAGCGGGAGCAGAGATTGCTTGCAAGCTATGCCCCGCAAGGAGGAGGAAAGCAAAGCTAAAAGTGGAGCAAAACCGGCCCACGTTCCAAAATCTACTCCGGCTTGCCTAAAATGGTACAACCTTGAGCTAACGCGAAGCTATCGCACATGGTTGATTTACATTTTAGTCGGCGCCTGCGCTCACGATTTTTGAAAAGTGGGATTCACACACAACCGTCATGTTGTGTAAAGAATCACTTTCCTGTCGAACCGAAACCTCCGGCGCCGCGGTCGGTTTCGGAGAGTTCGTCTACCTGTTCCCACTCGACCTGTTCGTGGCGTGCGATCACGTATTGCGCGATGCGTTCGCCGGGCTTTATCTCGAAAGGTTCGTTGGAAAGGTTGACGAGAATGGTTCGGAGTTCGCCGCGATAGTCCGCATCGACAGTCCCGGGGGAGTTCAGCACCGTGATGCCGTGTTTGATCGCCAGTCCGCTGCGGGGGCGCACCTGCAATTCGTAGCCGGCGGGCAGTTCGACGTACAGTCCTGTGGGGATGAGCGCCCTTTCGAGCGGTGCGAGCGTGATGCTTTCGGTGAGGTTGGCGCGGACGTCCATTCCGGCGGAAAGGGGCGTCTCGTACCTGGGCAGATCGAAAGCCGATTTGTTAATTACCTTTATTTTCATATTTTGGTCTGATATATCGCATTAGATTTTCCTTCCATATCACGTATACGGCAAGGCCGGCTAAGAGCGCCGCGTTGAGCGAATATTGCAGCCACGGCGCGAGCATGGCCGTTGCAAAACTCACTCCGTAAATGGCTGCGCCCAGCAGGATATATCTGCCGATTCGCCGGAAGTCATAAGGTGTGGGGCAGTATTTCTGGTTCAACCACAGGCTGACGGCCACCATCGCAATTTCGCAGGCCAACCTCGCCCATGCCGCGCCATCGATGCCGAAACGCGGGATCAGCAACATACACAGGGTCGTGACGACCACCAGCCCCGTTCCGGTGATCCAGATGGCGTATTTGGTTTTGCTCTCCTGCTTGTACCAGAAAGACAGGTTGAGCACAACTCCGGCCAGCGCGTTCGCCACAAGGAGTATGGGCAGCAGGTGGCTTGCGCCGCGGAACCTCGGCCCGGCGATCAGCACGATCACGTCGCTGAACAGCATGATGCCCACAAAGATGAGCACCGTGACGATAACATAGTACTTCATCGTTTCGGCCGTCTGCCGCACGAAGTCCTCTTTTTTGAACTTGGCAAGGAAGAACGGTTCGGCCGCAAGGCGGTACATCTGCGTGAACAGCACCATTATCACCGCCAGCCGCGTCGTCGCGCCGTATATGCCGAGCTGGGCGCGCCATGCCTCTTCGGGCAGCAGCCATTTAATCAACTGCCGGTCTATGAACTCGTTGCCCGTTCCGGCGATCCCGCTGATGAGCAGTGGCAGCGAGTATAGCATGATCTGCCGGAAGACCTTCGGCGAAATCCTCGGAACGACCCTTCCAGTCGTCGGCAGAAGCAGCAGGAATGCCGCTGCGCTTGCAAAAACGTTGGCCACAAGCACGTAGCCCGCTCCGAACTCCGGGTTCCAGATCTGCTGCCAGAATCCGGCGCCGCTTTCGGCCAGTCGCGGCAGCACCGAGAAGAAGAAGACGCAGAAGAGGATGTTCACCACCACCGAAACCAGCCGGACCGTCACGTACCTGATTCTCCGGCGCTGTTCGCGGAGCTTGGCGAAAGGCATTGCTGCCACCACGTCGAGCAGGATGATGAGCGCCGTAATCCAGATGTATGAACTGCGGTCGGCGTACCCCATCGCCGAGGCGATCGGGCGGTTAAACAGCACGACTATTCCAAAGAACATCACGGCTGCGAGAATCGTTGCGCCCCATGTGGTAGCGAACAACTGTCGTTTTTCCCCATCGTTTTCGGCGCGCCCCGTGAAGCGGAAAAAGCCGCTTTCGAGTCCCATCGTCAGCACCACCAGCGCGAACGGGATGATCGAGTACATGTCGGTCACCTCGCCGTATGCCTCCTGCCCCATCAGATAGGTGAGGTAGGGGAACATCAGGTAGTTGAGCATCCTGGTCAGGATGGTGCTCAGACCGTATATCATCGTGTCGCCCGCGAGGGTGCGTATGCTGTTCATCCGGATGAGTTGCTTTAACTTACAAATGTAGTGAAAGCCGAGTGATAAGCAAAATTTTACTTTCTATAAATTTCTGCCTCCTCCGTCATTGCGAACCCTGTTAGGTTGAAGCAATCCAGAAAAAAAGACTGGATTGCCGCGCGCCCCTGTCGGCTCCTCGCAATGACGATGGCGCGCTAAAGTATAAAATACCAAAAAAACTGCGCGGATTTTGGATTTTGTCGCGGAATAGCTATTTTTGCACTCTCGAAGCAGGCCATGGTCTGTTGGGAGAGTGGCGGGATGGATAAGCCTGCCGTGGCAAGGGGCCCATAGCTCAGTTGGTCAGAGCAGCGGACTCATAATCCGAAGGTCGGGGGATCATGACCCTCTGGGCCCACGAAATTTTCATAGAGAGTTGCGAATTTTCGCAACTCTCTATTATTTGCAGGGTGTTTCTATGCAGTATTGGAGTGATTTTTGCATTTTTATCAAGCATAAACAACTTAAAAAATAAAATTATGAAAAAGATCGGAAGTAAGGTAATACTCTTCTGCCTTGCATTAATCGCCACTTCATGCGGCAGTTGCTCGTCCCAAAAACAAAAAACCGCGGAATCATCGGAAATCCCTGCTGTCCGCGGCGCCGCAACAGCGGAAGCAACTCTCATCCAGGGCTATTTCCTGAAAAATACCTATACTTTCGACGGGGATATGGCTTTTTTCGTTTTTGGAGACCAGGCCTCGTTTGATAACTACATGGGCGCCGGGCGCACGATGTCCAACAACCCTTCTGTGCCTTCATTCACGAAAAACGTCGTGGCGGCGATCGCCTCCAGGCCGACGGACATCAAGACTGCAATCAGTGTCACCAGGGTTGAAATGCAGGGCGATAAGGCTGCCGTCCATTTTGAAGTTACTCCCGGGGAAAAGATCGGATATACGATGACTCCGCAAATCCTGTTCAGTTTTCCGAAAACAGAAGGGCTTAAAACCGTCGAATTCGTTACAGGCGGGAAAACGGTCAAAACCATTGTACTCGACCGTCGCAGTGCCGGAGCCCCGAAAGATGTCTCCGACCTGAAGAAAAATTTCATGGGTACCTATGCCGGAACGTTGCCCTGTGCCGACTGCGGGGGGATCGAAACCGAACTGACGCTCAACCCCGACTATACTTACCGGCTTTCCCGTATTTACAAAGGCAAGGGCGACGGCAAACCTGTTATCGAAAATGGCAAATGGACCGTATCGGAAGATCTGGCATTTATCGAACTTAATTACGATGGCGGGGAAAAAACCTGCTTCGCGCTGATCGATGGTAGAACCGTCGAGAAACTTGACAACCAGGCTATGCCCGTCAAATCGGGAGCGAACTACCGGCTGGTGAAGAAATAGCTTGTGTTTCGTATAAGCTAATTCTCGTTATTTATTGCGTGGCAGGATAAGGAGTCATGGTTGGTTGGCTTATAATCCGGAGGTCTGGGAATCATGACCATCCGGGCCGATGATTGCTTCCGGGTCGAAGACCGTTTGCCAGGCAGCCGACGAGTATGCCCTGAAATAACCAAGGCAGCCGCCTTCAATGTTGGTCAGCGGATTGGAAAGGCTGCCGCCGCCGAGTCCCAGCGAATAAATATAGTCATATACAGGCCTGTCTATCGTTTCAAGCACCATATACAGCAGGTCCCCCTTGCGGAATATGTCGGTACCGCCCCTGGCGATCTCTTCGGGAGTCGGGTTCTCGTTCCATGAGAACCGTACGAGAAGCGTATTGGGGATTATACTTCCCTCATGCCCTTTATCGGTTATCAGATTGCGGCTGTAAGGGTTGCCGTTCTTGAATATCCGGAGGCAGTAGCGGTTTTCCGTGCCGGCGGGATCGAGTATATTCACCGAGCAGAACATGTACCGTATGGTAATGGATGGTTCGTATCCGAATTTGACCGAAGATAGCTGTCCCGGTGCGGTCATTTCGGATGTAGCGACGAATTCCTTGCCGTCCGCGGTGATAACTGTCAGCGTGTAGGTGTTTCCGGGAGTACCGGCGGCACCCGATGGGGAACGGTAATGGCCGTCAGTTTCGTACCGCAATGTTTCGCGGAAGCCGTCGGAGCCGGATATCTCCACGACGGCATCGCTTACAGATGTGTCCCTGTTCCCGTCCTCCATGTTCCTTGTCGTGGAAACGGTCACTTCGATGCCGCTGTCCGAAACGTAACCATCAACCACATAGAGCCTTTCGACAGGGACGTAATCCATTGTTATCTCCTTTTCGCAGGATGTCAGCAGTAGTATCAGCGCAATCGGTATGGCAAGGTTTCTTTTCACGTCGGCGTCAGAATTTGAAAGAGTATGAAACGGACGGGACAGCGCCGAACAGCGATATCTGCGTCGCTTTCGTACCTGATGGTTTGGTGTCGTCGTTCTCGAACGAAATTATGAACGTGTTGTAGCGGTTGTATGCGTTGAATACACCCAACGACACCTCGTGGGTCCAACGGGGTCGCGCTTTGGTCCATGTGGCGCTCACGTCTAACCTATGGTAGTCCGGAGCGCGGTAGCCATTCCGTTCTGCATAGTAGTATGCGGTCTGTCCGTCTACTTCGTATTTGGCATTGGGAGCGGTCATTGCCTGGCCGGTGTTGTAAACCCAGGTGGCGGCCGCACTCCAATTGCCGTTGAAACGGTACAGTGCAACCACCGACAGGTCGTGACGTCGGTCATTGGATGCCGTGTACCATTCCCCGGCGTTGATGCCCGGGATCTTGTTCTGCGACCATGCCAGCGTGTAGCTTATCCAACCCGTAAAGTTGCCGCTGTTCTTGCGGACGAGCAATTCGACACCATAGGAGCGTCCATCTCCGGCCATTATGATGCGTTCGATCTCGATTTCCGACTGGAACGATTTCCCGTCGCGGTAGTCCAGGACGTTGTGGACGCTCTTGTAGTAGGCTTCGACCGAGAATTCGAACATATTGCCGGGCGTGAGGGCTGCGTATCCCACGCTCACCTGGTCGGCGAGCTGTGGTTTGACTATGTTGCTGCTCATCGTGTAGCGGTCGAACGGCAGCGATATATTGGCATTGCGAACGGCATGGATATTCTGCGATGTGCGGCTGTAACCCGCTTTGATGCTCTGCTTTTCGGTCGTGCGCCAGTTGAGGCTGGCGCGAGGCTCGATACCGAACCAGGTTTTCACGATCCGTCCCTTTGTGCAGTCGATTGTTTCGACGATATCGCCGGCCTTATTGAGCCTGTAATAGGGCGATCCGCCCATTGCAGAGAACAAACTGAAACGGAGTCCCGCCGAGAGGCTGACCTTGTCCGATATCCGCCATTCGTCGTTTATCCATGCGGCGTTTTCCCATGAGTCCCGCTGTTCGCGTTCATGGAAACTGGTGAAGTCCCAATCGGCGGACATGACGCCCACATACATTGACTGAAAGCCCATGTCGATGCTGTGGTTTTCGGAGGGGGACCACCTGATGTTCTCTTTTATCCCGGCTTGGCGGATGAGGCCGTTGAAACTGTAGAACATGTTGTACATGTTTGCTCCGTTGGTGGTCGAATAATCCGAATATATCAACGAGGTATTGGAGCTGACTTTCTCGCTGAAGCGGTGAAACCAGCGCACCGTACCTGTCATGTTGCCCCACTTCATGGAGAGTTCGTTGCCCTTAAGTCCGAGTTTGTCGCGGCCCGTAAAGAACGATATGAACAACTTGTCGCTGCTCCCGATATCGTAATTGACCTTGGCATTTATGTCGTAAAAATTCAGAGTGTTGCCCTTGTACTCTTCAGTCAGTCCCAGGAAGACGTCCATATAGGTGCGGCGCGCCGCCACGAAGAACGACGCCTTCTCTTTGACGATGGGTCCTTCGGCGTGGAGTTTGGCCGACAGGAGTCCCACGCTGCCGCCGAACCTGTATTTGTAATAACTGCCGCTACGGGTGTTCACCTCGAAAACCGACGATGTTCCGTTTCCGTACTGTGCCGGGATAAGCCCCTTGTAGAGGGTTGCGTCGAGCAGGGCCTCATCGTTGAAAGCCGAAAAGAACCCCATCAGGTGCCCCGAATTGTAGACCGGAGCGTCATCCAGCAGCACCATATTCTGTGATGTGGTGCCTCCGCGAACCTGGAAGCCGCTCGAGCCGTCGCTTTCGGCCTTCACGCCCGGCAGCAGCTGGATTGACTTCATGATATCGCGCTCGCCGAACATGGCGGGCATGAGGGCCATTTCGTCCATCTCTATCTTTTCGGCACCGATTTGCACGTTGCGCACACGGTCGAAAGGCGAGGTGGTCGAGATGACGATCTCTTCTATTTCACTGTAGCCCTCCGCAAGGCTGAAATCCAGCCTTTCCGGTCCCTCGACATTGATGCGCCGCTGCTGTGGGGTATATCCGAGCGAGGAACATACAAAATCATGTGCCCCTGCAGTTGTGGTCATCGACCAACGGCCCTCCTGATCGGCAGCCGTGCCCGCGCCCGACCCGTCTATGACGATGGTCGCACCGGCAATTGGTTTGCCCTCCGCGGAGTCCGTCACCATTCCGGATACGATATATCTCTGCTGCCCGTATGCGCGGACGCAGACGGCAAGCAAAAGGGTCGTGTATATCAATATTTTGAACTTCACCGTGACAGTCTGTTTCGGCCGGGATGGTTTTCTCCATGCAAAGATATGAAACCGAACGCAGAAAACACGTGGTTATTGCAGTTTGGATGTGCAGGAAATGTCCTGCGCAGTGTTTTAATGCGCATATTATTTATTTACACAGAATATAATATGCGCCTTGGTATAGCGCAAATAAATTTGGCACTGCTCCCGGCTTTCACTATATTTGCGGCCGGCATATAAAAGCATATTAAAGATGACAAGGAAAAAAGGGACGGTATGCGTCCAGGGCGGATGGCAGCCACAGAAAGGCGAACCGAGGGTTCTGCCGATTTATCAGAGTACGACTTTCAAATATGAAACCAGCGCTCAAATGGCGGATCTGTTCGACCTGAAGGCGGCGGGTTATTTCTATACGCGGCTGCAGAACCCGACCAACGACAACGTCGCGGCCAAGATATGCGAACTCGAAGGCGGAGTTGCTGCCATGCTTACATCGTCCGGCCAGGCGGCGAACTTCTATGCAATATTAAATATCTGCTCGTCGGGCGACCATTTCGTAGCGGCTTCGGCTATTTACGGAGGGACTTACAACCTGTTCGCCGTGACCATGGCGCGCCTGGATATCGAGGTTACGTTTGTCGACCAGGACGCTTCCGAAGATGAGATAGCTAAGGCTTTTCGTCCGAACACCAAGGCGCTGTTCGGCGAATCGATAGCCAATCCGGCAATGAGCGTGCTGGATATCGAAAAATTCGCGCGCATAGCCCACAGCCACGGCGTGCCCCTGATCGTCGACAACACGTTTCCGACCCCTGTGAACTGCAATCCTTTCGAGTGGGGCGCCGATATCGTCACACACTCGACCACCAAATATATGGATGGGCACGCCACCGCAGTCGGAGGCGCCATAGTCGACAGCGGAAATTTCGACTGGGACGCTCAGGCAGCCAAATTTCCCGGCCTGACCACCCCTGACGAATCCTACCACGGGCTTATCTATACCAAGGCTTTCGGCAAGGGAGCATATATCACCAAGGCGACGGTGCAGCTTATGCGCGACCTCGGTTCATCACAGGCTCCGATGAATGCTTTCCTGCTTAATATAGGCCTCGAAACCCTCCATCTGCGCATGGAACGCCATTGCAGCAATGCGCTGAAAGTGGCCGGATTCCTCCAGTCGCGCCCCGAAGTGGCCTGGGTGCATTACCCTGGTCTGAAGGGTGATAAAGACTATGATCTGGCCATGAAATATATGCCGGAGGGAACGTGCGGTGTACTGACGTTCGGGCTGAAAGGCGGCCGCGACAAGTCGGTACAGTTCATGGACAGCCTCAGGCTCGTATCCATCGTGACGCACGTGGCCGATGCGCGCAGTTGTGTCCTGCATCCTGCCAGCCACACCCATCGACAGTTGAATGACCAGCAGCTTGCGGAAGCCGGGGTTTCGCCCGAGCTGATACGTTTTTCGGTCGGTATCGAGGACCCGGACGACATCATCGCCGATCTGGAACAGGCATTGGCAGGGATGAAAAATTAAGAACGGAACAATGAAGATCGGATGGCCGGAAGAAAAATCTTCCGGCTGCTTCATTTTTATGCATGTTATCATTAACTTTGAACCAAACCAAACAGACCTGATTATGAAAAGAATCCTTTGCTTTGTATCCGCATTGCTGCTTGCCGCGTGTGCCGGAAATCCAAAAACCATACAGAATACTGTCGACGGAAAGTTGCCCCGCGCGACGGCCAAAGAGCAGGCTGCTTTTGCCGCCGCGGGTATGCAGGCATTCTATGATGCTGTCGACGAACTGCCCGAAATGGAACTCCACAGTGCCATGGTGCTGCACCACGGACGTGTCGTGGCCGAAAAATGGTGGGAAGGCAATGGGGCGGACAGCCTGCACGTAATGCATTCAGTGAGCAAGAGTTTCACTGCTGCTGCGGTGGGATTCGCAGTGAACGAAGGACTGTTCGCCCTCGACGACAAGGTCGTTTCGTTCTTTCCCGATAAAGCCCCCGAAGAAAATCCGCTGATGATGGAGATGACGGTTCGCGACCTGCTGACGATGTCTACCGGACAGATGGAGCAGTCTTCGCGTAGCGTAGATGACTGGATTGCCGATTTCATGAATAATCCCGTTGTTGATAAACCCGGTACTGTATTTCGATACAATTCGTTGGCTACGTTCATGTTGTCGGCTATAGTGCAGAATACTTCGGGACAGAAACTGCTCGATTACCTGCAGCCGCGCCTGTTCGGGCCGTTGGAAATCGAAGGGATAAGATGGGACGAGAATCCGCAGGGCATCAACACAGGCGGTTGGGGACTCTACGTCAGGGCTGAAGATATGGCTAAATTCGGGCAGCTTTTCCTGCAAAAGGGCGTATGGAACGGTAAACAGTTGTTGCCGCAGGGTTGGGTCGAGGAAGCCTCGTCGTGGAAGATATCCAATGGCGATCCGGCGCAGGACAGCGACTGGACACAGGGATACTGCTACCAGATGTGGCGCTGCCGGCACAATGCATATCGCGCCGATGGTGCATGGGGACAGTTCATAGTGGTCATTCCCGACGAGGATGCTGTTGTGGTTATTACAGCCCATGCCCGCGACATGCAGGCCGAACTCGACCTCGTGTGGCGGTATATACTTCCGGTGCTTGGCCAACCGGCAAAAGGCAATTGACAATCGGGACAAAAAACAGGACTCCCGTCGGAGTCCTGTTTTTTTGTTGTAACATCGTGCGGATCAGACTGTCATAACCTCTTTCTCCTTGGCGGCGATCACTTCGTCGATCTTCCTGGAAAACTTGTCGTACAGTTTCTGTACCAGGTCTTCGCCTGTTTTGGCTTCGTCCTCGGGCATGCCCTCTTTCTGTGATTTTTTGAACGCCTCCACGGCGTCGCGGCGTGCATTTCGAAGGCTTACGCGTCCTTTCTCGGCCTCTTCCTTCACCTGTTTCACGATCTGTTTGCGGCGTTCTTCCGTCAGCACGGGTATGTTCAGGCGGATCTCGTCGCCGTTGTTCGACGGCGTCAGGCCGATGTTTGCGTTGATGATCGCCTTTTCGATGGGATTGAGCATATTCTTTTCCCACGGTTTGATCAGGATCGTGCGCGCGTCGGGAACGTTCACGCTGGCCACTTTGTCGAGACCCATCTGGCTGCCGTAATAGTCCACCACGATGCCGTTGAGTACATTGGTGCTGGCTTTTCCGGCGCGCAGGTTTAGCAGGGTTTCTTCCAGAAAGTCGATGCCTTTCTGCATCTTGCCGCTGCAACTTTCTGTGATCTGTTGAGTTGTTTCCATATCATAGTGAGTTATAAGTTATTTATTATGAGTCCCTCCAACGGAGGGGTACCAGTGGGGCGTGGTGGCTCTAATTCTTCACCAGCGTGCCTATTTTGCCGCCATCCAACACCTTGTTCAGGTTGCCGTCGGTGTCCATGTCGAACACTATGATCGGCAGTCCGTTCTCGCGGCAGAGCGTGAAAGCCGTCAGGTCCATGATCTTCAGCCCCTTTTCGTAAACCTCCCCGAAACTGAGCGCGTCGAACTTCACCGCCGACGGGTCCTTCTCCGGATCGGCCGTGTAAATCCCGTCCACACGAGTCCCCTTCAGCAGAACCTCCGCCTCGATCTCCACCCCGCGCAGGGCTGATGCAGAGTCGGTCGTGAAATATGGATTCGACGTCCCGCCGCCTATTATCACTATATAGCCTGCCGCCAGATACTCCAACGCCTTCTCTTTCGAAAAAAGCTCGCCTACCGGCTCCATGCGGATCGAGGTCAGTACTTTGACCTTCGCTCCTATGGCCTGCAGCGCCGACTGCAGTGCCAGCGAGTTGATTATTGTGGCGAGCATACCCATCTGGTCGCCTTTCACGCGGTCGAAACCTTTGCCTGTGCCCTGTATGCCCCGGAAAATATTGCCTCCGCCGATCACGATGCCGATCTCTACTCCCGCATCGGCCGCCGCCTTTATCTGACGCGCATAAGACTCCAGTACTCCGACCGAAAAACCGTCTTTCTGCTTTCCGGCCAGACTCTCTCCACTCAATTTTAATAGGATTCTTTTATATTTCATTTCCTTTTCCAGATTTGAACTCCTGTCTTGTTGCCATGATCGTTTATGTCGGCTCCCCTCTCAGAGCCGTCTATCTTAAAAACGGTTTCGTTCTCCCTTAAAAAACGGGCTAACAGAGAGTTGACGGTTTGGAATTGCGCATCTTTGGCTTCGGGAGCAGCCCCGAGCCACGATATGTATTCTTTAGGGAATTTTGCCCGAAACTTTTCAATGAATTCATGCGAGGTAAAGCTGTCCTTCTTTTCCAGGAGGGAGTCGATTATTTCCCTGCATTCGCGCAGATGTTTATTTAGAAAATCTTTGGCTGCCATGCTTGCATCTAATTTGCGAGTTTGATAAGTTCATCGAGTTTCGGTGAGAGTATGATCTCTGTTCTGCGGTTTTTCTGCCGGGCGAGGTCCGAGTCCGCCGTATCAACGGGGAGCCATTCGCCGCGTCCGGCTGAAATGATGCGTCCGGGGGCTATGCCCGGATTTTCGAGCAACAGGCGCGTGACGGTGGTGGCGCGCTTGACGCTCAGGTCGAGATTATCTTTCAACTGGCCGCTTCCGCGGTAGGGGACGTTGTCCGTGTGCCCTTCCACCATGACGTCGATGTCGGGATTGGCCGCCAGCACCACTGCCAGGTCGCGCACGGCTTTCGCGCCATTGGGATCTATGTCGAAACTGCCCGATTTGAACAACAGTTTGTCGTCCATCGAAACGTAGACCTTGCCGTTGCGCTGTGTTATGGTAAGGCCCTTGCCCTCGAAACCCAGCAGGGCGTCGGACACTTTGCGCCGGATCTGGTTCAGAGCTTCTTCGCGGGCACGCAACGCCTCTTCGAGTTCGTTGACCCGCAGCGAACGGGCGTCGAGTTCGCGCTGATTCTGTTCCAGTTGACGCAGCATTCGCGCAGCTTCGGCCGAGGCGTCGCCCAACATCTTGCCGTAATCGCTCTTTAAACTTTCATATTCACTGTCGAGCGCAGCCTTTTCGTTTTCCAGACGGGCCTTTTCGACGGCCAGATCGGTATATTCAGCCTGGAGTTTGTCGCGGGCCGCCTCCAATGCCGCGAGGCGTTCGCTGGACAATTCGAGTTCACGCTCGGTCCGGATGGCCTGCGCCCTCATCGAGTCATACTTTTTGGTGGAGACACAGGACGAAAGAGCCAGAGCCACAAATCCTGTCAAAACAATCTTCCGCATAATCCGTTATAGTTTGGGAAAACTCCAATCTTCCTGCGAAAATAGTAATTTATTTGCAATAATAAGTATTTTTGTGACACATTCTCGTGACCTTACGATGCAGCACAAGGAGTATAAATACCTTCATATGGTGGATTCACCGGCCGATCTCAAGCAGTTGAGACCGGACGAGTTGCCAGCGTACTGCGGGGAGGTGAGGCGGTATATCATCGAGAATCTGGCCCACACCCCGGGACACCTGGGTTCAAGTCTGGGAGCCGTGGAGTTGACCGTAGCGCTGCATTATGTATTCGATGCCCCGAATGATAAAATAATATGGGATGTCGGCCACCAGGCCTATGCCCACAAAATAATCACCGGTCGCAGGGATGTTTTTCCGTCGCTGCGCAAACTGGGTGGTATCGCCGGTTTCCCGCGTCCCGAGGAGAGTCCTTACGACGCTTTCGTCGGGGGACACGCCTCGACCTCTATCTCTGCTGCGCTGGGCATGTCGGTCGCAAATAAACTCAACGGCAAAAAGGAGCATGTCGTGGCTGTCATCGGCGACGGCGCCATGACCGGAGGTCTCGCTTTCGAGGGACTGAACAATGCCGGGGTTTCGAACAGCGATATCCTGGTAATTCTCAATGATAACCGCATCGCAATAGACAAGAATTCGGGGGCGCTCAAAGAATACCTCACAGGTATTACCACCTCACGCCGCTACAACAAGTTCAAGACACGCGTGTGGAATATGTTCCAGCCGGGTTCTCCCATCCATAATGCGCTCAAAAAAACGTCGAACGCCATAAAACACGGGCTGCTGCAGCAGAGCAACCTGTTCGAGAGTTTCAAATTCCGCTATTTCGGTCCGGTTGACGGGCACGATGTGCGGAGCCTTGTCAAAGTGCTGCGAGACCTCAAAGAGATCGGCGGCCCTAAACTGCTCCATGCAATGACTGTCAAAGGCAAGGGCTATGAGCCGGCCGAACAGGACCAGCCCGCGTGGCACGCGCCCGGCAGGTATGATCCGGAAACGGGTAGGCGCGATTGCGTCGATACGGATGCCAAGGCGCGTTTTCAGGATGTTTTCGGTGAAACGCTTGTGGATTTGGCACGTGCCGATGAGCGCATAGTGGGAATAACCCCGGCTATGCCGTCGGGAAGTTCGCTCAACCTGATGATGGCGGAGATGCCCGGGCGCGCTTTCGATGTCGGGATCGCCGAGGGGCATGCCGTGACCTTTGCAGCGGGACTTGCGGCGGCCGGCATGGTGCCTTTTTGCACGATATATTCGTCGTTCATCCAGCGTGCCTACGACAACATAATACACGACGTTGCCATAGAAAAGTTGGGCGTGGTGCTCTGTGTCGACCGCGGCGGGCTGGTCGGAGAGGACGGAACCACGCATCAGGGCGTTTTCGACATTGCTGCGCTTCTGCCTGTTCCAAATCTCATCATCTCGTCACCAATGGATGAAGCGGAGATGCGCAACATTATGTACACTGCTTCGTGCGCCGGTAAGCCTTTTGTTATAAGGTATCCAAAGGGCGCCGGTCCGGGCGCCGAGTGGCGCTGCAGGGAATTTGTGGAGATTGCTGTGGGCAAAGGCAGGAAACTGCGCGAAGGTACCGATGTCGCCTTGCTGACTTTCGGGCCGGTTGGCAATTTTGCTGCTGCGGCCGCGGAGCGTGCTGCCGCAGAAGGCGTTTCGGTTGCCCACTACGACATGCGCTTTGCAAAACCGCTCGACGGAGAGCTTCTGCAAGAGATTGGCCGGAGATTCAGGCGGGTGATAACCGTAGAGGACGGAGTGGTCTGCGGCGGCGTGGGGAGCGCAGTCGAAGAATTCTTCGCGCGGCACGGATATGATCCTGTAATCGAGAAGCTGGGTGTGGGCGACGAGTTCGTGCCACACGGCTCAATGGCGGAGCTTTACCGCATGTGCGGTTACGACGCCGATGGAATACTGAAAGCGATACTGCAAAAATAGAAGGGGCCTCGATCGAGGTCCCTCTAATTATCGGTTTATTTAACAGCCTCTACATTGTAGCCCATCTTGTCGAGTTGAAACAGCAGGCCTTCTTCACCCGCAATATGCAGCGCGCCGACAGCGATAAAGGACGGAGCCTTCGCCATGATCCCCGGAAGTTGTTCGAGCCACTTGTCGTTGCGGTCTTTTGCCATTGCATTCTGTAACGTTTCCGACGAAGGACACGGATCGTCCGGGCTTTTGAAAGCGTCGGAGTACATGGCCTCGAGATCGCCTTCGGCATAATATTCACCCAATTTTTTCAGGACTTCCACACCATAATCGAGGTGCTGTATGCTGCAGACCAATTGTTCTGCCTGATATTTAATAGGCTCGGCATCGAACATCGCGTGGATTTGATCCTCGACAGTCTCCAGTCCGACGACCGGGCAGCATTTCCCGGTCGCGTAATTCTGCACATAAACGTCTATGGCCACATGCTCCTGTGCGTTGAAGTCCGGATTGGCCTGTGCAAAGATGATCATGCTCATCATCGCTGAGATCATTCCCGGTTTGAACATTCCGAACTGCTCAAGCCCCACTCCCATAATCCCCTTCAACCCTTCGTCGAGTTTTGAGTAGTCGGATTCCGAAAGCAGGGTTTTGTAGGAAACTCCTTCGGGCATCATGGCCGCGGTCTGCAGCCGTGCTGCGAGTGCGGTCTGATCGGCCATTATCAGTTCGCCGACAACCTGTGACGAACTCTCGAGAGCCGCCCTTGCACCAGGTATCCCATCAAAGAAATCGAGCGAATAAAGGTGGTGGGTTCCCAGAATGTAGGATGGGGCCTGCAGGCCTTTCCCGGAAATTTTCCAAAGGAGCGATCCGGTGAATTTGCCCGAAGGCTGCGCGATGAGTGCGCCGCCGGTGCAGATAAACATGCAAAGAAGGATTAGTCTTTTCATTATTATTCGATTGAGTGGTTCGTCGGCGCCGTCTGTCCGATTGCCGCATACGATTTTCGCAAATGTAGTGAAAAATACGGACCGACTAAGCCGGTGTACTGTTAATGATTGTCGGAAAAAAGAGGCGTTTCCCATTTGTGAGCCTGCGAAGACGCGGTGTCCGCATTTAATCGTGTGTGTTAATATTCTTGAATACAGAAAATTACTTGATGGGAAACAGAAATATCCGAATTGTAGTTCGTTTAAAAAAATAATATCGATTTTTGTGTTTAGAATTTTATGCGTATATTTGCCCGGTCTGTCTTTGTATTATTCGTCCTGTTAAACTAATAAGTTGTTAGGTCTGATTGGCAAGGAAATAAATAGGCAGTTGCCCTGCGTCCGCCTGATGTGGGATTTTGCATTTGTGCATATTTGTAGATACCGGCAATTACCCGGCTTCCCCGCCGCTTATGAAGTAGTCAACTAAAGAGTTCTGGTTAAATGAGTTGCAATATTACCAAAGAGACCGTGCTCGCATTGAAAAACGGCGACCATGCCGCTTTCGAGAGCATATTCCTTTTTTATTTCAATAAGGTCAAATATTTTATCAACGGATTCATAAAATCGGAATCCGATGCCGAAGAACTTGCCCAGGAGATATTCGTCAGAATATGGACCAACCGCGACAGCATTGATCCAGATCGTAATTTCAATACATACATATATATAAGCGCACGGAATTCTACGATGAACTTCCTGCGGCATAAATATGTACGCGATTCGTTTGCGGAGGACCAGAAAAAAGCCGGAAGCGACGAGTTCGCTTCGGGCGAAGACATGGTTATGGCGCGCGAAATAGAATTGCTGGTTGATATGGCGCTGATGAAGATGCCTGCACAGCGTAGAACTATATATGAAATGAACCGAAGGGAAGGTCTCTCCAACGAAGAGATCGCCCAGCGATTGAATATTTCCAAGAAAACAGTCGAGAACCACATGAGTCTCGCCCTTAAAGAACTAAAAGGCGTGATAAGGATTTTCATTATGCTGATATGCTGACCGTCCGGTTGCCGTAACGGTTTCCGGCATACAAGAATCTGATCCGTATCATAATATACGCCCTTTTGCAGAGATGCAAAAGGGTTTTTTATTTCCTGTTTTTGTAAAGATTCCAAAAAAAGTTGATTTTTCTTCGGGAGAATCCATGTAGCTGCGTGTATCTATAATGGGACCTTTCGCCGAAGACGGTTGCGGACAGATGAAAAGTTACCGCGACGGGATGGCAGTACAATCGGAAAAGCAGAAACACGACAACCAAATAATAATAAACCCGCCGGATGCCCGATCCGTATGTGACATGAAGAACCAGGATTCCAGATTTGTAGAGGATATAGTCAGGCGCTTTTATTCCAAGCGCTTCCCGGGAAAGGTGGTGGAAAATTTCCACCTTTGGTTGCTTTCCTCCAAAGACTATACGGCTAAAGACGAAGCGATGAGCAGAATATGGCTCGAAGCTCCTCATTCGGTCACGCCTTCGGCTTACCATTCGCTCGCAGCCGTTAAAGCCCGTCTTGGAATGACGCCGGTCCTGAAGAAATCCATGCGGTTGAACCTTATAGTGATGCGTGCGGCTGCCGTCATGCTGCCCGTCATGCTGTTGGTCGGTGCATATTTTATAAATGGCCGCACGAGCAAGGCGGAATGGACCAGCCTCGAAATCACTTACGGCCAAACAGGCTACCATATGCTGCCCGATGGGACTGAAGTCTGGCTCAATTCAGGCAGTTCTTTGGAATATCCCGAGAAGTTCAAAGGCCGCAAACGGGAAGTCAGACTTTGTGGCGAGGGCTTTTTCAATGTTGCCGCCGACAAAAGGAAACCTTTCATAATCAATACCGCACACCTGTCGACGAAAGTGGTGGGTACGAAATTCAATATCAGCAGCTACGCAAACCAAAAGAACGAATGCGTAACGGTGCTCAGCGGAAGAGTCGAGGTTACCACAAAGGATAACGCGACGCACAGCCTTGTTCCCGATCGCAGGCTCACATACCGGATAAAAGACGGGCATACCGATATTGAAGAAGTGGATGCCGCTTCCGTGATACGTTGGAGAGAAAACGGACTTGTATTCGAGAACAGCACTTTTGAAGACATTCTCCATGCTCTGCAGCGCAAGTATGATTTCAATGTCGTTATCGATCCTGTGAACTTTACAGAAATGCTTTACCGGATGAAGTTTGTGAACAACGAACCGCTAGGCTACATACTCGATGTCGTACACAGCGTAGTGGGACTGCCATATACGTTCGAAGACGGAATCCTTGAGATCGGCGGAGGTCCGGGGGAAGAACAGGAACTAACGATGACCAAACGCTTGCAGCAAACAGGACAGCCGGGACAGTAAAATAAGTTATAGGACTGTGGGACGGGACGCTGCTTGACAGAATCTGAATCTCGCGGCTCCTTGACTAAGGAAATAAGAATTTATGCTTAATAACGTAAAATACAGGCACGCAGCGGCCATATGGGTCTCCAGGGCCTTTATTGCGGCGGTGCTCATAGCGATGCCGCCGGCTGCCATGGCGCTGGGACAGAATCCCCAAATCAGCATTTACGGTACGGACATTCCTGTGGGCGATCTGATCAGGCGGATAGAAATACAGAGCGGATATACGTTCGCCTATAACAAGTCGGCGCTGGATCTTTCGAGACGGGTAACCTTGCATGCTTCTCAGGCAGACATGAAGGATGTGCTTAACCAGGTGTTGAAGGATTCGGGTTTCACATACATTCTCAGCAATAAGCATATCATACTTCTCCCTGTAAAGGAGCAGGATGGCAAACAACAGACTGTCCAGATCCCGCCGTCCCCGAGGGCGCAGGCCCGGCAGGAAACGGCGCAATCCACGCTCAATGCCGAAACACCAATGTTCCCGGCGCATAGTCAGCCGGTTGCCGAACCTGTGGCGGTTCAAACGACACCGCTTCACGACCTTCCTGTCGTGAAGGCCGAAGAAGCATACGTGGAGATTGTCGACGACCAGGTGTATATGGTTATTCCCGGGCAGCAGATAGTGTCGATGGGCGATATGGCTACAAAGGCGTCGTCTATGACCGAACCTCTCGACCTGAAAACACCGAATATTCCGCAAAGTCCACGCTGGGCGCTCAAAACAAACTTGCTGTTAGATGCCACAACTACAATGAATCTCGGTTTCGAAGTGAGAATATCGCCAAGGTGGACCATGGAACTTACGGGTAGCTACAATCCGTGGTCGTGGGCGAATAACCGCAAATGGAAAAGCATAATCGTGCAACCCGAATTCCGCTGGTGGCTCTGCGATCCGTTTGCAGGCCATTTTCTGGGGGTCCACGCACACTGGGCACACTATAATGTGGGCAATTTGCCGTTTGGCTCGCTTAAAAACAACCGCTACCAGGGCGATCTCGCCGGGGCGGGAGTAAGCTACGGCTACAGCTGGTATCTGGGGCGCCGTTGGGCGCTCGAAGCCACGGTCGGGGTGGGATACTCCTATATGTGGTACCAGCGCTTTGAACAGGAAGAGTGCGGAAACTGTTACGGATGGGAGCACAAGAACTACATAGGTATAACCAAGTTGGGAGTCAGCCTCTCATATATCATCAAGTAGGAAGCAAAAAGATGAAAAAGACGGGACTCATACTGATATTGGGATTAATTGCTTTCGCGCCCCTGTCGGCACAGGAATACAAAGGCATTGTCAGTTTCCAGGGTAACGAACTCCGTGAGACGGGCGACAGCCTTGTGCTGGACCTGAGCATATATATACGTGCGGGTGCGGTCACGCGGTGCCAGTCGATGCGGCTCACCCCCGAACTGGCCGACGGACTGAACAGTTTCGAGATGCCTTACATAGAGATTCAAGGCAAACACCGCGGAAAGCTGAACGACCGTTGGGAAACACTGCGTTCTAAGAAATACGAATACGAAGAGCCATACGCTGCGATAAGGGCGGATAAAAAAAACGGTGCAGTTACCGACACGCTCGTCAACTACCGGATGACCGTTCCCTACGAAACATGGATGGACGACGCGCAGTTGGTAGTTCACCAGGAGATTATCAGTTGCTATAACGAATTCCGCCTGTTCTCCTTTGCGATGAACAGCGAAGTGGAACTGGAGCCACGCGAACCTTATACGCCCACATTTGAAGTGGCGATGATCGAACCCGCTCCCGAGGCAAAACGCCGTACCAAGCAAGGCAAGGCGTTCCTCGACTTTCCGGTTAACCAGTCGGTCATCCAGCCCGGTTACAGGCGCAACCCCGAAGAACTGGCTAAAATAGAAGACGCTTTCTATGATATAAAGAATAACGGGGATGTGCATATACAAGGCCTCTACGTGCATGGATACGCTTCTCCCGAGGGACGCTACAACAACAACGACAGGCTTGCACGCGAACGTTCGTATGCTCTGAAAGATTATATGAAGCGCCGTTTCAGCCTTATGGAAGATATGTTCAGGGTCGACTATACGGCTGAAGACTGGGAAGGACTGAAGGCCCTTGTCATTGGCGGCGAAATCACTGACAAAGATGAAATAATCAACATTATTGAATCCACTCCCGAACCCGATGCCCGTGAAAGCAAATTGATACGTCTGCGCGGCGGAGCAATCTGGCGTACAATGCTCCGGGATATGTTTCCCGGACTGCGCCGCGTGGAGTACCAGATCGACTACTCGGTCAGGGATTACACTGTGGAAGAGATCGTCGCAATCATCGGAAGAAAAGACGACTTATTGAGCCAAAGGGAATTTTATCTGGGGGCGCGGAGTTTTGGGAAGGGCACTCACCAGTATGAAGAAATTATAATTGACCGCGTCCTCAGATTTTTTCCCGATGATCCGACGGCACTTAACAATGCTGCTGCGGTGTTGATCGAACGCGGGGAAACGGGAACCGCAAAACGTTATCTCGACCGTGCGGGCGAAAGTCCGGCTGCGTGGAACAACATGGGAGTGTTGTGCATGTTGTCGGGCGAACTGGATCAGGCAGAAGAGCTGTTCAAACGTGCCGCCTCCGCCGGAATTACGGAAGCGCGGTCTAACCTCGAACAGGTGAGGCTGAAACGCGAGGACAACGTGAAGATGGAGAGATATAAAAACAGATAAAGCAATAACGGACCAAAAGACAAACATTTTTAATTTTCAACCAAATTATTTTTTAATCAATTCCTCAAAACATGAAAAAGAATTTCAAATTCATTGTGGCAGCCATCGCTGCCGTAGCCATGATCGGCTGTGCAAAGGACGGCGGTGAAAACGGTAGGGTCAAGGAAGGCGTTGCTACCAATGCAATTATCAAAGTTTCTCTGCCGTCGGGAGCATCCCGCGCTTTTGACGACATCGTAGCTCCCGGTGAATCCACCATCGTGGATGCAACGGTATTCATCTTCAACAAGATCACCGGAAGGCTTACCCAGAAAGCTCCGCTTACCGTAACTGCCGGCGCTGTCGTTGAAACAGTTGTTGCCACGACCACCGGTCCCAAGGTCGTGTTCGTTGCCATTAATGCCGGCCAGAACGGTATTGTCTTCAACAACACCGATTATCCGGTTGATTTTGTCGACGAAGTTACTCCGGCAAACTCCACCGTTGGTATCATGCTGGATGCGTTCATGAAAAAGGAATTCCTCACTCTTGGGGCTAACCTGCCCGCTGTTTCAGGTAAGTTCCTGATGACCGGCTATAATGACGCAATCAACTTCGTGCCTCCTACAGCAGCAGTTCCCAATCCTGGAGCCAACGACATTACCATAAAGGTGGGCCGTGCAGTTGCCAAGGTTTTCATGGCTGACAAACCCAACAAGTCAGGTCTTGAAGACGACTTCGGGATCACGTTCAAAACTCTCAATTTCCAGGTTATGAACAACCCGAAAGAGATGTACGCTTTCCAGAAGTGGTCGCAGGCAGAAACCGGAGCTACCCCCTTCGGTGAGATCGCCAACAAGATCACAGGCAACGGAGACATCAGGACCAACTACTACCGTACGCTCGGTACTTATACGGCTGCAGCTACCTCTCCGGCTCTGTCGGCAGGCCTCTACATTCCTGAAAACTGGAACGAAATTTCGTATGCAAGGAACGCTACGTCGCTGCTCATCCGCGGTGTTGTGACATTCGCCAACAAGGCTATTGTGGTTAAGAACGACGGTACTGCCGCTACATACGTTGACGGCCAGACTTTCTACCGCGTATGGGACAAAACCAATGCAGAATGGCTGCCCGCATACTTCGGAGAAATACCGAACATGACTACTGTAAGGCTTATGGCCGGTATAACATCCGGTTCCGTGACGAGCGCATTTTCTGCTAAGAAAACCGCACTGACAGAAGGCGTCAACCGCGAATTCTTCATCGCAACGTATGCCAGCGCACAGTGCTACTGGACTCTGGCGTTGTTCAACCCCGAACAGGGCAACCGCCACGTGGTTGCACGTAACGACGCTTTCAACGTTACCATCGCTACCATCAAGGGTATAGGTTCGTCGAACGAAAATGACGACAACGATGACGACGGCGTTATTCCTGAAAATCCCCCAATCGACGAAATCGACGTTGACGTTAAAGTCGATATCGAAATGCTCAACTGGCACGGTATAACTCAGGAAGGTAACATCTAATCGGCAGGCTCTATCCGAAAGGATAGTCCGGACGATACAAAAGTCAAATGAAAGGGGATGCCCGCCGAAGGGTATCCGGCAGCGGGCTTCCCCTTTTCCATTCCTTTACAAAAACACCCGCAGGAACGCAAAATGAACAAAGAACCGAAATATATGACAGGTCGTAACATGAAACGTTATCTCTGGGCCTCCGCTGTCGCGCTGCTGTCCCTGCAGGGATGCGTTACCATAGACGACAACACGGACGATTGCTTCCCGTTGGTGCGGCTGCGTTTCGAATACACTTACAACATGGAAGATCTCGACCTGTTCCGAGAACAGGTATCGAGCCTCGATCTGTATGCTTACCGCCGGACGGACGGCTCTCTGGCGGCGGCACACCACTACACTCAAGCCGACCTCATAAAGGAAAATTACAGCCTCGCATTGAAGTGGCTGCGCCAGGACGACTATTATATAATAGCATACGGCAACAAAGACGAAAAATACTACGATTGCCCCAGCCACTACAACATGGCCGATGCGCGCGTCAAAATGCTTTGCAGCGACGGGCTGGGTACCGTCACTGAAAATCCATGCCATTTCTTTTACGGGTTTACCGAACTCGCCAAAGGAGAAAAGGGCGATAAGACAGTGTCAATGATAAAAGACACGAACGATATTAAAATCACCATACGTTACAAGGCTACAAGAGCCTGGGAGGAAGGGTTACCCGACCTCACCTTTAAATTGGCGCTTCCCAACGGAACAATTAAAAACGACAACTCCATAGACGGGGCCGATACCCGCACTATGACGCATATATCGCTGAAATCTTTCGAACAGTATGAAACTTCGCTGCAGACCACGATCAGGGTGGGAAGGTTGTTCGGCAACGACGGATCTACGATAAATATCTCCGGAACAAATTCCGGAATAGAGTACCTGGACGAGGGCCTGACCGCAAAAATCGCTGAACTCCGCGCCGAATATTCGACCAGTACCATGCCGATAAACGAATATCTCGACAGGCAGGATGTATACGAACTTGTATACGACCTGGAGATGGAAAATGGGGTATATGTCGTCACGCTTATAGAGATAAATGGCTGGCACGGCATAGAAGACCCGATAGGCGGCGTTTAGAACCTGTATGGAATCTTTAATGATTACCCGATGAAACTTGTAAAATATATATTCGTACTGTTGACGGTTGTCCTCCCCTCCTGTGTCCACGACAATACATCGTTGTGTCCTGACGAGAGGAACGGGAAAATACAAATACAGATAAAGGTGCCCGAACTCACGGGAACCCGTGCCGAAACCATCGTGAATCATGCCGCCCATGAATACGATATCGACAGGGAGAATCTGTATGTGTTTGTGTTCAACGACAAAGGTGGTAGCGGCGACAACGACACGTTCATGTATTATACGCAGCCGGTCCAGGAGCTGGCACATCCCGACAATCCTACTACACGTAAATATTCTATAACATTGCAGAAAAGCGAGGACAGCACCGAAAAGCAGAAGCTGGTGTTTATCGCCAACTGCACGGACGAGGTGGAAGCATTGCTTGCGGACCCCGACAGGTATACCTTGACCAAGAAAGATCTGTTTGCCAAGCTGCAGTTCGGCATTAAGGCGTGGGGAACCCAGGACCCGATCCCCATGTGGGGGGAGTCGCCGCGCAGTGTTGTAGTTACTTATTCCACAAAGGGAGGCGATTTCGGCATGATCGATATGTTGTTTGCTGTCGCCAGGGTTGACGTCGCCGTAAAAGCCAACGGCGATTATACCGAAGCGGACGGTCTGAGCCACTTTGTTCTGAAGTATGCCGAGATCCGCAACGCCAGGACCAGGGGGTATGTGGTCCCGAGACCCGCGGCGCAATTCAACGGCTCGGTGGTCAAATATCCCAGCACGGTGCCGGAGGCCGATGGAAACCAGATACTCGCGGCCGGCACCGGCGAAACGACAACCGCGTTCTCCATCGCGGGCCGTTTCTTCATGCATGAGGCTGACAACAAGAACTCCACGAACGACATGCGCGCATTCCTGCTTATCGGCGGATACTATACGGCCCAGGGAGAGCCGCAGAACACAACCGTCATGTCGTATTACAGGATAGACTTCTATGACCGCAGCAAACCTGGTGTAAACGCCGTTGACTATCTCGACGTGCTGCGCGGGCACCGCTACATGGTGAACATCACCGGTGCCGACGGACCCGGATATCCGACTCCGGAGGAGGCCGCAGGTTCGGTCACGACCAAAATGAACACCAAGGTTGAAGTATGGAATACGAACGGCTTGGTGACCGGTATTACAGGCGACTATGCACTATCCGTGAGCCAACCGGAATTCTCGTTCGACGGCGCGGCGCGCGGCGATACCGATACCGATAACAAGGTCGACATATTTACTGATTATGCGGAAGGCTGGAAGGTACGGGCCATTACCGATGTGACGGGCGGCACGGAAATACCCGCCGGCTGGCTGAGCGTCGACAAATCGGGCGGCGATCCTTATGCAACGACAGCCCTGTCGGTAAACGTAACCGAATATAATTCCGCCACGCAGCGTTACGGAAGGATATACATCGAGGCCGGCAAGTGGACATATATAATTAACGTCGAACAGAAACAGGACTAATAGCAAAGCCAGGGATTTTTTCGACACCTGGCAGTTAATGAAAATGAAAAGCCATATAAAATACATATTATTTCTGTCCGCCGCGGTTTTCCTGTCGGGATGTTTGCGGGATACGCATGAGGCCCCGGGCAAGAACAACGATTATGTTGCCGTGGAGCTGATCGCCGGGTTTGAGAATGAAGGGGAAGTTGTAAGCCGCGCCCTGTCGGCCGACCAGGAGAACCATGTCGAGAACATAGACGTACTCGTATTCGAATACGACACTGCGATTCCCGGATCAGAGAAATTCCTCTACGCCACGCACGGCTACGACATCAGGAATACGGCCGGCAGCAACGCCAAGACGTTCAAGGCCATGCTGGCTACCGGTATCAATGACGGCGGTACGGAAATTTCCCTTGTCGGCAAGCAGGTGTTCCTGATGGTGCTGGCCAACTCGCGGGATATCTGGAATTCGGTTTCGGCTTCAGTGTCGCGCGGGGACGGAATCCAGGGCGTCATGGATAAACTCATATACCATGTTCCGGGCAAATGGGACGCCTCTCCAACATCTACCCAGTATTTTCCCATGAGTTCAATGACAAGCACCGTCGTAACGATGTCCGGGAACCTGAAAGGATCGGATTTCGGGCCTCTCGATCTTGTGCGCGCCGTCGTGGCGATCGACGTGGGCTTCAATTATAATGCCGGCACTCCCAGCGGATTCGATAATTTCAAGTTGGCACAGGTCGCCCTTTGCCGCTTCCCGGACAGGGGATATGTATCCGGGGTCTACGGGTATGACAATATATTTGTGTCCCGCCAACCCGGCAGCAGAACGCTCATCAACAGGACATATACACTGGGCGCCCCTTCCAAATACGGAATGTTCAGCGAAATGTACCTTCCGCTCTTGTCGTACCTTCCACTCGCGGCGGCTTCCTACGACAATGTGGAGGAGGGCTATGTGCTGATAGGCGGTTATTATTCCGAAGGCGGGAGCGAAAATACCAGCGATCTTACCTGGTATAGGGTGGGGTCTGAAAATATTCCCGGCCTTAGCCTGGAACGTAATTACAGGTATACGTTCAAGATACAGTCCATCGACGGGTCCGGATTCGCCACTCCGGAAGAGGCCGCAGCCGGAATCCCCAACATGTGGGCCAACATGACGGTGGTGCCGTGGAGCGAAAGCAGGCATGACGCGGATATAGAGGGGCCTTACAAGTTCGATATTTCGCAGCGGGAGTTCTATCTGGACAACGACGCCCGGACTGACGGCAGCCGTGCCGACAATATCCTGTCACTGTACACCGACTACTTAGGCGGATGGGGAATCGATGAAATCACTTATGAAGTCGATCCTGGATCCGATTTATGGTTGAGTACCGATATTACCAACGGCGTTCCTTTCGTGACGAACAGCATGCTGATCAAGACGAAAGAGAATACTGCGGTTACCACCCGCACCGGATATATACACTTGAGCGCGGGACACTGGAAATATACGGTCAAGGTACAGCAAAGCTATATGCCGCGGCTGTCGGTTACGCCGGCTTCGCGCACCATCAGTTTTTGGTCGCACCTCAACGGCGCCATGCCCTCTAACACGTTTGTCGTGGAATCCGACAACGAATGGTCGATCTCATCAGTAACGTATCCGTCGGGAACAAATTGGGGTCTTACCGCGCAAAAGACAGCGGATGGAACGGGTTTCTACGTCCAGTGCGCCGCCAATTCCTCCAGCGGAGTCCGCAATGCTGTTGTTAACGTTACTTCGGCCGGCCGGACTGTAAGCGTTCCGATAACCCAGGACTGGGTCAACTGCGGTATCAGCGGAGTCACGAAGAATGTACAGTTCGGTGCTACTACCGTGAAAACGCACCTTATAGGTGGCAATCCGCGCGATTATATGATCAGGGCTTCTGAAACCTTATTCGGAAAACCGTATGCGGAGTGGCGGCAGGATGATAAAGAAATGTTGTTGATGACATTGGTACAGTACCCGTACGGCGATAATTATAGCTGTTGGATGGTGGAGAACTCTTCTTACGGGACATGGAATACCGACATGTATAACGGGTCCGTTCAGGGAGGTCCCTACTACTCTCCCGCCAATGCCGCGACGGCCTGTCCCGAAGGGTGGAGGCTCCCCGACTACGAGGATCTGATCGGATTGAGGCAACTTTACACCGCTTCGCAGTTGGGCCCCGATGCATACCTGGGGGAAGAGATCCATGCGGCCGAGGCCTTCCTCAGCAACGGAGATACGTACCATGGAGGATATAATGTGTTGACTACCACCGAGGGGTGGCGTTACCGCGGAGAATTCGGATTTTTCATGTCGGGATGGAACGGCATAGTCACAAAAGAATATATGAACGCGAATCTGATGAAGTACCCGGACGTGTTCTCCGAAAGCGATTATAAGACACAGGATGAACGCGAGGTCAGTGCTGCGTCTTCGGCTGTTTTTCTCCAAATACTGCCGGATGGTCACCTTCAGACAGGTTTTACCGCCAATTACGGCGGCAGTCCTTCTCCCGGAGTCATGATGCCTGTAAGATGCGTCGTGGACAAGAAATACCATTATGAATAGAAAAGGAAAAACAGATAATGAAATTCGGTAAGTACATACTGTCAACGGCTGCTGCGGTACTGGCCTTTACGGGATGCCTCCGCGACGATTCCGCGGAATGTCCTTCCATTTCCGGTGGCGGTAAGCAGGTCTCGATCTCTATGAATATTCCCGGTACGGCTGCAACGGTGACACGGGCGGTCGACGAAGAATATGTAAAGACGCTGGACGTGGTGGTCTATTCGTCGGCCGACGAGGCTGATTCCACTACTTCGTTCGTTAAACTGGTACAGTTGGTTGCAAACGACATAGTCGCCGAGGGTGCTTACTTAACGTTCAAGATCGATATGCCCATAGGTTCCGCCGAGACGTATCGTTTCGTGCTGCTGGCCAACATGCGAAGCGAAGTGAACGCGATGAATCTGCCCGTGGTCAAACCCTCCAAACAGGACCTGCTTTCTGGCCTCAAGTTCGAGATGTCCAGAGACTGGAATACGACCTGCCTGCCGATGTGGGGCGAGACGGAGAGCCTGTGTGCGATAACCTCCACTACTTCCATCCCTACGGTGCAGATGGTCCGTTCGGTGGCACGCATGGAGCTTAAGGTGGCCGATGATATTTCGTCTTTGCTTGTTCTTAATTCGGTCATGGTGCCCTATCAATACCAGAGCGGACGTGCGGCTCCGCTGGGAATCAATTACCATAGAGGCAGCAGAAGGGTAACTGCGCCGAGCATATTCACTACTGCGATGCTATCCCCGATGATGCAATATGCCGATCCGTCGGAGATAATGTATGTGTCGGAATACGGCAAAACGGCCTTGGACGAGTTCTGCCTTCTGGTGAATGCGGCCTGTAACGGGGTGAACGGTTGGTATAAGGTTCTACTGCACGACGGCAACGGACTGCCTGTCGACATTCTGCGCAACCACTATTATACGGTTAAGATCAAAAGTGTTACAGGTCCGGGTTATACGGACTGGCAGGATGCGTTGGACGGTAATATTTACATTCAGGCCGAGGTCATGGAATGGAACGAAGCCCGACAGAGCGTCGTGTTCGAAGGCAACAACTATATCGACGTTTCGCATTCCTCGCTTAAACTCTATGCCGAACAGGGATGGGTAGAGGTCACTTTCGGCACGAATTTTCCCGGAGCCGGGGACAAGAGCGGCACGGGCAACAATTTCATACCGGGCGTGACATGGCAGTGGGAAGGCACCGCGCCGGCATGGTTATCGGCAAGTGTTGTTTCCGGAGGAGTGTATGCGAAAACCGTTCGCCTGTCGTGGAATGCGACGACCGTCGCCAACAGCGCGGCGATCAGGATCACCGCCGGGAATATGAACTATATCCTCAACATTTCGCAGGAGACCGGCAGCTGGATCACGGCGGAACCCGTCGCGGCCAAAATGGACGGGATGTACCACCAGATGGAGGTATCGAGTCCTCTGTCGTGGAACGTAACAGCTACGGGAGGAACCGGGATAACCTACAGTAAATATACCCCGGTGACGGTTTCATCCGCAGAGAACAGCCAGCAGGTGTATTTCAGGCCGGCAAACGATCCCAACAATACGACAGCATATTATGTCAACCTGACTTTTGCCGAACAGGAATATCACTATACTCCGAAAATAAGCCGCGTCGTGCTTTACGGCCAACTTCTGGAAGCGGCGAACTGTTATGTTGCGACTCCGGGTGACGTGATCGTGATCGAAGCGTCGAGAGCCAACCTCACGTCGCTCGGAACGGTTATCGAAAACGGCGACAAGGTCAGTAGCAAACTGATATGGTCGGACAACGCGTTTTCCACGCCGACTTCGAGCATAGAATGGGCATTTGCTTCGGGCAAAGGGCCGGGAGCGCTGCTGTGCATCAAAACGGGTTCGAGGGAAGGCAATGCTTCTGTGGCCATTACTACCCCGAGGAAAACATCCGAGCCGGCCTCTCTGGGTGCGGATGTCGTAAGGTGGAGCTGGCATATCTGGGTATCGTCCGTAAAGAGCACGATCCTGAGCGGAACCGGAACCTACAACAAATGGATGGACCGCAACCTGGGCGCTAAAACAATCGGGACTACATCGGACTCGTGGGGGCTGTATTACCAGTTCGGGCGCAAAGACCCGTTCCCCTATACCAACAGTTACTACGGACCTTCGGGGGCAATGTCATTCGACGCCGCTAACAATGTCACGCCGTCGATGTCGACGCTGGCCGAGATTATCCGTAACCCGATGAAGACCGACGGAACGACTGACTGGGACGGTTCCGACGGACTTTCATGCTGGAACGGATCCCAGAAATCCGTTTACGACCCATGTCCCGCCGGATGGAAGATCCCGAACGAACACGATATTCCGCCCCTCGACATATATAGTGCAACCACCGATAATATGACTATTCCCGGTTACGGTACTTTCCAGTTCTGCGGCTACAGGGACAACGTGCAGTTAAAAGAACAAGGTGCTAAAGGGTATTATTGGTATACTCATGCCGGTATACTTCCCCTGAAGTCCTTCTCCGTTTCAGAAGCTGCATATTTCCATTCGGGAGCCGGTGTTCGCAATATTATGTATAATGTGAGATGC